>NZ_CP060695.1:1457500-2128717 GCF_014352875.1 Polaribacter pectinis
GTATAAAAGCAGTTTACAACCCATAGGGCCGTCTTCCTGCACGCGGCATGGCTGGGTCAGAGTTGCCTCCATTGCCCAATATTCCTCACTGCTGCCTCCCGTAGGAGTCTGGTCCGTGTCTCAGTACCAGTGTGGGGGATCTCCCTCTCAGGACCCCTACCTATCGATGTCTTGGTAAGCCGTTACCTTACCAACTAACTAATAGGACGCATAGCCATCTTTTACCGATAAATCTTTAATTACATCTCGATGCCGAGTCGCAATACTATGAGGCATTAATCTTCATTTCTAAAGGCTATTCCTCTGTAAAAGGTAGGTTCTATACGCGTTACGCACCCGTGCGCCGGTCGTCAGCGAGTGCAAGCACTCCTGTTACCCCTCGACTTGCATGTGTTAAGCCTGCCGCTAGCGTTCATCCTGAGCCAGGATCAAACTCTTCATTGTATATTTTAAATATGTTAATGAATAAGTTTCAAAAGAATTTACATTATTTTACTAATGTGGTTATTCTACTCTTTGTTTACGCTGTCAATTTCAATATTTTCAATGAACTTTTAGGGTATCGCACTCTTGCTTTCACAATCGTTTTAAATCCTAATTTGTAGAAATGTTAGACTTGAACTAACTAATAATTATCGTAACTATTATTCCAAAATTTCTGTGATCGTATTTGCTGTTTCAGTTAGCGGGTGCAAATCTAAAACTTATTTTTGAATTGACAAGCAAAAAATAAATAAATTTTTTAATTTTTTTTAACCCCTAAAAAACTGAACTTTATTCCCCGATAAATCGGACGGCAAAGATACAATGTTTTTTATTTACCAACCTAATTAAAATTTGATTTTTTTTAATTTTTTTTTATCACTAAAAATGAAACTAAAAACACCTCTCCTAACCCAGTCAATAAAGCTAAAACAACATCTCAATGAACTAAACTAACATACTCATATTTCCGTTAGCGGGTGCAAATATACAACTCATTTCTAATCTCACAACTATTATTTTAAATTCTTTTTAAATTTATTTTTTGACCGAGATAATTCATTGAAAATACGAAGGTTATAATCGAAAGTTTTTTTGACCTTTTTTAATACTTTTATCATATAAAACTCATAACCGTAAATTATAACCAAATCTAACACCTTTTAACTCTTAAATGAACTCAAAAGATTGAACTATTTGGATGGAATTAATTACACTTATTTATATAATTTTTAAATATGGGTCTTGTTTTTAATATATATAAGTCTTGAAAATATAAAAAGAAGTGTGGAATATACCTTTATAAATGATAATTCTTCTCTTTTATTACTCTATACATTATATATGCATGCCTGTGTTAGGGATTGAAACGGCATCCTTTTTGCTTTTTCAGCAAAAAGATATAGTGTAAAGCCCGACCTTTTTTATTGTACTAACTCTTATTTGGAGATAAATCTTCTATAAAAAAAAAGGTAACACCCAAGAAAATTTAATTTTGATCCTTTGCTTTAGTTCTTACTTTGCCCTTCTTTCTCATTTTTGCAAACATCAATTTATATTCTTCTACATTAATTTCTGCTTTTCTTTCTACAATGATCTTGGAAAAATCGAAATTAAGTTTTGTTTTTTGTTTTTCTAACTTGTCTTCTTGAAATGCTCGTTGTAAAACATCTTCAATTAAGAAGTCTTCGTTTAAGGTTTCTGGATGGTATTCTGTTTTAAGAGAAAGTTTAAATATGTTGGCTGTTGTGTTATACCAAAAGGCTTTCCAACCACTTCTTAATTGTCTAATGTTCTCGAAAGCTGTTTTACCTGTTTGGCGATGAATTAATTTAATAAGAATGCGACCTTCTGTGGTGGTCATTTTCTTTATCTGATCTGTAAATTCGCCTTCTATATATTTTTGAACGAGTCTTGTATACCTTCTTCTTTTACTTTTAGATTCTATTCTCTGCAATCTGGCATTTAAAGAATCTAATCTTTGTGATGCTAATTGCGCAAATGGATAAGCTTTGTAAACTTTTCTGCGAAACCATAAATAATAGCGCACATCTTCTCTTGAATTAAACTTATGTTTTGGTAGTAAGGAAAATTCGTTTAATTGAACAACAACTGAATCTCCTGGTTTAACTAAAATATAATCTTCTAAGTTTTTAGGCAAAGAATCTACTTCTCTCTTTTGTGAAAAAGTGAGAAATGAAATAGACATTATATATATGTATAGTATTTTTTTTAGCATTTTAACTTTTTACCAACTAAAATTGGGTTATTGGGTATTGATTTTATAAATAATCTATGCAAATTAGATACCAAAACATGTTTCTAACTGATTTTATCTATAAAATCTTGTTCGGAAATAATTGAAATACCTAAATCTTGTGCTTTTGTAAGTTTACTTGGGCCCATATTATCACCTGCAACAATAAAATTTGTCTTTTTAGATATTGATGAACTTACTTTTCCGCCATTATCTTCAATTGCTTTTTTGAGTTCGTTTCTACTCATTTGATGGAATACGCCTGAAACAACAAAAACTTGTCCTTCTAACTTATTAGTTTGGTTTTCTAAACTTTCTGCGGAAACTTCTAATTGAACTCCATATACTTTTAAACGATCTATTAATTGAATATTACCCAAATCGTTTGAAAAATCTACAATACTTTGTGCAATTCTATCTCCAATTTCATCGACACTTACTAATTCTTCGAAAGTTGCAGTCATTAAATTGTCGATAGATTTGAAATGTTTTGCTAATTTTTTAGCAACTGTTTCTCCGACAAAACGAATTCCGAGTGCAAATAATACTTTTTCGAAAGGAATTTCTTTTGACTTTTCGATTCCTGCAATCATATTTTGAGCAGATTTTTCTGCCATTCTTTCTAATGGAATTACTTGCTCCACTTTTAAATCGTATAAATCTGCATAATTCTGAATGAGACCTTCTTTTCTTAATAAATCTACTGTTTCGCCACCTAAACCATCAATATCCATAGCTTTTCTGCTGATGAAATGTTGGATTCTTCCCGTAATTTGAGGAGCACAACCAAATTCATTTGGGCAATAATGTTTTGCATCGCCTTCTGTTCTTACCAATGCTGTATTACATTCTGGGCAATTGGTTGCATACATTGTTGGTTGAGAATCAGTTGGACGCTTTGTTAAATCTACTGCTATTATTTTAGGGATAATTTCTCCACCTTTTTCAACAAAAACGGTGTCATTTTCTCGAATATCTAATTTCGCAATCTGATCTGCATTGTGTAAAGAAGCACGTTTTACTGTAGTTCCTGCCAATTGAACTGGTTCTAAATTTGCAACAGGCGTAATTGCACCAGTTCTACCAACTTGATATGTAATTTCATTTAAAACTGTAGAAACTTGTTCTGCTTTAAATTTATAGGCAATTGCCCATCTTGGAGCTTTTGATGTGTAACCTAACTCTTCTTGTTGCTGTAAATTATTCACTTTTATAACTACGCCATCTGTTTCGTAAGGTAAATCGTGGCGTTTTTTATCCCAATGATTTACAAAATCGAAAACTTTGTCTATTGATTTAGCTAAAGTGATTGTTTTTGGAACTTTAAAACCTACATTTCTGGCATTTTCTAAAATTTCAAAATGGGTTTTGTATTTGCGTTCTTCTGTTACCACTTGATACAATAAACAATCTAAAGGTCTTTTTGCAACTTCTGCACTGTCTTGCAATTTTAAACTTCCACTTGCAGTGTTTCTTGGATTTCTATATTCTTCTTCGCCATTTGCAACGCGTTCTTCATTCATTTTATTGAAACCGTTTAATGGTAAAATAATTTCTCCTCGCATTTGAAAGTTACTGACAAAATCTGATTTTATATTTAATGGAATGGAACGAATTGTTTTTACGTTTGCAGTAACATTATCTCCTTGAAAACCATCTCCTCTAGTAACTGCTTTTATGAATTTTCCATTTTCGTAAGTTAAGTTTATGGAAGCTCCATCGAATTTTAGTTCGCAAGTATATTCTAGATCTTCTCTTCCTAATCCTTTTTGGACTCGTTTTTCCCAATCTAACAAATCTTCTTTCGAGTACGAGTTGTCTAAAGAATACATTCTGTTTTTATGTGTTACAGTTTCGAAGTTTTTGGTGATGGCTCCTCCTACTCTTTGTGTTGGTGAGTTTGAATCGAAAAATTCTGGATTTTCTATTTCTAACTTTTCTAATTCTTTTAGTTTTATATCAAAATCGAAGTCAGAAATTGTTGCATTATCTAACACATAATAATTATAGTTGTGATTATTTAATTCGTCACGAAGTAATTGTATTCTTTCTAAAACCGTCATATTATATCTAAAAAAACTTGTTTTTGGTGTTGAAATTTCGTATACTATATATTCATTCAAAAATGAATTAAAAAAATGAAATACGCTATAAAAATACATAAAATTTCTACAGTTGACGAACTTGAAAATTCTTGGAATATCGAAGATTATAAAGAACTTTTAGAACGTTTCGATTTCCCAAATGCAGAAAGTACTGATATTAAAGAATTAAGAGAATTACTCTTTATGGCAATCGCAGATTTTGAAACTAATGAAGCCGCCGCAATTGTGTTGGATTATAAATTGTCTGACCATTTAAATGAAGGGCAAATTGATTCTATTTCTCATGAAATGTTAGTTGATAAGATTTCTGAAGAATATCCTAAAATAGAATTACACCAACAACTTTTTAATATCAATCAATTATTATACAAGGCTTATAATGGAACATTTCCAAACACAAAAGCAACAATTGTAAATTTTGATATTACTCCAAAGGCTAATGCCGATGAAAATATTACGAAAGAAATCGCTTTAAAATGTATTGCTAAAAGTTTAGATAGTCATAATGTTGTGATTCGTTTATTCGGAAATCAATTAAATGCTGATGAAGCTTTTGAGGAAGCTAATGATGTTATTTGGGAATTACAGAAAAAAGGTGATTCTTACAGATTAATTACTTCTGAATATTTTATGAGTAAAGAAGAATTTTTGAAACCAGAATTTGATGCTAATATTGCCTTTTTTGAGGAAGAATAGATTTCTCTTAAATTAAAAGTTAGCAAACAAGTTTAGCCCAGATTGAACGGCCTGTTTGAGCTCTTTTTTATTCTTTTTAGAATAAAAAAAGCGAGTAGTGAAAGCTGGAAATAGCTTCAAAAAAAAATATAGAATAAAACCCGATACAAAAATGCATCGGATTTTTACATTCAATTTTACTTGAATGAATTTGCAATCAAGAGTATTTTAATAATACGTAAATCTTCTAACTTTAGCTATGTGTTTTGCCAAACGAATTACTTGATGAGAATATCCATATTCATTATCATACCATACATAAACTACAATAGAATCTCCATCTGTAATAGTTGCTTTACTATCGAAAATTGATGGTGCTGTTGTACCAATAATATCTGAAGAAACTAACTCATTATCTATTGAGTATTTAATTTGCTCTACTAAATCGCCTTCTAAAGCGTTTTGTTTCATTATTGCATTTACAGTTTCTTTGGTAACTTTTGTTCGTAATTGTAAACTTAAAATTGCTAAAGATCCGTTTGGAACTGGAACTCTAATAGCATTGGAAGTCAGTTTTCCTGCTAATGCTGGTAATGCTTTTGCTACAGCTGCTCCTGCACCAGTTTCTGTAATTACCATATTTAAAGCTGCTGCTCTTCCTCTTCTATATTTACTGTGCATATTGTCTACCAAATTTTGGTCGTTTGTATATGCGTGTATCGTTTCTAAATGCCCTTTTTTAATTCCGTAATTATCTTCTAAAACCTTTAAAATTGGAGTAATTGCATTAGTTGTACAAGAGGCTGCAGAGAAAATATCTACTTTGTCTGGATTGTGTTGTTTATGATTTACTCCATGAACAATATTAGGAATACCTTTTCCTGGCGCTGTGAACAAAACTTTACTTGCTCCTTTAGATTCTAAATGTCTGCTTAAGGCTTCTTTGTCTCTAAATGCTCCAGTATTATCGATAATTAATGCATCGTTAATTCCGTATTTTGTATAGTCTATATCCTCTGGATTGTTAGCTGAAATCATATGAACCGTAGTTCCGTTAATAACTAATGCGTTATTTTCTACATCTGTTTTTACAGTTCCTAGAAAATCTCCATGAACAGAATCTATACTTAATAAAGAAGCTCTTTTTTCTAAAACAGTTTGGTTAATTTCTCCACGAGTTACAATTGCTCTTAACCTTAATTGCGAACCCTTACCCATTTTAGTCATTAACTCTCTAGCTAACAATCTACCTATTCTACCAAAACCATATAAAACAACATCTTTTGGCTGAATGTTTTTAGCTTCTGTTGCATTTTTTAATTTCTTTTGAACGAAAGCAACTTTATCTTCTGAATGTTTTGGATTCAAGTAACACTCATAAGCTAATTTACCAATGTCTAATTTAGAAGATGGTAAATCTAATTGTTTAATTGCTTTAGCAATATCCAAAGCATCAATAATTGTAATTGGTTTGCTAACAAACTCACTAGCGTAATCTATTAATTTTAAAACTTCACTTGCTCTTTTATCTACTAAAGGATTTCTAAATAAAACAAGTTCTATAGATTTATCGTACCATAAATCATTTACGATATTGATAAACTCTACAGTTGCTCTTCTTGTTTGAGCTTGCGATAATACTTCTTCGTTGTAATTAATAATTGTTGACATAGTTGTGTAACTAAATAGTTAAAATTTTCGGCAAAAGTATTTATTTTTTTTAGAATACGAAATCGATTTCGTAAAATTTTCGTAAATAAAAAAATCCTGATAAAATATCAGGATTTTTAAAATAATTGTAATTAATTTTATCTGTAAATAAAACGCTCTACTTCTCCGTTTAAATTAAGCATCTCTACAGTTACTCTATAATTATTAGCTACTAAATTATCTAGTAATTTTGCGGTTTCACTTGCGTTACTAACGTTTTTACCATTTATTTTAGTAACAATATAGTTTTTTAAATTATTTTCTTGTTCATCTTTTCCTGTCCTTATAATTTTAACACCATTGCTAATATCTTTCTTCTTTAATTCTTTTTTGGTAAGGTCTTGTAATTCCCATTGAAAAACTGATGATATGTATCGTTCTATAGATTTTGATAGTTTTATTTTCTCTACCAAAATTTCTCCATCTCTATCTACAGTTACGTCTACAAATTCTCCTGGTCTTTTTGCAGTTAATTGCCCTTTTAATTCCGAGAATTTAGAAATTTTTACATTATTAATTCTCTTAATAATATCTCCTTTTCTTAAACCAGACTTTTTTCTGTTCTCTGTTTCTTCAACAACTCCTGCAACTTTTACACCTTCTTCTTGGTAACTTGTATCTACATTTATTCCTAAAATTGCTTGTTGTACTTTACCAAACTCTAAAATATCGTCAATAATTTTCTTTGCAATATTAGAAGGAACAGCAAAAGAATATCCAATAAAAGAACCTGTTTTAGAAGAAATTGCCGTGTTAATTCCAACCAATTCTCCACGAGTGTTTACCAATGCTCCTCCACTGTTTCCTGGATTTACAGCTGCATCCGTTTGAATAAAAGATTCAATATTTCTATTTCCTTCTAAATCTCTTCCTTTAGCAGAAACTATACCTGCTGTTACAGTAGATGTTAAATTATAAGGATTTCCAACCGCTAAAACCCACTCTCCTATTTTTACAGAATCTGAATTAGCAAAAGGAATATATGGCAAATCGAAATCTGCATCAATCTTTAATAAAGCAATATCATTATTAGGATCTGTACCTATTAATTCTGCAGGATATTTTTTTTGATTGTTTAATGTTATTTGAAGGTTAGTAGCATTATCTATTACATGATTGTTTGTAATGATATATCCGTCTGCAGAGATTATAACTCCACTTCCTGTACCAACTTGTTCATATTTTCTAGAACCACTTCCATTACCGTAAAACAATTCTGCCCAAGGATTTGTTTGTGTTCTTATTGCAGTATTTTTTACATGTACAACTGCATGTACAGTATTTTCTGCAGCCACAGTAAAATCTACCGTATTTGCCGCGGTATTTGCCCTTTCTAAAGCTGGATTATAACTTGCTGTAATTGTTTGCAAAGGCTGTTGAATTGTTTTTTCAACAACTACTTCTTCATTAAATAGCATTTTGTAACCACCTAAAGTAAGTGCTCCTCCTAAAACTGCCATTCCTAGAAAACCAAAAAATTTCTTCATAATCTTTACATTTTTTTAATTAATCAAATATACAATTTTAACATATTCACAAAATCTGTTTAACTTGTTTTTAACGGACTTTAACCGCTTTTTAACACTCCATTTTTGTCTTTGAAATACTTATATTTGTGCTAATGAAAATAGACTTTTATAAATTTCAAGGAACAGGAAACGATTTTGTTATGGTAGATAACAGAACAAAAATCTTTCCAAAAGAAAATACTGACATAATTTCACAAATATGTGACAGACATTTTGGTATAGGTGCAGACGGAATTATCTTAATCGAAAATGATGAAAATTTCGATTTTAAAATGATTTATTTTAATGCGGATGGAAGTGAAACTTTCTGTGGAAATGGAGGAAGGTGTGCAGTTGCATTTGCTAAAAAATTAGGATTAGTTGATAATAAAACTACATTTTTAGCTTTTGATGGTGAACATTTTGCTGAAATTGAAAACAATATTATTTCTTTACAAATGATAGATGTTAGTGAAATAATAGTAAAAGAAAATTCCGTTTTTGCTTATACGGGAACACAACATCATGTAGAATTGGTAACCGATTTAGAAAACTACCCAGTTTTTGATAATGGAAAAAAAATAAGATATTCATACGATAACCCTGGAAGTAATGTGAATTTTGTTCAGCAAATAAATGATACAACTTTTAGAGTTAGAACTTATGAAAAAGGAGTAGAAGATGAAACATTAGCTTGTGGAACTGGAGTAACTGCTGTTGCTATTGCAATGCATAAAACAAATAAAACTAGTAGTAATTTAATTTCTTTACCGGTTGAAGGTGGTAAATTAGAGGTTTCTTTTACTGAAGAAAATGGCATTTATAAAAATGTCTTCTTAAAAGGACCAGCTACTTTTGTATTTAATGGAACTATAGATATTTAATGCATACATTAAAAGGAGATAAAATAAATTTAAGAGCATTAGAACCAGAAGATTTAGAATTTCTATATCAAATAGAAAACAACGAATCTTTTTGGGAAGTAAGTCATACACAAACTCCGTTTTCTAAATATGTACTGAAACAATATTTAGAAAATGCGCATTTAGATATTTTTGAGGCAAAACAATTACGTTTAATAATCGAAGAAAAAACTTCTGATAAGACTATTGGCACAATAGATTTATTCGACTTTAATCCACAACATAAAAGAGCTGGAATTGGTATTTTAATTCATCCAGATTTTCAAAAAAAAGGATTTGCTACAGAAGCATTATCCTTATTAATAAGTTATTCTTTTACCCATTTAGATTTGCATCAACTATTTGCAAATATTACTGATGATAATTTGAAAAGTATTTCTCTTTTTACAAAGCATAATTTTAAAAAAGTTGGCGTAAAAAAAGACTGGATTTTATCTGAAGGAAAATTTAAAAATGAGATATTATTACAATTGATAAAATAGTAACTTTACAATCTCTTAAAACATTTACAATTGAACAAAAAAGTATTATACATTCTTTCAGCCATTTTATTAATTGCTGGAATTTTAGGTTACAATTATTATCAGAAAATATTCGGTAAAGCAATTACAAAAGACCAAGTTCTATTTGTATTATCTACAGACAATTTAGTGGATGTAAAGAAGAAAATACAAGATTACTCTAAAAGTCCAGAAACTTTTTTATGGGTTTCAGCTAAAAAAAACTTCTCTAAACCTAAAGTTGGTAGATATGTTTTAAAAGAAGGAATGTCTAATAACGATCTTGTAAATATGTTACGAAGTGGTAGACAAACCCCTTTAAAAATCTCTTTTAACAACCAAGATACATTAGAGAAATTTGCTGGTAGAATTGCAGAACAAATAGAAGCAGATTCAATTTCTTTAATTACATCTTTTACAAATAAAGCTTTTTTAGAAGAGAATAACTTAACAGAAAAATCTGTTTTACAGATATTTATCCCAAATACGTATGAATTTTATTGGACAGTTTCACCAGAAAAATTCAGAACAAAAATGTTGGTTGCCTACAAAAGATTTTGGAATGAAAGTAGATTGAAAAAAGCGAGAGCTTTAAATTTATCTAAAGATGAAGTAATTACTTTAGCATCTATTGTTCAAAAAGAAACTGCACAAAATGTAGAAAGACCAATTGTTGCAGGTTTGTACTTAAATCGTCTTAAAAAAGGAATGCCTTTACAAGCAGACCCAACAATAATTTACTGTGTTAAAGAAGTTAAGGGACAAGATTATGTTGTAAAAAGAGTGTTAACTGCAGATTTAAAAATAAACTCACCATATAACACATATTTAAATAGAGGCTTACCTCCTACTTTAATTGCTATGCCAGATATTTCTGCAATAGATGGTGTTTTAAATGCTGCTAAACACAACTACTATTATATGTGTGTTAATGTAGATAAATTAGGATATCATGCATTTGCAAAAACACTTTCTCAACATAATAGAAATGCTTCAAAATATCATAGATGGTTAAATAGCCAAGGGGTAAATAGATAATTTAGAAGCCGCAACAATACTTGAAATTTGATTTGAATTACAAAAAAACAACCCTTTTTTTTATAATAATATTTTGCTCATTAAAATTATGCGCTCAAGATTCTTCATTTTTAAAAAAATCTGACACACTCAATAAGAAGAGAAGAAACGCAGTAATTATTACAGAAAGTATTTTAGCTGGTGGAACCTTATTAGCGTTAAATGAACTTTGGTATAAAGATTACGAAAGATCCGGTTTTCATTTTACAAATGATAACGCAGAATGGAAACAAATGGATAAAATTGGTCATTTTATGACTTCTTACTATGTTGGAAAAGTAGGAATGGAAGTTTTAGATTGGGCAGGTGTTTCTAAAAAAAACCAATTAATATATGGTGCTACCTATGGTTTTGCATTTCTAACCGCCGTTGAAGTTTTAGATGGTTTCTCTAAAGAATGGGGAGCTTCTTCTGGAGATATTCTAGCAAATGCTGCTGGAACAGGCTTATTAGTTGGACAAGAACTATTATGGAACGAACAAAGAATTACTGTAAAATACTCTTTTCATCAAACAGAATTTGCCAAACAAAGACCTAATACATTAGGAGAAAACTACATTCAACAAGCTTTAAAAGATTATAACGGACAGACTTATTGGCTTTCTGCAAACATTTGGTCTTTTAATAAAGAAAGTAATTTTCCAAAATGGCTAAATATTGCAGTTGGTTACGGAGCAGATGGCATGTTGTATGGAGAAACAAAACCTTCAAATTTAATACAACAAGATCCTTACAGACAATTTTATTTGAGTCTCGACATCGATTTAGTAAAGATTAAAACAAAATCTAAATTTCTTAAATCGTTATTTTCTGTTGTTAATTTCATAAAAATTCCTGCTCCAACGCTTGAAATCAATACCAAAGGAAAGATAAAGTTTCATTATCTATATTTTTAGTAAATTTTAACATATTGATTATCAGTAGTTTTAAAATTGGTTGTAATTTTGCACTCGCAAAACAGAAAGATTATTTTTATCAAAAAGTTTTTACTCTTATTCGGAATTATTTTAGTGTTTGCCAATGCAACTTCTATTGGCATAAAAAAGAATTCTGAAAAATCAGTTTCATTCCCTAAAAACATTAATTACAACATTCCATATTTACAAAAAGATTTTGTTGGTTTTAAAGAAGCTTTAGCTTTTAAAGAATCTCAAGGAAAGTATAGAGTTGTAAATACTTTAGGTTATTTAGGAAAGTACCAATTTGGAAGAACAACATTACACAGATTTAAAATTTATAATACTGAAGCTTTTTTAAGAAATCCAGAATTACAAGAAAAAGCATTTATTGCTTTGTGTAAAGTAAATAAATGGATTTTAAGAAAAGACATCAAACGTTCTGTTGGTAAAACCATAAACGGAATTAAAATTACTGAATCTGGTATTTTAGCAGCTGCACATTTAAGTGGTGCAGGAAATGTTAAAAAATTCTTGCGAAGCAATGGTTCTCAAGGATTTTCTGATGCTTATGGAGCTTCTATAAAATCTTACTTAAAAAAGTTTGGTGGTTATGATGTTTCTAATATTGTGGCAGATAGAACAGCAAAAGTATAAGTTTTATTATTCTTTGTGAATAATAAAAATAGCTGGTTTTTTATGTAAATCTGGCTGTTGATGTTTCCAATCTTGTACAGACATTGTTTTAATATATTCAGAAGATAAAGTTATATCTGCTGCTATACACAAATTTGTTGCTGGTGCTAAAGTTGCTTTTAAATCAGCAAGCATTTTCTCATTTCTATAAGGAGTTTCAATAAAAATTTGTGATTGATTTTTATCTTTAGACAACTTCTCTAAATCTTTAATTGCTTTTTTTCTTTCTCCTTTATCAATAGGTAAATATCCATTAAAAGCAAAATTCTGACCATTCATTCCAGAACTCATCATTGCCATTAAAATAGAACTTGGACCAACCAATGGAACTACTTGTATATTATTTTCATGTGCCAATTTTACAATACTAGCCCCAGGATCTGCAACTGCAGGAACTCCTGCTTCAGAAAGCAAACCAACATTTAATCCTTCTTTACAAACATCTAAATATCTTCTTGTTTCCATTTCCTCTGCATATTTGTCTAACAACATTAATTGCAAAGATGGTTGTGGTTTTTTAGGTGATATTTTTTTGATAAACCTTCTTGCAGATTTCTCATTTTCTACAATATAATAATCTATTTGCTCTACTACTTTTTTAACAGATAAAGGCATTACCTCTAAAGGTTCTGTATCTCCTAAAGTTGTGGGAATTAAATAGAGTTTACCAATCATTTTATATTTTTTTTGAAATTATTAAACAAGCTTCATCTAACATATTATACACATTTTCGAAACCATCTCTTCCACCATAGTATGGATCTGGAACTGATAAATTTTCAGCAGGATGAGTTTCGTTTAAAATCATTTTTACTTTATTACTATCATTATTGTTTCTAGATAGCATTAAAATATTCTGATAATTACTATCATCCATTGCATAAATATAATCAAACTCATCAAAATCTTTTACAGTAAATTTTCTTGCTCTTTGATTGGTGATGTCAATTCCGTATTTATTTGCAACTTCAATAGAGCGAACATCAGGTAAATTACCAACATGATATGCTGCAGTTCCAGCAGAATCTACAAAAACTTGTTTTGGATTCACTTTAGATTGTAAAATACCTTCGGCTAATGGTGAACGACAAATGTTCCCCAAACAAACCATTAGTACTTTTTTCATAAAATTATAAGAATTTTTAGAACGTTAACTTTTTAGTTAAGTCGTCTACATATTTTCTAAACTGCTTGTCAGTTTCTGTAAGATTATCTACAGTTTTACAAGCGTGTAATACAGTTGCATGATCTCTTTGCCCTATTTGATTTCCAATACTTGCTAAAGAAGTCTTAGTTAATCTCTTGGCAAAAAACATTGCCAATTGTCTTGCTTGTACAATATGACGTTTACGCGTTTTAGACTGTAAAGTAGCAACATCCATATCGAAATATTTAGAAACTTCTTTCTGAATGTAATCTATAGAAACTTCCTTTTTAGTGTTCTTAACAAACTTATCTACAATTTGTTTTGCCAATTCTAAAGAGAATTCTCTTCTATTAAAAGAAGCTTGAGCAATCATAGAAATAATTACACCTTCTAACTCTCTAACATTAGATTTTATATTCTTTGCAATATATTCTACAATGTCTTCTGGCATTTCTACACCATCTCTGTACAGTTTATTTTGTAGAATTGAAATTCTAGTTTCATAATCTGGCGCTTGTAGTTCTGCTGATAATCCCCATTTAAAACGAGATAATAAACGCTGTTCTATATCTTGCATGTCTACAGGTGCTTTATCCGAAGTTAAAATAACCTGCTTTCCATTTTGATGTAAATGGTTAAATATGTGAAAAAACACATCTTGCGTTCCAGCTTTTCCTGAAAGAAACTGAACATCATCAATAATTAACACATCTATCATTTGATAGAAATGAATAAAATCATTTCTTGTATTTGACTTTACAGAATCTATAAACTGTTGTGTAAATTTTTCCGAAGAAATATATAAAACTGTTTTATCTGGATATTTATCTTTAATATCTACACCTATAGCATGTGCTAAATGTGTTTTACCCAAACCAACTCCACCATAAATTAATAATGGGTTAAAAGAGGTTCCTCCTGGTTTGTTAGCAACTGCCATACTTGCAGAACGTGCTAATCTATTAGAATCTCCTTCAATAAAGTTTACAAAATTGTAATTAGGATTTAATTGAGATTCTATTTTTACTTTCTGTAAACCTGGAATAATAAACGGGTTTCTTAATTCTCTTTTATTAGACTCTAAAGGAACAGTAACTCTTTGTGGTTTTAATGGATCTCTATTAGAACTAGGAATTTTAACAATTTGCGGTCTATTACTGCTGTAATTGTTTTCCATTTTAACATCGTAAATCAATTTGGCGTCATTACCTAATTGTCTTACTAATGCAACTCTTAATAACTTAATATAATGTTCCTCTAACCATTCGTAAAAAAATTTACTAGGTACTTGTATAGTTAACGCTTCTCCTGAAAGTTTTACGGGTTTGATTGGCTCAAACCAAGTTTTATAAGCTTGGGGTTTTATATTGTCTTTTATAAAAGACAAACATTCATTCCAAACCGAGTCAGCAGTTACAGTCATTTGTTATCGAGGGTACTATTTTGGGTTATTATTTGATTTAAAAAACGAAGTTTTATGCCGCTTTTTTTGGTTATACAAAAGTGTGAATAAAATTCAGTATAAAAAAATCAATTTGCTATTGATTATTAACTATTTTTTACGTAAAATGCTGAAATAAATTTTGTCTATAACAATTGAAAAAAGCATCAACAAAAACTAGAATTCGGTATTCTGAAACCGACCAAATGGGCGTTGTCTATCATGGAAACTACGCGCAATTTTTTGAGCTCGGTAGAACAGAATGGTTACGTTCTTTAGGAGTTACTTACAAAGATATGGAAATCAGCGGAATAATGCTACCAGTAATTTCATTAAAATGTAATTTTATAAAATCTGCCTTGTATGACGACGTTTTAACCATACATACTTTTCTGAAAAAAGAGCCAATGGTTAAAATTGAATTCGATTACGAAATTAAAAATCAAAATGACGAATTAATCTGTACAGGAAATACAGTTTTGGCTTTTATGAATTCTAAAACCATGAAACCAACAAGATGTCCTGATTATTTATTGAAAGGTTTGGGGTATTAAAGAAGTTTCTCTAACAAATTCTTAACTAAGTTTCAATGTTGTTTAAGAATTGTTAGTAACAGTTTCTACTTTTTTTCTTCTCGTAAAATTTTTTCCATTTTACGACCTTTTGCCAATTCATCAATTAGCTTTTCCATACGTCTACATTGTTTATACAATTCAAATTCATCCTCAATTTCTTCAATTCTATAACCACATACGACTCCTTTAATCATATGTGCATTTGGATGTATTTTAGCTTTTTGAAAAAAAGTTTTAAAAGTTACTTTTTCATCTATAAGTACTTGTAAAGTATCTTGATCAAAACCAGTGAACCATTTAATTACTTTATTGAGCTCTTCCTTTGTTCTTCCATTTTTTTCTAGACGATTAAGGTAAAGTGGATAAATGGATGCAAATATCATATTGGCAACCTTTTCATTTTTTTCGGCAGTAACTTTCATTTTTATTGGGTTTTGAATTGTTCGGCTCTAATGAATAATTTCTTTTTAATAACCTGTCTTTTAGCTGTTACTTACGAAGTTATCTAAAATTATAAGAAGAATCTAATTTAATTTTACTCCAACTCCTTCACTTCCACCTTATACAAATTATCAAAAACATTAAAAATTGCTTCAGCATCATTTTTACGAACAGAAATTATATACTCACAATCCATTTCTAATTTTTGGTTGATGATATCTATATTTTTCTCTTTGATAATTCTTTGTACAGCATTCATTAAATCGTAATTAAATTTTAGCTGATAATGTACATCAATTGTTTTTTCTAGAATATTTGAAGCTTCTAAAGCCAATTGCGCTGAATTTTTATATGCAGAAATTAAACCTCCAACTCCTAATTTAGTTCCTCCAAAATAACGAACAGAAACAATTAAAATATTGGTAACTTCAAAAGATTGAATTTGTCCATAAATTGGCAAACCTGCAGAATTATTAGGCTCTCCATCATCATTTGCTCTATATTTTATATTTTCAATTCCTATTTGATACGCATAACAAAAATGACGTGCAGAGTGGTGTTTTTTCTTTAATTCTTCAATACAATCTTTTACATCATCTTCAGTTAAAACAGGAAAAGCATAGCCAAAGAACTTGCTTCCTTTCTCTTTAAAAAGAGTTTCTTTAGATGGTTTTTCTATTGTTTTGTAGACGTCTTCTTTCATTTATGCGATTGTAACTAATACAATTCCTAAAATAGCCAATGCAACTCCAAATTTATTTTTTAAACTAAATTTTTCTTTGAACAACAACAAACCAACTAAAGTTGATACCACTACAATGCCCACATTATTTACTGTAAATAAAGTAGAACTTTCAAAATTTTTATTTTGTAATGCTTTTATTAAAAATATGATTGAAAAATAATTAGGAACACCTAAAACAATTCCTGCAATAATATTCTTTAAACCAAAAGCTGCTGGTTTCTTTAGGGTTCTTATTCCTAAAATTGTAAATCCAACAATGGCAGCAATACCAAATAAACTTCCTGAAAATATTGAAATATCTTGGTCTGCAACATGATTTGTTTGAATGTATTTTAACAACGTATCTATAATTCCTGACCCTAAAAATAGTAAAATGGGGAATAATAAAGTTCCATTGTTTTCTGATTTTTCTTTTTTAACGGAAGACAAATACACCGCAATTAATGCAATAACAATTCCTACTATTTTTAAGAAAGTAACAGATTCATTATATAAAACTATTCCGAAAAAAACAGGAACCACCACAGACATTTTACCTGCGATTGAAGTAACTGAAACTCCGTTTTTTTGAGCTGTCATTGCCATTACAAAAAATACACAAACAAACAGAGTTCCTAAAATTAACGCGCCATAAAACCATGGTTCTAGGTAAATTTCAGTAATTGGTATCTTTCTTTCTGCCAAAAGAAAACCTAATGAAAAAGCAACAATGTAATTAACACAAATTGCTTTTAAAACATCAACCTTGTAAACTCCAAAGTATTTAAAAATAATGAATAACCCTGTGGAAAACAGAATACTTAATAGAAGAAAAATCAAAATTAGAGCTTATTTTTAGTGAATAATTCTACAACATCTTCTTCACCAGGAATTAAATTCCAAGTTTTAATACCCAATTCTTGTGCAGCAATTGTATTTATCTCCAAATCATCTACAAACAATGTTTCTTCTGCTTTTAGATTGTTTTCAGTTAAAACAAATTCATAGATTTCTGTATCTGGTTTTCTAAAATTGATTTCATGAGATAAATAAAACTGTTCGAAATAACCTTTAAATTCATTATACAATTCCATTCCCCAATTACCTTGAATCCAAGAGATATGTAAATCATTTGTGTTGCTCAATAAAAATAATCTGTATTTTTTACTTTCAGATAATTCTTTTAAAAACTCTAATCTCTTTTTAGGAAAATCTAACAAAATAGCATTCCAAGCAAAAACCAATTCTTCTCGTTTAATATTTGGGAATTTCTCATCGTAAAAACTAATAAACTCATCTGTAGAAATCAATCCTTTTTCATATTGATGATACACAGCAACCATATCTTCAGAGATTTCTGTAACACCTAACTTTGCCATTTCTTTGTAAGTTGCCTCTTTATCTAGGTTGATAAAAATATCTCCAAAATCGAAAATTATATTCTTAATCATTCTTATATATTTTTAAAACATCGTTTTTAATGTATTCTTCGGAAGAAAATTTCCCATTAAAAACTGGAGCTTTTACTCCTTTTTCAAAATTATTATCTCCAATAAAAACCAAAGCTTCATCCCACAAATTTTCATCTACAAAGGTTTGTAATGTTTGTGTTCCTCCTTCTACAATTACAGATTGAAGGTTGTGTTTTTGTAAAACTTTACAAATTTGTTGGGCAACATTTTTAGAGAAACTAATTTCTTCGAAAATTACATTTTCTCTTGGCTTTAAATTCTCTTTTCTCTCTTTAGTAATTACAATCGTTTTTACACTTCCATCTAAAATATTTGCATTATTTGCAATCCTTAAACTACTATCTAAAACAATTCTAATTGGGTTTTCTCCAAACCAACTTCTAACATTCAATTTTGGATTGTCTGCCAAAACCGTATTTGTACCCACTAAAATTGCATGCTCTTTACTTCGTAATTTATGTACTAATTGTTGAGAATATTTATTAGAAATAAAAACAGGTTTTTGTTCATTTTTACTTTCTGGAGCCACAAAACCATCTTTAGTTTCTGCCCATTTTAAAACAATAAATGGTCTTTTATTATTTTGAACTGTAAAAAATCGTTTGTGATGTTCTTTACATTCATCTTCTAAAACACCAACAACAACATCGATATTAGCGTTTTTTAAACGTTCAATTCCTTTTCCAGCAACCAAACTATTAGTGTCTACACAACCTATTACCACTCTTTTAAACTTGTGTTTTACCAACAAATCTGCACAAGGTGGCGTTTTACCAAAATGCGCACAAGGTTCTAATGTTACATATATTGTAGCTTCTTTTAAAAGGGTTTTGTTAATTACAGAATTTACAGCATTTACTTCTGCATGATTTCCGCCATAGGATGATGTAAAACCTTCTCCAATAATTTTATTTTTATACACAATTACTGCGCCTACAGAAGGATTTGGTCTTGCAGATCCAAGTCCGTTTTTAGCAATTTGCAAACAACGCTTTATGTAGATTTCGTGTTTGATAGCTTAAAATTTAATTTTTAATTCTTGTGTTTTATCAACCAAAAACTCTCTTTTAAAACCAAAAACTACATACTCTAGATTCCCTTTAATTCTAACATTTACCTTGTTTGTTATTAAAGAATTCAACAAACCTCCTAAAACACCATTTTTATCAGTATTTAAAAACTTTTTAGTAGGAATATGCGCAATTAGCGGAATAGAAAATTCGTTTCTGGCAGGTACTTTAAATTCTTCAGAAAAAACTTGTGCAACTTCTGTTTCGTTTACAAAAATCTTTATTTCATCTGTAAAAATTTTACCACTAACATCATTTGGGTTTTCGAAAAAAGCGTTTGCTTGTAATTTTATTGTATCCGAAGCAAAACTTAAAATTTTTACATTATCCACTTTTATAAAAACGGGCTCTTTTTGAACAGAACAACTTGTTATCAAAAAAAATAAAACTAAAAAATATACTACTCTTTTCATCAAAAAAAATTAAAATTTAGGTAACTTGCTCTTGCAAAAATACAGTAATAAATGACAATGGAAGATTTTATCATTAGGGAAATAAAACCAGAAGACAATTTGGGACTATCCAAAGTTATAAGAAGTGTTATTTTAGAAATGGGCGCACCAAAAATTGGTACGGCTTATGAAGATAAAGCTACTGATACCATGTTTGAAAATTTTCAGAAATCGACCTCTTTTTATTTTGTTGTAGAACACAAAGGTAAAGTTGTTGGTGGAGCAGGAATTGCTCAATTAGACAATTTTGAAGGTAATATTTGTGAGCTTCAAAAAATGTATTTCTTACCAATTGCAAGAGGTAAAGGACTGGGTTCTAAACTAATTTCCACCTGTCTTAAAGAAGCAAAAAAAGTTGGGTTTGAAAGTTGTTATTTAGAAACCATGCCATATATGAATGCCGCCAAAAAACTTTATAATAAAAATGGATTTACCGATTTAAATAAACCAATGGGAAACACTGGTCATTATTCTTGTAACGTTTGGATGCTAAAAGAACTATAAATTTTGATATACTACATTCTCTTACTTGTTCATTTAACTCTATTTGGTTGGGCATTTTATAACATTTTATATTTTGGCGTAAAACCTTCTAAATCTTTAAGTTGGATTTTAATTACGTTCTTTTTCCCTTTTATTGGAGCTTTTGCTTTTATTTTATTCGGAATTAATCGAAGAAAAATAAAATATTTCGAACTGAAAGAAACCAAAAAAAGAAAAAACTACATTAAGAGTAATTTCAACAAAAAAGAGAATAAAAATATAACTGAACTATCTAGTTCGAAAGCCACAAAAATATCGAACTTAATTTATAACAACACCCATATTCCATTAGAACTTGGAAACAATGTAGTGCTATTAAAAAATGGCGAAGATACTTTTGAAGCATTATTTAAAGCCATTAAAAATGCTGAAAAATTTATCCATTTACAATATTACATTATAGAAAATGGAGAAATACTATCTAAAATAATAGAACTTCTTAAAGAAAAAAGAAAACAAAATGTAGAAGTAAGAATCTTGTACGATTCTTTTGGAAGCTATAATTTAAAGAAAAAAACAAAACAAGAATTAACAGATATTGGTGTTGAAATATATCCAGAAACTCCATTTAAATTTGGAAGTTTCATTTTCTCATTAAATTTTAGAAATCATAGAAAAATTGCAGTTATAGATAACAAAATTGGTTTTACTGGAGGTGTTAATATTTCTGATGAATATATAACAGAAGACACAAATTTAGGTATTTGGCAAGACACACATATACAGGTCAAAGGTTCTGCTGTTACAAGTATCCACAAATCTTTTCTGAAAGATTTTTACTATGCAACCAACAAAGATTTAAGTAACGATAAAAAATATACAGAAAATTTTGATGCTGAAGGAGATACAAAAATACAGATAGTTTCTAGTGGACCAGATTACGATCAATCTGTAGTAATGCAACAATATTTAAGCTTTATAAACCTTGCTGAAAAAAGTATTTGTGTACTAAATCCTTATTTTATACCTACATTTCCTATTCTAGAAGCTTTTAAAATTGCTGCTTTAAGTGGTGTAAAAGTTACTTTATTATTACCAAAAATTACCGATTCTAAAATAGCTACTTATGGTATGTATTCCTATTTTGAAACTTTATTAAAAGCTGGTGTAGAAATTTATTTAAGAGATGATTTCTCTCATAGTAAAGTTATTTTTATTGATGAAGAAATTGCATCTGTTGGTTCCACAAACTTCGATTGTAGAAGTTTTGAACATAACTATGAATTAAATGCCATCATTTATGATAAAAAAGTGACTTCAGAGATTATAGAGGAATTTAAAGAAAGAAAAGAGTTGGCTAATAAAATAGATTTAGAAGATTTTTTAAACCGATCTAACAAACAAAAAACGTTAGAACGTTTGGCAAGATTTTTAAGTCCATTATTGTAATTTTATGACTTTAAAAGAATTTAAAATATTTTTTTCTGAAGAACTTTCAGACATATATCCACAAACAGAAATAGAAAGTTTTTTCTTTATTCTTGTTGAAGATAAATTTCAACTACAAAGAATTGATACCGTTATAAAACCAGATTTCTTAATTACAGATCAATATTTATCAGAATTAAAAAACATTACTAAAAGACTTCAAAAAGAAGAACCTCTACAATATATTCTAGGTAAAACAGAATTTTATGGTTTGCGCTTTTTTGTTGATAAAAACACACTAATACCAAGACCAGAAACAGAGGAATTAGTAGCATGGGCTTTGCTTGAGAGTAAAAAATTAAGTAACAATAAACTAAATATTTTAGATATTGGAACTGGAACTGGCTGTATTCCTATTTCTTTAGCAAAAAATTTAGAAAACGTAACAATTTCTGCAGTAGACATTTCTTCGGAAGCTTTAAAGATAGCCAAACGAAATGCTGTTCTAAATAATGTAGAAATAGATTTTAATGAACTAGATATTTTAGAGGCAAAAAAACTACCTCAACAATTCAATATTATTATTTCCAATCCTCCTTACGTTCGAGAATTAGAGAAAGTAGAAATTAAAAATAATGTTTTAGAAAACGAACCTCATCTTGCATTATTTGTTGATGATAAAAACCCATTAATTTTCTATAAAAAAATAGCCGATTTAGCAAAAAAACACCTCACTAAAGATGGTTTGTTGTTTTTTGAAATAAACCAATATTTAAGTACAGAAACGGTTGCAATGTTAGTAGAAAAAGGATTTAAAAATATTGAATTGAAAAAAGACTATTTTGGAAACAATAGAATGATTAAAGCAGGTATAAATACCTGATTTAATCATTTTTTATAAAAGTCGATTTATTTTTTACTATTTTTGAGATACCCTGATTCAAAATTATTTGTAACCATTAACCCATTTCTTATTTTAGAAAAGCATTTTTATTATGAACTATTCATCTACAATTGTTAGGCTGTTATGTTTTTAAATTAAAATACTTAATTAAAAAAATTCCCCCATTGAACAAATCTATTCTCCAAAACTATCTGTTTATATTTTTCTTGTGCTTAATTTTTAATTCTAAAACTTATGCCGAAAACTTCAAGAACACAAAAGATTCTATTGAATTTAACGTTCAGTATTTTAAAGAGGTTAAGGATAGTTCAGAGAAAAACATAATCCACAAAAAATTTAATCAATTACCTAAAAGCAATAGTTTAGGTATGAATAGTGGAACATATTGGTTTAAAGTAGAAGTAAATAAAAACAAAGAGAATTTGGTAGCATTTCTACCAACTCATAACATTAATAGAATAGATATTTACAAGTCTAATAACAATCAATTAAAATATGTTACTTCAACAGGTAATAGTATTTTATTAAATGAAATTCCTGTAGACTACAAATTCCCAGCATTTAAAATTAGTTCAAATAATACAAAAAAAACAACCTTCTATTTAAAAGTAGATTTTCCAAGGGAAGCTAATTTTCCTTTAAAAATAAAAACTGAAAAAGATTTTGTTTCATTTACTATTAAAAAAATAAAAATAAATAGTTTTTATTATGGTTCCTGTATTGTTATTATACTTTTAAATTTATTTCTATATTTTAAATTTAAAAATAATACCTACTTATTCTATCTTCTTTTTGTTGCATCTTTAATGTGTCTATTTCTACTTTTAGATGGTTCATTTATAGATATTTTTAGAGGCAACAATTTTTATTATAAATTAGAATATTTAATTCTTATACCTTGTGAAATTTGGTTTGCCTTGTTTTCTATAAAATTTTTAAATATCCATAAAAGGTATCCTAAATATTACAAATTACTATTAATTCTACCATCACTTACAATCGTTTTATTTTTCCTTTCAATTGTAACTAATAATTACCTTATAGCTGTATTTAGCATTACCATTTCTGTAATGTTAATTTTGCCATTATTTTGGTTTTATGCATTATTTAAAATAAAAGAAATGCCTTATGCAAAATTTTACGTTGTAGGTTTTTTAATATTTGTTCCGTTTTCAATCTATTTTATGTTTGGGTTACCTTGTGGTTTGTGGCAAGTAAATGGAGAAATGTTAACACTTAAAATTTCTAGCTGGTTAGACATGTTTGTTTTTACATATAGCATTATTTTAATGATGCAACATAAAAGAGAAGAAAATGAAAGAGAGATCTTAAATCTGCAAGAAAATCTTCAAAAATTAAGTATTGATAGTTCTATAAAAAAACAAACCTTATTAGAAGATTCTTATTTAATTCTTCTTAAAGAAAATGTTTTAGGAATTGAGCCTTTAACGTTAAGAGAATTAGATGTTCTAAAAGCACTCTCTAAAAATTTAAACAATACAGAAATTAGCAATAAATTGTTTATCTCAAAGAACACTGTAAAGTATCACATTAGAAACATTTATGCGAAAGCTAATGTAAAAACCAGAACAGAATTAAAAACTAAACTCTCCACTTCAGCTTAAATTTAAATAACTAAAAAACAAATACTTACGTACTTGGGTAGGAAAAACCACCCACCTACAATTAGTGATTTCTGTAAAGTTTAATCATTTTTACTGCTGATAAATTTTATACCCAATTTAAGCTAGTTCACTTAATAGGTAATTATACCTGTTTTTAAAACCACGTTTTTATTTAGCTTAAACCTAATATATATTTATCACTTAACTAATCAAACTTAATTTATCATGAACAAAAAAAAACTTTTAAATAGTGTCTTATTATATATGACACTATTTTTTTCAATTTCAGTTCTAGCTCAAAGTGAGCCAGAAGTATTAAAAAACTGGATAGCTCTAGAAGAGGCAGATTTCCATTATGACGTAAGTTATAGTGTAGTAAAATGTAATCCCAATTCTAAACCTACCGTTTTAATTAATGCTTTTAATGAAGATGGCACAAACCCCAAAGTAGGTTTTACCCTTAACTTTTCAGACAATAATGGTAACACTGCACAAGTTGTAGTTGCTCCATTTACTTCAAAATTAGGAGATATGTTTATAGCTTCTTGCAGTTCAGAAAAATATTCTAACTTAAAGTTTGATTATCCTGAAAATATAGATCTAACAACTGTTAAGGTTGAAATAACTTATCAAACTCAATCATGAAAAAATTAGCATATTTAATAATAGTAATTTTCTGCTTGGGAGTAAGTGGAAAAACGGTTGCACAATGTATAGATAAACCTATAATAAATGACTTTTCTCCAAAAACAGGTTTTATAGGAAGTACAGTAACAATCACAGGAGCCAATTTTAGTGCAACTCCAACTCAAAATCAAGTGTTTTTTGGAGCTACACAAGCAACAGTAGTTTCATCTTCTTTTGGAACAATAGAAGTAAGAGTACCTGAAGGAAGTACAACTGCTTTAATAAGTGTTAAGAACCAATGTAACTTATCAGCTTATTCTAAAACACACTTCAATGGAGTTTTTTGTCCAACGCCACTTACAGCCACTTCTTATCAAAATACTGCGCAAGAATTAGCGGGTATTAGAGGAGCCTATAATATGCTTTCTCAAGATATGGATAATGATGGAAAACCAGAGGTTATATCAGCTACAAGCAATGGTATTACTATTGCAAAAAACAATAGTACTCCTAGTAATATTAATTTTACAGCAAATAATTTTAGTGGTCAATTTAATTCTTTAACAACAGCAGATTTTGATGGTGATGGGTTTAAAGATATTGCTTCTAACGGAGGTGTATTTAGAAATACATCTGCTGGAGCTGGTAACATAGGTTTAGTTTATGTAACTGACTCTAAATCTGTTTCTAATTATCAAATAGGTTCTGGAGATTTTAACAATGATGGTAAAATTGACATTATTGGAGAATTTGGAGGAAGTGTTTGGGTAGCTTTTAACACAAGTACTGGTCCTGGAAATATTAATTTTTCTGCTAGACAATTAGTAGCTTCTGGAATAGGTAGATGTACTGGTATACAAGTTGCTGATGTTGATGGTGATGGAAAAGCAGATTTTTTAGCTTCACAAGGTCAGTCAAATAGAGCAACTTCAATAAGAAATATAACATCAAATGGAAGTACAACTGCTTCATTTGAAACTCCAGAATATTGGGCTTCAGATGCTAATCCTGCAGATGGTTTTGGAACTTTTCCATATAGAGCAATGATTGCAGACTTTGATAAAGATGGTAAAATTGATTTTACATCTTGTAATTATCAAGGAAATACAAATACAGCTATTTGGAGAAATATTTCTACGGTTGGAAATATTTCTTTTGCTACTGTTGTAAACATCGATTCTCCAGCAGCTAATTACAGAATTGGTGTGGGTGATGTAGATGGTGATGGGTATCCAGATATTGTAACAAAATCTTTAGGAATAAATGTATTTTCTGTATATAGAAATACAACTTCTACTGCGGGAACCCCAAGTTTTGCTCCAAGATTCGATTATACCTCTTCTAATAGAGCTGAAGTTTCTGGTATTGTAATTGGTGATTTAGATGGTGATTTTGTTCCTGATATTGCTACTTCAGGAATTAGTAGTAATACTATACGTTTTCATAGAAATACTGGGGGGCAAAATGACGTAACTCCACCAACTGTATCTTGTAAAAATATTACAGTGGCATTAAGTCCAGCTGGTACTATTACAATTACTCCAGAAATGATAGATAACGGTTCAGGTGATGCCTGTGGTATAGAATCTTTAGTTTTATCTCAAGTAGACTTTACATGTGCTGACATTGGAGAAAATACGGTTACGTTAACAGCTACTGATGGTGCAGGTAACCAAGCTACTTGTACAGCTACAGTAAATGTACAACCAGCAGCTATTATAGTTGCAGGACAAAGTACAGTTTGCCAAGGAGAAACTGTAGAATTGAATGCGAATAATGGTGATTCATACCAATGGAAAAAGGATGGAATAGATCTTTTTGGTGCAATTTTCCAAAATTATGTTGCAACAACTTCAGGAAATTATACAGTTGTTGTTACAAATAACGGGGGTTGTTCTGGAGAATCTTTACCAACTCCTGTAGTTGTAAACGATAATCCTACTGTAGATATTTCTCCAAGTGGTACTGCTGTTTTATGCCCACCTAATAATTCTACAACTTTAACAGCAACACAATCTTCTATTTATCAATGGATAAAAGACGGTGTAGATATTCCAGATGCAACTCAACAAACTTACGAAGCTACATCTGCAGGTAATTATAGTGTTCGAGTTATTGATTTATTTGGTTGTTCTGCAATTTCAGAACCTACAACTGTTTCAGCAAATTCAGCAGAAATTGAAATTTCTAATAACGGAACAAACGTTGCAAACGGAGCAACTACAGTTGTAGATGGTTTTAATCTTGATTATGGCAATGTATTACCTAATAATTCTTACGATACATTAATTACTATTGATAATACAAGCTCAACTGCTAATAATGCAATTTTAGATGTAGATATTGCAATTTCTGGTCCAGATGCCCAATATTTATCTATCGTAGGTTTAACATCACCCGTAGCTATTTCCCCTGGAACTCAAGCTAATTTCACTCTAGTGTTTAATGGTCCAGACCTAAGAGCTTATAATGCAATTGTTACTATTTTAAGTAATGATTGTAACGAAAGTTCAACTTCTATAAACGTTACAGCTGAAATAACTTGTGAGGCAGCATCTTTTACATCTATTCCAGAAAATATTACTGCAAATAATGATGAAGATGTATGTGGTGCGTTAATAGATTATGAAGTTATAACGGCAGGAAATCCAACACCAGAGTTAACTTACTCTTTTAGTGGTGCTACTTCTGGAAACGGAAATGGATCTGGTACAGGAATGTTATTTAATGTGGGAACTACAACTGTAACATTAAACCTACAGAATGCTTGTGGAAACGAAACAGAAACTTTTGACGTTACAGTTGCGGATAATCAAAGTCCAAATATTGTTTTAAATAATATAACTGTAGTATTAGATGCAAATGGAAACGCTTCAATTACTCCAGAAATGATAGACAATGGTTCTTCAGATAATTGTGCTATAGATACAATTACAATTTCACCAAATCTATTTACTTGTGCAAATTATGGCGAAAACACAGTTACTTTAACAGTAACAGATATAAATGGTAATTCTAATACTGGAACAGCAATTGTAACAGTTGATGATGGTACTATGCAAACAAGTTTTAACCAAGCTGATTATATAAACATTGGAAATTCTAATTATTTAGGAAATGATGAATATAGATTAACAAGCGCAGTTGGTGGACAATTTGGTGCTGTTTGGTATCAAAATAAATTAAATCTTTCAACTGATTTTGAGTTAGACTTTGATGTATATCTTGGAAACAATGACGGTGGTGCAGATGGAATGGCTTTTGTATTACAGCCATTAAGCACCAATCAAGGTTCAAGTGGTGGTGGTTTAGGATATTTAGGAATAAGCCCTTCATTAGCCGTAGAATTTGATACCTATAGCAATACATCTGACCCAGGACAAGACCATGTAGCATTAATGAAAAACGGAGACGTGAATCATTTTTCTTCAAATAATCTTTCTGGACCTCATGTTGTATCTAATTTAGAAAACGGAGCTTATCATAATGTAAAAATATCTTGGATAAAAGCAACAAATAACTTCACGGTTGTTTTCAATGGAAATACAATAATCAACTATAATAGTGATATTGTTAATGATATATTCTCTGGAAACAACGGAGTTTTCTGGGGATTTACAGCAGCAACTGGTTATTTTAATAACGAGCACAAAGTTAAAATAAACACTGTTACCTTTAAGGAAGAACTGAATGTTAGCGCTAATTCAATAACTGCTGCTTCTTGTCCAGATTCTTCAGATGGTGCAATAGACATTAATATTTCATCAGCAAACCCTTGTACAACCTACAGTTGGAGTAATGGAGCAACAACTCAAGATATTACGGGTTTAAATCCTGGTGATTATACAGTTACCATTACAAATGCAGATGGAACAAGTATTTCAGAAACTTATACAGTTACTGGAGATGTTACTTCTCCACAGTTCTTAACAACAGAAACTGCAATCATTTTTTTAGATGAAAACGGAGTTGCAACTTATGATACAAATTCTTTTAACGTTAATACTGTTACAGATAACTGTGCAATAGATAGATTCGAATTCGACAAAACAGTTTATAATTGTAATGAAGTTGGTTTTCATACCATAAATGTTACTGCTTTTGATACAAGTGGAAATTCTACTATTGGAACTATTAATTTAGAAGTTCGTGATGAAATTGCCCCATTAGTACAAGGGCAAGATATTTCTGTAACACTTACTGCTAATGGAACTGTAAGTATTGTTGCTAATGACGTGTTAGTTTCTGGTTCAGATAATTGTGGACCTGTTACCTACACAATCAGTCAAAATACATTTACGGCAACAGACGCTATAAATAGTCCAGTTACAGTTCAATTAACAGCAACAGACGCTAATGGAAACACAACTACTGTTCCAGTTTTAGTAACTGTTATTGATCCTGTTCCTGTTGTAATAACGCAAGATATTATTGTAGAATTAGATGCTAATGGAAATGTTACTATTACTCCAAATCAAATAGATAATGGTTCTAATTCTGTAGTTGGTATTGCAAATTTAGAATTAGACAACACTTCTTTTAATTGTTCTAATATAGGCGTACCAGTAACTGTAACCTTAACTGCAACAAGTACTTTAGGAAGAACAGCAACAGGAACTGCTACAGTTACCGTTTTAGATACAACTGCACCAAATGTAATTACGCAGAACATAGTTGTTCAGTTAGATGAAAATGGAAATGCATCAATTACTCCAGAAATGATCAATAATGGTTCTTCTGATAATTGTGGTATAGAAGACATATCTCTTGATATTACAAACTTTTCTTGTAACAATATTGGAAATAATCAAGTTATATTAACTGTTAAGGATATAAATGGAAACCTTTCTAACAGTACAGCAAATGTTGTTGTAGAAGATACTATTTCTCCAACAATAGCTATACAGAATATTACTGTTCCTTTAAACGAAAACGGAATTGCAAATTTCACTGTAGACATGATTAACAATGGAACTACAGACAATTGCGCAATTGCAAGTTTAGAACTTTCAGAAACAACTTTTGCATGTAGCAATCTTGGTGAAAACACAGTTACTTTTACTGCAACAGATGTAAATGGGAATGTATCTACAGAAAATGTTATTGTTACTGTAATCGATGAAATTGCACCAACAGTAATTACAAAAAACATAGAAGTTTATTTGGATGCAAGCGGAAATGCTTCAATTACTCCAGAAATGGTAGACAATGGTAGTTATGACAACTGTACATTCTCTTTAAGTTTAGACACAACTACTTTTAGTTGTAACAATACTGGAGACAATATTGTAAGTTTAATAGCTATTGATGCAAGTGGTTTACAAACTACTCAACAAACAACTGTTACAGTAATTGATTCTATTTTACCTACTGCAGTTTCTCAAGACGTTACTGTTCAGTTAGATGAAAACGGAAATGCATCAATTACACCAGAAATGATTAATAATGGCTCTTCAGATAATTGTACGTTTACAACTTCTTTAGATGTTTTAGACTTTACATGTACAAATGTTGGTGAAAATTTAGTAACATTAACTGTTAGAGATGCAAGTGGTAATACAACTACTTCTTCATCTACTGTTACTGTTATAGATTCTGTTCCTGCAGAAGTTATCACACAAAATATCAATGTATATTTAGATGAAAATGGAAATACCTCAATAGTTGTAGAAGATATTAATAATGGGTCTAATGATGCCTGTGGAATTGAAACTTTAACTTTAGATGTTACCAATTTTAGTTGTGATACTTTAGGAGAAAACACAGTTACTTTAACAGCAACTGATGTAAATGGAAACATAAGCTCTAATACAGCTATAGTAACTGTTATTGATAACATTGCTCCTACAGTTGGTACACAAAACATTTCTGTTGAATTAGACGCTAACGGTAATGCAACAATAACGCCACAAGACGTATTAATTACTTCTGAAAGCGATATAGAAACTGGAGAAGAATGCGATGTTACTGATGCTAAATACCACGCAATGTATTTAAATGGTTATGTAAAAAATTATAATCAACATAAAACTGTTGCATCTTCTAAAAAGAAAGAAATTGACTTTAGTAGTAAAGGTGATGCTTCAAGACATTGGGGAGCTCGTTATATTTTTGATGCAGATGGAGGTAAAATAACCAAAAACTTAGATGGTACTGCTTCTGTTGTTGGAACTTTAGTAAATAAATACGATAGTAATGACAAATGGATTGTAACTCTAAACCTAAAAAACGCTAGTAATTGGACAGAATGGAGCGCAATGGGTAGAAGCTGGAAAGGAAATCCTTGGAGTGTTCGTGGTGAATATAAAAATTGGATGTATTATGAAATGGCAGAAGGAAGTAATCTTACAGGTGCAGGAAATAATACAGGAACTGTTACAAACATTTACCATGCGCCAACAAGTTTAAAATACGGTGTCCAATTAGGCAACAAAGCAAACTTACAAGATTCTAATTTTGGCTTAAGCGGTTGGTTCTATTATAAAAATAGATATAATTGTTGGGAACAGGGAGATTTCAATTTTAACGTTTCTAATTGTTCAGATTTAGCTATTCCAGAAGAAACTGTTATTACAAGTGACAACTGTAGTATATCAAGTTATACTTTAAGTCAAGATTCTTTTGGTTGTGACGATTTAGGTGAAAACACTATACAAGTTTCAGTAACAGACCAAAGTGGTAACACTACAACTAAAGATGTAATTGTTAATGTTCTTGGAGATAAACCAACTGTTACTATTGATGATTTTTATGCTGTAAAATATCAAAAGAAAAATACCATTTTCTTGGGATATGCAGAAAGCATTTACTTATGCCCTACTGTTACAGGTGGAACTGGATTTACCTATGAATGGACAGATGATTCTGGTAATGTTATTTCAACTGAAAAATTACCAAAAGTAAGTCCGAAGTTTACAACGACTTATACAGTTACAGTAACAAATTCTAATGGTTGTACTGCAACAGACTCTATAGAAGTTTGTGTAATAGATGCAAGAAGTACAAAATCTAATGGTCATAATTACAGAGGTAACTCTCATCATCATGGTCATAATAACGATAAAGTTATCATTTGTCATCATACAAGAAAACATGGTCAAATTAAGCATAAGGAAATAAGTGTAAGCAAAAATTCTGTAAGAGCTCACTTATGGCATGGAGACAAATTAGGTTCTTGTAATGCTACTTGTATTTCAGAAGGAGATGTTGTAGTAACTCCTAACGTAGAAGTTTCTCTATATCCAAATCCATCATCAGGAGTTTTTAATGTAAAAGTTGAAAATTTAGAAAAAGATGCAACTGTTTACTTATATAATATCTATGGAAGAATTATCCAAAAAAGATATATAAGAGCAAGATCTGGAGAGAATAAAGTTGTAATGGGAAGTTATAGACTAAAACAAGGAGCATACGTGGTTAAGGTGATAACAGATGGAACTGTTTACACACAAACAATCCTTATAGAAAGATCACGATATTAAATTACATTTTTTAATTAATTAGGGGAAAAAGAGGGGCAAACAATAGTTTGTCCCTTTTTAAATTTAATTACTTTTGTAAAATGGTTAAAGAAATTCAGCTTCGTGTAAATTTAATAGAAGAACGTAAAGAAAATATTCTGCTATACAAAGCTGCCAAAAAATTAGATGTTGATAAAAGTGAAATTTCCGCAGTAAAAGTCTTGCGAAAATCTATTGATGCTCGTAAAAAAGATATCATTTTCAATTACAAGGTAGCCGTTTATGTAAATGAGCAGGTTCCAGAAAAATCTGATTATATTTTTGAATATAAAGATGTTTCAAAAGCAAAGGAAGTTCATATTATTGGTTTTGGCCCTGCAGGAATGTATGCTGCATTGCGCTGTATAGAATTAGGCTACAAACCTATCGTTTTAGAACGTGGAAAAAATGTACAAGACAGACGTAGAGATTTAAAAGCAATTAATCAAGATCATTTTGTAAACGAAGACTCTAATTATTGTTTTGGTGAAGGTGGTGCTGGAACCTATTCCGACGGAAAATTATACACCAGAAGTTTAAAGCGTGGAGATGTACGTAGAATTTTCGAAAACTTGGTTTACCATGGTGCAACAGAGCAAATTTTAATAGATGCACACCCACATATTGGAACCAATAAATTACCAAAGATAATTCAGAATATTCGTGAGAATATTATAAAGTTTGGAGGGGAAATTCATTTTGAAACTCGTGTTACAGATTTTGTTGTAAAAAACAATAAATTAGAAGCAATTCAACTTCAAAATGGTCAAGAAATGACTGTAAACGCTGTTATTTTAGCAACTGGACATTCTGCTAGAGATATTTATGAATTGTTACATAAAAAAGAAATTGCTATTAAAGCAAAGTCTTTTGCAATGGGCGTTCGTGTAGAACACCCACAAGAAATAATAGATAAAATTCAATATCATTGTGCTGGAGAAAGAGATGAATTATTACCGGCAGCAGCTTACAGTTTAGTTCAACAAGTTAACAACAGAGGCGTATACTCTTTTTGTATGTGTCCTGGAGGATTTATTGTTCCTGCAGCAACTGCAAATGGAGAAGTTGTTGTTAATGGAATGTCTCCATCTAGAAGAAATAATAAGTTTGCAAATTCAGGAATTGTAGTTGAATTAGATATCGATCAAGATTTTAAGAAATACGAAAAATTTGGCCCATTAAAAGGTCTAGAATTTCAGAAAGATTTAGAGAAAATTGCTTTTTTTGCAGGTGGAAGAACACAAACTGCTCCTGCACAAAGATTGGTAGATTTTGTAGATGGCAAATTGTCTACAGATTTAAATGAAACCTCATATCAACCAGGGTTAAAATCTGCTCCACTACACTCTCTTTTACCAAGAATTATTGGCAGTAGATTACGTAAAGGTTTTGCTGCTTTCGGCTCTAAAATGCATGGTTATTATACTAATGAAGCTAATATTGTTGGTGTAGAATCTAGAACTTCATCACCTGTAAACATTCCAAGAAAAGAAAATTTAGAACACACAGAAATAGAAGGATTATTTCCTTGTGGCGAAGGTGGTGGTTATGCTGGCGGAATTGTTTCTGCAGCCATGGATGGAGAACGTTGTGCAGAAGCTGCAATTGCTAAATTATAATTTTTTGATATTTATAAATATAAGTCAATAACTATCAGTAATTTTACGTCATTAATTTATCTAAATGAAAATAACTATTGGTAGAGTTGATAAGGCAGATTTCCCTGAATTATCATTATCCGAAATTGATTTAAAAGTAGATTCAGGTGCTTACACATCTTCTATTCATTGTTCTAACATTAAAGAAATTGTTTTAAATGATGAAAGTTTAATTCAGTTTACGTTGTTAGACCCAGAGCATCCTTTCTATAATAATAAGGAGTTTACTTTTAAAAACTATTCTTCTAAAATTGTAAAAAGTTCAAACGGAATTTCAGAAAAGCGTTTTATGATTCAAACAGAAATCATAATTTTCAATACTACTTTTCCTATTTATTTGACATTAAGCGAGCGTAAAGACATGAAATTTCCTATATTATTAGGAAGGAAATTTTTAAATAAAAAATTCGTGATAGATACAGCAAAGAAAAATTTATCACACAAATTAAAATATAAAAAATAATGAGAATTGTAATTTTATCTAGAAATCCAAAACTATATTCAACAAGAAGATTGGTGGAAGCAGCACAAAAGAGGAAACATGAAGTAATAGTCGTGGATCATTTAAAATGCAATATCGAAATAGAAAAAAAATCTCCAAAGATTTTTTACAAAGGAGAGTATTTAGATAATATCGATGCAATTATCCCAAGAATTGGTGCTTCTGTTACTTTTTATGGTACAGCCGTAATTCGTCAGTTTGAAATGATGAAAGTTTTTACTGCAGTTTCCTCAATAGCATTAACAAGATCTAGAGATAAGTTAAGCAGTTTACAAATTTTAGCTAGAGCTGGTGTAGGTTTACCAAAAACGGTTTTTACCAATTACACAAAAGATGTAGAGCACGTTATACAATCTGTTGGTGGAACTCCATTGGTTTTAAAATTATTAGAAGGAACACAAGGTTTAGGTGTTGTTTTGGCTGAAACACCAAATGCAGCAACTTCTGTATTAGAAGCTTTTAATGGTTTAGGAGCAAGAGTAATTGCACAAGAATTTATTAAAGAAGCTGGTGGTGCAGATATTAGAGCTTTTGTAGTTGATGGAAAAGTAATTGGCGCAATGAAACGACAAGGTAAAGAAGGAGAATTCCGTTCTAATTTACACAGAGGTGGAAATGCAAATGTTATTGAGTTAACAGACGAGGAAGAAAAAACAGCTTTAAAAGCTACAAAAGCAATGGGATTAGGTGTTGCAGGCGTAGATATGTTGCAATCTTCAAAAGGACCATTAGTTTTAGAAGTAAATTCTTCTCCTGGTTTAGAAGGAATAGAAGTTGCAACTGGTAAAAATATAGCAAAAGAAATTATCCGTTATTTAGAATTAAATGTCGAGTAAACCATTTACTCTTTTAGGAAAAGTAATTCCTGAAGGAAAACGTACAGTTTTAGATTTAAAAGTAGCTAAATTACATACAAGAACTACAGTAAATGTTCCTGTAATTATAGAACGTTCTACAAACCCTGGTCCCGTAGTTTTATTACTAGCAGGTATTCATGGAGATGAAACCAATGGAGTTGGTATTATTAGAGAAATAATAAATCTTCAAATTAACAAACCAAAAAACGGAACCATTATTTGTATTCCTGTTTTTAATATTTTCGGGTATTTAATTCAGACCAGAGAGTTTCCTGACGGAAGAGATTTAAACAGAATGTTTCCTGGTTCTGCAACCGGTTCTTTGGCTAGCCAATTTGCATATCAATTTACAAAAGAAATTGCACCACATGTAGATTATGTTATAGATTTTCATACTGGTGGTGGCGAGAGAGATAATATTTCGCAAATTCGTTGTAATAAAGACGATGAAAAAGCGCTTGAATTAGCCAAAGTCTTTAACCCTCCAATGATTGTTTATTCGAGTAATATTGCAAAATCTTTAAGAGATACATTAAATAAAATGGGGAAAACCATTCTACTATTCGAAGGAGGAAAATCGAAAGAACTTAACCCAACTGTTATAAATGAAGGTGTAAACGGAACAAAAAATGTTTTAATTCATTTAGGTTTAATTGAGGGAGAAATAAGTGTAAGAGCAACACCTGTATATGTAAAAAAAGCAAAGTGGTTGAGAGCACAACATTCAGGTATGTTTCAAATTAGAGTTAGAAATGGGGCTTTTGTTAAGAAAAAAGAAGTTTTAGGTGTTATTCAAGATCCTTTTGGAGAGTTTAAAAAGAAAATTTATGCGCCTGAAAACTGTCATATTTTCTGTGTAAATCAAACTCCTATTGTAAATAAAGGTGATGCTTTGTTTCATATTAGTTTGCAAGAATAGTTTTTTCAATTTTAAAGAAATCATAATTACCTACAAATTAGCAAGAAGAAAATCTATGAAAAACCTTTTTTTAAGCACACTCCTAACCATATTTGCAGTATGCATTTCCCAATCTCAAAACAACTTTAATTATCAAGAGTTTTCAAACCCCAACCCTAAAAATGAGTTGTCTTTATTTTTTAAGAAAGAAGTACCTAAAAAGCTTTTAAAAAAGGCTGTTTTTCTTCCAAAGAACAACAATATCGTATTGTCTTTTTCTATCAATAAAGAAAATAAACCTTATCGAATTTCAGTAACTAACTATAGTTCTAAAGAGCTTAAAAAAGCTATTATAGAAGCTTTTAAAAAGTATCCTTTAGAAAATTTAAATTTAGAAACTTTAGATAAAAGAAATAGATATCATTTTCAAATAATATCTAAAAATAAGTCTAAAAACATATTTAATTGTAGTTCTAAAATCATAATAGAAACTCCTTCTATCTGTGAACCATGTAAAGATCTAGAGTTTTTCGAAGACCTAAAAAATTGTTTAAATTTAGAAGTGAAAAAATATTTTTATGAAAATGCAGACTTTAATTTATTAAACAATTTATTTAATTTAGACCAATCTAAATTAAAAGATGAAAAAGATATTGAGCTGTACTTGTATGAAGAAATAGATTTACATATAAGTTTTTTAATCTCTGAAAATGGTCAGTTGAAGAATAAAAAAACTAATGTGCCATCTGTTTTTAGAGATGAAGTTTCTAGACTTTTAGAAACTTTTTCAGCAAACATAAAATCGGGTACCTTTAATGGTAAAGAAAATAAACCTACACATAGTTTTACTATTAAGTATAAAAAAGGAGAAAAACCTGTTTATAAAGATCGAAATTCTAGCTATGCTAATTATACGAAACCATCTATTGAAAACGAGCTTTCTAAATTTTATTCAAAAAGATTGACTGAAGATTTTTTAAAAACCGTAAATTTAAATAGAATAAAAAATAGACTAACTATCTCTTTCGAATTAGACAAAAAGAACAAGCCATTTAACATTAAAACCAGCGCAAGATCTAAAACAGTTGAAGATAAAATTATTACAATTTTTAAAGAATACCCAATTGAAAAATTAAATTTTACTGACAAAAGAAATTTTAATAATTATATCATTCAAATTTTATCTTTTAAAGAAGGTAAAATTATAGTGAATACAGATTCATTAATTGGTTATGAAAGAGTTCCTATTTTTCCTGGATGCGAAAATTCTAAAGATGTTTCTGATGTAAAAAAATGCTTCAGTAGAGGAATACAACAACATTTTGCCCATAAATTTGACGCAAGTTTACCAAATAGACTTGGCTTATCTCCTGGAAGATTGCGAATAACTATCAGTTTTAAAATTGATAAAGAAGGAAAAGTAACACAAGTTATCACAAGAACTAGCAGACCTAGTGCATCAATTAAAGCAGAAGTTGCAAAAGTTATGAAAACTGTACCAAAAATGATTTCTCTACCAATGCAAAATGGTAAAGCAGTAAATATAAAATATGCTATTCCTTTTACCTTAATTGTAGAGTAGTTTGGTTTGTTTTTAAACTTTAAAAATATAACTTGACTTAAACTTTCTAAAAACTCTATTTAATAAAAATCTAAAAAACTTACATTTGCAATATGCGAATAGATATTATTTCAGTTGCTCCAGATTTATTAGAAAGCCCGTTTAATCATTCTATTATTAAACGAGCTAAAGAAAAAGGTTTGGCAGAAATTATTATTCATGATTTACGTGAATACGGTTTAGGTAACTACAAACAAATAGACGACACACAATTTGGCGGTGGCGCAGGAATGGTTATGATGATTGAGCCGATTGCCAATTGCATTAGAAAATTACAGTCAGAAAGAGTCTATGACGAAGTTATTTATATGACTCCAGATGCAAAAACCCTAAATCAATCTACAGCAAATACACTTTCTCTAAAAGAAAACATCCTTATTTTAACAGGGCATTATAAAGGTGTAGACCAAAGAATTAGAGAACTATTTATTACCAAAGAAATTTCCATTGGAGATTACGTTTTAACAGGTGGTGAATTGGCTGCTGCAGTTTTAGTAGATGCTGTTGTTCGCTTAATTCCTGGTGTAATTGGGGATGAACAATCTGCATTAACAGATTCTTTTCAAGATAATTTATTATCTCCACCAGTATATACAAGACCTTCAGATTTCGAAGGAAATAAAGTACCTGATATTTTATTGTCTGGTAATTTTCCTAAAATTGATGACTGGAGAAGTGAAAAAGCATATGAAAGAACAGAACAAATAAGACCAGATCTTTTAGATGAAACCTCGTAAAGGTTTAAAAATATGAATTTCTTAATGTGAGAATTTGAATACAATAAAAACGCTTATAAAAAATAACAAAGCCATTTCTTGGGTTTTAGGTTTTCAATTATTTAGATTGATTTTACTCCCGTTCATGGGTTTAATGCCACAAGATGCTTACTATTATTTATACGGCCAAAATTTATCACTTTCTTATTTCGATCATCCAGGGATGATTGGTTATATATTAAGAATTTTTACAGAAATTTTTGGAAAATCAATTTTTACTATAAAGTTTGCAGATTTTATAATTACATCTTTAACAATTTTAAGTTTTTACAAATTAGCTTCCTACTTTTTATCTAAACAAAAATTACAGAGAGCATTCATTTTATTAGCTTCCACCATTTTTATTTCTATACTATCATTCAATTCTACTCCAGATGTTCCATTGCTATTATTTTGGACATTAAGTTTAATTTGTTTGTACAAAGCTATTTTTGAAAACAAAAAAATATTTTGGATTTTAGGTGGATTAGCAATGGGATTGGCTTTTGATAGTAAATATACTGCCCTATTATTGCAAATAGGTTTAATAGCTTTTTTATTATTCTCTAACAAATACAGAAAATTATTATTATCTCCTTGGTTTTGGCTTTGCTTATTAATTTCTGTAGCAGCAACATTTCCTGTTTGGTATTGGAACTATCAAAATGAGTTTGCATCATTTGCATTTCAATCTTCAGAAAGAACAAGTTCTATTTCTGAATTTAAAATTTCTCCAAATTATTTCTTTGGGGCAATTGGGCATCAAATGTTTTTATTATTGCCCGTTTTATTTTTAATATTCATCACTTTTACTTTTAAATATTTAAAACGAATAGTAACAAAATTTAAGTTTCCAAAAGCAAAAACTTTATTTTTATTAGCCTTTTTTGTTCCTACTTTCGTTGGTTTTTTTGCCCTTACTCCTATTTACTGGGTAAAATTAAATTGGATGATGCCATCTTACATTACAGGAATAATAATTGCTGGAATGTTTATTAGCAAGAGATTACTGAAAATTCAAGTCATATTTTCTATCGTTTTTCATTTACTTGTAAGCTTACAAATAATATTTTATTTAGTGCCCATTAAAAGTGATGATACTTGGGTTGGTTGGAAAGAATTAGCTATTGAGACAGAAAAATTACAAGATAAATATACAGATACTTTTATCTTTTCTGAAGACAATTACAAGACATCTGCCTGTTTAAACTTCTTTATGGATGAAAAAGTATATGCACAGAATATTATAGGTTTACCAGCTTTACATTTCGATTATTTAGGAGATGATTTATCAACATTAAAAGGACAAAATGCCATTTTTATAGATTCAGACAAACGTTTTAAAGATAAAAACAAGTTGGGTAAAATAAATCCGTTATTAGCTCAATATTTTAATAATGTAACTGAATTAGAGCCAATAATCGTAAAAATTAACGGTAAAGAGAGTAGAAAATTCTGGATTTTCTATTGTACTGACTATCAACCAAAAAAATAATTAAAATTAGTTTTTATCAACTAAAAATAATTACTACTTTTGCAACCGCTAAATTAACCTCTGACGAAGAAATCGTGAACGTTGCTTTACAAAATAATAAATATTTAATATGGAAGCTTTAATAAAATTTGTACAAGACGAATTTGTAACAAAAAAAGAATTTGCAGAATTTGCTGCTGGTGATACAATTACAGTGTATTACGAAATTAAAGAGGGAGAAAAAGTAAGAACACAGTTTTTTAGAGGTGTTGTTATACAAAGAAGAGGAACTGGTCTTTCTGAAACTTTTACAATCAGAAAAATGTCTGGTACTGTAGGTGTAGAAAGAATCTTTCCTGTAAACTTACCTTCTATTCAAAAAATTGAAGTTAATAAAAGAGGTAAAGTACGTAGAGCTCGTATTTTCTACTTTAGAGGTCTTACTGGTAAGAAAGCTAGAATTACTGAAAAAAGAAGATAATCTTTTTCAAATAAAAGTATTAAAAAGCGTTGTGAATTTTCACAACGCTTTTTTTATGAACAAATGTTAACAACCGAAGTTAATAATGTGTTGATTTCTAATTCCTTAAAAATTTTGTAATAATTGAAATCACAGTTATATTTACAGAAGAATTTACAACCAATTAACTTATAGGTCTTCAAAAACAAATAAAAAATTAAAAGTAAATCGATAGAGTAACGTTCTTTATTTATTGTTTTCAAAGAGAGTTAAAAACGAGAAAGTATTGTGTTTGAAAAAACAGAATAAAAACTCAAAGTAAGAATAGATTACTTACGTAAGTAAAAAGTCTTTCAGAAATTTTTTAATTTTTAATGATCACAACCGAAACATTAATAAAAATTTTAAAAAAGTAGAATGCTTATTTAAAATTAAGGATGTTTCAAACATTGAAATAGCGAGTATAATTTCACTTTTAAAAAAGAGAAGTATAAGTTTATTCTTATTTATTTTGTAGCAATACAAAATAGTTTCAAAATCTATTTCAAAGAAGCCATATCAATGCATTAATTTGCTTGATATGGCTTTTATTTTTTATATCAACGAAATCGATTTCAAAATTTATTAAAAACGCAATAAAACCTACTAATTAATAGCATTTTACCAATAAAATTCTCAACTAAAATTCTTAAATTTGCTAGCTTTCAAAAATGAGTATTCATTTAGAAAGTTTTAAGAATATTTCAACTTTAAAAATACAATTTACATGAGCAAAATAGCTAAAATCGTATATACTAAAACAGATGAAGCTCCAGCATTAGCAACCCGTTCTTTTTTACCAATTGTTAAAGCTTTTACAAAATCTTCTAACATAGAAATAGAGGTAAAAGATATCTCATTAGCTGCTAGAATTTTAGCAAATTTTTCTGATTATTTATCAGAAGAACAAAAAGTAGAAGATGCTTTAGAACAATTAGGTAATTTAGCAAAACAACCAGAAGCAAATATTATAAAATTACCTAATATTAGCGCATCTGTTCCTCAATTAAATGAGGCTATAAAAGAATTACAAGCTTTAGGATATGCTTTACCTAATTATCCTGAAGAAGCAAATACCGCAGAAGAAAAAGCGGTTTTAGCACTATATAACAAGGTTAAAGGTTCTGCAGTAAACCCAGTTTTACGTGAAGGAAATTCAGACAGAAGAGCTCCAAAAGCTATTAAAAACTACGCTCGTAAAAACCCTCATTCTATGGGTGTTTGGAGTGCAGATTCTAAAACACATGTTGCAACTATGGCAGCAGGAGATTTTGCTCATAATGAGAAATCTGTAACACTTTCTAAAGCAACTTCAATATCAATAAAGCATATTGCTGATAATGGTTCTAAAACTGTTTTAAAAGAGTCTTTAAACCTTTTAGACGGAGAAATTATAGATGCAACTGTAATGAGTAAAAAAGCTTTAGTTAGCTTTTTAGAAACAGAAATTTCTGATGCAAAAGCTCAAGGAGTTTTACTTTCATTACACATGAAAGCAACTATGATGAAAGTTTCTGACCCAATTATTTTTGGACATGCTGTTAAAATTTTCTTCAAAGATATTTTTGATAAACATGGTAAAACTTTAGAAGAAATTGGTGTTGATGTAAATAATGGTTTTGGAAACCTTTTAAGAAATTTAGAAGAATTATCTGAAGAGAAAAAAGCTGAAATTTTATTAGACATAGCAGAAGTTTACAAAAACAAACCTGCTGTTGCTATGGTAAATTCTGATAAAGGAATTACAAATTTACATGTTCCTTCAGACGTTATTATAGATGCTTCTATGCCAGCTATGATTAGAACTTCTGGTAAAATGTGGAACTCAAAAGGTGAATTACAAGATACAAAAGCTATTATTCCTGATAGTTCTTATGCAGGAATTTATTCTGCAACTATAGATTTTTGCAAGAAAAATGGTGCTTTCGATCCTACAACAATGGGAACTGTACCTAATGTTGGTTTAATGGCACAAAAAGCTGAAGAATATGGTTCTCATGACAAAACATTTGAAATTGCTTCAAGTGGAAAAGTTGTTGTAGAAGATGCTTCTGGAAACATTTTAATAGAACACAATGTTGAAGAAGGAGATATTTGGAGAATGTGTCAAACAAAAGATTTACCAATTCAAGATTGGGTAAAATTAGCTGTAACAAGAGCTAGAGCTTCAGAAACTCCTGCTGTTTTTTGGTTAGATGAAAATAGAGCTCATGATGCAGAAATCATTAAGAAAGTAAACCTTTATTTAAAAAACCATGATATTAATGGTTTAGATATCAGAATTTTGTCGCCAATTAAAGCAACAGAGTTTACATTAGAAAGATTAGTAAAAGGAGAAGATACTATTTCTGTTTCTGGAAATGTTTTACGTGATTATTTAACAGATTTATTTCCAATTTTAGAAGTTGGTACTTCTGCTAAAATGTTATCTATTGTACCTTTAATGAATGGTGGTGGTTTGTTTGAAACTGGTGCAGGTGGTTCTGCTCCAAAACATGTGCAACAATTTTTAGAAGAAAATCATTTACGTTGGGACTCTTTAGGTGAGTTTTTAGCGTTAGCAGTTTCATTAGAACATTTAGGAACTTCAAATAATAACGCTAAAGCCTTAGTTTTAGCAGAAACTTTAGATGAGGCTACAGATAAGTTTTTAGATAATGATAAATCTCCTTCAAGAAAAGTTGGTGAATTAGACAACAGAGGTAGTCACTTTTATTTAGCAATGTACTGGGCAGAAGAATTAGCAAATCAAGATAAAGATGCAGATTTAAAAGCAACTTTTACAAGAGTTGCAAATGATTTTAATGCAAATGAACATACTATAATTGCTGAATTAAATAAAATCCAAGGAAATGAAGTTAACATTGGTGGTTACTACAAACCTAGTGATGATTTGGCAGATATGGCAATGAGACCAAATACTACTTTAAATAAAATTTTAAATTCTTTTTAAAAAGAATTTAAAATTTATAATAAATTTAAAAAGCTGCTGTTATATAACATCAGCTTTTTTTTTGAACTCATTTTAATTTTTTTTAACTTTTATTACCATCTAAAGCTGTATTTTTGTTGAAATAAAAAAACAAATACTTAAACAAAATGTTCCGTATAAAAATAATTCTTTTTGTTTCTTTTCTTTTTTCTTTATCTGTATTCAGCCAAGAAAAATTTACCATAAGCGGAACCGTTTATGACCAAAGCAACAACGAAACCTTAATTGGAGTTTCTATTTATTTACCTGAATTAAATGCAGGTACTACTACTAATGAATATGGCTTCTACTCTATTACAATTCCTGAAGGAGATTATAAAATTCAAGTTAGTTATTTAGGGTACGCTCCAATTATAGAAGCTTTAAAAGTTTCAGAAAAAATTACAAAAAACTTCAAACTTACAGAAGAAGCAGAAAGTTTAGATGAAATTATCATAGAAAGTAATATAGAAAAGCTGAATATTAAAACACCTCAAATGAGTGTGAATAAACTAACAGCTGCAACTATTAAAAATATTCCTGTTGTTTTAGGTGAAGCAGATATTATAAAATCACTAATTCTTTTACCTGGAGTTACAAGTGCTGGTGAAGGTGCTTCTGGTTTTAATGTTAGAGGTGGTGCAGCAGACCAAAATTTAATTTTATTAGACGAAGCAATTGTTTTTAACTCTTCTCACTTATTCGGTTTTTTCTCTGTTTTTAATCCTGATGTAATTAAAGATGTTAGTTTATATAAAGGAGGAATTCCTACAAAATACGGAGGAAGATTATCTTCTGTTTTAGATATTTATCAAAAAGAAGGAAATAGCAAAGAACTAAATGTAACTGGTGGAATTGGTTTAGTTTCCTCTAGGTTATTAGTTGAAGGCCCAATTAAAAAGGAGAAAATTTCTTTTTTAGTTGGTGGTAGATCTTCTTATGCTCATTTATTTTTACCATTATTTGATAATGATAATACTGCTTATTTTTATGACTTAAATGCAAAAATAAACTACAGAATTAATGATAGAAACAGCGTTTTCTTTTCAGGCTATTTTGGTAAAGATGTTTTCGGTATCAGTGATAGTTTTGTAAATGATTATGGAAATAAAGTAGGAAATTTACGTTGGAATCATCTTTTTTCTGATAAACTGTTTTCTAATTTATCTTTAATTTATTCTGATTATTTCTACGGATTAACATTAGATTTTGTTGGTTTCGAATGGGATTCTGGTATTACCAACTTCAACCTTAAATATGATTTTAAGCATTATTTAAATGACAAATTGAAGTTGAGTTATGGAATTAATAATATTTATATAAAATTTAATCCGGGTGAAATTATACCCAATAGAGAAGATTCTGGAATTGTTGCAGAAAAATTAATTGACAAATATGCCAATGAATTTGCGGCTTATATTGATGCAGAACATAAAATTAGCGATAAATTGCAATTACAATATGGAGTTCGTTTTAGTAATTTTACACGTTTAGGACAAGATGAATTAAACGTTTATACTAACGACCAAGCTGTAATCTATAATAGTGAATTCAAAAAATACGAATCTGCTGAAGCAATTGGCACTGAATCTTACAAAAGAAGTGATGTTTTAGCAAGTTTTAATAATTTTGAGCCACGTGTTTCTCTGTCTTATGTTTTAGATGAAAATTCTTCTATAAAAGCCAGTTATAACAGAATGGCACAATATCTTCATCTTTTATCTAACACAGCTTCTCCTACTCCATTAGATGTTTGGACGCCAAGTGGAAAATACATAAAGCCACAGTTGTTAGATCAATTTGCTGTTGGATATTTTAAGTCTCTAAAAGACGGAGAGTATTCCATAGAAACAGAGGCTTTTTACAAAGACATTCAGAATAGAATCGATTATATAAATGGCGCCAATTTAATTGCCAATAATGAAATTGAAACCGTTATTTTAAATGGTAAAGCTAGAGCTTATGGCTTAGAGGTTTTATTCAAAAAAAATGAAGGAAAATTAAAAGGTTGGCTTGCATATACCTTGTCTAGATCAGAACAACTTACTGCTGGTAGAAATGCAAATGAGCCTGGTATTAACAAAGGCAATTGGTACAGCACACCTTATGATAAAACGCATGATTTTTCTATAAATGCAAGTTATGAACTCAATAAAAAATGGACCTTTAATACCAATTTTGTTTTTCAAACTGGGCAACCAACAAATTATCCTGTTGGGCAATATGAAGTACAAGGTTTAAACGTACCAATTTATGATGATAATAGAAGAAATGCAGATAGACTTCCAGCATATCATAGATTAGATATTTCCGCAACTTTAACTCCTGAAAAGAATAAGAATAGAAAATGGCAAGGAGAATGGGTTTTTGGAATTTACAATTTATACGGAAGACAAAATGCGGCGTCTATCAACTTTACACAAAACAGAGAAACTTTAAGAAACGAAGCTATACAAACATCTATATTTGGTTTAGTGCCTTCAGTTACCTATAATTTTAAATTTTAATTTGATGAAAAAGATATATATACTTCCAGTTTTTATACTATTATTTTTTGCTAATTGCGAAAAAGTAATAGATGTTGATGTTCCATCAATAGATCCAAAATTAATTATAGACGCTTCTTTTGAAGTTTATTTTGATGAAAGTCCTGTTACCGCTAATTCTGTTGTAAAATTAAGATTATCTGCAGATTATTTTGATGAATCTATTCCAACGGTTGCAAATGCAGATGTGTTTTTAACAGACCTTACTAACAATACTATTATTAATTTTTCTGATGCAAATTTAGATGGAGATTATGAACCAGATTCAAACTTTATTCCTGCAGATAATATAGTTTATGAATTAACTGTTATTTATAATAACGAAACTTATAAAGGAAAAGCAACTAAAATAAAATCTACACCACTTACAAGTGTAGTTCAAGGAGACAGGTCTTTATTATCTGGTAAAGAAGTAGAATTAAAAGTAGATTTTACTGATGATGGAACTTTAGAAAACTATTATTTATTTCAGTTTACTGATCAAATTTTTTTAACAATAGAAGATCGTTTTTTTAACGGTGCAGATTATAATTTTTCTTACTTTCTTCAAGAAGATGAAATAGAATTACCAACAAACATTACCGTAAAAATGTCTGGAATTTCTAAAGAATATTACACCTATTTTAGAATTTTACTAGAACAAAGTGGCGTAAATGCTGGTGGACCATTTCAATCTGTTCCTTCATCATTATTAGGTAACATGATTAACACAACAAATGAAGCTAATTTTCCTTTAGGTTATTTTAATATTGGAGAAACAGATTCATTTAATTTAGATTTAGTTGAAAAAAACTAAAACTTCACTTTAATTCATCATTCAAGAATACAAAAAATCAGTATTTTTGAATGATGACATTTACAAAAACCACAGAGCAAGATTCTAATTACAATCATCTAGAAAAGATGTCTGTAAAAGAATTATTAGATAATATTAATACAGAAGACAAATCGGTTCCTTTAGCCGTAGAAAAAGCTCTACCACAAATAGAAATTTTAACAGAAAACATTGTTAGAAAGCTAAAAAATGGCGGAAGACTTTTTTACATTGGCGCAGGAACTTCTGGTAGATTAGGTATTTTAGATGCTTCTGAATGTCCACCAACTTTTGGTGTTCCTCATGAATTAGTTTTGGGTTTAATTGCTGGTGGTGATATTGCCATAAGAAAAGCTGTTGAAAATGCTGAAGATTCTAAAACGCAAGGTTGGTTAGATTTACAAGATCATAAAATATCAGAAAAAGATGTTGTGGTTGGTATTGCAGCTTCTGGTACAACTCCATATGTAATTGCAGCATTGGAAAAATGTAACGAAAATAACATTATTACAGGTTGTATTACATGTAATAAAAATAGTCCTTTATCCGAAGTTTCTAAATTCCCTATTGAAGTAATTGTTGGTCCAGAATTTGTTACAGGAAGTTCTAGAATGAAAGCAGGAACTGCTCAAAAATTAGTTCTTAATATGCTTTCAACTGCTACCATGATTCAGTTAGGAAAAGTAAAAGGCAACAAAATGGTAGACATGCAGCTTTCTAATAATAAACTAGTAGAAAGAGGCGAAAAAATGTTAGTTAAAGAATTAAACATAGACCAAGATACAGCAGCTAGTTTATTAAAAACTTTTGGTAATGTTAGAAACGCCATTAAAAACTATAAGAAATGAGTACAGATTTAAACTTATTAGGAAAAGGATTGAAATATTTAGGCCTTTTAGTTTTCTTATTTATTGCATCTCCAATTACACTTACAATGGGTTTTAAAGCTTTAAAAAAGTTTGAAAACACGCCTAAAGAATACATTTCTTACATACTATTAACTGTTGCTGTTATTCTTATCATTTTCAGCATTTTCTTTGCATTTAGAACTTTTAAAATTCTTTTAAATGCTTTGTTTAACAATTCTTCTGAAAAATAGAAATGTCAAATTCAGACGGAATTATTATCATTCTTTCTTACCCAGATACTGTTGTAAGACCAGCTTATTGGGAGCGTTTAAGTGGTTTCTGGCCCAAAATAGGAATTGGTGGCAAACATGCTGTACAAGCAGGTCATGCTGCTTTATTATTACTTCAGAAAAATAAACAAGAGATAAATTACTACGATTTTGGAAGATACATTACTTCTTATGGTAATGGACGTGTTCGCTCTAAAGAAACAGATCCAGAACTTGTAGTTTCTATCAATGCAAATTTTAAAGATGGTGAATTATTAAATCTGAAAGAAATTTTACTTTGGATAGAAAATCATCCAGAAAAAACACATGGAGATGGTAGATTAGTTGCAAGTGTTCATGAAGAAATTAATTTTGAAAACGCTTATCATTTTATTTTTGACTTGATTTCAAAAAAGGAAATACCTTATGGTGCGTTTTTAAAAAACGGAAGTAATTGTGCTAGATTTGTTACAGATACTATTATTGCATCTTCAACTAATAGAAAAATTACTAATCAATTAAAAACATCCAACTTACTTACACCAAGTCCGATAGGAAATGTAATTAAAGGAAACTCGAACAATAAAATATATTCAATTTACAATCAGATCTTTAAGAACTACAAAAACAGATCTATTGTAAAAGAATACAAATCTTCGTTTTTAAATAAATTTGATAATGTACCAAATTTAAATGGGACTGAAAACCCAAATTTAGAAGTCTTTAATCTTGTAAACGGAACATGGTTAGGTGGAATAGGAAGTGGTGCTTGGTTTAAAATTGAAGAAAAAACAGCTTCTAAAACGTACAAGGTAGTTAGATATTCTCCTGATGGAAAAAAGGATTTCGAGGGCTTGTTTGAGGTATCAGTATCTAATTTTAATCATTTAGAGGAATATCAATTTATGCATCCAACCAATTGTTTAGAGGTTTTTATCTACCAAAATGGGCAAATTTACTCCTTAAAAAAAATATTATAACCTACATTTCTACTAATTATTCTGTAATAGAAAGAAAATTTAACTCATATCCTATTTTTGTTACTACAAACAAAGTAAAAGTTTTAGTATTCAGTTATATTAAGATAAATTTGTAACAACCAAAAAAACTAATTATGAAAAAATCAATACTCATCACTCTTATATTATTACTTGTCTACAACGTAAACTCTCATGCGCAAGAAAAGGATAATGAAAAAATTAAGCAACTTGTTGAAGAATATAAAAAAGACATAAGAGGTCCTTATTATAGGATAAAATGGTTTTGTAAAGATGGTAGTATTAGAGACTCAAAAGATCCGTGTCCAGATAGTATTGGAGGTGGAATTCAGCATGCATCATTTAAAAAATCTGCATTAGATTTAAGAGAATCTAATCACCTTTTCTTTGGTGAAATTTTAGCAAGTGTTAAAAATGAAGATTTTTTAGACGAAAAAAACAATTTTAGTAGATTAAAACAATATCAAATAGGAAAATATTTAGCAAGTATAGATGATGGTTGGGTTCTAAAAAAAGGACAATTTTACAGAGGTTCTATCCAATCTGAAGATGAAGAAACTTGGGGTAAAAATTTCTATGAGAACATTTTAAAGAATGATTCGTTTTTAAATTCTAACTACTATCTAATTAGACAATCTCTAAAAGATATTCCTCATAATGGCGATAATAATGTTGCTCAAAACATGAGAAGCGAGTCTAAAGTTCTAGCGGAAGAAATTGCCGATTTTATGGATATTCGTATAAAAATTCATGGAAATCCACAGAAGTCTGACATCTATTTAGTACAGGGTTACATGAAAGAAAATGCTTCTAAAATTTCTTCATCGAATAGAAAACTATTTGAAAAGCTTTTAAACACAATGGATGAATTTTATGCACCATTAGATTATAAAGTTATATTACAAGAAATTTCTAAAATAGAAGATAACAACAAACTTTTAACAGGTTTAAAATCGTTTTTAAATGAAGATAAAACAAGTTTTTCATCTAAAGATATTGTTATTAAGCTAACTAATAATTTAGAATTCTTAAGACAAACTATTACACTTTTTAAAAGAAGTAAAGACCGATTACAATTATTAGATTTAAGTAATCAATTAGAAAAAATTCTTTTAATAGAAACACAGAACTGGAACCCAAAAACTTTAGAAGAAACAATTTTAAAAACACAAACTTTAACCTGTGCTTCATTTGCAACTGGTTTAGTTGAAGCTTGGGAATTTGACTTAGTTAAACCTATTTTCTCTTCTACTTTAGAAAAAGATGAAACTACTTTAGGAGAATTAACAAGTCTGGTTTCTCATGCAAGAAGAATTGTAGAGTGGAGTACTTCATTAGTTAAAGCAAATTATCAGGAAGATGTAAATGATTATGCAGCTTTTGAGTCTTTAGCTTATGGTTTTGTTGATGATAGAATTAGAAATTCAATTACACTTAATTTAGGAGAAACAGTCAGTAAATTAAATGCTTATGCAAGTAAAGTTTCTGAAGTAAATAATAATGTAATGAACATTAGTAACCAAGATGCTATTAGAGGTCTTAACCCAGGTTATGCTCATGGTAAATTAATTGTTGTAGATGGAAATCCAGATTTAGTTGAAGTAAATTCAAACAATATTTATATTTTTCAAAAACCACCATCAGATTTAAAACCTGTTGCAGGAATTATGACAGTATCTGAAGGAAATTTAGTTTCTCACGTTCAATTATTAGCTAGAAATTTAGGAATACCTAATGCTGCTTTATCTAATGACAATTTAAAATCTTTAGAAAAATACAACAATAGAAACGTTTTTTATGCTGTTTCTAGCAAAGGTAATGTCATTTTAAAATTAGAAAATGATATGACAGATGAAGAAAAACTGTTGTTTAATAAAGTAGAGAAATCTAAAAATATGATTGAGGTACCAACTAACAAATTAAAGTTAGATGTTTCTAAAATCATTAATTTAAGAGATGTAAAAGCAACAGACTCTGGAATTTTATGTGGACCAAAAGCTGCCAATTTAGGTGAGTTAAAAAATCTTTTTCCTAATAAAGTGGTAGAAGGAATTATTATTCCTTTCGGAATTTTTAAAACACATATGAATAAAGAAATGCCTTCTAAAAATATGACTTATTGGGAGTTTTTAAATTCAACTTTTGCTAAAGCCAAAGAATTAAAAAACAACAATACTTCGAATGAAGATATAGAAAAATTCTTAATCCGTTCTTTAAAAGAACTACACACAGCTATTATGAACATCAATTTAGATGCTAGTTTTACTGAAGACTTAAAGAGTAATTTTTCATCAGTTTTTGGAGATAAAATGGGGAATGTTCCAGTGTTCTTAAGAAGTGATACAAATATGGAAGACTTAAAAGAATTTACAGGAGCTGGATTAAATTTAACGCTTTTTAATATTTTAGAAGAACAAAAAATTATTAACGGAATTAAAGAAGTTTGGGCTTCTGCCTACACAGAAAGAAGTTTTAAATGGAGACAGAAATATTTATTGAATCCAGAAAATGTATATCCTTCAATTTTAATAATACCAAGTGTAGATGTAGATTATTCTGGTGTTATGATTACAAAAGGAATTAATGAAGGTTCTGAAAGCGACTTAACAGTTGCATTTAGTAGAGGAGCTGGAGGCGCTGTAGATGGACAATCTGCAGAAACAAGATTAATAACTGCAGACACTAGTTATTTATTAAGTCCTGCAAGACAACCAGATTACATTCGTTTACCAAAAACAGGAAGCACAAAAAAGCATTATACAAATTTTAACAAACCTATTTTAAACAACGGTAATGTAAATGATATTAGAGAGTTAGCTACAGAAATTAGAACTAAAATTGGTAGTGATTTCTCTGAACAATCTCATGCGTATGACGTTGAATTTGGTTTTAAAGATGATAAATTATGGTTGTTTCAAATAAGACCATTTGTTGAAAATAAACAAGCAAAAAGTTCTGATTACTTGAATTCCATTGCTCCAAAAGTAAAAATCAGTACTAAAATAGATTTAAAAGAAAAAATATAATTATGAAAACGAAATACATATTATTAACTGCTTTTATAATTGCATCACTTGGGTTTATGAATTACCCTATAGATGGGTATGAAAATACTGGAATTGCAAGATTGTATCAATTGAGAAAATTTCAGCTAGACAGTGTTAGATACACTAGAATTCCTGCAGGGGCTTATAAAAAATTAGAAGATATTAAGCTAAACTTATTAGATAGATCTAAAGATAGTCTTAAAGATTTATTTACTGTAGATAAAGAGTTTGAAAGAAAATTGAAAAGAATTATTCCTGGAGGAGCATATTCTATGTCTGTAATGGATATGAGTAATCCTAATAATTTAAAATATGCTGAACACAGAGAAAACGTAGGTTACCAACCAGGAAGTGTTGGTAAAATTGCTGTTCTTTTGGCAGTAATGGATCAATTACAAAAGCTTTGTCCAGATTCTTGGGAAGATAGAGCTGGGTATTTAAAAAATATAAAAGTTACATCTAGATATTGGGGAACTGGAGATCATCATACAATTCCTGTTTATGACATAGAAAAAGATAGATTAACAAAAAGGCGTGTAGTTGCTAGTGATGAATTTTCTTTATACGAATGGTTAGATCACATGGTTTCTGTTAGTAATAATGGTGCTGCAAGTGTTATGTACAGAGAAGCAATGTTAATGGCTGCATTCGGACAAGAATATTTCTTTTTAGATGCAGAAAAAGCTGAAAAATACTTTGAAGAAACTCCAAGAGATTCATTAACAAACCTATCTCATAGAGTTGTTAACCAGCCTTTAAGAGATTTAGGTATACAAGAAGATGAATGGAAATTAGGTGGTTTTTTTACTAGAGGTTCTGAAAAACATTTAAGTAGAAAAGGTGGTAGTATTGGAACTCCCAAAGGATTAATGAAATTTTTAGTTCAACTAGAACAAGGAAATGTTGTTGATAAAGAATCTAGTTTAGAAATGAAAAGATTGCTTTATTTAACAGACAGAAGAATTAGATATGCAAAATCACCAAGATTAGATAGCGCTGCAGTTTACTTTAAATCTGGTAGTTATTATAAATGCGACAGAGAGAAAAACCCTAATTGTAGCAGTTATGCAGGTAACGTTTTTAACTACATGAACTCTGTTATTATTGTAGAGCACCCTAATGGTTTAAAATATATTGTATGTTTAATGTCTAATGTTTTAAACAAAAATTCTGCTGGTGCACATATGTATATGGCTAGTAAAATTGATGATATTATTGACGATGCAAACCCAATAAAAAAAGCAGAAATTAAGGAAGAAGAATATAAAGCAGATAAAGACGAAGACGATAATTAATTATTATTAGAAATAAATAAGTGATACGTTTTTGTTGCTACTTCTCTAACAGCCTCACTCTTAAACTTTTTTAGCGGTATTATTAAAGATATATAATTCTTGTTTTTTGATATTTGTAAATATCGAAGAACAAGAATTTTTAAATGTGTACCTCCCATTCTCATTATTCTCTGCAAATATTTCTTCTCTGATAATATGTTTATCTTAATTACTGAAGGATCTAACCTATTGTCATCAATTACATAATTTTCTACTACAGGAAGCACCATCATTTTTATTTTACTTTGTAAAATATTATCTAAAAATTCTAATGAATTTATTCTAGCTTCCTTTATTTCACTTTGTATACCAACATAGGTCATATTTATATCTTCCTCATTATAAATTAAACTTAACAAGTTAAAAATACATCTTAAGTTATAATCTAAAACTTTTTCTAAAGCATTCATCATTACTTTTCTAGCTTCGTAAATTTGCTGATTCGATTTTACGGCTTCGTTTGCCAAATCGTCATTTATTATATGTTGTATTGAAGTTATAATTTCTAACGTATTTTTATAATAACTACTCTCTCTTAAAATCTGATTTTTTACAACTCTAGAGCTAATATATAATTGTTGATTATTTTTTCTTATTTTCTTTAAAGATTTAGATGCTTCTAATCTGGTTACAGCATTCTTACTTCTTAACAATCTACTTAAAACTCTAACTGCTTGTTCATTGTTAAAAGATTCTATAATTTTTGGTATATGCTTTCTAACAGCATGTTTCAACTCATTATTTTCATCTATTTGTAAAATAATATCAATAATTTTTGGCCCGTAGTTTTTTAAAGCTTGTACGGCTCTTTTTCTATGCTTTTTACTTTCTAATAACTCTAACAAATCATTAATAAAAACCTCATCCGAAGAAATACCTGCAGCTATTGTGGAGAATTTTACAATGTAATCAATATCACTTTTTAAGTGAATACTAATAAACTTGTAATATTTTGTAAGTCTGGTATAAGCAATACTCATTAACAAACCAGCTAAAATTTCTTTTTTGGTATGTAATTCATCTAAAGTAAAAATATCTGTTCTTTCTTCTAACCTTTCTGTTAAACGATATTTTTTACCTAGTTTAGAATTATTAGAACTTTGTTTTGCCAGCGTTAATAATGCACCATTAGAAATATATTCAATTTTATGGTCTAAATATTTATTAAAAAAAGATTCATCAGAAAGATGCGAATGTGCCAAAATATAATCTAATGCAACATAAACTAAAACATCATCTTTTTCATAAACTAACTTTTCTACTTTGGCTAGAATATCTACATCTTCAAAAGAGTCTAAATAGTCAATGGCTTTTGTTTTTATTTGATTTGAAGGATGGTCTAATAACTTTACAACCTTTGTATTAAAAGAATTTTGATTATAATCTTTTAATCTATCTAACATGTTTAAAATTGAATCTTCATCTCCATTCTCTAAAATATTTTTTACATCAGCAATAGTGTTTTCTGCTTTATTATTCTTTTCACTTTTTGCTTCAAAAGTTAATGTTTTTTGAATATTTGCTTTAAAGGAATTAAAATAAGCTTCTCTTAAACGATAGATAAATAAAATCCAAATAAATGTAAAAAGCAGAATTATAACTGTAATATAAGAGGTATCTAAATCTAGCCTTTTAATAAGAAAAATTAACAAAAACCCTGCAATACCAGTTGCAATACTATCTACAGCAACATCTATATATGACTTTGCCTGATTTTTAATTAATAATGGAATTGGCATAATAGACAATTCTACAGCTGCCTTATTTATAGATTGTTTTGCACTTCCATCAATACCTTTTATTAAAATTAAAACCCATAGTTCTGGAAACGTTAGAAACAGTAAACTTCCAAAAGCAATTGTTAAAGGAAGTATTAATAATGTTGATGAAACTCCTAATCTTGCTAAAATTTTATTGGTTAAGAATAATTGAATAGTTAAAGCAACTACATTAAAAGTTGAAAACCAAAATCCAAAAAAAGCTGCTAAATCATCTGAATTTGGAATTGCTTTATGAGCAAAATCGCTAAACTGGAAATCTACTAATTTTGCAACAATTACACCAATACCTGTAATTAATGCAATATATGTTAAGTGTTTAGATTTAGATATTAAACGTAAAGAAGAACTTTCTAAATTTTCTTGATTTGCAATTACTTGCTTTCTTTTAAAGACATTTAAGTTTTTAATTTTTAAATTATAAACACTTTTTAAAATAGGAATGCAAACCAGTATTAGTAATGCAGCTACAAAAATAGCAATATCTGTACCAAAACTAGAAGCAATAATACTTGTTAAATAACCTCCAAAAATTCCTCCAGCAATTGCTCCTGCTCCTATAAAGCCAAAATTTCTTTTTGCTTCTCGTGCATTAAAAACCATATTTGCAAACAACCAAAATTGAGAGGTTGCAACTACTGCAAATAAAGAAATAAAAACATAGTAAAAATATAATATCCAGTTACTTATAATATTAAACCTTAAGACCAAACTTAACGCTATAAAAGCCAAACTAAAAGTAGCTAGTGAAATTAAAGTAACCTTGACAAGAGAAAATTTTCTAATAGCTTTATTGTAAAAATAAGATGTAATTACGGCAACACCAGCAACCAAAAGATAACCAAAAGGCAAATTATCTGCACCTAATTTAGAAACGAATAATGCATTTACTGTAGGTTTTACAATTAGTAAAACTGTAATTACAATAAAAATATATAAAAGCATTAAAAAAGAGATGCGTATTTCATCATCTCTTAATCCAAAAGTTTTTGTTATAAATTTCCTCAAATCTTATTTCATAAATATGACTATAAAGAACGTGATTTTTTTAATACCTTTTCTAAAGGTTTTACCAAATTTCTAATAATTTGCTCACCATAATCGTCATCAATTAAAGCTACAATAATGTATTTTCTTTTAGGTCCCCAAACCAAGGCAGAATCTGAATGGAAGTTTCTCCATGATCCAGATTTTCTGTAAATAGTTGCTTGAGGTGCAATCTCGTCTAAAGTGTTCACAAATTTATGGTGTAATGCAGGATCTTTCATAATCTCTAACATTTCTTTAGAACGTTCTGTGCTAATTAAGTTACCTAAAGCCAACTGATAATAAAAACTACATACTTGCCTTGTTGTTGCTGCATGACTTAATCCTTTTATAGGATCTGGATTTCTTTTTCCTGCTGCTGCATATCTTTTTCCAACCCAAAGACCTCCACCAACTTCCTCATCATATAATTTATTTTTTGGAGCTCTTAAAACAGCCTCAATTTTATCATAACCTAACCTATCTATCATTCTAGTAGATGCCTGGTTATTAGATTTACTAATCATTAAGCGTAAATCTTTTTTTATTTCATCATTATATTCCATTTCACCTTTCTCTATGGCATCCATTGCCGATAAAAGGATGGCTATTTTTGGCAAACTTGCAGCGTACATCATAAAATTATCATTCATACCTGCATATCTATAATTTGTACTGTCGCTTAAATCTACAATACCAATAGACATTTGTTTACCTGCAATTAATCGTTTCCACTTTTTATTAGAATTTATTTCTTTTGTTAAAATTGCTTTTAATTTTTGGTTTTCAATAACTTCAATTGGGTCTATATCATCTACATGACTTATAGGCAATGTTTCTTGCCCATAAATAAAAGATGAAAAGATCAATACTATTATTAATAAATGTTTTTTTATCATATCTAAATACATATTATAATTTATCATTTGTGTTATATTTAATATACAAAATATATGCCATATAACAAATAATAGATGTTAATATTATCCAAAACTACAGTTAATTAAACACCTTTTTTGGAGTTGTTGGATTAAAGCCAAAATCTGCATCAGGCAAGTCAATTCCTAATTGATAAATAAGATAACCAATACTTGCATAATGATGAATTGTATGACTTTGCGTTTGCATTAGTACAGCAGAAAGGGTATAATTAGCAGTTACTTTTCCAGAACCTAAATCGTCGGAAACTTTAATTATTTTATTAAAATCTTCTTCTTTAAGAGCTTTTAGTTTAAGAATAATTGAATTAAAATATTCAATTCCCACTACTGTTTTTATTTCAGCCAGCTCATTTCTTTCTCTTACAGAAAAATCTATAACATTATTTTCTAATTCTTTAAAAATACAAGAAAACACATCTAAAATATGACGAATATGACAACCTATACTTGAATGATATGGAGCTACAGATGTATTTGCGTATTCTTCATTGCTTATATTTTCTAATAATTTTTTTCCTCTTAATAAATTTTCTTCAATTGCTTTTATCATAAATACTTTTATCAGTCTAATTCGTCGTAAAATTTTTGCTGAATTTACGAGTTCTTTCTCTTTTTTAAAATAAATATTTAAACTTTAACAATTAACTCAAAATCAACCCCTTAAATAATAAATATTTAATAAAAACAAAGTTTCATTAGTTATTAAATATCTTTTTGGCACGTTCTTTGAAAATATCATTATCAAATACGGAAGCCGAAAAGTATTTAGAGTAGGCAAAACCCTTAAAACCATATATTATGAAAAAAGGTGTACTTATATTATTAGGAATGTTCATGATGGTTTCTACTGTTGAAGCCAAAAATGGCAATGAATTACCAAACAGATTCTGGGTTGACTACTCATACAACAATGCTGTAAACTTTGTAGAAAGAGGTGTAGAGTTTTACATTTTTACCAATGGTGAATTTGATTTTAACACACATTATAATGATACTTATTATGATTATAATGGAAGAAGAACAAGAAACTCTGGTATTAGAATAAACAGAGATTATAGAGGAAGAATAACTAGTATAGGATCTGTATTTATCAATTATGATTATAGAGGAAATGTAAGTAGAATTGGTAACGTCTTTATGAGATATTACAGAGGAAGACTTACCAAAGTGGGTAACTTACAAGTACGTTATGATAGAGGAGGATATCCTAATTTCTACGGGGAAGTAAGAGATAATTTTTATTATGATAACGGAATTAGAATAAATTTAAGTATTGGAGATGTTTGCGATTATAATGATGCATATTTTTCTCACAGAGATTTTAGTAGAAATTATTCTAAAATTAGAGAAGACAATAACTACTATTATTACAAAGCAAAAACAAATGCTAAAATTGGTAAAAGAAGTAAAATTCTAAAAAGAAGGAAGCCTAAAGCAACTCCTATTAAAAGAAATTCTTCTACAATTAATAGAGGAGTTAGTACAAGTAGAAATAATTCTTACAGAAAATCTACAAACGTAGATACTAAAAGAAAAGTTACTACAAGTACAAGAAATAATAGTTCTACAAGAAAACCTATGTCTTCTGATTCTAAAAGAAAAGTAACTTCAGATAAAAGAAGTAGTAATAATTTATCTTACAGAAAAACAGATAAGAATAAAATAACAGTTCCAAAAGTTGAAAAGCAAAAGGAAAATGTAGTTAGAAATAGTAGAAGAAATTAAAAAAACAGGTGTTTATACGTGATTCACATTCAAAGTAGTATCATACATTTGTAGTATCAATTTTTTAATTGAAATCACTTAACTACAAATTAGTTGTGATAGAAAAAGTAGAAGTTAAAAGCCTCATTTCTTGTTAGAAATGAGGCTTTTTATTTACATTAAATAGTAATAAACTTTATCTAATCAACTTCTTATACTTAATACGTTTTGGCATTAAATCTCCACCTAAACGTTTCTTCTTATTCTCTTCATAATCAGAGAATGAACCTTCAAAGAAATAAACTTCACTATTTCCTTCAAACGCTAAAATATGTGTACAAACTCTATCTAAAAACCATCTATCGTGACTAATAACCACTGCACAACCAGCAAAGTTTTCTAAACCTTCTTCTAATGCTCTTAAAGTATTTACATCTAAATCATTTGTTGGCTCATCTAAAAGTAAAACGTTCCCTTCTTCTTTTAAGGTCATTGCTAAATGCAAACGGTTTCTTTCTCCTCCAGATAATGTAGAAACTTTTTTATTTTGCTCACTTCCAGAGAAATTAAAACGACTTAAATAAGCACGAGAATTAACTTGCTTTCCTCCCATCATTACTAAATCTTGTCCATCAGAAAAATTCTCCCAAATTGTTTTATCAGGGTTTATATCTGAATGGTCTTGATCTACATAAGCAATCTTTGTAGTTTCACCTACTTTAAATTCACCAGCATCAGGAGTTTCTTCTCCCATAATCATTCTAAAAATAGTTGTTTTACCAGCACCATTTGGTCCAATAATTCCAACAATTCCTGCTTGAGGCAAATTAAATTCTAAATTTTCATATAATAATTTATCTCCATATGCTTTAGAAACTCCTGCAGCTTCTATTACATTTGTTCCTAAACGTGGTCCATTAGGAATATAAATTTCTAATTTTTCATCAACTTGTTTTTGGTCTTGACTCATTAACTTGTCGTAATTCTTCAAACGTGCTTTCTGCTTTGTTTGACGACCTTTTGCTCCTTGACGAACCCAATCTAACTCTCGTTCTAAAGTTTTCTGACGTTTTGAAGCAGTTTTGCTTTCTTGCGCCATTCTTTGAGATTTTTGGTCTAACCAAGAAGAGTAATTACCTTTCCAAGGAATTCCTTCACCTCTATCTAATTCTAAAATCCAACCTGCAACATTATCCAAGAAATATCTATCATGTGTTACTGCAATTACAGTTCCTTTATATTGTGCTAAATGGTGCTCTAACCAATGTACAGATTCTGCATCTAAGTGGTTCGTTGGCTCATCTAGTAATAAAATTTCTGGTTCTTGTAATAATAATCTACAAAGTGCAACACGTCTTTTTTCTCCACCAGATAAAACTCCGATTTTTTTATCAGAATCTGGAGTTCTTAAAGCATCCATTGCAATTTCTAACTTGGTATCTAATTCCCACGCATTTGCAGCATCAATTTTATCTTGAAGCTCTGCTTGTTGCGCCATTAGTTTTTCCATCTTATCAGCATCAGAATATACTTCCTCTAAACCAAACATGTCGTTTATTTTGTTGTATTCATCTAAAATAGCAACAGTTTCTGCAACACCTTCTTTAACAATTTCTAAAACTGTTTTTTCTGGATCTAGTTGTGGCTCTTGTTCTAAATAACCTACTTTATAACCAGGAGAAAAAGTTACATCTCCTTGAAAATTCTTTTCTACACCAGCAATAATTTTTAATAAAGTTGATTTTCCTGAACCATTTAAACCAAGAATACCAATTTTTGCTCCATAGAAAAAACTTAAATAAATGTCTTTTAAAACTTGTTTTCCAGTAGATTGATAAGTTTTAGACAACTTATTCATCGAAAAGATCACTTTCTTATCGTCACTCATATTTTATATTTTTAATTTTTATTGAAAATTGCTACTAAAAACGTAGACTTAATTATTTTAAACTCTTCCTTTTAAAGCATTAAAAACCCAAGCAATTGCAAAGAAACCTGCTCCAACTGATGCAAATCCCCATCCAGCAACATCATCATACCTAAATGCCCCTAATGCTATTAGGCCTAATCCTACCAATATCATTATAAAAGTTGCCCAGCCTAAAACTGTATTTTTATTCATTCCCATAATTCTTCTCTGTTAGTTCGTTAGTTAGTTAATCGACAAATATCGCTAAATTATTTTGGAAGTTCAACTGGAAAAATGGTAAAAATGCTTATCTCAAAAAAATAGATTATTAAATAACCATTTATGAGAACAACAATTTTATTAATTGATTTTAATGTGAAGTGCTTATAGCTAATTAGTAACGACCTCTACCTCCTCTGCTTCGATTTCTATTTCCCATCGAACTTTGGTTTTGGTTATTATTACTTTTTGGTGGTTTAGGTAGTAACTCTTGTTTCTTTTTCTTTTGATACTTTAACCATTTCTTATATTGCTTTTTAGATAAAACATCTTTTAAAGACTTATTTAATTTGTCTTCATTTTTTTTAACCGAGTCTCTAATTGGTATAATTGTTTCCTCTATTTGCTTTCTAAGCTTCATTGCTAAATCTCTATCTGAACTAGCTTGTTCTCCTAAAGTATTAACAACCATTTCTAGGTCTTGAAGTTTTTGAAAATTTAAAAAAGAAACATCCTTAATTTTATTGTTATAAACTCTTAAAGACTTTTTAGTTAAGTTTCCTATTTCGTCTTTCTTAACTTTTATTTTATCAATAACTTCGTTTGAATCATAATAAAAAATATTAGCTGCGTTTTTAGCAATATATTTAGGCATTTTAGGTGCTTCTTGTGAAAAAGCAACAAAATTTATTAAAAATACCAGTATAATTATTAATGATTTTTTCATCTCAATATTTATTTAAGTGACAAAAGTAAGAAAACACTATAACTTTGCAGCTAATCTTGCTCCCTGATTTATTGCTCTCTTTGCATCTAGTTCACTTGCAAAATCCGCGCCACCAATTACGTGTACATTTTTTCCTGCATCTAATAAAGGTTGATACAATTCTTTAAACGGAGTTTGCCCTGCACAAATAACCACATTATCTACTTTTAAAACTTGTGGTTTTTCATCTTTTATATAATGTAAACCTTCATCATCTATCTTTGTGTATTGTACTTCTCCTATAAACTGAACTTTCTTTTTCTTTAAGGTAGATCTATGAATCCAACCTGTGGTTTTTCCTAAATTTCCACCGAATTTTCCAGCACTTCTCTTAAACATAAAAATTTCTCTTGGAGATGGATGAAATTCTGGTTTTACTCCTTCAATTCCAGAACGTGCTTCTAACGTTTTGTCAATTCCCCATTCTTTTAACCAAGCATTAATATTTTGTGATGTAGATTCTCCTTCATGAGATAAATATTCTGAAACGTCAAAACCAATTCCTCCTGCACCAATTACTGCAACTCGTTTTCCAACTGGTTTTTTATGTTTTAAAACATCTAAATAACTCAATACTTTTGGGTGGTTTATTCCTTCAATTTTTAATTCTCTTGGTTTTATTCCTGTTGCAATTACAATTTCATCAAAATCTGATAATTGTAAATCTTCCACAGAAACTCTGGTATTTAATTTTACAGTTACATTATGCAACTCTATTTGTTTGTTGAAATAACGCAACGTTTCATAAAACTCTTCTTTTCCTGGAATCTGTTTTGCAATATTAAATTGCCCTCCAATTTCCTTATCAGCGTCAAATAAAGTAACATTATGTCCTCTTTCTGCGGAAATTGTTGCTGCTTCTAATCCTGCTGGTCCTGCTCCAATTACTGCAACTTTTTTCTTGATTTCTGTAGGATAATAATTCAATTCTGTTTCATGACAAGCTCTAGGATTTACCAAACAACTCGCTACTTTTTGTTCAAAAACATGATCTAAACAAGCCTGATTACAACCAATACATGTATTAATTTCATCAGATTTATCTGCTTCTGCTTTATTTACCCATTCAGGATCTGCCAAAAATGGTCTTGCCATAGAAATCATGTCTGCATCTCCTTCTGCAAGTATTTTTTCTGCAGTTTCTGGCATATTTATCCTATTAGAAGTTATCAATGGAATTGATAATTCTTCTCTCATTTTTTTGGTTACCCAAGTAAATGCACCTCTTGGAACTGCAGTTGAAATTGTTGGTATTCTTGCTTCGTGCCAACCAATTCCTGTATTTATAATGGTTGCTCCTGCTTTTTCAATTTCTTTTCCAAGTTGAACAACTTCTTCCCAAGAACTTCCATTTTCTACCAAATCTAACATCGATAATCTGTAAATAATGATAAATTCTTTACCAACAGCTTCTCGTGTTTGTTTTACTAATTCAATTGGCAAGCGCATTCTGTTTTCATAATCTCCACCCCAAGAATCGGTTCTTTTATTGGTTCTTTTTGCAATAAATTGATTGATTAAATATCCTTCTGAACCCATAATTTCAACACCATCATAACCTGCAACTTTAGATAGTTTTGCAGAATTTACAAAATCGCGAATGGTTCTTTTAATTCCTGATTCTGTTAATTTGAATGGTTTAAAAGGTGTTATTGGTGACTTTATTTTTGAAGGCGCCACATTAAAAGGATGATATCCATAACGTCCTGCATGTAAAATTTGCATACAAATTTTCCCTCCTTCTTTATGTACAGCTTCTGTTATTTTCTGATGATGTTTTGCGTGCTTTTTTGTAGACATTCTTGCAGAGAAAGGTGCTGTCCAACCTTGAATGTTTGGCGCAATTCCTCCAGTAACAATCAGTCCTACTCCACCTTTTGCCCTTTCTGCATAATAAGTAGCAATTTTATCTATACCGTTTTTTTCTTCTTCTAAACCTGTATGCATAGAACCCATTAAAATTCTATTTTTTAAGGTTGTAAATCCTAAATCTAACGGCTCAAAAATGTGCTTATATTTCATAATATTGTAATTAAATTTATTATGCATGCATAATACTTTGCAAGATATGTTTATTTTTTGAAAAGAAAAAGCCAAAGAAATTGATTCTTTGGCTTTAATTTGAAAGTCTAATACTTTCTGCATTGGGGGATTAAAATTATTTATATCATTGGAACATCAACAACCAATAATTTACTTTGTTTACTTGCTTTTATTACAACTTTTTCGGTTTCCGAAATTCCAATAGCATCTCTTCTTTTAATTATTTCGTCTGCAATTGAAACTTCTCCTTCTATTAAGAAAAAATATGCTCCGTTTTTTAGTTCATATTCTGTTTTTAAATCGGAATCTAAATCTATCATAGAAATATAACCTTGCTGATTTATTGGTAAAGAACCTTCTACTTGTTTATCTTTTGGCGAAACCAACACTTGAAACTTGTTTTTTCTTTTAGCTTCAGAAAATAGTTTTTGCTCGTAATTTGGCGTTACATTTTCTTGTTCTGGTATAATCCAAAGTTGAAGAAAGTTAACTGCATCTGTTTTAGAATCGTTAAATTCGGAATGTGTTAAACCTGTTCCAGCACTCATAACTTGTACTTCACCCACTTCTATGGAACGTTTATTATCCATAGAATCTTTATGAGAAAGTGCCCCAGAAATAGGAATAGAAATAATTTCCATATTTTTATGTGGATGTGTACCAAAACCCATTTTCGGTTGCACAACATCGTCATTTAAAACACGTAACATTCCAAAATTCATTCTTTTTGAATTTTGATAACTGGCAAAACTAAATGTATGAAACGATTTTAACCAACCGTGGTTTGCTTCTCCTCTTGTTTCTGATTTGTGAATTATTTTTTTCATAATTTTTATTTTATGCAAGGGTTTAAAACCCTTGTTAAATTGTTAGACTTTTTGATTCATAAAGAGCTAAAGTAATTTGTTATTGACTATCGTCTTTCTGCGTTAGGGATTGAGTGGTTTGTTTGAGCTCTTTTTTCTTTTTCAGAAAAAAAGCGAGTAGCGAAAGCCCGACCTTTTTAGGGAACGCCCTAATATAAATGTCCCATTTTGCCTTGCTGAAAATCACGCATTGCTTCCAAAATTTCTGTCTGTGTATTCATAACATAAGGGCCATATTGAGTTACTTTTTCTTTAATTGGCGCTCCTGAAAGTATCAATAAAGTACTTTGTTTTTTTGCTTTAAATTGAATAAAATTTCCATCTTGATTGAACGTAATCATTTGGTTTTCTCCTTTTTGTAAAACTTCGGAATTATTTACCAAAATTTCTCCTTCCAACAAATAAATTAAAGATTGATGGTTTTCTGGAAGTTCAATTTCCATTTGTCCATTTTCATCTGCAATTGCAGTAAAAACATTTACTTCGGTTTGTGTTTTAATCAGACCATTTTCAGTTGCTTGATTTCCTGCAATAATGTTCAATAATACTTTTTTATCTTCTGAAAATAACTTCGGAATTTGTTCGTCTTCTAAATGTTGATAATTTGGCGGAATCATTTTATCTTTTGCTGGTAAATTCAGCCATAATTGAATTCCTTCTAAATCGCCACCTTTTTTTACAAACTCTTTTGTTGGAGCTTCAGCATGAATAATTCCACGTCCAGCAGTTGTCCATTGAACACCACCAGCTTTTACAACCATTTCATTTCCCAGAGAATCTCTGTGCAATTGTTCTCCTTTAAACAACAACGTAATTGGCTCAAAACCTCTGTGTGGATGTGGCCCTAAATCGAACGGATTGTTAAATTCTGAAATTGCATAAGGTCCATAATGATGCAATAATAAAAACGGATCTACATTTTCGAGTCCTTCTGTTGGCAATGGTTGACGCAGTTTTATTGGCCCCATATTTACCAACGGACTTGTAACTTTATGTTGAATTGTTTTTTGTGTTCTCATGATTTTTACATTTATTTTATTTCCCTTGGAAAATATTTTTGCAAATTTTTACTATCGAATTTTGTCTAATAAATCACTTAATTGAGACGCTTCTTTCTCCGTTAAATTCTCTAAAAAGGATAGGTTTTTATTCACGTCAATATTGGAAAGTAACTCTAAACCTTCTTCTGTAATTTTTACATACACTACTCTTCTATCGTGTTCGCAACGAATTCTTTCAATTAAGTTTTTCTCACATAATTTATCCATTAAACGTGTTGCATTTGGTGCACGTTCAATCATTCTATCTTTAATAATTTGAACCTTAATTTCTTTCTTTGCTCCTCTTAAAATTCGTAAAATATTAAATTGTTGTGGCGAAATTCCATAAGGTTTAAAGAAATCATTTTCTTTACTATTCAGCCAATTTGCTGTATATTTTATGTTGATTAAAGCCTTTATTTTATCGTCTTTAAAATTCGATTGTATGTCTTTAGAAATATCGCCCATTTTTACGCTCTTAAATTTAAGTCTTGCATTATTTTATTAAATTCTTCTGTTGTTGGTGTTAAATAAACTTCTTCATCAACAATTAAAGTTGGGTATTTAACAACGCCACCATATAATTCTTTTGTATGTTTTTTTGCCTCTTCATCTAACGCAACATCTTTATAAACATAGGGAATGTCTGTAGAATTTAGGAAATTCTTAAATGCAACTGTGTATGCATGTCCTTTTCTTCCGTACAAAGTTATTTTCATAATTTATTGATTTACCGATTTTTCAAAATCATTTACTGCTGTTTTTAATTGCTCGTTTAAGTCTTCTTCTATAATTTTTCCGTCTTTAAAATTATCAGAAAAACTTGGTAAAGAGAATGTTAAAAGCTCTTTTACTCCCATTCTTGGAAACTTTGAAACTCCTGCTTCTAAAACTGATTGTCCACCTCTTGCTCCAGGTGAAGTAGCCATTAATAACAACGATTTATTTCTAAAAACTTTTGCTTCTATTCTTGAACTCCAATCGAAAATATTTTTAAAAGCGGATGCATAAGAACCATTGTGTTCTGCTAAAGACAAAATAAAACCATCGTATTTATCTAATAATTTTGAGAATTTCTCTGCGTTTTCTGGAAATCCGTTTTCTTTTTCTTCATCTTCGCTGTAGATTACCATTGGATAATCTCTTAAATCGATTACATCGAATTTTGTGTTTTCTAAATTTTCTGAAGCGTAAGTTGCTAACTTTTTATTAATTGATGTTGAACTTGTACTTCCTGCAAATGCTAATATCTTTTTCATATAATTTAAAATGTGTAATTGTGTAATTGTTTAACTGTGTAATTGTTACAGTTGATTGTTTTTTTTCTCGCAAAAGCTCAAAGTTTTAAACTTCTATACTGTTACTGAAAACTGCGACTGCAAACTGTCCTACTGAAAACTGCCAACTGATCTACTGAATGCTACTAACTATTTCAGTTTCTCCTTTTACCATTTTTGCGACTGGACATTTTCCTGCAATTACTAACAAACGTTTTCTTTGATCTTCATCTATTTCTTTTTCGAATGAAATTTCTTCACTTAAATGAGTTCCATTTTCGTCTTTTATTTGTGAAACATTTACTGTGATTTCTCCAACATCCCAACCTTTTCTTTCTGCATAAATTCTTAATGTGATAGAAACACAACCACCAATTGCAGTTAATAAATATTCTACTGGTGTTGGCCCATTATCATCTCCACCAACATTTACGGGTTCGTCTATTACTGCAAAATGATTTCTCATTTTTGCTTCTGCTAAATATTTTTTGGTAGTTAAAACTACTTTTGAATTTGTGTTATCTGACATTATTTATTTTTTTATTGAATATATATGAAACTATTAATAGTATCATTGCAACTACTGCTCCCATTTGTTCTCCATCTCCAATCATAAAATGTGCGAAGAATGCAAAAATAAATGCGAAGAAAAAACCTGCATAAGCCCATTCTTTTAATGTTTTGTTTCCTATGAACCATATTGCTGTTAATCCTAATAGTTTTGCAATTGCATATGGATAAATAATATAAGTTGGATACCCAAAATTGGCAAACATTCCTGCTACTTCTGCGTGATTAAAAATATACATTCCTGCAGAAAAAAGCATTAATAAAGTTAATAAACCCGTACTTATATAATAAACTATTTTGTTTGTTTTCATTTCGATTGGTTTTAAATTGAATACAAAGTTACGAAATAAATATTTATTTTCCAAGGAATATAATTCTATGGAATATGATGTATTTGTTTTGATTATTTCTGTAAAACTAAAAACCCTTCAGATAATAGATTCTGAAGGGTTTATTAATAAGTAATATGGTTTACAAACAAGTTTAGCCCTGATTGAAATGGCATCCTTTTTTTGATTTTTCTTCAAAAAAAGATATAATGGAAAGCAGGAAATAGCTTCAAAAAAAATTATTGATTAATACGAATAGAATCTATCTGTTTTTGAAGACGCTGAATTTCTTTAACGTTCTTTTCCTTTTTAGAAATCAGTTGAATGGAATCTAATATTGCCTGATTTTTTTCTATAACTGTCAGCTCTTTTTCGAAATAAATATTTTCTCCTTCACTGGTTCTCCACGCTTCGTTTAATTGATTATAAACTTCCTCGTTCCAAGTACTTGGTTTCTTTGCGTTGATCCAAACAACATCTCTGTATTCGCTGTCTACCAAAGCTAAATCTGGTGTTGCAGAACCATCAAACTGATTGGGATTGTTTGTACTAATCGTAGAAACTGTCCCTAAAAAGAACATGCGCTTTCTACCTGCAATATTCTTAATATATGGTCTGAATTCAACTGGAGAATTCGCGTTCCAATCGTATTCTTTTTTAGATTCTTTTACTTTTAAAGGCATCGCAGAAACGCCTGCATAACCTTGTTTTTTTGATGCGTGATCGTAATAATAAAACTTATCAGTACCATCTGCAGGAATAAAAACACTGTAACTTAAACTGGTTCTTTCTTCGCCAACTGGCTCTAAACCAAACCAATGATACAACCCGCTAAATGCGCCAATTTTTGTATCAGAAAAATCGAAATCGGTTACATAAGGTTGTGCATTTTGGTCTTTTGGAGCCACTGGAATCTTAACTGCGCTTTTCATATTCCAAGGTAATGGATCTGAAAAACCTGCTAAAAACTTTAAAGATTCGGCTTGTAAACGAGAAACTTTTTCAGACAATGTATTTTGTTTTGTCAAATATTCGTAGTTTTTCATTTCTTCTGGTGAAATATAGGTTCCTTTTCCGATGGTTATTCGCTCTAAATAATCATTGAAATTATGTTCGCCATTTTCAACAACCATTACTCCACCAAAAGTTGGATATGGAAAAAAGAATCCTCTCCACTTTATTAAACTCACAACTTGAACCCAAGCACCTTTGTCGTTTTTCATGTAAAATGTGTCACTTGGCTCGTAATTGAACAACATCCAAGGGTTTAATCTTTGAACAACTGCATTGTAAGTATTTCTGCTGAATTTTAAAGATTCGCCAATTGAAAAAGTGACTGGAATTCTATTTTCGCTCGAAAATCTTGGAAAAGGAGTTGTACTTGACACTGAAAAAACTTCTTCTGTATTGTCTTTTAAACCTTGCCAATAATATTTTTCTGTGGGCTGAATTGCCATTGTCCATTGATTGTTTCCATCTACTCTAACCAAATGTGGTAAAGAAACATCTTTGGTTTCGCCAACGGATTCGTTAGCCATCGAAAAAATATTTCTTAAAGGTTGAATTCTCTCATTTTGAGTTAATGGAAGTTCTACAATTTCAATTCTTTTTAAATCGTTAAATACATTGTAAGTCTGCATGTAGTTGTACATTTTCTGTTGAAAACCTACGTAATAAATTGCTCCAAAAAAAAGTGCTAATAGAAACAAAATTCCTATTCTACTTCCTGTACTTGCAGATTTTCGGAATTTTCTTAATCCGAAATATAAAACAGTAAAACACAATAAAATTATAAATATGAACTTTCTAAAAAACAACAATGCTGGTTGATAATCGTCTCTTAAAAAAAACAATAATGCTATTATAATTAAAGAAAATATGATGACTCTCTTTTTCTGTTTTGATCCTTTATTCCAATAATTTTTTATCATTTCTTTTACTTTTTTGCCACGAATTCACAAATATTTTTTAACTGAAAACTGAATACTTAAAGCAATCCTTTGTCTTTTAAACGTTCTCTTGCGCTCTTCTCTTCTACTTTTGGCTTTTCTATTTCTTCTTGTGCTTTTTTAATTGCAACTGGCTCTTCTCCTTTTAAATCTTCTATAAAATCTTTTCCTTTTTCTACAACATCGTTGAATTTATCTTCTAAAGAATCTGACTGTTCATCTATAATTGCTGATGATTTAAAGATAAACCCTGCTAAATACGTTCCTACTAATGTTCCGAAAATCATAGAAGCAAATAATGAAATTGTTGCTAAATCAATCGGAATTAAAAAACGTGTGATTAAAATTCCAATCAAGAAAAATGATACTATAAACACCAATCTTAAAAGAAAACTTTGCTCATAAACAAAACCTTTTTTATCTGTAGTTTTCATCTGTAACTCTTTCGAATTCATTAATTTATTAAAGAATCTATATACTCTATTGGTTTGTGATTCTCTCCAATAAATAATGATTCCGAATACAATTGAGGCGATAAATATAATGAGTTCTAATGTCATAATTTTAAAGTTTAGTGTTCTTATAATATAAGTCTATTTTTTTTAAAAATTGTTACAAATTGTTTCTACAATCCAATCTTGAACAGATTCGTCTAACGTTTCGAATCGCTCATAAAACTGTTCTTTGTCATACCAATATAAAAACAAAACATCTTTAGGTGCAATGTTTACCAACAAATACCAAATTAAATCTTGGTTTGCAGGTTTTAAAGATGAATGTGGTTTATTTAAAGCGACAAATAATTCGTCGTCTAAAATATCTTTCGCTTTTAATGTTTTTGAAATCTCTTTCTTTTGGAGAAAAAGTTCTAAACCCATCACTTTTTTACGTGCTTGTATATCTATTTTATTCAAATAACTTTTAAATAAAATTGGATCTTCTAAAACATCTTTTACTGGATGATTCGTTTCTTTTAAATATTCTGAAAAAATGTATTTTTTGATTCTATCATATCTTTTTCCTGAAACTTCTTCGTTTAAATCGAACTCAATTACATCGTAACTTAACAGTCTTTCAATTAATTCTTTATGAGAAATATGATACATTAAGACATCATACGTTGTGTCGTTTATGGCTTCTTTATAGGTTTCTTCTTTTTCGAAAATTAAGATGGGTTTTACAAAATCTCTTAAAACAAATATTCCTCCAAATGCTTTCGTGTAGAAAGAATCTGATGTAAAAGAAACCGATTCTAAATCTAAAGTTCTTTCTCTTAAATCACCATATTTTTTTGCAGATGCCAATAATTTCTGATGTAAATTTTCATCAATGAAATTTGTGTCCTCGTTAAAGATTTCAATCAGTTTTAATTGTTCTGCTTTTGCAACATCTAAATTATTTATTAAATGAAATTTAATGTTGACTTCTTTATATTTTAATACATCTAAAGGCTCGTAAAATGTATCTATATTTTGATCAAAGTCTACACAAATCGCTGAATCTCTTGTAATATTATTTATTTTATCTCCGTGTTTTCTAAAAACAGTTTTCATCATTTCTCTGTCAAAAGAATGAAACGGATTGTAAACTGGTAATCCTTTTTGTAATGGAGTTATGATAATTGCGTGTGTGTTTGCTTCGCCATTATTTAAATAAAAAGCTTCCTTTTTTTCTTGGGCAATTTCTGGGCTCCAACCAACTCCATCAATTGAAAAATTGGTGAGTTTTGTCGCTGAAAAACCTAATTTCAACAAACATTTATTGTAACGTTCTACTAATTTTCCACTGATGGGAATTAGTTCGCTTCTGTATAAATTGGCTTTTTTTAGTTTTTGCATATTCTTTTTTGTCATTCCTGCGAAGGCAGGAATCTAAATTATACTTTTTATGGATTCCTGCCTACGCAGGAATGACAAACGTCTTTTTAAATTAATCCTTTTACTTTCAAATGATACAACAACATAATTGTTCTTGCATCTATAATTTCTTTGTTCTCTATCATTTTTAAAGCTTCATCAAAAGAAGTTTCTAAAACTGTAATTTCTTCACTTTCTTCTGCTAAACCTCCTCCTTTTTCAACTTTGTCTTCATTTGTATATTTTGCAACATATAAATGGACTTGCTCTCTCATTAATCCTGGTGATAAAAAAACAGTAGTTACTTTTTCGATTTCAGAAATATTGTAACCAATTTCTTCTTTTGTTTCTCTGATTACACTTGCTTCTGGTAATTCTTTTTTATCAATTGAACCCCCAACAACTTCTATCGAAAATCCGTTTTTAATACCAGCAACATACATTGGTATTCTAAATTGCTTCGATAAAACAACCTTTTTTGTTGATGGATTGTATAATAAAACTGCAACTCCATCTGCTTTTCCATACACTTCGTGTGTTAAACGTTCAGTTTTTCCGTTTTTGAAAGTAAAATCGAAACTGACTTGCTCTAACTTTGCCCAAATATTGGAAAGTACTTTTGATGTTACATTTTTGATTTTATTATCTGTCACCTCCAAATGTTTTTCTCGCTTCCAAATCAATATTTAATTGATTCACTCTACTATCTACTTTTCTCTTGAAATCTGTATCTGCAATCGTTGCAACATTGTCTAAATAACGCACAACTTCTTGTCTCCTAATTTCTGAAAAATCTAAACCTTTCATGTTACTTTTCATCAATTCTTGCAACATATTAAACTTGGTTTCATAATCTTTCTTGAAATATATTTCAGGGTTTTCGAACCAATCTTTTTCTAAATCGAAATCTGTTAATCGTAATGAAATTGCAGATTGAATATTACGCACATCTCTTGAAGAGAAAAAAGGAAATATTTGCTGAATTTCTTTGTACAAACTCGCAAAAAATAAATGATGATTCGTTTTATGCAACTTTTCAGCTTTATCATAGGCTTGTAAAACTCTTTCTTCGGAAGGTTTTCCTGCCGAATCTAAAATTTCTCCCATACTTTTTGCCAAACCTTGGTCTTTTAAATATTGATAATTTTCTGGGTTTTGCATATTCACAAAATCTGGAATTGTTTTATCAAATTTCTTCCACCAAATATAATCTTGGTCTAAAAAGTCGTGTTCAGTTCTTGCTCCATCAATTTTGAATCTTCCTTGCACACGAGAAATAACAGCTTTATCTAACATTTCTGGTAAATTCGTAAATAAACCTATTGAAGAATTTCCATAATTTACTGCATAAGCGCCTTCTGTATAACGTAAGAAAACACCAATTACTTCTTTAACACCTGCTGAAACTCCTTGTGCAGTTCTTTCTTGTAAATTATTTTCTGCATCGTCAATTGGCGCAAAAATTAATTTTGTTGGATCTTGCATTGGCTTCATCCACTCCACCATTTTTTCTGCAGAACCTCCTTGAAAAGTACTAATTAAAGTATCTGGCATTGGGTGAAACAAAAACGGAATATCTAAATTATCTGAGTGTTCTTTTAAACGCGTTGCAATGGCCGCAATTAACATACTTTTTCCTGTTCCTGGAATTCCATACCCCATAAAAACTGGCATAAAACCTCCTAATTCTTGAAACGGATTTTTCTTCGCATCAAAATCGTAGCTCAACATTCTTTCTGTTAATCTACGTGCAAAATGTTTTGCATCTTTATTCCCTACAATCTGCTCAAACTGAATTTTATTAAACTCAACACTTTTTGCGGTTCCAGCAAAAACATTGTCCCAACCTGAAACTGCAAAATCGCTGTTTTCTAATTTATAAGTTCTATCTACAATTGTTTCTACATATTCTAACGTGCTTTTTCGAAGCTGAATTTCATCAATAAATGCTTCAAAATAAACGACTGTAAAATCGATAACATCTTTATCCGTTTTTACAATATCTGGATGTCCTAAATATTTATCAAAATAAAATAATGCACACGCAATTCCTTTTAATGGTGAAGTAAAAGATACTTCAGGAATTCCTGCAAATTTCTGCTTCATTACAGATAAATCGTCTGAAGCATGAGGTTTTAAATCGTGTAAAATTTTATACGCAGTTGCAAATAATTGAAACGCAGTTGCTGTTTGTAATTTGCTTTCGTATTCTCTTTTTCCTGAATTATCTAAAGCCGATTTTCGTTCGTTTAAACTCGATAAACCAGATGCATCGTAATAACTATCTTTTATCCAAATTCCTAAAGTAATTCCTTCTTGAACAGCATACAAAGTCTGATTCAAATACACAGGAATTGCAATAGAATCTGGCAATAATCGCTTTTTTAAGCCTAAAATAGTTTTAGAAACAGAGGTGATTTCTACGTTACTTCCGCTATTCGCTCTTGACAAATACAATAAAATTGAATCGTCTTTCGCGTCTTTATCTTTATTTTTTGCTCTATTACTTTGTTCCCATTGAATAGATTTTAAATAACCAGAAGCTTCGTCTCGAAGCATGTCTAATTCGTTTTGTTTTATTGGGAAAGTTGAGTTGTGTTCCATTTTTTTAGTTTTCAGTTTACAGTTTCAGTAAGCAGTTGAATTCTGCTACTGCTACTCTATACTTTATATTTTGTCAATTTTTAAACTTGCTAATTCAATCGGACTTTTCGCCAATTTATGCAATACTTCAGGCGTTTGATTGTGCAATAATTGAATAATTCTATGTGGAGCAAAAACATATCTTTGTTTGATTACATCGCTCCATTTTTGCATGGTTTGTTTCGAGAAAAAACCACCTTCAGTAAATGTTTCTCCAGAAAAAACCTCATCTATTTTTAAGGATAATGCATACGATTCTAAAGGAATTTCTTTTTTTGAAATTCCAGTTAAAATAGCATGAGTTATTTTGTTTTCGTCTTTTGCAAATACATTATGAAAAGGCCCTAAATCGATTCTTTTGATATGTTTTGGCTGAATATTTGGTAGTTTTCTATCAATATTATACGCCATTGTATCTAAAGGCATTTGTCTATCTGCGCTCTCTTTCAATACTTTATAGATGTTTTCTTTTTCATCCATAATTCGTTTTCCATCGTAATTAAAATACAAATAACAAATAAATGGTCTGTTATGACTCACATCGTAAAAGCTCCAACTTGTCATTAAATCTGCATTGCTTCCTTTTGGAGCATTTATGATTTTACCTTGTACAAATCTGTTAAAAATAAATTTTTGATTTACTGATTTATAATATACAATTGAAGATGCTTGAAACAATCTATCTCTTCTAACAGGCTGTTTTTTCTTTAATAAAGTGTCTAAAAATTCTTCTTTTAAAGAAACTGTATCTGTTAATTTGTGAATGTATTCGTTTTTTAATTCTAAATCGTTGTACAAAAAACGGAACTCCAAATAATTAGGAAAACCAGAATCTGTTAAATCGACTTTCATATTATCTTCCTCATCATACATATATTTAATACGCATGGCTTCAATGGAATATAAAAGTAAATCTGAATATTGCTTAAAAATCAACAGTTCTTGCTGACTGCATAATTTTTCTTGCTGAACGCTTACAATCAATTCTTTTAATACGAAATCTACCATTTTGTGATAAAAAACGTATTGTTCTTTTGAGTCTAAAAGTGCAGAATCTAAAGGTGTTGTAATCATTTTTTTAGTTGAAATTCTTTTAGCTATTCAATTTAAAATTGGCTGGCAAATATGTTTGCGTTAAGGATTGAAGCGTTATCCTTTTTTCTTTTTTGAAAAAAGATTTAAGCGGAAAGCCTGACCTTCTTTTTGTATTTCAAAAAAAGAAGGTAACGCCCTTATTAGTCGGCTGTCTTCAGCAGGCAGTCTTCAGTCAAAAACTGACTGTTAACTTGGAGACTGCTGACTGAATACTTCTATCCTAACAAATCATCGTTAGAAGATTCCTTTTTTGGAGCTGCAGCTGGTTCGTCATCATTTCCAGAAGGTGCGTTTGCATCTGCTTTGTAATAGTCCTCGAAAATCTCTTTCATGTCGATTCCATATCTGTCTGCAAAGTTCTTTTGAATGTCGATATCTTTTTCACGTATTTCATGTAAAGCCTCTGCATACGTACTGTAAACACCTTTCATAACTTTCTCATGAACTGGAATATTTTCCATCATATCTTGACGCGCTCTTGCACTCGCAGAATGCATAGAAGCCAAGGTTTCACCAATATGTTCGTCTGTTTTCACACCTAAATGCTCTAAAATAGCTGCGAATTCTTGGTCTGTTCTTGCTTTTAACGCAACAATATAACCATCGTAATATTTTAGCCTTTCTTCAGTATCTGACTTTAATTTTGCTCTGTGCGTTTGTAAATTAGAACGTAAAGAAGTTAATACTTTTATCGTTAAATTGTGTTTGTGCACAAAACTATCTTTACTGGCAGCCAAAGTTGTATAAGCGTTTTTCAACCCTTCTAATTCCTCTACTTTTTGCTCAATCGTTGTTACTTTTCCGATTGCTTCTGAATAGGCTGTAGATTGCTTGTCAGCAATTTCGTCTAATTCTTGGCGAGATTGTTTTAAAAGTGCATATTGCTCTTCTAATTTATCTTCTACTTCCTTCTTCTTTTCTAATGCTTTTGTATGATTTTTTGAAGCTTCTACAATCGCCGTTTTTAGTTTTTCTTCTACTTCTTTAATCTCTACTTCTCTGTTTTTTAAACGTGTAACTGCAGCTTGAGATTTAAAAGAAAGTTCGCCCAATAAAGTTTGAATATCTGCACTTTCAATTCTTGTTTGAAACAATGCTTTTGCTTTATTATCTGCACCTGCCCTTGTTTTTTCTGCTTGTGCAAATTCTGCTTCTTCTTTTTTAATCTTCGATTTTCTTCCCCACAAATTATTCCACCAAGTATCTGGTTTGTTTTTTGCGTCTTCTAATTCGATTCTTGCTCTTTCTAATGCTTTTTGTGCATCGTCAATAACCTTTTGTTCTTCTGCATTTAAAGCTGAAAAACCTTCGAATTTAATACCAACTTCATCTTGATAATCAGTTAAATCTTTAATGGCATCTAACAATGTACTTCTGTCTTGTTTTGCCATATCTACAACATCATCTAACGTTGCATTTAATATTTTTTGACGCTTTTCTGGATCTTCTTCTTGAGACAATTTAGATTTCATTGTATCAATCGCTTTTCCCCAATTAACATCTACTTTTTCAGTTTTTTGAGTAGAGTTTGTTTCTAATAAGTCAAAGTCATCAGCCATATGTATTTAGTTTTTTAAGTTGAACAATTTTTTAAGTGAAGCAATTTCGTTAATTTTTTTCAGAAAAAAGAAGTTTTGCTTTAATTATATGTAGCAATTAAACATTAATTGTTACAAAAAGTCTAATAATTTTAAAAGTTTATTAAATTCTTATGAATTTCTCACTATTTTTAGCCAGTTATACTTAATTAAAAATTCAATGTTAAAAAATAACTTTTCTTTCTTTTTATTATTCCTTTTTGGTTTATTAAGTTTTCAACATATAAATGCTCAATTAAGTAAAAAACATTTTATACCGCCCTTAACTTACGCGGAAACAGGAAATGCAAATCCTGAAGATCAATTCTTTTACATTTCTACACCAAGTAACCAGAATGTTTCATTTAGAATAAAACAAGTAGGTTTTCCGACAAATGATATTACAGGTGTAGTTTCTAGCACAAGTCCGCAAGAAATAGCTATTGGAAATGGAGACAGTCAGTTGTTTGTAGATTCAAGACAAACAAGTGTTGTATTTACAGACAAAGGATATATAATTGAAGCTGAAGACGTTATTTATGTTTCCATAAGAGTTTCTGCTGGTGGTGGAGCACAAGCTGGGGCTTTAATTAGTAAAGGTTCTTCAGCTTTAGGTAAAACTTTTAGAGCAGGAATGTTTACCAATGAAAATCCGCAAACAAATTACCTAAACTTCATTTCTGTAATGGCTTCAGAAAATAATACGGTGGTTAATTTCGATGATTTGCCAGCAGGAATATCAATCAAAAATTATTCAGGAGCCTTACCAATTTCTAACATTATATTAAATGAAGGAGAAAGTTATGTTGTGGCAACTAATGCTGCAGACAATACAATAAATAGAGATGCTTTAATTGGTACTTTAGTTACTTCAGACAAAGAAATAGTTGTAAATATTGGTTCTGCAAATGGAAGTTTTCATAATGGTGGAGGAAGAGATTATGGAATTGATCAAATTGTAGATGTCTCTAAAATTGGCTCTGAATATATTTTTGTAAAAGGTGATGGTTCTGATGGTTGGGAAAATGCTTTAATAGTTGCTCATGAAGATAACACTACTATTAATATTAATGGAAACGGAGTTACATCAACCATAAATGCTGGCGAATATTTTGTTATAGAAGGTGATAATTTTAACGCTAATGGCAATATGCATGTACAAACTTCCAAACCTGTTTTTGCATATCAAGGAATTGGAGCAAACACAAGTGAAGCAAACCAAGGTTTGTTTTTTGTACCACCATTAAGTTGCGAAAACAGAGGAAAAGTAGATAACATACCAAATATAGAAAGTATTGGAACTACCACTTTTACAGGTGGAATTACAATTGTTACTAACAAAGGTGCAACTGTAAATATAAACTCACAACCAATTGCAAATTTCTCTACATCAGGGCCTTTTGATGTTGATGGAAACGCAAATTACGTTACTTATAAAGTAACAAATTTAACTGGAAACATTTCTATTGAAAGTAGCGAGGAATTGTATTGTGCTTATTTTAATCAAAATGGTGCCGCAACTTCTGGTAGTTTTTATTCTGGGTTTCCTTCTGCTCCAGAAATTAATTTCGACGCAACAGTTTCTGCACTTGGAAACTGCATACCAAATGTAACTTTAAAAGCCGCAAATACAGATTTATTTGATACGTTTGAGTGGTTTTACGACGATGAAACTGGTGGTGGTTTTATTGCAACTGGTGTAACTGCCCCAACTTTAAAACCAACTCAACCAGGTAAATACAAACTAAAAGCAACCATAATTTGTACAATGTCTGATTTTGAATCGATAGAAGTACCAGTTAGTATTTGTCCAGATGATTATGATGGAGATACTATAATAGACAATTTAGATGATGATATTGACAATGACGGAATCTTAAATTGCGATGAATCTATCGGAAATGCCAATATAAATATTACAGATATTAATAATCCAAGCATTACCTTTCAAGACAATTCTACAAACTCTACAATTATATCAAGTAGTTTTTCACAAAACTCTTCTGGCACAGCAAACACTTTTTCTGGCCAACCAGATGGTAATTTTGTTTCTACTTTAAATGCAGAAAATATTTCTAATTTAAAATACGAATTAAACTTCACCCAGAACATTAATTTTGAACTCACACAAGCTTCTGGTGCAAATCATACTATTGTAAATGGAGAGTTTTTTATCGTAAAAATTGGACCTAACAATAAAAACATTACACTTTTAGACCCAGACAACAACCTACTAGTTGACACTAATTTCGATGGTATTTTCGAATCAGGAATCACAACTATTTCTGCTTCAGAAATTCACTTTACATTCAACCCTTCTCCTACGGGAACAACTCCGTTTAAGTTTGTAGCAAATCAAGTTAATAATATTACTTTTGAACACAAATCGAATTCAATATCAGCAACCTCTATTTTTAATGGAAACCTATTATTGACTTGTTTTTCTCGAGATTCTGATAATGACGGAATCGAAGATATGTTCGATTTAGATGCTGATAATGATGGTATTCCTGATGCTATTGAAACAGCAAATGACACTGACAATGATGGCGTTTTAAATTATTTAGATTTAGATGCAGATAATGATGGTATTTACGATTCTACTGAAGCTGGCCATAATTTAGATACCAATTTCGACGGAATTGTAGACAATGCAAACACCTTAATTGGCGCAAACGGCTTGGCAGATAATTTAGAAACTACACCAGATAATAAAACGCTTTCTATCAACTACATAATTACTGATACAGATGCAGACAATAATTTTAATTTTCTTGAATTAGATGCTGATAATGATAATTGTAATGATGTTATAGAAGCTGGTTTTACAGACGAAAATGACGATGGAATTTTAGGTAACATTCCCTTACAAGTTGATACAAATGGAAAAGTTATAAATACCGTTAATGGATATACAAATCCTAACGCAAATTATACAACTTCTGCCCCAATTGTCATAAATACTCCTTTTAACGATTTTACGTTTTGCGAAAACTCAACCTCAAACATCACTATAGATTCTAATGCGGATGGGTTTCAGTGGCAAGTTTCTACAGATACAACAACTTGGAACAATGTAAACAACAATTCCGTTTACAATGGAGCAACTTCAACTGCATTGCAAATCATAAGTACTCCATTAACTTTTAATAACAATCAATACAGAGTTGTATTAAACAGAAATGGAAATAGCTGTAATTTTATTTCAAATTCAATAACTTTAACAGTAAACCCTTTACCAATTCCTAAAGAAAATCCAACAGAATTAAAACAATGTGATTCTGACCCAGACAAGCAAACAACTTTTAATTTAACCCTGGTTGAAGAAAATATTTCTGACAACCCTAAAGATACATTTCAATATTTTGAAACAGAAACAGATGCTATTTCTGGAACCCCAGAAGTTACAGATAAAACAAGTTATTTTGTTGATACAACTGGAGAAGCTTGGGTTAGAACAATATCAGAATTTGGATGTTTTGCTATTTCAAAAATTAATTTAACCGTAAGTTTTACACCTAATGAACCGTATGAAGAAACATTTATTTCTTGTGATGATTTTTTAGATGAAGATGGAAATGATACAACTGCAAATTCTGATACCGATGGAATAACTAATTTCGATTTCAGCATTGCTCCAAGTCAAATTACAACTGACCCAGATGTAGAAGTAGAATTTTACGAAACTGAAGATGATAGAACAAAATCTATCAATAAAATTAGAGAAACACAAAACATTTCTCAATATAGAAACAAAAATATACCCAATACAACCGGAAATAGATTTCCTATTTTTTATAAATTAATTAGCAAATCTAACAACGATTGTGAAGGTTTGGGTAGAATTTATTTACAAGTAAATGCCATTCCATTAGCAAATCCTGTTGCTGATTTAGAACTATGTGATGATGCCCTTTCTGGAAACACAACAGATGGAGAAAACATCAACATTAACTTAAGAGATAATGTACCAACAATTTTGGGTACAACACAAACTGAAGCAGATTATATTGTAACATTTCACACTTCTCAAAACGATGCAGATGATGTTACAACCACAGGAATTACAAACGATACTAACTTTAGAAACACTGCTCAGGCAGGCTTTACTGCTGGAGATATTAGCGAACAAACTATTTTTGTGCGTGTATTAGATAGAAACGCTAATCCACAATGTAAAAACACAGCTATTTCTTTTAAAATAATTGTAAATCCTATTCCAGAGGTTTCTAACACAATTACACCTCTTGCTGTTTGTGATGTGGCAACTCCTACTGATAGTGATCCTAGAAATAGAATTGCACAAAGCATAGATTTAACTTCTAAAAACATTGAAATCTTAAACGGAAGAACAAATCATAGAGTTGCTTATTATGCTACTCAACAACATGCTGTAGATGGAACTCCTGAAATTACAAATCCTAGTAATTTTCAAAACAATCCTTCGCAAACTGCTTTTCCTTCTGATTTTAATACAGATGATCCAGGAATACAAACCATTTTCTTTGCGGTTATAGATCAAGGTGGTAACATGTGTAGATCTGTCTTTTCTACTTATCAATTATTGATTTATCCTGAACCTAATATCCCTATTAATATCTCTGACTATACAGATTGTGACAACACAACTGACACAGAAATGGATGATACCAATGGTAGAAATGGAGATATTTCATTAAAAAATAAAATACCAGAAATTCTTGCAAACTATCAACCTGCAGAATTCCCTGATTTCGATGTTACTTTTTACACCTCTTTAGCTGAAGCTGAATCTGGTGATAAAACATTAGCTTTAGACGAAGATAAATTTGAAAACTCCATAAACAATCAAACCATTTATGTACGTGTAGAAAACACAAAAAACACACCTGTTGTTTGTGTGCACACTCGTTTATCATTCAAAATAAATATTATTCCTTTACCTGAATTTACGGTAACTGGAGAAGACCCAGACAATCCTCAAATTCTTTGTTTAAACTACACAACACCTCATATTTTAGAAGCTGAAAACCCTGCAAGTGGTTATGATTATGAATGGACAGATAAAAACGGAACTGTTTTAGGAACTGACCAAACTCAAATTGTAGATAAAGGCGGAGAATACACTGTAAAAGCCACAAATACTACAACTACTTGTAGTAGAAGCAGAACTATCTATGTAAAAGAATCGGAAAAAGCGACTTTGTTAGAAGAATATGTAACTATTATTGACGAATCTAACAATATTGGTTCTCAAGATAATATTTCAATTTTTATTGATACTATAAAAAATTCTTTAGGGAAAGGAGATTATCAATTTGCCATTAGAAATGATGATAATGGAGAGAGAATTCCGTTTGCTGGTTTTCAAGACGAACCCTTATTTGAAAATCTAGAAGGTGGTGTTTACACAATTATTGTAAATGATAAAAATGGTTGTATAGCTGATGAAACTCTTCAGATTTCTGTAATTCAATTTCCAAAATTCTTTACTCCAAATGGTGATGGAAAAAATGATACTTGGGTAGTAAAAGGTGCTAATAAAGATTTTTACCCGAATGCGAGTATTAATATCTTTGATAGATATGGAAAATTAGTGGCACAAATTCCTATAGACAGTCAAGGTTGGAACGGAACTTATAATGGAAAAGTACTTTCTTCTGATGATTATTGGTATAATGTACAGCTAATTCCTGCAGACCCTACAAAACAACAAGTACTTAAAAAAGGACATTTCTCACTGTTGAGGAAATAGAAAAAAATCTCTTTGAAATTTTCAAAGAGATTTTTTTTGATTGAAATTTTAAGCAACTTTTCCTATATTTCCTCTAACAGTTACTGTTGTTTCTTTAACTTCGAATTGATTAGAAGTATTTTTTGCTCCATCAGCTTTCAAAGCTTTGTCACCAGCAAAGAATGTTTTATGATCATCACCAAGATTAGAACCTGCCATTCTTTGGTGTTTTACACATGAAACTCCTTTTCTAATTTCTTGTCTTTGAACACCTTTTACATACGCCAACATTCCTTCATCCCCAAAATAACCTTCAGTTAAATCATTCATATGTAATGCTGTTGTATGGTAAGTTGGCAACGTAATTAAGTGGTGAAAAATACCAGCTTCTCTTGCCCCATCTTTTTGAAAAGTTTTAATTTTTCTATCTGCTCTATGACACAATTCAGAACCATCATATTGTGCATCCATTAAATTGTTTCTATCATAAGCAGTCATGTTTTCACCTTCTGCAAGCATATCATCATACGCTTGATGACGGAAATTTAATGTCCAATTAAAAGATGGAGAATTGTTATAAACCAATTTTGCATTTGGTATAATTTCTTTTACTCGATTTACCATGTGAGCAATTTGTTTCACATTTGGTGTTGGAGTTTCAATCCATAATAAATCTGCACCATTTTGTAAACTTGTAACACAATCTAACACAACTCTATCTATATTAGAACCTTCTTTAAATTTGTACAAACCGTTTGGCAATCTTACTGGACGAACTAATTTACCATCTCTTTTTAATAAAACATCATCTTGTTTTGCATCATCAACTGCAATTTCTTCAGCTTCAACAAAAGCTAAATATTGCGAAGCTAAATCTCCAGTTTCTTGACTTACTGGTAATTTTTGCGTTAAACCTGCTCCTTCAGAATCTGTTCTTGCTACAATAATTCCATCTTCTACTCCTAATTCTAAAAACGCATATCTAATAGCATTTAATTTTGCTATAAAATCTTCATGAGGAACTGTAACTTTTCCATCTTGATGACCACATTGTTTTGCATCAGAAACCTGATTTTCAATCTGAATTGCACAAGCTCCAGCTTCAATCATTTTTTTAGTTAGTAAATAAGTTGCTTCTTCATTTCCAAAACCAGCATCAATATCTGCAATAATTGGCACAATATGAGTTTCAAAATTATCTATTTGATCCTGTACATCTTCACCATTTTCTAATCTCCTGAATAAATCGTTCAATTCTATTGCATCTGCTTGTCGTAAGAAATCATAAATTTCTGCAATTAAACTAGGTACAGCAGTTTTTTCATGCATAGATTGATCTGGTAATGGCCCAAATTCCGAACGCAAAGCTGCAACCATCCAACCAGAAAGATACAAGTAACTTTTATTAGTTGTTTTATGATGTTTTTTAACAGCAATCATTTTTTGTTGTGCCACAAAACCATGCCAACAACCTAAAGATTGTGTATAATTAGACGAATCCGCATCATATTCTGCCATATCTTTTCTCATAATAGCAGCTGTGTATTTAGCAATATCTAAACCTGTTTTAAAACGATTTTGAGTTACCATTCTTGCAGCACTTTCTGGATTTATTGCATTCCAAGAGTTGCCATATTTTGCTTTTAAATTTCTTACAGTTTCTAATGCTGAACTATAATTACTTTGTGCTAAATTTTTCATAATTTTGCTTTTTAATTATTAAGGTTTTTTGTGAATTTTGATAATTACGTCTCGCAATCTATTGCCGTAGTTGCGAGACACTTTTTTATATGTATTTATATGCTTCCAGAGTTAAAAACTCTTGATAATCTTCCGTTAAAACAAGCTGGTCAAATAACTGTATCGCTTTCTCGAATTGACCAGAATTGAATCTATTTTCACCAACATAATTTTTAATTTTTTCAATCTCTTGATGTTTGAATTTTTCATAAGTTTCTATATTAAAAGTTTCACCATTATTTATTGTAATTCCATTTTGAAGCCACAACCAAACTTGCGTTCTAGATATTTCTGCTGTTGCTGCATCTTCCATTAAATTATACAAAGCAGCTGCTCCATTTCCTTGCAACCAACTTTCTATGTACAAAATACCAACGTTTATATTTTTCCTAATTCCATCTTCAGTAATCGTTCCTTTTGGCATTTCTACTAAATCAGTTTCAGTAACATTTACATCAAATCTTTTTACATGAATTTGATTTTTAGTTAACATATTTTCATTAAAAACATCCATTGCTACTTTTACCAATCCTGGATGCGCAACCCAAGTTCCATCATGTCCATTTTTTACTTCTTGTTCTTTATCTGAAAATACTTTTGCAAATGCTAAATCATTTGCTTTTTCATCATTTTTAATCGGAATTTGAGCAGCCATTCCTCCCATTGCATGCACATTTCTTTTATGACAACTCTGTATTACTTTTAAAGAATATGCTTTCATAAAAGGAGAACTCATAGTAACCTGATCTCTATTTGGCACCATAAAATTAGCATGGTTTTTAAACTTTTTGATGTAAGAGAAAATATAATCCCAACGTCCACAGTTTAAACCTGCCATGTGATCTTTTAATTCATAAATAATTTCATCTAACTGAAAACTTGCTGTAATTGTTTCTACCAAAACAGTCGCTTTTATACTCTTTTGCGGAATTGACAAATAGTTTTGTGCAAATACAAAAACATCATTCCATAAACGCGCTTCTAAATAGTGCTCTAATTTTGGTAAATAGAAATAGGTTGAAGAATTATTTTCTTGTAATGTTTTAATATTATGAAAAAAATAAAGCCCAAAATCAACCAAAGAACCAGACATTTCTTGCTCATCTACTACAAAATGCTTTTCATTTAAATGCCAACCTCTTGGACGAACCAACAATGTAGCAGTTTCATTATTTAATGTATACGTTTTATCTTTTTTCTCATTATAAAATGAAATTGTCTTATTATTTGCATCACGTAAATTAATCTGACCTTCTAAATTATTTGCAATATTTGGTGAATTACTATCTTCAAAATCTGCCATGAAAGTTTTTGCTCCAGAATTCAAGGCATTAATTACCATTTTTCTATCAACAGGACCTGTAATTTCAACTCTTCTATCTAATAAGTCTTGTGGAATTTCAGCACAGACCCAATCAGATTCTCTAATGTTTTTTGTTTCTTCTGGAAAAGAAGGATAATTCCCAGCATCAAAATAAGCTTGCTCTATTTCTCTATCCGCAAGTAATTTTAATCTTCTTTCATTAAACTTATCATGCAATTCTAACAAAAAAAGCTTTGCCTCATCCGTTAAAATCTCTTGATACTCATCAATTTTAAATCCCTTAAAATCAATTCCTTTTGTAATAATACTTTCCTGCATAATTAGATTATTTTAATTTCTACTCTGCAATGATAAAAATAATTTTTGAACCCCACAAGCGAACGTTCGCTAAATTTATAAAAAACTTTTTTATTACAAGTTCGCTAAATATTCTTATCTTTGATTTTATGATGATAGAAGACGAATACATTCGCTTAATTTTCGGGTTAAAACTTAAGCAAATAAGAACAGAAAGAAACCTTTCTCTTTTCGGGTTAGCCAAATTAACTGGTTTATCTAAATCGTATTTAAACGAAATTGAAAAAGGAAAAAAATATCCAAAAACTGATAAAATTCTTATTTTATCAGAAAAATTAGAAACTCCTTACGATCATTTAGTTTCTTTAAAATTGGACAAAAACCTTGCTCCTATTGGAGAAATTTTACAATCAAAAATTTTAAAAGAGATTCCTTTAGAGCTTTTTGGTATAAAAGAAAACAACTTAATAGATATTGTGGCAAACGCTCCTGCAAAAGTGAATGCATTTATTAGCACAATTATTAAAATTGCACAGAACTACAATTTAACAAGAGAAAGTTTCTTTTTAGCTTCTTTACGTTCTTACCAAGAAGCGCACAGTAATTATTTTGATGATATAGAAAATGATGTAGAAAAATTTGCTGAATCATATCATTTAGATTTATCAAAAAAAATTGATTCTAATGATCTTGAAGAAATTTTAATAGAAGAATTTGGCTACACAATTAACAGTGATGAGCTTTCTAAACATGATAATCTTGGTGAATTAAGAAATATATTTATCGCAAAAAATAAAACTTTATTAATTGATAAGAATATTTCTGAAGCTCAAAAAATATTCATTTACGCTAAAGAATTAGCTTATAATTTTCTTACTTTAAATGACAGACTTTTTACTTTTCCTTGGATAAAATTCGAAAGTTTCGACCAAGTTTTAAATAACTTTATTGCCTCTTATTTTGCAGGCGCTTTAATTATTCCAAGAAAATCAATTACTGAAAAACTCAACAACTTTTTTGCTTTAGAAGAATGGAATCCTTCTGAATTAGAAAAAATAATGAATCATTTTAATTGTTCTCAAGAAACATTTTATCAACGTTTAACAAACATTCTACCAAAATATTTTAATATTAAAAACTTATTTTTCTTACGATTTACTCATAAAGTAAACTCGCCAGAATTTAGGTTAAATAAAGAATTGCACATTACACAACAGCAAGCGCCACATGCAAATAGAAATAATGAGCATTATTGCAGACGTTGGATATCACTAAAAACGATTCAAGATTTAGAAAATAATTCTAAAACAAAATCGACTTTTGGCGCACAAATATCTTCTTATGTAAATCAGAAAAATGAATATTTGGTATTATCATCAGCAACAAAAGATCCTTTTAAAAAAGACATTAACAGAAGTGTAAGTATTGGGTTGTTGTTATCATCACATTTAAAAAAGAAACTCAACTTTTTTGATGAAAACACTTTTCCAAAGAAATTGGTTGGCGTAACTTGTGAAACTTGCGCTGTAAAAGATTGTAGTGAAAGAGTTGCAGAACCTTCACGATTAGAAAAACAAGAAAAATATAAAGAAATAGCAAATACTGTAGAGAAAATCATAAACTCTTTCAGCTAAAAAATTCTTATTTTAGCAACAGATAAAAACAAACATTTTTATGGATATCAACTTCAATAAAAACGAAGATTATAATAAGCTTTTAGCATCAGATTTAAAAAGACGTTTCGCCAAAGTAAAATTAGGTGGTGGTCAAAAAAGAATCGACAAACAACACGAAAAAGGTAAAATGACAGCTCGTGAAAGAGTAGATTATTTATTAGACCCAAAAACGAAATCGATTGAAATTGGTGCGTTTGCTGGTGAAGATATGTATGCAGATCATGGTGGTTGTCCTTCTGGCGGCGTGGTTGTAAAAATTGGCTACGTTAAAGGAAAACAATGTATTGTTGTTGCAAATGATGCAACTGTAAAAGCTGGAGCTTGGTTTCCTATTACAGGAAAAAAGAATTTACGAGCGCAAGAAATATCCATTGAAAACAGATTACCAATAATTTATTTAGTGGATTCTGCTGGAGTTTATCTACCAATGCAAGATGAAATTTTCCCTGACAAAGAACATTTTGGACGCATTTTTAGAAACAACGCAGTAATGAGTAGCATGGGAATTACACAAATCTCTGCAGTTATGGGAAGCTGTGTTGCTGGTGGTGCATATTTACCAATTATGAGCGATGAAGCTTTAATTGTAGATAAAACTGCAAGTATTTTCTTGGCTGGAAGTTATTTGGTAAAAGCTGCAATTGGAGAATCTATTGATAATGAAACTTTAGGTGGAGCAACTACACATTGCGAAATTTCTGGTGTTACAGATTACAAAGCAAAAGATGATAAAGATGCGTTGGATAAAATAAAATTTATTGTTGATAAAATTGGTGATTATGTCAAAGCTGGTTTTAGCAAAACAGAATCTTTTCCACCAAAAGAAAAAGAAGATGATATTTTTGGAATTCTGCCAAAAGAAAGAAACGCACAGTATGATATGTTAGAAATCATAAAGCGCTTGGTAGATAATTCGGAATTTGAACAATATAAAGAAGGTTATGGACAAACCATTTTAACTGGTTATGCAAGAATTGATGGTTGGGCAGTTGGTATTGTTGCCAATCAAAGAAAATTAGTAAAAACAAAAAAAGGAGAAATGCAGTTTGGTGGTGTTATTTACAACGATTCTGCTGATAAATCTACCCGTTTTATTGCGAATTGTAATCAGAAAAAAATACCTTTAGTTTTCTTACAAGATGTTACAGGTTTTATGGTGGGTTCTAAATCGGAACATGGAGGAATTATAAAAGACGGAGCAAAAATGGTAAATGCAGTTAGTAATTCTGTGGTGCCAAAATTTACAATCGTAATTGGGAATTCTTACGGCGCAGGAAATTATGCAATGTGTGGTAAAGCATATGACCCAAGATTAATTGTTGCTTGGCCAAGTGCTGAATTAGCAGTTATGAGTGGGAATTCTGCCGCAAAAGTTTTATTACAAATTGAAACTGCTTCTTTAAAAAAACGTGGAGAAGAAATTACACCCGAAAAAGAAGCTGAATTATTCCATAAAATAAAATCGCGTTACGACAATCAAGTTTCTCCTTATTATGCAGCTGCAAGAATTTGGACAGACGCAGTTATAAATCCATTAGATACAAGAACTTGGATTTCTATGGGAATTGAAGCTGCAAACCACGCTCCTATTGAAAAGAAATTTAATATGGGAGTTTTACAGGTTTAAGTTAAGATTAATAAATAATATTAAAAATGCAAATTGAAGAAGCTAAAGAATTAGTAAAAAAATATGAATTAGATTTTAGAAATCCTAAACTAGAGGGTTTTGAAATAAGTAAAAATTATGATTTATTTCCTGATAAAAGTTCAGATAAATACGCTTCGAAATGGCCCGACAAATATTATCATAATGGACGATTTGGAGTTTATTTAATATTAGATGAAAAACTTGAGGTTATTTATGTTGGTAAAGCAAATAATATTGGAAAAAGATTAGGTTCATATTTTATGTACAATAAAGATGATAAATCTTGTTTGATTAGACATGATAGCTGGAAAAAAAGACCTAAATATATTTGCAGTATTGCAGTTTCTGATAAAACTTGGTTCGAATGTTTATCTTTAGAAGAATACTTAATTCACAACATTAAACCAATTGATAATATTAGAAGTAAAGAATATAAATAACACTTATATTTTCATAAATAATATATGACGAATATCACAATTAGTCATTTTTTTATATTTTATTTTTGCAAAACAAATCAATAAAAAATGAGTAAAGCCATATATATTGCCACAGTAGAATCTGATAGTGGAAAATCTCTAATATCATTAGGTCTTTTAAGAATGATGTTAACAAAATCTGCGAAAGTGGGTTATTTTAGACCCATTATTAACGAGATTAATACTGATGGATATGACGAACACACAAATACTGCCATTAATTTTTTCAACCTAGAAATTGATTATAAAGATTGTTATGCCTTCACACAAAGTGAAGTTGTAGAATTATTAAGTGAAGGGAAAGAAGATGAAGTGATTCATAATGTCATCAAAAAATATAAAAAATTAGAAGCAAACTACGATTACGTTTTAGTAGAAGGGACTGATTTTTCTAGCGGTGGAAGTTTTACAGAATTAGATGTAAATTTAATGATAGCCAAAAACTTAAACATTCCTGCTTTAATCGTTGGTTCTGGAAATGGAAAAAAGAAGAAAGATTTCATTAATACAATGCAACTTTCTTACAACGCTTTTGTTCAGAAAGAAGTGGATGTTATTGGAATTATTGCCAATAAAATTGAGGAAGATGAAGTAGATTATATTAGACAAGAACTCATTAAAAGTTTTCCGGATAAACTTCAAATAGATATTATTCCGAAGATAGATTTTTTAGCATTTCCAACAGTTAAAGAAGTTGTAAAAGCACTAAATGGACGTGTTTTATTTGGAGACCAATTTTTAGATAATGCCATTGGAAGTTATAGTACTGGAGCCATGCAACTTCGAAATTATCTAACAAGAATCAAAGAAAATGCGCTGGTAATTACACCTGGAGACAGAGCAGATATTATTTTAGGTGCATTGCAAGCTAACGCCTCTAAAAATTACCCAAAAATTGCAGGTATCATTTTAACAGGAACATTAATTCCTGAAGAATCGATTATAAAATTGATTGAAGGTGTGCAATCTACAGTGCCAATTATTTCTGTTGATGGAGGCACTTTTAATATTTCTAACAAAATTGGTAGCGTAAAATCTAAAATTTATGCAACTCATGATAAAAAAATATTATTATCATTAGACACGTTTGATAAATTTGTGAATGCAGAAGGTTTAACAAATATTTTGACTTCTTATCAGTCAGATAGAATGACGCCAAGCATGTTTCAATATAATTTATTGCAAAAAGCAAGAATTCACAAAAAACATATTGTGTTGCCAGAAGGAGATGATGAACGAATTATAACTGCTGCTGCACGTTTACAATTATTAGACATTGTAGATTTAACGTTATTAGGAGACAGAAATACAATTCAATTAAAGTGCGATCAGTTGGGAATTCAGATAGATTTAGATAAACTAAACATTCTAAATCCAGAAGATTCTATTCATAATAAAGACTTTGCAAATACGCTTTTTGAGGCAAGAAAACATAAAGGTTTAACAGAAACAACTGCAGCAGATTTAACTAGAGATGTTTCTTATTATGGAACTTTAATGATTTTAAATGGTTTGGCAGATGGAATGGTTTCTGGAGCTGTTCACACAACTATGCACACTATAAAACCAGCTTTACAATTAATAAAAACAAAACCTGGAGTTTCTGTAGTTTCATCAGTATTTTTTATGTGTTTGTCTGACAGAGTTTCTGTAATGGGAGATTGTGCTGTAAATCCGAATCCGAATGCAGAACAACTTTCTGAAATCGCTATTTCTTCAGCAGCTTCTGCAGAAGCCTTTGGTATTCCTGCAAAAGTTGCGATGTTATCTTATTCTTCTGGAAGTTCTGGAAAAGGAGAAGAAGTAGAAAAAGTTAGAAAAGCAACTGAATTGGCAAAAGCTAAAAAACCAGATTTAAAAATCGAAGGTCCAATACAATATGATGCAGCTGTAGATATGTCTGTCGCGAAAACAAAAATGCCAGATTCTGAAGTTGCAGGACAAGCCTCTGTATTAATTTTCCCAGATTTAAATACTGGAAATAATACGTACAAAGCAATTCAAAGAGAAACGGGTGCTTTGGCAATTGGCCCAATGTTGCAAGGTTTAAATAAACCTGTAAACGATTTAAGTAGAGGCTGTACAGTGGATGATATTTTTAACACGGTTTTATTAACTGCTATTCAAGCAAATCAAGATTAATTATGAATATTTTAGTTTTAAACGCTGGTTCTTCTTCTTTAAAATATCAAGTGATAGAAATGCCTTCGCAACATGTAAAATGTGTTGGTTTGGTAGAAAGAATTGGAATGGAAGATGCTATTTTTAATCATGAAATTAATGATGAAAAACACAAAGAAATTCTACCAATTTTAAATCATGAAATTGGTTTACAAAAAATTGCTAAAACTTTATTAGACAAAAAAATTGGTGTTTTAAATTCTGTTGATGAAATAAAAGCGGTTGGACACAGAGTGGTTCATGGAGGAAGCAAATTCAGTAAAACTGTAGTTGTAACACAAGAAGTTAAAGACAATATTAGAGATTTATTCGATTTAGCGCCTCTACACAATCCTGCAAATTTAACAGGAATAGAAATTGCGGAAACGATTTTTACATCCGCTAAACAAATTGCAATTTTTGATACTTCTTTTCATCAAACAATGCCAAAAGAAGCGTATCAATATGCAATTCCGAATAAATATTTATCGACACATAAAATTAGAGCTTATGGCTTTCATGGCACAAGTCATAAATATGTTTCTGAAAAAGCGATTGAGTATTTAGGCGAAGAAAAATCAAAAAACATTATCACTATTCATTTAGGAAATGGTTGTAGCATGTCTGCAATTAAAAACGGGAAAAGCATAGAGAATTCTTTGGGTTTTGGCCCAATGAATGGATTAATTATGGGAACTCGTTCTGGAGATATCGACCAATCTGTTATTTTCTTTTTGATGAAAAAACTCAACAAATCTGTTGAAGAGGTAAATAATTTATTGCAAAAAGAATCAGGAATGCAAGGTTTAACTGGTTTTTCTGATTTAAGAGAAATATCCGAAAAATCAGCACAAGGAAATCAAGATTGCAAAAATGCACTGAATTTAGCAGGATATAGAATAAGAAAATATATTGGAAGTTATGCTGCTATTTTAAATGGTTTAGATGCAATAGTTTTTACTGCCGGAATTGGAGAAAACTCTGCAATTATGAGACAATTAGCTTGTGAAAATTTAGATTTTTTAGGAATTGATTTAGATGAAACCAAAAACGAAATTCGTTCTAAAGACATTAGAGAAATTCAGAAATCTATTTCAAAAGTGAAGATTTTAATTATTCCAACAAACGAAGAAATTGAAATTGCAAAGCAATCTTATCAATTGATAAAATAGATTCTTACATTTACAGCACTCAACAATCAAAAAAATTGTAAAACAACGTTCAAATTTTTACATTTGCGGAGTTAGAATAACACATAAAAAATAATCACAAGAAATGGGTAGAGCATTTGAGTTTAGGAAAGCAAGAAAAATGAAGCGTTGGTCTGCAATGGCAAAAACATTTACCAGAATTGGTAAAGATATTGTTATGGCAGTAAAAGAAGGTGGGCCAAACCCAGAATCTAACTCTAGATTAAGAGCTGTTATACAAAATGCTAAGGCTGCAAACATGCCTAAAGATAATGTAGAAAGAGCTATAAAAAAGGCAACAGATAAAGATACTGCAGATTATAAAGAGGTACTTTTTGAAGGTTATGCGCCACATGGAATTGCTATTCTATTAGAAACTGCAACTGACAACAACAATAGAACTGTAGCTAATGTTAGAGCAGCTTTTAACAAGTGCGATGGAAATTTAGGAACTTCTGGTTCTGTAGTTTTTATGTTCGACCATACTTGTAATTTCACTTTGAAAAAAGAAGATATTACAATGGATATGGAGGAATTAGAATTAGAATTAATAGATTTTGAAGTTGAAGAGGTTTTTGATGACGAAGAAGGAGTTATTATTTACGCACCTTTTGAACAATTTGGTTCTTTACAATCATTTTTTGAAGAGAATAATATAGAAATTTTGTCTTCTGGTTTCGAAAGAATACCAACCACTACAACAAAACTAAATGAAGAGCAAAAAGCAGATGTAGAAAAGCTTTTAGAAAAATTAGAGGAAGATGATGATGTAAATTCTGTTTACCATTCTATGGAAGAATAGTTTTTATAATTTTATAAATTAATGAAATCCAATGTTTTAGTACGTTGGATTTTTTTTGTTTCCGTTTCTACAAATTTATCAATAAAATAAATCTGTTTAGGAGTTTCATATTTTGATAAGTTAGCATCTTCAAAACTAATTTTTTGCTCTTTCCCTTCAATAATTAAGATTAACTTTTCGCCTAATTTTTCATCAGGAATTCCAGCAACAAAAAAACGGTTTTCAATTATTTTTGATAGTTTTTCTTCTATCTTTTCTGGGTGTAATTTTATTCCGCCTGAATTTATAACATTATCAAAACGTCCCAACCATTGGAATTTGGTATCTGAAATTAAATCGACAACATCATTTGTAAAGATGATTTTTTCTGAAACTTTTTCAGCATCAATTACTAAACAATTTCTTTTGTCTTTATAAATTGTTACGTTTGGTAAAGTTTGATAATAATTAGGTTGAATCTTTACATTATTTAATCTTTTAACGGCAACATGAGTTATAGTTTCTGTCATACCATATGTTGCAAAAACCTCTGAAGAAATAACTTGTAATTTTTCTTGAAGCTGATTAGAAACAACTCCCCCACCAACAATAAGCTTCTTTATTTGGTGAATTTTATTTAATGAATTCTCTAATTGTAAGGGAACCATTGCAGAAAAATCATACTCTTTTTCAGTATCTTTTAAAGGTTCTGAATTTGATTCGATTATATCTAAATGCCAACCTAGAGTTAATGCTCTTATCAGCATCATTTTACCAGCTATGTACTGAATAGGCAAACATAATAAAGCAGTTGTATTTTCTTTTAAATTGAAGAATTTTCCAGTTGCAATTGCTGAATTCTTCATCAACTCTTTATTTAACTGTATTGGCTTTGGTATTCCTGTAGAACCAGAAGTATTTACAATAACAAAATCTTCTTCAGAAAACCATTCTTTTAAAAATTGATGAATTTCATCAGAAAAACCTATTGTAAAAGCTAATAACTCATCAACATTGGAAAACGAATGATTATTTAATTTAAAATTTTCATGAAAGATATGTTCCTTAAATTTCATCTAAAACTCTATAATTTTCTTTTAAATTAATAGGTTCTTTAATTTTACCAGTCAATTTTTCTTGCCAGTTTTTCCAACCATATTTTTTAGAAAACAACAATAACATTAGTGGATATAAAACTAAAACCGGAAAAAACATTTCCCAACCAACAGAAGGTTCAGAAGTATCTATATATAATGCCTCTGTTTGAAAAACAGTCCAATCTGTGGTGACAAAAAATGCTGCAACAATATTATTTATGGCATGTAAACCTAATGCCAACTCTGTTCCTTCGTCCATTAAAGTTGTAATTCCGTAGAAAAAACCAGTTCCAATATAGAAAACCATAGAAATATAACCTAACTTTTCTACTTCTGGATTTGCTCCATGAAGCAAGCCAAAACAAACAGAAGTTATAATTAAAGGCAACCATCTATTTTTTGCTAGTATTCCTATTCCTTGCATAAAATAACCTCTAAATAACAATTCTTCGAACGAAGTTTGAAAAGGTAAAAACAAAAAAGAAATTGCGACTAAAGTAAAAAATGGTGTTGCTTTAAAATTCCATGTATAATCTTCTGGACTCATTAAAACACCCAAATAAATCATTATTGAAGCAACAATTCCCCAAGTAAAAAAGCCGAACCAAAAACGTTTCCAATCTATCTTTTTTCTACTGGTAACCAAAGATGTAATTGTTCTTTTATGTACATACTTTACGCCAATAAGTAGAAAAATTAACCCTACAAAAAACATAAGTATCATTAAAAATAGAAACAGATTACTATCAATTCCTAAAGTCATAAAATTATTCTCAGCAGCTTTTAAAAATTCTGAAGTATTTCCAGATTTAGCTGCAGCTGCCATAACCAAAGGAATAATCCCTAAAACTTGCCACCCAAAAAATACAAGTATTATTGTAAGAACCCAATGATACCATTGGTTTTTTCCTGTATACGCTTGTTGAATATAGTTCATTTTTTATATTTTAAAATTCCATTTTTTAGAATTAGTATATTGTAATGTTCCGTTTAAGACTTCTAACGGACTTTCAAAATTATTTGTAAACAAACCACCAGTTCCTAAACCTTGTGGTAATTTACTCTGTAAAGTATATGTAAATTGTGCAATTGCGTTTAAACCAATATTGCTTTCTAAAGCAGAAGTTATCCACCAATCTGCATTATTATTTTCAGCTAATTGAATCCAATCTTTACTTCCAGAAAAACCACCAATTAAACTTGGCTTTGAAATGATAAATTGTGGCTTAATCGTTTCTAATAATTTGCGTTTATTTTCAAAAGAAAAAACACCAATCAATTCTTCGTCTAAAGCAATTGGTAAAGGTGTTTTAGAACAAAGTTCTGCCATTTCTTGTATCTGACCTTGCTTTATTGGCTGTTCTATAGAATGAATTTCTAATTCTGATAAAATCTCTAATTTCTCTAAAGCTTCATTTGGGTTAAAAGCTCCATTTGCATCCACTCTTAATTCTATTTCGTTTGATGAAAATTCTTTTCTGATTGATTTTAATAATTCAATTTCCGATTCAAAATCAATAGCACCAATCTTCATTTTAATGCAAGAAAAACCTGTTTTTAATTTTTCTTTAATTTGGTTTTTCATGAACTCCTTCTCACCCATCCAAACTAAACCGTTTATAGGAATTGCTTGCTCTCCTCTTGTAAATTCTGATGGAAATAATTCAAATGAATTGTTACTTTCTAATGATAAAAATGCTTGCTCTAATCCAAATTGAATAGAAGGGAACTCGCAGAGTTCTTTAAGTAAATTATGTAAACCTAAATTAATATTATTACATACCCATTTTATTTTCTCTTCATAATTAGGAACATCGTCGATACTTAAACCTCTAAACAAACCTGTTTCTCCAATTCCTATTTTACCATTTTTTTCTAAAATAATAAACCAAGTTTCTTTTGTTCTTAAAATACCACGTGAAGTACCACTTGGGTTTTTAAAATTTAGAATGTACTTTTTATAGCTGGCTTTTATCACTTGAAAATTATTTCTTTTCTACAAATTCTTTAAAATTATTCAAATAGGCTTGATCTTGTTCTTGAAAAGTTCCTTTAAAATAAGGAAATAGACAAGCCATAATAAAAGAATCGCTTTTACAGCTAGATTTTAAAATAATAGTAGTTACGCCATCTTCTTCACAAAAGAGGTAATCATCTGTCTTTAACATGTTTTCAGCATCAAAGAAAAGTGTTACTTTTTCATTGGGTACGTATGCCAAAACTTTCTCTGTCATTGTAATTTCTTCTCCTTGGTTTTCTACCACAATTTTATAAATACTTCCTGTTTTACCTGGATTGTCATTTACAACTTCGAAAGATTTTATCTCTGGAATCCAATTTTTAATGTTTTCTGAATTATTAAAAACACTAAAAACTTCTGTAACAGGTTTATCTACAAAAACCTGTGCAGTATAATTTGTTTCTTTTATTATTAACCCCGTAAGAAAAAAACCTATTACCAAAACAGATATAATTCCTAAAATTATTTTTATTGCTTTCATATTTATAATTTAATAAAGTTGTCCTATTCCAAAAAGAATGGCAAACAAAAATGTACTTAATGCTACTTTTTTTAACTCACTATCTAATTCTGAATGAATAATATTCTTTGCTACTACTACTATGTTTATAGCTAAAGGAATAAAAGCAATTAGAAATAAATACTGTAGAGGAGAGTAATAATTTAACTGAACATAAACAATAGCAGCAATTAAAGCTCCAATAATTAAAGCATAATGATACATTTTAGCTTTCTGGCTACCTAGTTTTACAACTAATGTGTTTTTATTATTCTTTTTATCTTCAATTTGATCTCGCATATTATTCAAATTTAAAACAGCAGCACTTAATAATCCTATTGAAATTGCTGGTAAAAAAATTTTAAAATTGATGTGTTTTGTGTACAAGAAATAAGATCCAACAACACTTAATAAACCAAAGAACAAGAACACAAAAATATCACCTAAACCGCTATAACCATAAGCAGATTTACCAACTGTATATTTTATTGCTGCTGCAATTGAAGCAATTCCTAAACCAAAAAATAAGATTGAAAACCCAAAATTTTCTTTTCCAAAAGAAACATAAATCAATAACAATGCAATTATTAAAGTGATAATTGTAGTAATTATCATAGCCGTTTTCATTTGTTTGGGAGTAATTGCGCCTGAAGCCACCATTCTAGCTTCGCCAGTTCTGTTTTTATCAGAACCTTTTACTCCATCACCATAATCATTTGCAAAATTTGATAAGACTTGAAAACCTATTGTTGTTAGAATTGCTAACCAGAAAATAGGTGATTGTAAAATTGTTGGACAACCAAAATCACAATAAGAAATTAAAGATGACTTATATTGAAAAGAATCTTGATTCCCTAAAACACTTCCAACAATAATTCCGGAAATAGATAAAGGAAGTGTTCTTAAACGTGCAGCTTTAATATAATTTGAAAAACCCATTTTTATGAAATACTATTTTAATAAAGCTTCTTTAATATGGATTGGTTCTCCGTTTTTTATAGCTTGTACAAAAGCTCCTGGATATTTATTTAAAAATAAACTTCTAGTTTTTCTTGCTTCATTATAAGTTAAAAATTCACCAAATCTAAATTTAGTTAAACCATTTTCTTTGTATGTTTTAACACTATCTATATTCGCCAATGTTGAATTTTCTTTTTTTAAAGCAGCTATTTGAACTGTAAAAATAAGCTCTGGAACTTCATCAACAATGCTTTTAGGTTCTATTGTTGTTACATCAGGTTTACTTATATCTAAAGAATCTTTTTTTTCTTCTTTTTTTCCACAAGAAATTATCAAGATAAAAACAAAAAAGTAAGCGTATTTCATAATTTAACTGTTTCTAAAGTATCTTTTAATTTAATCTAAAATTCTTCCTCAATTAAATTAATTCTTTTTAAGCATCTATAAAATTGGTGCTGATATTTTTAGAGCTTCTCTAATATGTATGCGTTTCCCTTTATTAAATGGAACAATAAAAGCATCTGTACAAACATTTAAAAGAATTCTTTTAAACTCTATTGCTTCTTTATAAGTAGGGAATTCTCCTAATCTATACCTAGTAATATTGTCTTCTTCTTTAGTAATAACAATATTGTCTACACTTTCTAAAGCTTTATTTTCATTTCTGTATGCACCAATTTGAATGGAAAAAAACAAACTAGTATTAGATTTAATATAATTATCAGGTAAACTACTTGCAATAACTTTAATATAATTTTCTTCTTCTTGAGCAGATAATTCAGTCGTTGAAATAAAAATAAACCCAGTAATTAAAAAGAAAATAATATTTTTCATTGTTACAAATTGTTTGCTTCAGCAATTAACTCTGCAATATCTTTTACTAAAACTTCAGCTTCTTTTTCTTTGAATTTAATTCCGTCTGTCATCATTGTATTACAATAAGGACAACCAGTAGCAATGATTTGCGGTTTGGTTTCTAAAGCGTCTTCTGTTCTTAAAACATTAATATCTTTATCTCCCTTTTCTGGCTCTTTAAACATTTGCGCTCCTCCAGCTCCACAACATAAAGCAGTAGATTTGTTGCGCTTCATTTCTGTTAAGTTTACACCTAGTCTTTTTATTAAATTTCTTGGAGATTCGTAAACTTCATTCGCTCTTCCTAAATAACATGGATCATGGAATGTAACTCTTTTTCCTTTTAGAGTAGTATCGTCTATTTTTAAACGCCCTTCAGAAATTAAATTTTGTATGAATTGTGTATGATGAAAAACCTCATACTTCCCTCCTAAACTTGGATATTCATTTTTTAAAGTATTAAACGAATGTGGATCGCACGTAACAATTTTCTTTACTTCATAACCATTCAATACTTCAATATTCATCATTGCTTGCATCTGAAACAAAAATTCGTTTCCAGATCTTTTAGCTGCATCACCTGTAGAAGATTCTTCCGTTCCTAAAACAGCAAAATCTACGTTTGCTTGATGTAATATTTTTACAAATGCTCTTGATATTTTCTTTGCTCTATCGTCATAACTTCCTGCTGCGCCAACCCAAAACAACACTTCTGGTTGTTTACCTTGAGCCATCATTTCTGCCATTGTTGGTACTGTCATAAATTACAAATTTTGAATTATTGATTATGAATTAATACAATTCTTAATTAATAATTGTTTATTAAAAATCTTTAGTCTTCTTTGGCCCAGTTTAATCTATCTTGTTGATTGTATTGCCAAGGTGCACCATTGTTTTCGATGTTTGTCATCATCATGTTTAATTCTTGAGGTGCTGCACTTTCTTCCATTACTAAATATCTTCTCATATCCATAATAATAGAAAGTGGATCGATATTTACTGGACATTCTTCTACACAAGCATTACAACTTGTACAAGCCCATAATTCTTCTGGCTTTATATAATCGTTTAATAGCTGTTTTCCATCATCTACAAAAGTTCCGCCATTTGCATCTATATTTCTACCAACTTCTTCTAAACGATCTCTAGTATCCATCATAATTTTACGAGGAGATAATTCTTTACCCGTTAAATTTGCAGGACATGAAGATGTACAACGTCCACATTCTGTACAAGTATATGAGTTTAATAGTTGCACCCAATTTAAATCTGTAACGTCAGAAGCTCCAAATTTTTCTGGAACAGTTTCTTCTGCTCCTTCAGCTGGAGCGGCATAAGGATCTGCATCTGGATCCATCATTAATTTAACCTCGTTTGTAACGGATTCTAAATTATTGAACTGTCCTTTTGGATTTAGGTTTGCTAAATAAGTGTTTGGAAACGCTAATAAAATGTGCAAATGTTTAGAATAATACAGATAGTTTAAGAAAACTAAAATTCCTAAAATATGAATCCACCAAGCACTTCTTTCTATTGTGTGAATTGTTTCTGCAGAAAAACCATCAAACAAAGGTGCAATAAATTGACTTATTGGATTCCCTATTCCTGCTTGTTGAAATGCTGTATCTGTTGCATTCATTACTAAAAATAAGGTCATTAAAACCATTTCGAAATACAGAATATTATTTCCATCATTCTTTGGCCAACCTTTCATTTCTTTACTAAAAAAACGTTTGATGTTTGATACGTTTCTTCGCAACCAAAATATAACAACTGCTACAAAAACTAGCGCTGCTAAAATTTCGAAAGTACCTATTAAGAACGCATAAAAACCATTACCTAAAACGCCTTGAAAAATTCTGTGTGTTCCAAATAAACCATCAATAATAATTTCTAAAACCTCTATATTTATAATAATAAAACCAACATAAACTACAATATGCAAAAAACCTGAAAAAGGTCTTTTTACCATTTTAGATTGCCCAAGAGCAATCTTTATCATGTTTTTTAATCTTTCTGGTTTTCTATCTGTTCTATCTACATCTTTTCCTAATTTAATGTTTCTAGATAGTTTGTGAATATTCATCACAAAAAAACCAATTCCTAAAAGTAACGCTATTGCAAAAATTATGTTTGGTAAGTATTGCATCTTATAAGTTTAAAAATATTATTGTTTCAATTCTTCAATCTCTTTTTTTAGCTTTTTTAATTCTTCTAATTCATCTTTTGTTGGAGAATATGGTTTAGGCTTTTTCCCGAATATAGAAAAATGTACATATCTTTTCGGGTTCAACTTTAAATCTCTTAATAATTCTTCAAGCTCTTTTGTAGCTGCTTCAATATTATCATATAACTTTTTATCGTTAATCAATTTACCTATAGAACCTTCATTAGAATTCATTTTTCTAGATAATTCATTAAAATTATCTACAGCATTTTCTGCCTTTTTAACAATGTTATTAATATTAACAGTAGTTAAACTGTCTGACACTTTGCTGAAATTTTCTGTAATATTTTTAGTGTTTTCTAATGTTATTTTTAAATTCTCTTGATTATCTGTAACCATAGAATTTACAGATTTTACAGTCTGTCTTAACTCATAAATTGTTGCTGATAAATTTGATACAGAATTATTAATACCTGTAATAGTTTTATCATTTAAAATCTTGTTAACACCACTAAATAAAGTGTCTGCTCTAACAATTACTTTTTCTATTTTTTGTTGTAGCGGGTTTAAACGCTCTCCAATAGAAGTAAACAGACTTTCTTCCATTTCTCCTTCTAGAACATCTCCAGAAACTGCCATTTCTCCTTCATAGCTTGGTATTACAGCCAAGTTTGAACCACTTAATGGATTTGGAGAATAAATTCTAACAATACTATTTTTTGAAAACTGAAAATCATCTTCAACAGAAAAACGAACAATTAAATGCCCTCTTTTTTCAGGTGTATTATTAAACTTTATTTCATCTACCTTACCAACTTTTAAACCGTTAATAGTTACAGAACTAGACCTATTAAGACCTCCAATTTTACTATATTCAACTTCAAAATAACGAGTATTTCCATCTAATATATTTTGGCCTTTTAAAAAGTTAAATCCCCAAATAAAAATTGCAATAATTACTACAACAACAATTCCTGTTTTTAATTCTTTTGACATGCATTAAAATTTAACAACAATATTACTACTATTTTTTTACAGAAACCACCAAACTATTGCATTTTAACAGCATCTGAAACTGATATTTTTTCTCCGTTTTTAAAAGCAACTATAAAAGCTGTTTTATATCCTTTTCTTTTTACTTCTTCAAGTGATTTTTTAACCTCTTTATAATTAGAAGTGTTTCCATAATAATATTTATAAAATGAACTTACTTGAACTCTCTCAACATCTTGTAAACCTTTAAAATTATAAGATTTAGTTGCAAGTTTATTTTTACCAGAAGCTATTTGAATTTTATACTCAATATCATCTACCATTTTCTGTTGAGTAACAACATCTATAACTGTATTTAACTTTAAATTACTGATATAATTTTGTATTGCATCTGCAATGGAGTTTCCCATTTGCTCCTGTCCTTTTTTTGAATTTAAATATTTCCCTTCTTTTTTATTTGTAAGAAACCCCAATTCAACTAAAACACTTGGCATAATTGTTTCTCTTAAAACCTGAAAATTATCTTGTTTTACTTTTCTGTCTTCTCTTTTTAGTTTTAGCGCAAAATTATTCTGAATTAAACTTGCAATTGCCAAGCTTTTGTCTAAATTTTCTTCTTGTAAAAGAGATAAACCAATAACAGATTCTGCAGAATTAGGGTCAAAACCTTTATATCTTTCTTTATAGTTATCTTCTAATAAAATTACAGCATTTTCTCTTTTTGCAATCTCTAAATTTTTTTTATTTCCACGCAAACCTAACACAAAAGTTCCTGCTCCATGTGCATTACTTGTATGAGAATCGCAATGAATAGAGACGAATAAGTCTGCTTTTGCATGATTTGCTACATCTCCTCTCTTCCATAAATCTATAAAAACATCTTTACTTCTTGTATAAATTACCTTTATATCTTTCTTTTTGGCAAGTTTTTTACCAACAATTAATGCAACTTTTAAAGCAATATTTTTTTCTTTATATCCGCTTCCTAAATTTCCAGGATCTTTTCCACCATGTCCTGCGTCTATAACTATGACATATTTTTTTTGTGAAAAAACATTAGAAGACTGTGCTAAAAATAAGAATATGCACAGAAAAACAAAAAATGTTTTTGTTTTGGTATTAATTTTGTGTGTTTGTTGGAATCGCATCAATAAAATTTAACTAATTTTGGGGACTTAAAATTTGGTGCTTCAAATATTGAGCCATATTTTTACTTTTATACAAAAATAGCATTTATAGCATTGCAAACAAACCTATCATACATACTTTTATTTTGCTGCTTCTTTTTAACGGAAATAGGTTTTTCGCAAGATATTAAACCTAATAATAAAACGGTTATACCTATTATTAAAAAAGATACTGTTAAACCTATTAGAAAAGAGTTAAAAAAGAATATAAAAAAGGACTCTTTACTTTCTAAAAAGGTAGATACTATTGCAATAGATTCTATCAAACCAAAAGAAACTATAGAAGATATTATAACTCATAATGCAAAAGATTACACCATACAGGATGCAAAAAATAAGAAAGTTACCTTATATAATGAAGCAAGCATAGTTTATACAGATATCGACTTAAAAGCTGGTATTGTAATTATCGATTATAATAAAAACACACTTTTTGCAAAAGGAATTAAGGATAGTACAGGTTATGTACAAAGACCAGTTTTTAAACAAGGTGGTCAAGAATCTGAACAAGATTCAATTATCTATAATTTTAAAAGTAAACGTGCTTTAATTTATGGCCTAAAAACCAAACAAGGCGAAATGTTTACTTATGGTGAAAAAACAAAACGAGTAAATGACTCAACTATTTACATAAGAAAGATACGTTTTACAACTTCAGAAAAAGAAAACCCAGATTATTACATAGCTACAGATAAAGCAAAATTAGTTCCTGGTAAAAAGATAATTGTTGGTACAAGTAATTTAGTAATTGCAGATATTCCTACACCTGTATTTTTACCTTTTGCTTATTTTCCTATGACAGAAACTAGCACTTCTGGTTTTTTAATTCCAGCTTTCGATACCGGAAGTTCAGAAAGAGGAATAGGTTTTCAAAACGGAGGATATTATTTTGCCATTAATGATTATTTCGATTTAACGGTTTTAGGTGATGCATATTCTAACGGAAGTTGGGGATTTAGAACCTCTTCTAACTATAACAAAAGATACCGTTTTAATGGAGCTTTTTCATTTAATTTCGAAAACAATATAAATGGAATTCGTGGTTTTGATGATTATTCTAAAGCCAATAACTTTAATATTAGATGGAATCATAATCAAGATTCTAAAGCAAGTCCAAATTCTAGATTTACAGCTTCTGTTAATTTAGGTAGTAGTAAGTTTTTTAGAGAATCTCAAAATCAATTTAACGTTTCTCAATCGCAAACCAACACATTTAATTCATCTATAAATTATAGCAAAACTTTTGTTGGCACACCTTTTAACATGAGTGTTACAGCTACTCATCAACAAAACACAAATACAGAAAAAATTACCATGACATTACCGTCTTTAACGGTTAATATGAATAGAGTATATCCATTTGCTGGTAAAGGTGGTGTTCAAAAAACACCAATTCAAAAAATGGGTTTTAATTACACTATGCAAGGTCAATACTTAATTAATACAGATGATGATGAGTTTTTTACTAGCAAAATGTTTGAAACTGCAAGAGCTGGCATACAACACAAAACTGGTACAAACACAAACATTAAGGCATTTAAATATTTTACATTATCACCAAGCGTAAGTTATGAAGAAACTTGGCAATTTGATTACATTCAAAAAGAATATGATATTACAGACAATGTAGTTGTTACTGATACTTTAAGAGGTTTTAAAAGTTATAGAGAATATAATGCTGGTTTAAGTTTATCTACTACATTATATGGTGAATTCGCATTTAAAAAAGGGCGTCTAAAGAAAATTAGACACACATTTAGACCTTCTATTTCTTATTCTTATAGACCAGATTTTAAAGACAATTACCTTAAACAGGTACAAAGTAGTGCAGATCCGTTAGATGTTGAAGAATACACTGTTTTTGACCAAGGAATATATGGAGCTCCTTCTTCTGGTTTAAGTAATTCTATAGGAATAACTTTAAATAACGTTTTAGAAGCAAAAGTTGCATCTAAAGATCCTGATAGTGATGAAGAAGATGAAAAAATCACTATTTTAAACAACTTAAATTTTAGCAGTTCTTATAATATTGCAGCAGATAGTTTGCGGTGGTCTCCCGTTAGTTTTTCTGCCGGTACAAGGTTATTTAAAGATAAATTAGCTGTAAACTTAAGTGGTTCTATGGATCCTTATAAAGTTATTGAATCCTCTACTGGTTCGCCAATTCGAATTAATGAATTTAATGCAAATATCTTTAGGCTAACCAACGCTAGTTTAACTGCAAACTATTCAATTTCTAGTGCAGACTTTGATAAAGACAATAAAAATAAACCAACTAATAATGCTAATAATCCTCCAGATATTATTGGAGCAGACATTAATCCTACAGATAGATTCGGACAAAGAAGTAATATAAATTCTAATAAAGAAGATAAGAATAAAGAAACCAAACTATACAGAGCAGATATTCCATGGTCCGTAAGTTTAGGATATTCTGCAAGCTACAATAATAATGGAATTGATGGTGGAGAAGTTGGTGTACATAGTATTGTATTTAGTGGAAATGTAGAGTTATCACCTAAATGGAAACTAGGATATTCTTCTGGTTATGATGTTAAAGGAGGTGCTTTTACTTTTTCAAGATTCAATTTTACAAGAGATTTAGACAGTTGGCAATTCAACTTTAATTGGGTTCCATTTGGTACAAATTCTTCTTATACCTTTTTTATTGGTGTAAAATCTTCTGTTTTAGCAGATTTAAAGTGGGATAAAAACAAACCACCAGATAGAACTTTATTTTAATTAATGAGTATTCTATTTTTTATTATTGGAACCTTTGCTGGTTTTTACTCAATTTACAAAGCAGTTACATCACTTGATAAAATTTACGCTATCAATAAAAATGGGATAAAAGCGAAAGCTTCTGTTATTGAAATTAGAAAAAAAAAGCAAACTGATAGTGATGGTGACACTTCTTATCTATATTATTATACTGTAAAGTTTAGAGATAATAGAGGAAAAGAAGTAAGAGAAGAAATTGATTTTCCTGTTAATAATAAATCATTAAGAACACCACCTTTTGATGTTGACATTATTTATCGTAGAAAAGAAAATCAAGAATTCGATATAATTTTAGAAACTAATAATGGTAGAAATACTGGTTTTTATATTAGCCTTATTACTGGTATTGCAGTTTTATCTTATGTAATTTACACGTATGATGGACAAATTGATATAATTTTAGAATTTATAAATAACTTATTCAAATGAAAAAAATAATAACAACAACAAAAGCACCTGCTCCTATTGGACCTTACAACCAAGCTGTTTTAACAGGAAATACATTATACACCTCTGGACAAATAGCCATAAACCCAGCAAATGGAGAATTGGTTTTAGATTCTATTACAATAGAAACAAAACAAGTAATGGAAAACTTAAAAGAAGTTTTAGCTGCCGCAGAAATGACATTTGAAAACGTCATTAAAACTTCCATTTTTATTTCTGATATGAATAATTTTGCTGAAATAAATTCCGTTTATGGAGAATATTTTGATAATGAAACGGCACCTGCAAGAGAAACTATAGAAGTTGCAAACTTACCAAAATTTGTAAATGTAGAAATTAGTGCGATTGCAGTTAAGTAGACTTTTAGACTTTTAGACTTTTAGACTTTTAGACTTTTAGACTTTTAGACTTTTAGACTTTTAGACTTTTAGACAAAACTAAAAAAAACCTGATAGAAATAAATCTATCAGGTTTTTTAATTTTAAATAATTTTATTCTACTATAAAGTAGCAGCGTATTCAATTAAATCTACGATTTTAGTTGAATAACCTATTTCGTTATCATACCAAGAAACAACTTTTACAAAGTTATCGTTTAATGCGATACCAGCTTTTGCGTCAAAGATTGAAGTACGAGTATCTCCAACAAAATCTTGAGAAACAACCATATCTTCAGTATATCCTAAAACACCTTTCATTGGTCCGCTTTCAGATGCAGCTTTCATAGCAGCACAAATTTCTGCATAAGTAGCTGGTTTTTCTAATTTTACTGTTAAATCTACAACAGAAACATCCATAGTAGGAATTCTAAAAGCCATACCAGTTAATTTTCCGTTTAATGCAGGAATTACTTTCCCTACAGCTTTTGCAGCTCCAGTAGAAGAAGGAATTACGTTACCAATTGCAGAACGTCCACCTCTCCAGTCTTTCATAGAAGGACCATCAACAGTTTTTTGAGTTGCAGTTGCAGCATGTACAGTTGTCATTAAACCTTCTGAAATACCCCAGTTGTCATTTAATACTTTTGCAATAGGAGATAAACAGTTTGTAGTACAAGATGCATTAGAAAAAATCTTTTGATCTGCTTTTAATTCTGTATTATTTACACCCATAACAAACATTGGTGTATGATCTTTAGAAGGTGCGGATAAAACAACTTTTTTAGCTCCTGCTTCTAAATGCTTTCCAGCAGTTTCTTCAGTTAAGAAAAAACCTGTAGATTCGATTACATATTCTGCATCTACTTCATCCCACTTTAAATTTGCAGGATCTCTTTCTGCAGTAATTCTAATTTCGTTTCCGTTTACAACTAATTTACCGTCTTTTACATCAACAGTTCCATCGAATTTACCATGAACTGAATCATACTTTAACATATATGCTAAATAATCTACATCTAATAAATCATTAATTGCTACTACTTGTACACCTGGTCTGTTAACTGTAGATCTAAATGCTAATCTTCCAATTCTACCAAATCCGTTAATTCCTACTTTTATCATTTTTTTACTCTTTAATTACTTATTAATATTATGTGGTCATGATATCTGAAACTCTTAAAAGTTCCTGATTAATTGAATGACCTCCTTTTATTGCTTCTGCAATACTTGTACTTATTACTTCGTTGTTTTTTAAACCAACCATTAAATTTGTTTGTCCGTCTAATAATAATTCTACAGACTTTACACCTAATCTACTTGCTAAAACTCTATCGAAACAAGATGGAGAACCTCCTCTTTGCATGTGCCCTAATACAGAAACTCTTACGTCATATTCTGGTAAGTTTTCTTCTACATACTGTGCTAATTCGTAAACGTTTTTACCCGATTTATCTCCTTCTGCAACAACAACAATACTAGAAGATTTTCCTGTTCTTCTACTCTTTTTAAGAGATTCTAGCATTCTTTCTAAACCTAAGTCTTCTTCAGGAATTAAAATTTCTTCTGCTCCTGCTCCAACACCTGCGTTTAATGCAATAAAACCAGCATCTCTACCCATTACTTCAACAAAAAATAATCTGTTGTGAGAAGATGCAGTATCTCTAATTTTGTCGATTGCTTCAACAGCTGTGTTAAGTGCTGTGTCATAACCTAAAGTATGTGTTGTTCCAAAAATATCGTTATCGATTGTTCCAGGAATTCCAATAACTGGGAATTTATATTCTTCGTTAAAGATTACTGCTCCTGTAAAAGAACCATCTCCACCAATTACAACCATAGCTTCGATATCATTTTCTTTCAAATGCTCGTAAGCTTTTGCTCTACCTTCTTTGGTTCTGAACTCTTTAGATCTTGCAGATTTTAATATAGTACCACCTTTGTTAATAATATTATTAACGCTTCTAGCAGTTAACTCTATAAAATCTCCTTCTATAAGGCCTTCATAGCCTCTGTATATCCCTACACAACTAACTCTATAATAAGCACATGCTCTAACAACAGATCTAATTGCTGCATTCATTCCTGGAGCATCTCCTCCAGAAGTCATGACTGCTATTTTTTTGATTTTTTTCATATAATATTATGTAAAATTACTGCTTTTTAAGCATTTAAAATAAAAAAACTACGAAATCGTTTTAGCCTTTTTTCCCTTTATTTAAAAGGATTTTTAATTTAGAAACACCAAATATTTCATTAATTTTATTTTGATGAATCATCAATATTTATAAGATATTAAAATTGAGTTTTTAGTTTTATAATTGAGTGGAATTTAGGAATTTCAATAATAAATTAACGTTTAGTTCTTAATTTCCTTCAAAATTTTTAAACTCTTTTTCTTTAACTTTAAGTGTATCTTTTTTTACTGATGGTGTAACGTTCTTAATGGTTCTTTTTTTCAACCCCATTTTTTTAAGTAAATCTGATAAAGTATTAAAGTTTACTTGGTAAGTAAGACCTACGCCTTGTGTATATCCTTCTTCTTCTGTAGAATATTGAATTTCATTTTGTCTGTTAAAAATTACTCCTCTAAAGTTTCCTTCTTTATTTAATAAGACTTCTACTTTAACCTCCCCTACAACACTAGATTGTGTTTGGCTTCCAACAGGGACTCCAACTTTTCCGTTTATAATAACTCTGTTACTAACTTGTGTACTTACAGATAAATCTACTTGATTATCTATATTTAATCTATCTAAATCATTATCTACTTGCCCTTGCTGATAATCTAAACCTAACTGAAATTTACTATCTGGATTATTTAATAAACTAGAAAAAGCGGCAGTTATTGCACTTGAAGCTGTACCTGCTAACGTATTGTTTACATCAAAATTTACTTTGTCTGGGTTAGCAAAATTTCCGAATGCTAAAAGCGATATAAACTGTGTTGTTTTTTCGTTTACGTTATTATCATTTAAAATAAATTCTAACTCATTTGCAATTGATGGATCTACATTAGATAGTTGAATATCTAACTCTTGTTTAGAACTAAATAAACCTCCTGTTATTCTTGTTACTAAATCTACTTCAATTTTTCTATTTGAATTAAAATTCTCTAACAATACACCAGGGTTTGCCTTTGCTTTATATACAGCAGTAACGTCTAAATTAGCCTCGTAAGGATTACCATTCCAAGAAACTGTTCCTCCTTTTTGAATTACAAAAGGCTTATTTACAATACCACCATATTTAAAGTCATAGACTCCTTTTTGTATGGTATAATCTCCATACATATTAAACTTACCACGTGTATCTATTTCTATTCGTAAATTTCCATCTCCATTACCTGTTAACTGGCTTCCATAAACCTCATCTATAACTACTTGTGCTCTTGCGTCTTTGGTTACATCTAACTCTATATTTAAAGACAAGCCTTTTAAAGCTTCTTGTGCAATTTCATTCTGTCTGTCTTTAACACCAATTTCATCTGTTTTAAAATGAATTAATCTAAAACTATCTACAGTCTCTACATCTTTTAATGGAACAACAAAAAGAGTTCCTGGCATTGTTTTAGCGTTTACATCTATCGTTAATTGGTCTGTTAAGCCTGTAATACTAGCAGTACCGTCTATAAATGCGGAACCATAATACAAAGCTTCTTCTGTATTTTCGGTATCTAAAACTAGTAAGTTTTTACTTTCTATTTCTATATTTAAAAACCACTGTTTAAAGTTAAGATGCGTTATATCTCCAATTAATCTTCCTTTTGTTTTATGCTTTTTATCTAATAAAGAAAAGTTTTCAAAAATAAAAGATTGTTGCTGTAGAGTTATTACAGATTCCCCTTCAAAATCATAATCTACATTTAAATAAGGGAATTTTAAACCTGCGTTTTTTAGCACTAGAGTTCCATCCATTTCCGGATTTCCTAAAAACCCTCTTAACGCAAAATCTCCGGAAGCTGTTCCTCTAATAGAGGATAAAACATCTTGACCTAAAGGACTAAAAGCATCTAAACCAAACTCTTCTAAAAATACTTCTAAATCTATTAATGGTCTTTCTGTAGAAAAATCTAAAGAACCTGTAGCGGCTATACTTTTTACGTTTTCATTATTTATAGCTAAATCTACCAAATATTTTTCATAAGAATTATCTCCTTTTACATTTATAGATAAATCTCCTTGAGTAAAATTATTTACTTGAAAATCTTTTATTGACAATAATGCTTCTGGACTATATACTCCTTCTTTTTGAACAAAATCTAGATTTCCAGAAAGAGTACCTTTTAAGGCTAGACTGTCTATTTTAGGTAAAAAACTTTCTAATTTAACTTTAGTAAAATCTGCTAATAAAACCTTTTCTTCATCTCCTTTAAGACTTCCTGTAAATTCAATTTTTTGTTCATTAGACACTAATTTAAATTGACTAAAATTAAACTCATTAGACTTTAAATCGAAAGTAATTTTATCTGTATTTAATTCATCTGGGTTTATATCCCAAACATTGTCTTTAAACTTAAATGATGATTTTTCGAAACCTAGTACAGACTTCCCTTCCTTATTAAAAGTGTAGAAAAAATCTAAATTGAAATCCTCATTTTTCTTATTTCCTCCTTTAAAAACAGATTTAAAATATAGAGTATCATTTTGAGTTCTATTTAAAAGATTCAATTTAGAAACATTATAATATTTTGTGTTTATTTCATCTGCTGTTAAGTGAGAATTATAGAGCGGATTTTGATTATCTGTTCTTAATAAAACTTCTTTAGCTTCTGTACCAAAAGCATCTATTTTAGGTGATGAAAAAGTAAGTTTAAAAAGGTTTTTATCAGAATTAATTTTTCCTTTTATTTTGGTGTTATTATCTATTGAAATATCAGGAAAAAAGACTGTTACAATTTGATTATATATAGTAAAATTAAAATCTAAAAATTGATTTGGAGCAACCTGATATGGTGTATAGTTTGTATAAATACTACCCAAAGCATTTTGCGCTACATATGGCAACTCTGAAAAAGAAAACTTACCAGAAATATAACCATTTGCAATGTCTTCTGAAGAAACTTCTATCGTTTTAATACTGTCTTTTAAAGAGGAGGAAACATTAAATTCTTTAAAAACATATTCTTCTTTATGATTTGTGTACAGAATATTTTTAAAGGTTGCCATACCTGTAATATCATCAAAAGTATTTCCTTCTACATCTAACGCAATATTTCCTTTTAAAATTGCAGTACTATCTCTTGTAAAAAGATTTGTTTCTTTTAGGTTTAAGTAATCTATATCTGACTTAAAATCGAACTTATGAACTGCTGATGACAAGTCTGCCAAACCATTAAATTTCATTTTAAAATTTACGTCATCTATTTCTAAATCTCCATCGAATTTATTATTTTGATACTGTCCGTTTGCAGAAATATTCTTGTAAGGATAATTGTTAAAGTTCAATTCAGAAACATTACCAATAAAAGAAGTATTAATGTTCTCTAGTTTAAAACCTGTTCCATTTACATCTCCTTTTAAAGAAACAATACCAAATAAAGGGTCATTAAAAAAGGCGCCAATATTAAAGTTATTTAAATTAATTTCTCCGCTATAACTTGCATAATCGATATTACTAATATTAGAAATTTGAAGATCTGAAACAATATCTCCAATTTCTGATTTTAAATCTACAGTAGCACTCATTTGCTCTGGAGTTACACTAACTTTTCCTACAATTTTAAATTTCCCAAATTTATCAAACTCTGTTGGTAACGTTTTTCCTAACACATTTGGCAAAACACTTTTCAAGCCTTTATAAGTTGCCGTTAAATTCTTTAAATCTCCATCAAAAACAAAACCTTTTTCTGGATTTACTGCATTTAAAAAAGATAAATCTCCTATAATTTTTATCCCATTTCTAGATGATAAATTAAAGTTTTTTAAATCGAAATTATTTAGAGGTCCATTTAATTTACCAGAAAATGTTACAACATCATTACCACTTAATTCATTGTAATATTTTTTTAAATCTTTAATAGCTAATTTACTTTTATCAAAAATTGCTTTTATGGTTACTTTATTATTAAAATCTGTTAAATCTTCTCGTTTATAAGTAAAATCAATATTGGCATTTACATCAGATTTTTCTGTCTGTAATCTGGTGTTTTTAAAATGCATTGCTGTTTTTGTATATGTAAAATCTGTAGTTAAATTGGTAACTTCTAACCCTTTGTTGTCTACAAAATATAAGCCTCTAATATTTGAAGAAAAATCTGAACCAATTATAGATAAATCCTGTAAATTTCCTCCCGTATTTCTTGCAGAAAAGTTTAAAGAATCTTTACTGTTTGCATTAATTATTTTAACGTATAAATTACTAACATAAACATTAGAAGATTTTAGAACAAAAGGCGGGGCTAGTGAATCTTTAGGTGTACCATCATTAAAACTATCAATAAAAACACCCATATTATCATCCGTTTCTCCTTTATAGGTCTTCATATAATAATATGCATCTTCTAATTTAACACTGCTTAACAGTATCTCTCCATCCAACGCTTTTTTTGCATCTAGTAAAGAAGTGCTTAATTTTTTCACAAAAATTAAAGTGTCTTTATGGTGATCTCTAATCTCTATGCCTTTTAAATCTGCACTTCCTAAAAAAGATAAATCAACTTTTTCTATTTTAATATCTACATTAAAATCTTCGTTAATTTTATTAGTTGCGTAATTACCAAGTTTGGTTTGCACAACAGGTAAAGAAAGTAAAACACTAATCAACAACAAAAAGAGCACCAAGTACCCTATCCATTTCAGTATTTTTTTTCCAACTTTTTTGATGATGTGTGTTTTTAAAAGAAGTTAAATATTTATCGATTTACAATCAAAAATATTGCCACTTATTACAAAGAACGTGCAAATTTAACAAAGAATTAAATTTCTATTCTTAAAAAAGCAACATCAACTTAAAAATATACTTAATTTTGCTTTTAACAATATTTTTTTGATGAAAAAACCAATTTATATTTTAGCGATAGAATCTTCTTGTGATGATACTAGTGCTTCCGTAATTTGTAATGCTAAAGTTTTAAGTAATGTAGTAGCAAACCAAGAAGTACACTCTAAATACGGTGGTGTTGTACCAGAATTAGCTTCTAGAGCACATCAACAAAACATTGTACCTGTAGTTCAACAAGCTTTAGAACAAGCTAATGTTAAAAAAGAAAACTTGTCTGCTATTGCTTTTACAAGAGGCCCAGGATTAATGGGTTCTTTATTAGTAGGTACTTCTTTTGCTAAATCTTTAGCGTTAGGTTTGCAAATTCCTTTAATTGATGTTAACCATATGCAAGCACATATTTTAGCACATTTTATTGAAGAAGAAGGTGCTAAAATTCCACCATTTCCTTTTATTTGTTTAACCATAAGCGGTGGACATACACAGATAGTAAAAATTACCAATCATTTTGAAATGGAAATTTTAGGAGAAACTATAGATGATGCTGTTGGTGAAGCTTTCGATAAATCTGCAAAAATTTTAGGCTTACCTTATCCTGGAGGTCCATTAATTGATAAATATGCCAAATTAGGAAATCCAAAAGCATTTCCATTTACCAAGCCAAAAGTGGGTGATTTAGATTTTAGTTTCAGCGGATTAAAAACAGGTATTCTCTATTTTATTCAGAAACAGCAAAGAATAAATCCTAATTTTATTGAAGAAAACCTGAACGATATTTGTGCTTCTATACAATATACAATTGTAGAAATTTTAATGAATAAATTAAAAAACGCTGTTAAAAAAACTGGCATTAAACATATAGCTATTGCTGGTGGAGTTTCTGCTAATTCAGAAATTAGAAATCGTTTACAATTAGCAGAAAAACATTTTGGTTGGACAACTTATATCCCTAAATTTCAATATACAACAGACAATGCAGCAATGATAGCAATTACTGGATATTTAAAATATTTAAACAATGATTATTCTGACGTTTCAGTTACTGCAAAAGCACGATTAAAAGTTACTGAATAACTCACAAAATGAAGAACCTTACAAACAGACTCTTATGCTATGTTTCCTACTTTCTATTATGGGTGGGTTATTTTATTTTTGCACGATTCTTTTTTCTCCTTTTTTATTTTGATAAAACACAAGAACTAGGCTTTACAACTGCTTTAAAAACGTTTGCTTATGGTATTCGTTTAGACTTATCTTTTGCTGCTTATTTAAGTTTTATTCCGTTTTTATTAATGATATTTTCGGTATTTGTAAAATCAAAAAAAATTGAACATGTTATAAAATGGTATTCTTACATTCTATTAATTTTTATCACCTTATTATTAATTATTGATGCAAGTTTATACCAATCTTGGGGAGTTCGTTTAGACACAAGCTTACTACCTTATTTAAATACTCCTGAATTAATGGTAGCTTCAGTTTCTACCTTTCAAATGATTTCTGGAATTATTTTTTGGGGGTTCATTTCTTATGTTTTCATAAAATTATTTTCTAAAATAATTACAAAAAAATTAAATAATGTAAACACTGCAAATTGGATTCAAGCACCTATATTTTTAATAATAACTGCTGCTTTAATTATTCCTGTTAGAGGTGGTTTACAAACTATTCCTGTAAACCAAAGTAATGTTTATTTTTCTGATAAAATGTTTGCCAACCATGCTGCAATTAACTTTATATGGAACTTCTCTAACACACTTACCCATAAAACCGATGGTAAAAACCCTTATAAATATTTTGATGAAAAAGTAGCTAAAAACATAATTAATAAAACAAAAAATAAACTTTTAATTTCTGACACGGACAGTATTTTAAATACAACTAGACCCAATGTAATTTTAATTATTTGGGAAGGTTTAACAGCTAAAGTTGTAGGTTCTTTAGGTGGAGAACCAACAGTAACAGAAAATTTAAATAAAATTTCTAAAGAAGGAATTTTGTTCACAAATTTCTATGCAAATGGAGACAGAACTGACAAAGGAATTCCCGCTATTTTAAGTGGTTATTATCCAGCACCAGTAAAGCGAATCATGAGAATGCCAAACAAAACTAGAAGCTTGCCAATGTTACCTCAAAAAATGATTGATTTGGGTTATAAAACATCTTTTTATTATGGTGGAGATCTAAATTTCGGGAATATGAATACTTACCTAAGAAATGCCGGAATTACAAATTTTGTGGATGGAAGTGATTTCGATAAAAAAGATTGGAACTCTAAATGGGGTGCTCATGACCATATTTTAATGGAACGATTTGTCAAAGATTTAGCAACAGAACAAGAAGAACCTTTCTTTAAAATTGCACTAACTTTAAGCAGCCATGAACCTTATCAGTTTCCTGATGATTATAAATTTGGAAAAGATTCTGAAGATAACCTGTTTAGAAGTTCTCATACTTACACAGATAAAAGTATTGGTAAATTCATAGAATTTGCAAAAAAACAAACTTGGTATAAAAACACCTTAATTGTTATAATGGCAGATCATGGACATAGTTCTCCCAAACATTTAGGCCCTTTTAACTCACCAAAAAGATTTAGAATACCTATGCTTTGGTTGGGAGGAGCTTTGCACAAAACAGGCATAGAAATTAGTACTATTTCTAGTCAGGTAGATTTTCCTTACACACTTTTAGACTTATTAAAAACAGATAATTCTAGTTTTACTTTCAGTAAAAATATTTTTAATACTTCTAGTGAACAATATGCGCATTATATTTTTAACAAAGGATTTGGAACTCTTAACAAAAATGGTGTTTTTATGTACGATTATGTAAGTAAAAAACCAATTTTAGAAATTGGTAAAAACACTTCTAAATTAGATTCTTTTGGAAAGTCTATTACTCAAAATGCTTACCAAGACTTTTTAGAAAGAAAATAACTTATTCTACAATTATAAATAGGTTGATTTACAAAAAAAATCCAGCAAAAGCTGGATTTTTAATTTATAAAAAAGTGTTTTTTTCTTATTGATTTCCTAAAATAATTGGTAACCCATCTTTTCCAGAACCAATAACAATTACTTTACTGTTAGGAGATTTAGATAGCTCTAAAGTAGCGTCAATTCCTTTTTCTTGTAAAATTTTATCAGTTAAAGAAGCACTTAAAATTTTATTTGCTATAGCTTTACCTTCTGCATCAATTTTTTGTCTTTCTGCTTCCTTCTTCGCTTTAGAAATTCTAAATTCATATTCTAAAGACTCTTGTTCTTGCTTTAATTTTGTTTCAATTGCAATTCTAATGGTAGATGGTAATTTAACATCTTCTACCAAAACACGCGTTACAGATAAATATTGATCTTTTAAAACACCTTGTACTTCTTCTAAAATTTCTTGCTCAATTACATCTCTTTTACTTGAATATAATTGCTCAGGGGTATAACGTCCTACTACACTTCTTGCTGCTGCGTTAATTGCAGGATCTAGCAATTCACGCTCGTAATCTTGCCCTTTGGTTTTAATTAGCTTTCCTAAATTTTCAAATTCTGGCTCATACCATATTGTTCCATTTACTTTTACTTCTAATCCGTTTACAGAAAGTACATTCATTTCATCTGAAATAGATTGCTGACGCACTTTTCTAACAATCATCTTGTTCCAAGGCATCATAAAATGAAAACCTTCTCCGTATGTTTTTTCAGTATCTATACCATCACCTAAAGATTCGAAAATTACACCTCCTTCTCCAGGACCAATTGTTACTGTCGCTTTTGTAAATAAAATAATTGCTGCTACTCCTAATATGATAAAAAATAATCCGCCTTTTGGAAAATTAAATTCGGGTTGTCTTGTTGCCATTTTCTATATTTTAAAATTGAACTCAAATTTACAATTAAAGATTTACAAGGAAGCAAGCTTCTCTACTTTTTTTGAATCTTTAAAATTAAATTTTTCCGTAATATTTTCTGATAAACCATTCTATTGTAAATAAGCTAATTACAAAGAATAAAATCCATTTCCAATCGATTAGATTTTGTTCTTTAATTGTTGATTTTTGTGTAGTATAAAATTCCTTATTTTCTAAAAGTAATTTTGATAAATAATCAAATTGATTCTTGTAAAACAATTTTCCATTAGCTTTTGTTGCCAAAACATCTAATTTTTGGTGATTTGCATTTGTAAATTGTTCTTCTACTTGATATTCCGTAATTTTAAATTGTCCGTATTTATGAATATTTTGTCCATTTACAGCAACTTTGTATGCGTAATTTCCAGGTGATAAATTTTCTATTTCAACCTGATAAGAATTGCTAACTAAAGAAAAAGGAAATTTAACAACTTCTTTTGTATCTGTGTTGGTAACTGTAATTTCTAAAGTTGCTCTATCATCAAATTTGTAATTTTTATCTGTATAATAAGAAGAAATAATAATTGTTGAGTTTGCAGGATATATGTTTTTAGCATTAATTTCTAATCGATTTCTTTTCTTGTTTGATGCTAAATACTGAATTAAATTCCCTGTAAATTCATCAAATTCTTGAAAAGAATTAGTGTTTAAAAAACTAGCAGCTCTCCATTTCCAAATTCCTTCGCCTAATAAAATTGCCGATTTTTGATTATTCTGTTCGAAAGTTGCCAATAAAGGTTGTTGCGTTTGCACACCGTTAATATTTTGCGACAATAATAATTGTTGTTCTTTAGTAAATATAACTTCACCAAACTTGTCTTTTAATGGAGGAAATTGATTAAAACCAATATCTTTTTGTAAAAAAGTTAGAAAACCATCATTATAAATTGCTCCGTAATTTTCTGTTTGATTGATTGCCTTTTTAGTAAAACCTAGCTGTTGTTTATTTATAAAATTCCAATCTGTATTTGCACCAGAAACTAAAAAATAATTGCTGTTTTTTTGTTTCAATTCTCCAATAACAGTATTGAATTGAGCTGTTGGTTGATACAAAATTACCAGCTGAAAATCATTTAATTGATTTTTATATTTATCAATTAATAACACTTCTACAGAACGTTGTTTATTACTTTCTATCGCTTTTTTTAGTGCGCCAATATCTGGGTGTAAAACAGACGTTAAAATCAACACTTTTGTTTGTTCATCTATAACCTCTACCGAAAAACTTTTAGTATTGTTTTTGGTATTTTTTTCGCCTTCAATTTTTCTTATAGTGGCTGTATAAAATTGCAATCCTTCTTTTGTTGATGTTAAATTAGCAGTTATCGTTTTTGAATTTTCTGTTGGAGAAAACTGTACTTTTTGCGAAAAAACGGTTTTTCCTTTGCTAAAAATTGAAAATTGAGAGTTTACAGTTTCATTTCCATCATAGTTTAACAAAACTTCTACAGGAAACTTATTTTTTATATAACTGTATTTATTTACGTTTAACTGACTTATTTTTAAATCTTTATACTTTATAGTGTCTCCAAAAACTACAGGATATATTTTTTGTTTAGAATTGATAAATTCATAATCATTTCCAATGGTTTGGTTTCCATCGGATAAAAGAATAATTGGCGCAATTTTACCTTTATGCAATTCGTTTATTGATGAAATTGCATCAGAAATATTGGTTTCATTTTCTTTAAATGAAAGTGAATCTAAAACTTGTAAAGAATTTCCGAAAGTGAATTTCTTAACTTCAAACTTATCACCTAACTCTTTATTGTTCTGAATATTAGAAATGAATTCACTTACACTTTTATCTTCTTTAAAGAAAGGAATTGATTTAGAATTATCTACCAAAACAGACAAAATGGGTTTATTATTTTGTAATTCTGTTTTTTTAATTGTGGGATTTATCAGCAATAAAATCAATAAAAAAAGACTTAATGTTTTTAAAACAAAAAGTAAAATTGTATTTTTTGATGTGTTTTTTGCTTTATAAAAATATTGAAAAAATGCTACTGAAAGACTCAATAACAAAGCAAGTATGATGTATAAAATTGTAGTTGTTTGCAACAGTATAAATTTATTGTGAAAGATATAAATAACTATCTAAAAAAAGAAAACCTGCAACGTTAAATTGTTACAGGTTTTTATAATTTATTCCATGGATTAAAATCCATTATTGAATCTACATTCCACCATCTACAGACAATGTTTGTCCTGTAATGTACGCACTCATATCTGATGCTAAAAACACGCAAGCATTTGCTACATCTATTGGCTGTCCTCCTCTTTTTAAAGGAATTCCATCTCTCCAGCTTTGCACTACTTTTTCATCTAATTTATCTGTCATTTCAGTTTCTATAAATCCAGGAGCAATTACATTACTTCTAATGTTTCTAGAACCTAACTCTAAAGCCACAGATTTAGAAAAACCAATAATACCAGCTTTAGAAGCTGCATAATTAGCTTGACCTGCATTACCGTTTAAACCAACAATAGAGCTCATGTTAATAATAGAACCACTTCTTTGTTTCATCATTGGACGAATAACTGCTTTTGTTAAGTTGAAAACAGATTTTAAGTTTACTTCAATTACTTTATCGAAATCATCTTCAGAAATACGCATTAACAAATTATCTTTTGTAATACCTGCGTTATTTACTAAAATATCAATAGTACCAAATTCTTTTTGAACGTCTTTTGCTAATTCTTGTGCCGCATCAAAATCTGCTGCATTCGATTGATATCCTTTTGCAGAAACTCCATAAGATTTTAATTCTTCTTCTAATGCATTTGCAGCATCTACAGAAGAGCTATAAGTAAAAGCAACATTTGCACCTTGTTTTGCAAACTCAACTGCAATACTTCTACCAATTCCTCTTGTTGCACCAGTAATTATAGCTGATTTATTTTCTAATAATTTCATAATGTTTTATTTAGTTGATTATCAAATATAAAAAAGAAATTCCCGAGATATTGAAATTAATCCAATACAAACGGGAATTTATATATTTTAATGTTTTAAAATAATGGTTTATTTTAAAACTTTTGCTACCATTTCTCCAATTTTAGCTGGCGAACTCACAACGTGAACTCCATTTTCTGCTAAAATTTTCATTTTTGCTTGTGCTGTATCATCAGCACCACCCACAATTGCTCCTGCATGTCCCATTGTTCTTCCTGCTGGTGCAGTTTGTCCTGCAATAAAACCAACAACTGGCTTTCTATTTCCATCAGCTTTAATCCATTGTGCAGCTTCAGCTTCTAAATTTCCACCAATTTCACCAATCATAACAATTGCTTCAGTTTCTGGGTCATTCATTAACAATTCTACAGCTTCTTTTGTTGTAGTTCCAATAATTGGATCTCCACCAATACCAATTGCAGTAGTAATTCCAAAACCTTGTTTTACAACTTGGTCAGCAGCTTCGTAAGTTAAAGTTCCTGATTTAGAAACAATACCAACTCTACCTTTTTTGAAGATAAAACCTGGCATAATACCAACTTTAGCTTCATCTGGTGTAATTACACCTGGACAGTTAGGTCCAACCAATCTACAATCTTTATCAGCAATATAAGCTTTCACTTTTACCATATCAGCAGTAGGAATACCTTCTGTAATACAAATAATTACTTTAATTCCAGCATCTGCAGATTCCATAATTGCATCAGCAGCAAAAGCTGGTGGTACAAATATAATTGAAGTATCTGCTCCTACTTTTTCTACAGATTCTGCAACTGTATTAAAAACTGGTTTACCTAAATGTTCTTGACCTCCTTTTCCTGGAGTTACACCACCAACAACGTTAGTTCCATAATCAATCATTTGGCCAGCGTGAAAAGTACCTTCACTACCTGTAAAACCTTGAACAATAATTTTTGAATTTTTATTTACTAAAACACTCATTCGTTTCTAATTTTATTTTGTTATGCAAAAATAGTTTATTGCTTGTTTCTAAAAAAGGAATTTAGGAATTCTTTCTGTCTTTTAAAAAGCGTTTAATTTCTGCCATTTCTTTTAATTTTTCTCTTGATTCGGATATTGGAGTTCCAAAATAACTTTTTCCTCCAGGTACAGATTTTGTAACTCCTGTTTGCCCTAGAATTACAGCTCCTTTTCCTATTGTAATTCCGCTGTTTGTACCAACTTGTCCCCAAATTGTTACTTCGTCTTCAATAATTACGCAACCAGCAATACCTGTTTGCGATGCTATTAGGCATTTCTTACCAATTACAGTATCATGTCCAACATGCACTTGGTTGTCTATTTTTGTTCCTTCTCCAATAGTTGTATCTCCTGTAACTCCTTTATCTATAGTGCAAGAAGCTCCTAAATCTACATTATCTTTTAGTACAACTCTTCCTCCTGAAATTAGTTTATCGAAACCTGTTGATCTGTTTTTGTAATAAAAAGCATCTGCTCCTAAAACTGTATTTGCGTGAATCGTTACATTATTTCCAATTACTGAATTGTCATAAATTGTAACATTTGGGTGAATCACACAATCTTTTCCAATAGAAACATTGTTTCCAATAAATACATTTGGCTGAATTATTGTTCCTTCTCCAATAACTGAGCTTTCAGAAATACTTACTTTTGAAGCAATAAAAGGATTAAAATGTTTTGTTATTTTATTAAAGTCTCGAAAAGGGTCATCAGAAATTAATAATGATTTTCCTTCTGGACAAGCAACTTTTTTGTTGATTAAAACAGTTGTTGCAGCTGACTGTAATGCTTTATCGTAATATTTTGGATGGTCTACAAAAACAATATCTCCTTTTTCTACAACATGAATTTCATTAATTCCTAAAATTTCAAAACTAGCATCACCAACAAAATCAACATTTAATAATGATGCAATTTGTTGTAAAGTTTGTGGATTTTTGAATTTCATAAAACCTTATTTTTTGCTACCATAAATAATAACTCTTGCAAAAAGAGAGTGTAAAAAAGGAATTTTAGAAAAGAATACATCTAAATTGTAACCAAACTTATTTATCCAATTATCGTAATTTTTATCACCATAAATTTTAAGTGCAATAAAACCAAAAGCAACTGTAAAAAAGTCAAAGAAATAATGATCGAACGTAAATTTTTCTCTAATTATTTTAAAATCTTTAGAAACCAAAGCATGTTCGTCTGGTGTTCTTTCTTGAGGATTCATTTTTCTATAAATCTTATATAAAGGATTCATATTTAATGGTTCTAAAAAAACAACTTTTCCACCAGGTTTTAAAACTCTGTGTATATGTCCTATTGATTTTTCTATATCTAAATGATGTAAAATTGCTCCACCAAAAACAATATCGAAAGAGTTATCTTCGAATGTTAAATCGTTCGCATCCATTAAATGATGGTTTACTGGAAAAGATTGTTCAGAAGCATGTTTTTTACCATTTTCTAACTCCGATTCAGAAATATTAATACAGGTTAAACTTTTTGGTTTTGTATTTTTATTAAACCAAACCGCCCATGTGTATGATCCAATTTCTAAAACATCTTGACCATTAAAATCTTCTAAAAGTTTATCAAGAATTTTCTTTTCTCTTTTGTAAGAATAAAAAAAAGCGTGTCTTCTTAATTTTTTAATCTTTGTTCTGTCAAGCTTACCTTCATTCCAGTAATCTTTTTCAGTTTGATTAATTTCTTCTCTAGTTTTAGACATCAGAAAACTTATTCCTTAATTCTTTCTTGGTAAGTACCTTTGGTAGTCTCTACCTTAATTTTATCTCCTTCATTAATAAATAAAGGTACATTTACAGACGCACCAGTTTCTACTATTGCTGGTTTTGTTGCATTTGTTGCTGTATTTCCTTTAACACCAGGTTCTGTTGCAGTAACTTCTAAAATTACACTCGCTGGCATTTCTACAGAAAGTGGCATATTATCTTCAGAATTAATGATAATAGTAACTATTTCTCCTTCTTTCATTAAACCTGGAGTATCTAAAGCAGCTTCTAACAAACGAATTTGAGTATAATCTGCCTCGTTCATAAAATGATAGAATTCTCCATCATGATATAAAAATTGAAATTTGTGAGTTTCCACACGAACATCTTCAATTTTTCTTCCTGCAGGGAATGTATTATCAATTACTTTTCCGTTAGTAACACTTTTTAATTTTGTTCTTACAAATGCAGGTCCTTTTCCAGGTTTTACATGTAAAAATTCTACTATTTTATATATATCGTTATTGTATCTAATACACAATCCGTTTCTAATATCTGATGTTGTTGCCATTTATAGTTTCTGTTTGTACTAATTATAATAATTAATTTGAATTAAAATACCCTTTCATGATTCCTCTATGTGAATCTTTTATAAATTGAATAATTTCATCTCTCTCTGGAGTTGCTTCCATTTCTGCTTCAATTATATCAATTGCTTGGGTATAATTATAGTTTTTCTGAAATAAAATTCTGTATATATTCTGAATCTCTCTAATTTTTTCGGTAGTATAACCTCTTCTTCTTAAGCCTACTGAATTTATACCAACATAAGACAAAGGTTCACGTGCAGCTTTTACATATGGTGGAACATCTTTTCTAACTAAAGAACCACCAGTAACAAAAGCATGTTTACCTACAGAAGCAAATTGATGTATTGCAACCATACCTGCCAAAACTACATTATCTCCAATAGTAACATGACCTGCAAGTGTAGTATTGTTTGAAAAAATACAGTTGTTTCCTACAAATGAATCATGTGCAATATGACAATAAGCCATTATTAAACAATTATCTCCAATTTTGGTTTTCATTCTATCTGAGGTTCCTCTGTTAATTGTAACACATTCACGTATTGTAACGTTGTCTCCAATTTCTACAGTGGTTTCTTCATCATCGAATTTTAAATCTTGAGGAATTGCAGAAATTACAGCACCTGGAAAAATTCTACAATTTTTTCCAATTTTAGCACCTTCCATAATTGTTACATTTGATCCGATCCAAGTACCAGAACCAATTGTTACATTATTATGAATGGTTGTAAAAGGCTCTATTACTACATTTCTAGCAATTTTTGCTTGCGGATGAACGTATGCTAATGGTTGATTCATATTCTATTTTTTTCTTGCAATTTGTGCCATTAATTCTGCTTCTGCAACTAATTTTCCGTTTGCGTAAGCGTATGCTTGCATATGACATATTCCTCTTCTTATTGGAGTTATCAATTCACATTTAAAAATTAAAGTATCTCCTGGTAACACTTTCTGCTTAAACTTAACATTGTCCATTTTCATGAAAAAAGTTAAATAATTTTCTGGGTCTGGAACTGTACTTAACACCAATATTCCACCACATTGCGCCATAGCTTCTACTTGTAAAACTCCTGGCATTACAGGTGCTCCTGGAAAATGACCTACAAAGAAATTTTCGTTCATTGTTACATTTTTCAATCCAACAACATGTTTGTCTGAAAGTTCTAAAATTCTATCAACCAACAAAAAAGGTGGCCTATGAGGCAAAATATCCATAATTTGATGAATATCCATTAAAGGAGTTGCATGCAAATCATATTTAGGAACATTATTTCTTTTTTCTAGCTTTATAATTTTAGATAATTTTTTAGCAAATTGTGTATTTATTAAATGCCCTGGTTTGTTTGCTATAACTTTTCCTTTAATTCTTATTCCTGTTAAGGCTAAGTCTCCAATAACATCTAATAGTTTATGTCTTGCAGCTTCATTTGCCCAATGCAATTCTAGATTATCTAAAATTCCGTTAGATTTCACTGTTATATTATCTTTATTAAAGGCTTTCTTTAACTTTTCCATTGTATTTTCAGATAACTCTTTATCTACATACACAATAGCATTATTTAAATCTCCTCCTTTAATTAAATCGTTTTCTAAAAGCATTTCAATTTCATGTAAAAAACTGAAAGTTCTTGCATCTGCTATTTCTTCTTTAAAATCAGATATTTTATCTAAAGTGGCATTTTGAGTTCCTAAAATTTTAGTTCCAAAATCTACCATTGTTGTAACTTGGTAAGAGTCTGATGGCATTAAAATAATTTCACTGCCTGTTACTTCATCTTTATAGGAAATTATTTCCTTTACAACATACTCTTCTATTTCTGCTTCTTGTTCTTTTATTCCTGCTTTTTCTAATGCTTCAACAAAATATTTAGAAGAACCGTCCATAATTGGTGGTTCTGAAGAATCAATTTCTATTAATAGATTATCTATATCTAAACCTACTGCTGCTGCCAAAACATGCTCTGAAGTTTGAATTTGCACTCCATTTTTCTCAAGATTTGTTCCTCTTTGAGTGTTTACAACATATTCTGCCTTGGCTTCAATTGTAGGAGCCCCTTCTAAATCTACTCTACTAAAAGCAAAACCATGATTTTCTGGTGCAGGTTTTAATGTCATAGTTACTGTTTTACCTGTGTGTAAACCTACACCAGATAAACTAACTTCTTTTTGTATTGTTTTTTGCTTTTTACTCATTTATAATTCTTTTTGAGTATTCAACTCTTTTTCTAAATTATTTATTTTTGAAACTATTTTTGGTAAATTTCTAAAGTAAACTGAACTTCTATTATAGTCTAAAACTTTAAAAGCAGGTGTACCACTTACTATTTCGTTTTCTTTTATGTTTTTTGAGATACCAGATTGTGCCAAAATCTTAACATTATTACCAATTGTTAGATGACCAGCAAAACCTACTTGCCCACCAATCATACAGTTTTTACCAATTTTAGTAGACCCTGCAATTCCTGTTTGCGCAGCAATAACGGTGTTTTCGCCAATTTCTACATTATGCGCAATTTGTATTTGATTGTCTAATTTAACACCTTTTCTTATAATAGTAGACCCCATTGTGGCTCTATCTATTGTAGATGCAGAACCTATATCTACATTATCTTCAATAATAACATTTCCTATCTGCGGAATTGCTTTATATTCTCCTTTTTCATTAGGTGCAAAACCAAAACCATCTGCACCGATTACAGTACCAGAATGGATTTTGCAGTTTTTCCCAATTATTGTTTCTGAATAAATCTTAACACCAGAAAAAATAATACTATCATCTCCAATTACCGAATTATCACCAATATAAGAATTAGGATAAACTTTTACATTTTCTCCAATTTTTACATTTTCTCCAATATATGCAAACGCTCCAATATATTCATTTTCTCCAATTTTTGCAGTATCTGAAATAAAATGAGGTGCTTCTCTTCCTTGTTTATTGTTCTTAACTTCGTTGTAAACTTCTAATAACTTAGAAAAAGATTTGTATGCATTTTCTACCTTAATAAGTGTAGTGCTAATTTCTTTCTCTAGCTTAAAACTCTTATTAACAATAGCTACAGAAGCATTTGTAGTATATAAAAATGAATTGTATTTTGGATTGGATAAAAAAGTTAATGAACCTTTTTCTCCTTCTTCAATTTTAGAAAGTTTAGAAACTTCTTCTTCTGGGTTTCCTACAACATCTCCTTCTAAAATGTCTGCTATTTGTTGTGCTGTAAATTTCATTAATCGCAAAAATATAAAAATTATAGGGATTTGGCTAATATCATCTTACTTTGGGTAACAAATAAAATGTTTTATAACAGGATTGGTTAGTGCCTGTAGATTTAATTGATCTGATGCTTTAGAAATATCTTTTAACTTTCCTTTTTTATTTAAAATATAAATAGGTGCTTTTAAATTATATGCCTGATTTTTTATTTCTTGATGAAAAACAAAATAATCTACTTCTGTTTCTTTAATGTTTAACTTTTTAATTGCCTTTTCTCTTTTTTTCTGAATATAACTTTCTGTAAAGTTTTCTTGTTGAATTTCTATACGCAATAAGTTTCTATCCACAATCATTTTAGATAAAAGTGATAATACTTCATCTTTATGATACACCCATTCCTTAATTGCAGACAAAACATCATAATCATCTAATTTAGAAAACATTTCTAAAGTTTTCTCTGTAAAATTCTGTTTATTAATTTGATTGTATAAAAAATAATGCAAAGCAGAACTTGCATAAAGCTCAACTCCTTTTTCTGCTAACTCTTTTGCTCTTCTTAAAACATTAACCAAAATGTTTTCTGCAACTAAACCAGTTTTATGTAAATACACTTGCCAATACATTAATCTTCTGGCAATTAAAAACTTTTCTACAGAGTAAATTCCTTTTTGCTCAATAACTAACTCATCATCTTTAACATTCATCATAGCAATTAATCTGTCTGATGAAATATTACCTTCTGTTACTCCTGTATAAAAACTATCTCTTTTTAAATAGTCTAACCTATCAATATCTAACTGACTAGAAATTAGCTGATATAAAAATTTTCGTGAATTTTTTCCTTCAAAAATTTCGATTGCTAACGTTAATTCTCCATTAAATTCTTCATTTAATTTCTTCATAAACTTTAAAGAAATTTCTTCATGAGAAATACCACTAACTATACTATTTTCTAATGCATGTGAAAATGCACCATGTCCAATATCGTGTAACAAAATTGCAATACACAAAGCGTTTTCTTCTTCTTTAGATATAGCTACTTGTTTAAAACGCAATACACCTATAGCTTTTTGCATTAAATGCATACAACCAATAGCATGATGAAAACGAGTATGATTTGCCCCAGGATACACCAAGTTAGAAAATCCCATTTGTGTTATTCTTCTTAAACGCTGAAAATAAGGATGTTCTATAATATCAAAAATTAACGAATTTGGTATCTGTATAAATCCATAAATAGGATCGTTTAATATTTTAAGTTTGTTGGGTGTTTTTTTATTCAAAAGGTTAAATTTTTTCAATCTATAACTGCAAAGTACAATATTTCTAGACATGAAATCGTAAAATTAAAATAGAAATTTATGCCTTAAAATAATAATTAATGAATTTGTTATAAAATTGGCAATATTTTATCATTTTAAAATCATTAAAAAAATAACAAAACCCTAATTTTAACGTTAAGAAATAAAACAAAATAAATATGAGTATACAAATTCTATGGGTTGATGATGAAATTGAATTATTAAAACCACATATTTTATTTTTAGAACGTAAAGATTACAAAGTTACAACTTGTACAAATGGTGCAGATGCCATTAATTTAGTTGATGAAACAAATTTTGATATTGTTTTTTTAGATGAAAACATGCCAGGTTTAACTGGTTTAGAAACACTTTCTGAAATTAAACAAAAACAAGCCAACTTGCCCGTGGTTATGATTACCAAGAGTGAAGAGGAATATATTATGGAGGAAGCAATTGGTTCGAAAATTGCAGATTATTTAATTAAGCCAGTAAATCCGAATCAGATTTTGTTGAGTTTAAAGAAAAATTTAGACCACTCTCGTTTGGTTTCCGAAAAAACAACTTCTAATTACCAACAAGAATTTAGAAAAATTTCTATGGATTTAGGTATGGTAAATTCTTATGAAGATTGGATTGAATTGTATAAAAAACTAATTCATTGGGAATTGGAGCTTGAAAACATAAGCGATCCTGGAATGTTGGGTATTCTTGAAAGTCAGAAACAAGAAGCAAATTCGCAATTTTTTAAATTCATCAAGAAAAATTATGAAGATTTTTTAACTGCTCATGACAAACCTACATTTTCGCATACTTTATTTAAAGATTATGTCGTTCCAGAATTAAAAAAAGACCAAGGTGTTTTATGGGTTGTGATTGATAATTTACGTTACGACCAATACAGAATATTAGAGCCGTTAATTAACAATCATTATAAAAAGGACGAAGAATACACGTATTTTTCTATTCTGCCAACTGCAACTCAATATGCTAGAAATGCCATTTTTTCTGGATTAATGCCTTCAGAAATGGAAAAAAGACATCCTAATTATTGGAAAAATGACACCGATGAAGGTGGAATGAATTTGTTTGAAAACGAGTTTTTAACGGCTCAAATAAAACGTTTGGGCTTAGATATTAAACATGAATATTATAAAATTTCTTCTTTAAAAGACGGAAAAGAATTAGCCGATAATTACAACGGAACAAAACAAAACGATTTAACTGCAGTCGTTTATAATTTTGTAGATATTCTTTCTCATTCTAAAACAGAAATGGAGGTTATTAAAGAATTGGCTGGAGATGACAAAGCATATAGAAGTTTAACCTTAAGTTGGTTTAAAAATTCGCCACTTTTTGAAATCATTCAAAAAGCACAAAGTTTAGGTCAAAAATTAATTATTACAACCGACCACGGAACCATTAATTGTAAACATCCAACAAAAGTAATTGGCGATAAAAATATCAGTTCTAATTTACGTTACAAAACAGGTAGAAGTCTATCTTACGAAGAGAAGGATGTATATGCAGTAAGAAACCCGAAAGATATTTTCTTACCAACTGTAGCTATGAACAGTCCGTTTATTTTCGCAAAAGAAGATTTATTTTTTGCATACCCAAATAACTTTAATCACTTTGTAAAGTATTTTAAAAATACATATCAACATGGTGGTGTTTCTTTGGAAGAAGTTATCATTCCCTGTGCTGTTTATAGTCCTAAATAGTTTTTAATATTTTAGTGTTTTCCATAATAGAAATCGAAAAACAATAAAAATCTAATAAAATTAAACCTTACTAGTATTAAAAACTTGTGAGGTTTGTTATTTTTGTATTATGAATAAAAACTATTCTTTAGAAAATTTACAGGAAGTTGCAAAAGAAATTATTGCATCTGTAAAAAATAAAACATTATTGTTTTACGGACAAATGGGTGTTGGTAAAACAACGCTTATTAAAGAAATCTGCAGAGAATTAGGTGTTTTAGACAATATCTCCTCACCTACTTTTTCTTTGGTAAATGAATACCAAACTTCAGAAAATAACAAAGTTTTTCATTTCGATTTTTATAGAATTGAAGATGAAAATGAAGCATTAGATATGGGAATTGAAGATTATCTATACAATAATGATTGGTGTTTAATTGAATGGCCAGAAAATGTCGAAAATTTATTACCTTTAGAATCTGTTGCAATTCATTTATCTACATTAGAAAACGGACAACGTAACATTCAACTTAAATAACCAAAATATGAGTTCATTTTCTCCATTTAGTAAAGAAGAGCTAATTCCTCAGGAAGAGATGTTAGAGATTAAAAAGCAAAAAGGAGAATTGTTTATTGGGTTACCAAAAGAAACACAATTAAGTGAAAAAAGAGTTTGTTTAACGCCAGATGCCGTTGGCGCTTTAACTGCTAATGGTCATAGAATTGTTATTGAAACTGGTGCTGGTGATGGCGCAAACTTTACCGATAAAGAATATTCTGAAGCTGGTGCAAAAATATCTTACAATGTAGAAGAAGCTTTTAAGTGCAATATTGTCTTAAAAGTGGCTCCTCCTACTGAAAATGAAATCGAGTTTATAAACCCGAATGCCATTTTAATTTCTTCTTTGCAACTAAAAACACAGTCAAAAAAATATTTCGAATGTTTATCTAAGAAAAAAATTACTGCAATTGCTTTCGATTATATTAAAGATGAACATGATTCTTACCCAATTGTAAAATCGTTAAGTGAAATTGCAGGAACTGCATCCATTTTAATTGCTGGCGAATTAATGAGTGGTGTTAATAAAGGAAATGGGTTATTATTTGGAAATATTGGTGGTGTTCCACCAACAAGTGTTGTTATTTTTGGAGCAGGAACTGTGGGAGAATATGCTGCAAGAACAGCTATTGGCTTGGGTGCAAGAGTTAAGGTTTTTGACAATTCAATTAGTAAATTAAGAAAGTTACAAGATTGTTTACACGCACCTATTTACACTTCTACTATTCAGCCCAAATCGGTTTTAAAAGCATTAATGCGTTGTGACGTTGCCATTGGAGCGATTAGAGGAAAAAATAGATCTCCAATTTGTGCCACAGAAGAAATGATTGAAAAAATGAAAGAAGGCGCTGTTGTTGTTGATGTTAGTATTGATAGAGGTGGTTGCTTTGAATCTTCAAATGTTACTACACATAAAACGCCAACTTTTGTAAAACACGGTGTAATTCACTATTGTGTGCCAAATATTCCTGCGCGTTATGCAAGAACAGCTTCTGTATCTATTAGTAATATTTTTACTCCATATTTACTAAACATCGCCGAAGAAGGCGGCTTCGAAAACACGGCTCGATTTGATAAAAGTCTACGAAACGGAATGTATTTTTATCATGGAATTCTTACAAATAAAACGGTTGCAGATTGGTTCGATTTGCCATTTAGAGATATTAATTTGTTGATTTTATAAGTGGTTATTTATCATTAAAAAACTAACTTTGCAGTTCAAAATTCCACAATGCTCGTAAAAAGAATTTTTTATTATTTAATAGGTTTAGCTCTAGGTTCCATAGGTGTTTATTTTTTCTGGCAAAAGAAAAATGCTACTTTCGATTATGGAATGGATGCAAGAACATTAAAAACTATTAGAATTAAACATCGTATTTTTTCTGATGTTGCAAAATATTCTATGCAAAAAAATGAAATAGATACTGCAAAAATTTCTACTATTTTGCGTTTAGGAGATGTAGATTTTGGTAAAGGAAAACCAAGACAAAAACCTTGTGGTGAATATTATGTTACAGGAAGAGACAGCTTAAAAAACGTGCATTTATACATTAAACGTTGTGATTCTACATCAACTATAGAAAAAGTAATTGTAGATTAACAATTCTTATATTTATCATGTAATCCTGTTCCTTTTAAAATCATTGGAATAATTTTCTGTAATCTTCTTAAACGTGTTTCTTCTCTTTTAGCTTCAGAAATATAATTAGCGTATTCTCTTTTACAACTATTAGAAAATGTTTCGAATTTTTCTTTGAAATTATTATTAGAATCTAATTCTTGTTGTAATTCAGCTGGAATTACCAACTCTTTTTTAGCTCTGTCTGGCTTTATTTCTTTGCCTAACTTTACGTTTTCAATTGCTTCTAAAACGTATTCTTTTATTAAATCTTTATCAATTTCTTCTAATGAAGAAAAACGCCATTGCAACATTGCTTTTGTTTTTCCTTCTTGTGCGTTTATAAATACTTTCTTCTTGTCTTTTAATAATGCTCCTTGAAAAAACCACAAACCACAATAACTTCTAAAAGCAGCCAAACCAACAATGTTTTTACCTTGATAAACATAGGTTGGAGCTCCCCATTTTATAGTTTCCTCCACTGGTAAATCAGTAAAAACAGCACGTAAAGTTTCTAATTCTTTTCGCCATTTTTCTTTTTTACTGATATATTCTTCAATTTTCGGGTTCATTATCTTAAATTTTGGAGATATCTTTCTTCAATTTTATCGACATTTTTAATGGTCTTTTTTACCCAATCAAAATACAAAATTTCTTTTTCTTTTTCCGAAAGTTGCCAATTCACATCAGAATTTCGAAGTTTTGTGGTTACATCTTGTAAAATAATTGCTGCTGCTACAGAAATATTTAAGCTTTCTGTAAAACCAACCATAGGTATTTTTAAAAAACCATCTGCTTGTTCTTTTACATAATTAGAAACTCCTTCTTTTTCTACTCCAAATACAAAAGCTGATTTTTTAGAAACATCAAAATCTTGTAACATGCAAGAATCATTATGAGGAGTTGTTGCTATAATTTGATAACCTTCAGATTTTAATTTATTTAAACAATCTTTAGTATTATCTCCATCTTCTCTATAATTAAACTGACTTAACCATTTTTGAGAACCTTTTGCAACATGTCTTGATACTTTATTTGTGTATTTATTCTCTATTGCATGTACATCTTGCACTCCAAAAATATCGCAAGTTCTAACTACTGCACTTGCATTATGTGCCTGATAAATATCTTCTAAAACAACCGTAAAATGTCTTGTTCTATCCTCTAAAATTCTTTTGAAGAGCGATTTTCTTTTATCTGTTAAAAAACCTTCGAAATAGGTTAATAATTTTTCATCAATCATAAAAACAAACTTAAAACTATTATTTTTACTCTGAATACATTTTACTAAACATTTTAATTGATGGAAAAAATAGTTGTTTTAACTGGTGCAGGAATTTCTGCAGAAAGTGGCATTAATACTTTTAGAGATGCTGATGGTTTGTGGGAAGGGCATGATGTTATGGAAGTTGCAACTCCAGAAGGTTTTGCCAAAAATCCTGAATTGGTTTTGGATTTCTATAATCAAAGAAGAAGACAATTATTAGAAGTTTTTCCCAATAAGGCACATTTTAATTTACAGAGATTAGAAAAGGAATTTCATGTTGAAATCATAACTCAAAATGTAGATGATTTACACGAAAGAGCTGGAAGCAAAAATGTTACGCATTTGCATGGGGAATTACTAAAAGTAAGAAGTTCTAAAAATGAAAATGCTATTTTAGAATGGAAAAAAGATTTGGTTTTAGGAGATTTATGTAAAAATAAAAGTCAATTAAGACCACATATAGTTTGGTTCGGAGAAATGGTGCCAATGTTAGATAAAGCTATAGAAATTACTCAAACTGCTGATATTTTGGTAATTATTGGCACTTCTATGCAAGTGTATCCTGCAGCAAGTTTAGTGAACTATGTAAAACCCAATACTCCTATTTATTTTATTGATCCTAAACCTTCAGTTTCTAAAAATGATTTTAACAATTTAAAAATTATTAAAAATGTTGCTAGTTCTGGAACAGATGAATTATTAAAGATTTTAAATAAAAATTTCTAATTCCCAACTTTAGCCTTATAAATAGTTGCTTTTTTTAATGATGTAATTTTATAAGTACAATTAGCCTTTAGAAACACAGATTTTCCTTTCATTAGTTTTAAAGAGTTTTTTCCTGCTTTAATTTCTACTTCACCATCAAGTAATAGTAAAATTTGAGGTGTTTTTGATACAGAGTTATAGAATTTAGAAATAGGGATCTTAATTTCACTTAACTCAAAATCTGGCGCTGATGTAGAAAAAATTCTTTCTAATTTATCATTTTGTAAATCTCCTTTTAAAATATTAGGAATAGTTTCTGTAAAAGAAATATGTTTAATTAATTCAGCAACATCAATATGTTTCTTTGTTAGTCCGCCTCTTAAAACATTGTCTGAATTTGCCATTAACTCTATATTCTGCCCTTCTAAATAAGCATGAGGAATTCCTGCATCTTGAAAAATGGCTTCTCCTCTATTCAATTGAACAAGATTAAAAAAGTAAATTGAATAGATTCCTTTGTCTAAAATATTTACATCAACTGAGGTTGCAACCGCTTTTGCAGCCCAATAATCTGGAGAGTTTTTTTGTAATTTTCCGTTTAAATATAAAGGCATAATTCTGTTAATTAAAGGACGTAATAAATGATTACTCTCTTCAACAGAAAATTGCATTACAGTTTTGTACAAACCTAAATAACCTTCATTTTTAAAAATAGATGCCAAAGATGCAAACTCTTTAATTTCGTTTAGTCTGCATACTAATTTCTTTTTAGCTAAAAAACCGTGCAATAACCAAAACTCACTTAAAGCGACCATAACCTCTGGTTTATGATTATCGTCTTTATAATTTCTATGAATTGCATTTAAAGGAATTCCTAAATCATTTTCATATTTAAAACCTTTTTCTGCTTCTATTTTTGTTGGATGAACTTGTATAGACAACATTTCTTTTACGTCTAAAACTTTGAATAAAAAAGGTAGTTTCCCAAATTTATTCAATGTTTCTTCTCCTAAACTTTCTTGTGAATTTATTTTTAAATAATTATCTAAAGGGATATTTCCATTTGCTGTAGCAATATAAGATGGCGCACTTCTGTGCGCTCCCAACCAATATTCTGCACATTTTTGTTGATTATTTTCTTTCTCTAATAATTGAGAAATATAACTTTTACCACCCCAAGCGTAGTTTTGAATTTCTCCTGTTAATGGAAGTAATTTTGATGAAAGTTTTATTGAATTCATTTTTTTTCTAATTATGATTGATAATTTGTTCTAATGAGAACACATTATTGAGAATACTTCTTTCGTAAATCTTTTTAAAAAGGTTATTTGAAGTTGGTATTTTAAATTTTGATTCTAATTTTAAAAACTCATTATACTTTTTAAATTCAAAATATATAATTGAGTTTAAATCTTGTTTACTAGTTAAATATCTTACACCTGCTTTTACTGATGCCAAAAGTCCTTTTTTCTTTCTAATATCAAGAATAGAGATATTCTTTTGCGTTTTATTCTTAATATTTATTAGTGTTTCCAGCGTTTTATCTTTACTTGCATTATTGATAAAACAATATGTAATAGCTGAATTTTGTGAAAGTTTCTGAAATTGATTTTCTCCAATATCTTTCTCGTTATCGGAAAATAATAATATAACACCTGTTTTCATCTCTAAGTTTTAAGATGATTTAGATAAAACCAATTCAGTATTTAAATTAAATGTAGTTTCTTTATTAATTGATGTTTTATTACTTCTATAGTGCCAAGCAATTTGTCCCAATTGTCCAACAATCTTTACAGAATCTTTCATTGATAATTTAGATCCATCAGCGTGAATCCATCTTTTTAAAGGTTGTTCACATAACATTTGTTTTGCTTTTTTTAATCCGAAATGCAATGTTATTCTTCGGAAAATTTCTACATCAAAAATCCATTGTGTAACAAACTTTTTAGCAAAAGAAATTTTAATTACATCCTTATGAAATATTTTTGCTCCACATTGTGTGTCTTTAAAATCCATTTTTAAAATCTTTCTGATAATAAAGTTAATCGTTAAACTAATAACTTTTCTTGCAGATTCCTTAGTAATATCTGCACCCATTCTACTAATTCTTGATCCACTTACAATCTTATAATCAGAATTTTCTATAGTTGATACTAAATCATCAAAATCTGTTAAATCGGTAGATAAATCTGCATCTAAAAAACCTATATAATCTAAATCTTCTTTTTTAGACATAAACAACATTCCTTGTCTTACAGCTTCTGCTTTTCCTCCGTTTTTCTCACAGTCGTAAACTGTAATAAAATCTTCTCTACCTTTTCTTAAATCATTTAAAACGTCCAAGGTTTTATCTTTACTTCCATCGTTTACAAAACATAAATGATAGCCTGAATTTTTCTCAATAAAATCAGTAAATTCTTTACTTAACAATCTTCTTTCTTCATTATAACAAGGAATTACTACACCAACACATCTCTGCTGAATCATAACGTTGTTATATTTTTTAGCTTCTGTATTAGTAATAGTAACCCCTATTAAGCGCTTAACTCTAGCACAAACTTCCGTTAAACTTAATGGTTTTTTCATATAATCATTTACACCTAAATCAAAACTTTTTGTAATCATTTCATCATCTGTATTACCAGATAAAATCATAATTGGTGTTTGTTCTTTTTGATGAACTCTAATATGATTTACAACTTCAATTCCAGAAACTTCTGGCATGTTTAAATCTACAATTACCAAATCTGGTTGAAAAGAATTATAGGTTTCTATTCCTTTTAATGCTGATATTTCTGTGATAACTTCATAACCTAATTCTTCTAATCTATTTTTTAAAGGAATTAAAACTAATTTCTGATCGTCAATAGCTAATATTTTCATTTTTAATGTTTTTTATTGTTTAATTACAGTTCAAAAGTAGTTTTGTTTTAATTCTTAAATTTCCAATTACAACTAAAAGGGAGTTTTGTTTAGACGAATGGAAGTTTACTTATGTTAAATAAAATTTTAACCATCATATAATTCATTTATCTTTACTTTGTAGAAAATAACTCTATATAATTATGAAAGAAACCACGAATAAGCATTTAATTATTGCCCTTATATTGGGTCTTGCTTTTCATGGTACTTCTATTTTTTTCACCTTAGAAACAACTTATGATGCTTTAATTCACTTGTTTTTCGCAGATCATTATGCACATAGTTGGTTTGAACCATGGAACTTTAAATGGTATACAGGTTTTACAGTAATGAGTTACCCACCTTTGGTACATCAATCTATTGGAGCTTTATCTTTAATTGGTGGTTTAAAATTTGGTCTTTTTTCTGTTGCAATTATTAGTATTATGCTATTTATTACGGGAGTTTATCGTTTTTCTTTAATGATGACTTCTAACAGAACTGTTGCTGGTTATGCCTCAATTTTAGCTGTATTTTCGAGTTCATTTTTAGAAACACTTCATATTTTCGGGCAATTACCAAGCATTGTTGGAATTTCTGTTTTGATGCATTCTTTGCCTGAAATATATTTATGGCTAAAAACTGGTAAATATAAATTTCTTATAACTTCTCTTTCTTTAATAGCAGTAACAGTAACATCTCATCACGTAACTCCAATTTTCGGAATGATTTTCTTCATTTTTCCGTTAATTGGAATGGTAATTATGGATTTAAGTTTTGATGAAATTGGTTCATACAAAAAAATAACATTAAGTATATTTATTAAAAACTTCAAAAAACAATTCAAACGAAATTTAAGTTTTGGTTTGCTTTCTTTGGTATTAATAATTGGCTGTTTGTTGCCTTATTGGATTAATTCTAAAAACAATCCAATTACACAAGTACCAATTCCACACGGATCTAGAGATAATTTTTTAGAAATAACATCTTCTGGTTTGGTGTTTTTTATGATTCCTTGGGGAATTTTATTATTCCTTCTACCTTACTTTTTCTATCGCTATTTTAGCAAACGTTATTTGTTTTTCGGGATCTCTTTTACAATGTGTGTTATTTTAGGAACTGGTGGGACCACAGCAATTCCAAGAATAATTTTAGGTGAAAATGCATTTAATATTTTAACGTTAGACAGGTTTACATTGTGGGCTTCAATTATGGCTTTGCCTTTATTTGGAGAGTTTATTTATAGGTTTGTAGAAGGCGATTTAAAAGAATTAATTCAAGAAAAATTTGGTGCAGTTTATCACAGAATTATTGGGGGTTTGTTAGCCAGTTTATTTTTAGGAATGGTTGTTTTTACTATGAGTCTAGGATATTTTAGACCATCGCAACCGCAAAAAATTAAAATGTTGCCAATCGTAAATTTCTTAAACCAAGATGATCATGATCAATGGCGTTATTTAACATTAGGTTTTGGAGATCAAATGGCATGGCTATCTGCACAAACAAATGCAATGACAGTTGACGGAAACTACCATTCTGCAAGGCGTTTACCTGAATTAACTACAAGACCAATAGAGCGTTTAGAGAATTCTAAATTTAAAGGTGTTGCAGGAATTGGTTCCCTTCAGCAGTTTTTAACAACTCCAGAAAAATATAATTTAAAGTATATTTTTTCCAACGATAAATTTTATGATCCAATTTTATATTTCTGTGGATGGCAACGTTTGCCACAATTAGAAAACGGAATCATGGTTTGGGAACGTTTAAATGTACCACCAATTTCTTCTATTTTGCCAAAAGACGATGTTGGCACTTGGCAAAAAATATTATGGGGAACAGTTCCTTTTCTAACCCTTTTATTGGCGTTTATTTTAAACATTCAGCCCTTGTTTATAAATAGTTTGAAGACAAAAATAAAAGCTGTACCTGCATATTTTAAATTTCAAAATAATTACACCAAGTTTTCAAGCATAGTTTTAAGATCATTACATATTTGGGCTATTGTTCTTTGTATTATTTTGTCTTATGGAGCATACGTTTTTTATGTCAAAAACGATTCTCAAATTTCTCCAGAAAATGTAGTTATGGCGTATTATGATGCAGTAGATTTTAAGGAATTCGAGAAAGGTTATCAATTAATAGACCCAAAGAGTAAATTGCCAATTTCTCAATATATGTTAGAGGTTTCTGTAACTGATGGTTTGTTAAGTTCATATGCAAAATTAGATGCAATTACCACAGAAAAGAGAACAAAAACAGATAGTTTGGTTACCTTAAAAGTATTTACAGATTGGATTACACCTTTGGAAAAAATTAGTAAAATCGATTATAAAACGGCTGTAAATAGAGATGGAAAATGGTATTTAAAACCTACTAAAATAGATTCAGATTTACCACCAGACCAGCTATATTCAAACAATGTAACAGGGTATTTTAACCAAGGTAGAAGAAAAGTTACCACAGAACAAACGCATCACGAAGATGTTTTAAAGCAACCAGTTTTAGAAATTATTTCTGCAAAATTAGTACAGTTTAATAAACATTATGCAATAATTGGCGAAGTCCAAAATATAGATAATGTACCTGCAGACATTGTTTTAAAAGGAACTTTATATAATGATGAAAATAAACATTTAGCAACTTACAATGCAAAATATCACGTAAAACATAAATTGATGCCAAAGGAAGTAAGTTCTTTCAGAATTAATTTTGAAGGAATAGCTTGGTCAAAAATTCAAGATTCTATTCCTAAGACATTCAATCCAGATGAATTTACTCCAATTGAATTAGAAGAGCAACCCACAAAATTTAATTTGCAAGTTGCAGGAAACGTATCTAAATCAGACTTATACAAAGACATTGTTTTAAGTGATATTTCTATTGATGACAAAAAAATATACGGAACATTATTTAACAGTGGCTTGCAAGAAATTACAGTGCCGCAGTTAATTTTAACTTATTATGATGCTGATAAAAATTTAGTTTGGGTAGATCATTACTTTTTAAAAGAAGGTATTAGGCAACAAAGAAAACAGTATTTCGATTATGAGTTTCCACAAATCAATTCGCTTAAAATCATAAATGAAGATATGTCTGCATGTTTTGTAAATGGCTTGCCAAATAAAAATATTGCGACTAAAGTTATACCAAATCGAATCGAAAATCACACAAATAAAGAATTACAAAAAATAAAATATACAGGTTTCAGTTTCGTAAAAATTGAAATGAACGCTTATATAGGAAATCCGAATTAATGAATATAAAATACACATATCTCTTCTTTGTAAGTTGTTTTCTGTTTTTTGGAAATGTTATGAATGCTGAAATAAATCAAGATAATTCTATTGAGTTAATCACCACAAAAAAGGAATTTATAGCAGGAGAAACAATTATTTTAGAATTTAGAACAACTCAAAAAAAAACAGTTCAATTGTATTGTTCTAATAGTTATGGCACAACATTAGTAACTTCAATATTAAATAACAATAAGTTATCTTTTACAATTCCACCTCATTTTAGTTCAAAAAGAGGTGTTTTAAATTGGAAATTAATTACAGATGAAAAGGCACTTTCTGGCATTATTAAAATTAAACCAAATACAAAACCTGTTTCCTTAGAAACCTATATTGGCCCACCAAGTATTGTTGCAGGAGGAAAAGATTACACGATGTTTGTGGTAATTCCTACAGATAATCTAGACAACCCTTTACCACAAAATACAGCGGTTGCAATTCAGCAACAATTTCTATCAAAAGAAAATAAAGAAGAAATACGCACTAATAATTTAATTGCATATAAAAACATTTACTCGCCATTAAAAAGCGGAAGAATTTTATTGTCATCAGCATCTTCAAATTTAAATTCAAAAGAATATACGGTGAATATTATGCCAGCTATTGGTACTAATTTTAAGATTACCGCAGATAGAAATCATAATTATGCAGACGGAAACCAAATTACTACATTTTCTACATCTGTTATTAAAGACAGCAATAATAATATCATTAGCGATGGAAGTTTTGTAGATTTTTTTATCAAAAATAAAAAAGGAAACATTTTAAAAACAAGTGGAAAAACGATAAACGGCGTTGCTTTTGCAAAAATTATTCATCCAGAAAATGAAGATGAATGGGCTATAAAGGCATATATCAATGGAATTTCCGAAAGTGATGAAATTAAATTAACTTATAAACAGGTAATTAAAGATTTTACAATTGTATTTTCTAAAAATAATAGAAATGTAAAAGTTGGTCCACTACAAAGTTTTATGAATCAGATGATTCCTGATGGACTAAAAGTTACTTTATCAATTTATAAAAATGGAAAATTAATAGATTCAATCAAGAAAAAATCCATCGAAGGATTTGTTAATTTTGAATTAAATGCTAATATTTATCCGAATGAAACCTATGAAATAGTAATTTCTACAGCAGAAATTAACAAATCTTTTAATGCTAAAAAGCTATGGTAAAAAAAAATAAAGCTATTATTCGTGGCGTTTTAATGTTAACGTATGTCTTTATTATTTCTGTCATTTTATTTTTAGTTAGTTCTCTTTTAAACTACTTAAATACTGGTGCAGACAGAAGTAAAATGTTGCACACAGAGATAAAGAAAGAAGCACAATATTTGCCAAAAATCACTTGGAAGGAAGATGGAAATAAAGGTCGTTTTTTAGACAAACAGACTTTAAATGAAATCGAAAATGATTATGTAGATGCTTGGTACGTTAAGCAAGTTGCTTATAAAACGAATCAAAAAACAGGCATAAAAGATTACTATACAGATAGCGCTAGAAAAAATATATACAACACAATTGCTTTTAATAAAACTACCAATATTTCTTTTGAATCTACCACATTATATCACAATCCTAATATATTATTTTTTAGCGAAGACGGACAATTAATCGTTTTAGAAGACGAAAATGTTGTTGAATACAAGAAGATGTTTAAAAACGGTGTACTTGTTTTAGAAACAACAGAAAAATCGACTTATAAAGTTATTTTATTATTGGAAGATGGCTTTTGGCGCATTAGACATCTTGTTAAAGAATCAACATCCGATTTTGACAAAACAGTGAACTTCACTCCTATTTCTGATAAGAATATTAAAGGAATTAATTATTATCCGCAGAAAACACCATGGGATATGTTTGGTGATAGTTTTGATGAACAAGTAATTGCAAAAGATTTTAAAATTATAAAAAATGCTAATTTAAACACGATTCGTATTTTTATTCAATATGAAGATTTTGGAAAGGCAAATGTAAAAGAAGAGAAACTACAAAAATTACAACAAGTTTTAGATTTAGCAGAAAAGAGCAATTTAAAAGTTATTGTTACTTTATTCGACTTTTATGGAAACTACGATGTTTTAGATTGGACGTTAAATCAAAAGCACGCAGAAACAATTGTTTCTAAATTCAAAAACCATAATGCTATTTTAGCTTGGGATCTTAAAAACGAACCCAATTTAGATTTCGCTTCCAGAGGAAAAGAAACTGTGCTTGCTTGGTTAGAACATTTAATTTTTTATATAAAAAAAATTGATACAAAACACGCCATAACCATTGGATGGTCTAATGTTGAAAGTGCAGAGATTTTGAAAGATAAGATCGATTTTGTTTCATTTCATTATTATGAAGATGTCGAAAAACTGGAAACTGCATATCTTTCTTTGAAGAAAAAAATTAATGATAAACCTATCTTTTTAGGAGAATTTGGCGTTACTTCTTATGACGGTTTTTGGAAACCTTTAGGTAGTTCTGAAGAAAAACAAGCTATGTACTATAAAGAAATTCAAAAAGTACTTACTAAAAATAAAATTCCTTACTTGTCTTGGACTTTATATGATTTTGATGAAGTACCAAATAGTGTTGTTGGTAAACTACCTTGGCGTGTAAACCCACAAAAAGAATTCGGTTTTATAAACACTAAAGGAGAGAAAAAACCAGCTTTTGAGTTTATATCTAATTAGTTGAACTTAATATTTATAAATTAAAGGTTTACAAATAAAAAAATCCACAAATAAAACAGTTGTTTTACTTGTAGATTTTTATGTGAGGTTTAGTTATTTTTAAATAGTTGCTGGCTCTGTAAATATACTTTCAGATGTTTGTTTGTTATAAATAATGTTTTCAAATTCATTTAAATACATATTTGTTATTCTTTCCATAGGAAATGCCGTTGCTGCTTTATAATTTGCTTTTTCTAATTGAACTCTATATGCATCATTAGTAACAATTGCTTCAATTGCAACCGCTAAACTGTCTGTGCTTTCTGGTTGAAAAAACTCTCCTCTATAACCTTCATCTTCAACTAAAGTTGCTAAATCTCCTAAATTTGGCATTACAACTGCTTTACCATAACTACCTGCTTGATGCAGAACTCCGGAACTCCCAGTAGTAGAAGTATAAGGAAAAACAACTACTGCACTTTCTTTAAATAAAGGGGCTACTTCACATTCCTCTACATAACCAGTAAATGTTATTTGTGGTACATTTTTATATTTTTCTTGAACATTTTTTAAATATCCTGGAACGTTTGGGTTATCTGTTCCTGCAATTACAATTTCTAAATCTAAACCAGAAGTTACTCTTACTTTTTCAACCGCTTCTATCATTGCTTCTACTTTCTTGTAGGTTCCGAATTTTCCAAAAGTCATCACTTTTAAAGGTCCTTTTGGTAATTGATGAGAAGGTTTTTCTGGAATTTCGAAAGTTCCGTGTGGGATCATTTTTACATTATTAACTTTATATTTTTCTTCTAAAGTAGTTACGTATTTATCCATAGTAACAGTAACTAAATCTGCTTTTAAAATTAGTTTTGTTAAAGTGGTTCCTATAAAATTATATGCTTTTTGTAAGAATTTATTAGAAGTAAAACCAGCAGAAGCTAAATCTGTCTGCTCTAAAATATTATGCAATAAAACAATGGTAGGAATTTGTTTTATTTTGCATATTAATGGTAAAGCTAAACCTAAAGCTGCTGCCACTTTTTTATCTCCAAACTTCATAAACTGTAAATTGAACAAAACAGCGTCTGGATTTATTTGATTGATGGCTTTTGTAACATTAATAATGTTGCTATAACTATTAAACTTCCAAGATTCTTTTACAGTAATTTTACAACCATTTTCTGTAAAATGGATGTCTTTACCTTCTGGTGTTACATCCGTTAATAAGATTAATTCTGTTACTTTTTCGCTTTGTCTAAAGCTTTTTACTAAATGATATGCATATTCATTTAAAGTTACTTTACTTGGTGGATATGCAGTTACGATTGCTAATTTCATGTTGTTTGTTTTTAATTACACTACAAATTTCGCTCTAAATAAGAGGTTAAATAGGGCAAAGCAGTCGAGATACATTTAACTATAGTCTAGCGGAAAAAAGGTTTAGACAATCATTTTTTGACTTCATTTTATCGACACTAAAAATTTATTTAAGATTAAAAAATAGTCTATATGTTATGATTATAAATCAAAGAATGAATTTTGGCATATATATAAAAGTCTACAGCTGCAAATGCAGCTGTAGACTTTTATATAAAAAATAGATTTAAATAGGTTTTAAAAAAGTTAGGAAATAAAATTAAAGCCTTTTAAGTTTTTTAAAGAGAAGAAAAATAGTTGCACAAACAATAAAATACACATTGCTATAATTTGCACATGTACCACTTGTTCTAATGAATTATGAAAAAGGACAACTAATAAAATTTGTAACATTCCAAAAATACCAGAAAATACTACTGGAACGTAATTGTCTAATGATAAATAATAATATGCAAAGATATTTGAAACAGCAAAAATACCAGTTGCTAAAGCATATTTCCATAGTAATGGAGCAATTTCTAAATATCCGTCACCAAATAACATTTGAATAATCAAATTTGGAAAAAGAGCACATCCTAAAACAATTGCTATAGCTATTGCTGCAATATAACTTACATATTTTAGTAAAATTGGTACTGTTGATTTTCCTTCTTTTTTCAATTGAACTACTGCTGGTAATAATAACATTACAAACATCCAAGCAACAAAATAAACAACTCTACCAATTAATGCTAAAGAAGCATATAAACCAGCCTCGTAAGAGTTAAAGTAATGTTTTACCAAAAGTATGTCACTATTATTAATGATAATTTGGGTAAGTTCATAAAAGGCGGTAATTATAAAAAAATTACGTACCATTTTAGATTTTGTACTTTCTAGCTTAATCAACTTAGAAAAAGAGAATTTCTTTAATTTAAAAGGAAATAAACCGAATAAGAACGAACCTAAAATTCCGAAAGAAATTAATAAAGAAGAATCTATCTGGAAGAAAAATAATAACCCGAATGTAATTAACAAACGACTCATCATTTCTAATTGATAGGTTACAGACAAAGAATTCAATTCTTTTTTTCCTTGAAAAATGCCCCTATTTACGCTCATTAAAAAGTAAAACGGAACTCCAATTCCGAATACCACAAACATATTAGAGGATATTGTTTTAAAAAAATCTTGTAATTCTGATGAAAATAGTATAACTATAATTCCTAAAACAACGCCAACAATAGAAGCTTTTTTATAGGTATTTGAAATAAAAGTTTCAAAAACCGTGCCTTCGAAAATTACTGAAAATTTTGCAGTAACTAATTGAAACGTCATAGCCACAAAAGACAAGACTAATAAAAACGTGATTAGAATGGCCGCATCTGCAAATTTCTCTGGTCCTAAAATTCTACCTAAAACTAAATTGTACAGATAATTTCCGCCATTTACAAGCAAACCACTAATCATAAATAGTTGTTCTGGAGAAATTTTATTTTTTAAAGGGAGTGTAATTGCAGACATTGTTTAAGTTTTTATAAATTGTAAATTATGCTACGTTTGTTTGATTAAAATCATCGTAAATTTCTTTACAACCAAAACCAACTATTGAAAATACTTTTTGTTTCGATATTGCAACTTTAGTAAATACTCTCATTGCTTCTAAAGCACTTTTATCAATTTCTACTACTTCATCAATATTGATTACTACGCTGTTTGATACTGATAAATTTGAAGTAAAATAATTTGTAAAAGACTTTAAAGTTGATGAATTTAAGTTTCCGTTTAAATAAAATGTTCCGTTGTTTTCTGAAATTTGTAATGCCATAATTCTTATATTTATTTGTTATTGATGGTACAAATATCAGATTGTAATAAGAATTAAATTGACTACTGTCGTTGAAAAGCAATTTACTTTAGACCAAAACTTAGTCTCTTTTGTTTAGCTAAAAACAACTATTTTTAGTCGAATGATTAAATGCGATTGCTTAACTTGCAGACGTTAAATAGTTATTATGAAAATAAAGTTTATTCCATTTTTACTTCTTTTTTTTACAAGTATTATTGGCTTTTCGCAAAATATGCAAGATGGGTTTACATATTTAGAAACAGGTAAATACAAACAAGCTGAAATTTTTTTTAAAGAAATTTTAAAAGAATACCCAACCAACAAAACAGCAAGATTATGTTATGGTAGAGCTATTGGTTTAAATGGTAAATCTAAAAAAGCGGTTATTTTATTCACTGATCTTTTAGCTGATTATCCAACAGATTTTGAGGTAAAACTAAATTATGCAGAATCTTTACTTTGGGATAAAAATTACGCTGTCGCAAAAGTGTTTTATGAAAAATTACTGAAAGAGAATGACCAAAGTTTTCCTGCTCTGTTAGGTTATGCAAATACTTTATCTAATTTAAAGAAATTTGAAAATGCAATCATTTATGTAGATAAAGCTTTAGAAGTTATACCAGGAAATGCTAATGCGTTAGTTTCTAAAAAGTATATGCGTTTGGGTTTGGCAAATGATAAAGTGAATAGTCAAAATTATTTGGAAGCAGAACAAATATTGAAAGAAAATTTTACTGATTTTAAGAATGACAAAGACACTTTGCTGAATTTAGCAAACTTATATTTAATTTCTAATCAAACAGAAAAAGCAAAAGAAACTTATGAAATTATTGGTAAAAATCCAGTGGATAAATTAACTTCTTTAAATGGTATTTCTTTGTCTTATCATCTAAATGGTAATGATAAAGAAGCTTTAAAAGTTAGTAAGAGTGCTTTTGATTTAATTAATAAAAATACAGATGAAACTTTAAAACAACTAACTACAGAAAGATATATACAAGCCTTAATTTGGAATAAAAAATATCGTTTAGCTAAAGAAGAAATTAATAAATTAGTCATCAAGAATATAACTCCTGATAATTGGATCTTATCCTTGAGAGCTACACTAAACATCTATAAAAGTGATTTTAAAAAGAGTATTGCAGATTATAATCTTATCTTAAAAAAAGATAGCGCTTCTTTTGATGGGAATTTAGGGAAAGCGAATGCTTTAAAGGCTTCAGGTTATTTTAATGATGCCTATAAAAGTGCAGAAAACACTTTAGGTTTTTATAAAAAACAAAAAGATGCAACTAATTTTATCAAACAATTAGACCTATCTTTTACACCATATTTAGAGACCAAAGCTTCATATTCTTTTGACAACGGAAATAATGAGGCTTATTCGTATTCAGCAAATATTGAAGTTCCATTTACCACTAAATTTAAAGTTTTAGCGAGTTATAATTATAGAACAACAGCAAATTCAGTGAATGATATTAATGCAAATTCAAATAATTTTTTAGCCGGAATTTCTTATCAACTTTTAAACAACTTAACTTTTAAAGGAAATATAGGAGTTACTTCGTCACAAGCAGAAACCACAAATTACAATCAATTATTAGCAGATTTTTCTTTTGATATTAAGCCTTTTAAACTTCAGAATTTAGCAATAGGTTATAAACGAGAAATACAGAATTTTAATGCTGAATTGTTAGATAGAGAAATTGTTCAGAATAATTACTTGTTAAATTATAGCTTAAACACAAATTTTAAATTAGGTTGGTTTACACAATATTATTATACAACTCAAAATGATAATAATGAACGAAATTTATTATTCACATCATTGTATTATACTATTTTAGAAAAGCCTTCTTTAAAAGCTGGTATTAATTATCAAAATATATCATTTAAAAATCAAGTACCTACAATTTATTTTAGCCCAAGTAAATTTAATGCTGTAGAAGTATTTTTTAATATTATAAAAGATGAAAACGTTACGAAAAATAACGAATGGTTTTATGAGTTAACTGCTGCAACTGGTTTTCAATACATAGAAAATGATAAAAAACAAAGCACATACAGAATACAAGGTAAATTAGGTTATCGTTTTTCTGAAAGAAGTGTTTTAAATTTTTATGGCGTACAAAGTAATATTGCCTCTGCAACAGCAGCCGGTTTTACATTTACAGAAATAGGATTGCGTTTTAAATGGTATATCTTTAAGCAGCCTTTATATAAAAAACAAGATTAGTCATTCCTCTTTCAAAAAAGACATTCAATATGTCATAGAAAGACAAAAAGTAATCCTGTAATTTAACTAATTGATTCTTTCAATCTTTTCTCTTACGGAATGGATTTACTTTATAACATTGCTAATAACAAAGTAAACTCTATTTAATCTTACAATTCTATTCATTTTATTGAAATTAATTAAATTTATAGTCTTTTATAAGTGAATATTTTAAACAAAAAGAAAGGCAAAAGTTTTCACTTTTGCCTCATTTACAAACTAAATTATTAGGGAACTATTTGATAATAAAAGTACCAGAATACGATTTGTTATTATCGTCTTTTAAAATGTATTTATAAATTCCCTTTTTTAAGTTAGGTGCATTATATGTTACTTTATTTTGAGAATTATCTGTATTTACTCTTTTAAAATCTACTATTCTACCCAATAAATCATACACTTGAATTTGTATATATTCTGAATTTATTGGTAATTTTATAGTTGTTTTATTGGTAAATGGGTTTGGATAATTAATTATTTTATTATTTTCTATAGATGAAAAATTGTCAACAGCTAAAACAGTTTTTTTACTAAAAGATAATTGGTTAATAGAAATATTAAAAGGTTTGTAATTTGTGTAGTCACCAATAATAGAATATACAATTGTTTTAATATTTGTTATTTCTACTGAATTTCCTTCTGCATCTTTAAAATCATTAAAAGCAATATCAAATGATGTTTGATCTTCATTAGCAGGTATTGTATAACGAATTCTATTTTCCCAAGTTCTATCATCATCTTGCATAATAACAATTTCTACTTGTTCATTATTGGTTATTTTAAAATTTAAAAAAGAGTAATCTGTTATATCTAATGTTTGATCTCCAGGTAAAATATGTCTAAATAAATTGATATTCCCTTTTACTTCACCAGAGGCATTCGCATTTCTGTCAACTTCGTATACATCGTCTAAAAATTCTCTATCAGAAACTTCAACATTAAAATTATTTACAGTTGCAAATTCTTCTAAATAATCTAACCCCCATGGCCCGTCTGCCAAATATAATGCATCTTTCTGTTCTTCATTGTTAGTCTGTAAAGAAAAACCAATATCGAATAAAATACCTGTTTCAATAGATATTTGATCATTATAATTTCCTGTTAAAGAAAATGTGTTAGATATATCACTTCTATTTGAAACCTCTGTTTCTGCAAAATTTCCGACAAAATTTATAGATGTTTCTTCTGTTTTATTGATAATGTCTAAATTGATAACTCCATTAGAATATTTACCAGATTTTACAAATACATTTGGAACTACATTTTCTACTGGATAGCTTATCAACCCATTTTCTTCTGTATGTTTGTCTATTATATAATTAGCAATTGAAAACACTTGAGAAAATGAGCTTCCCCAAATTTGAAAATTTTGGTAATCTCCAGCTGGATACTGATCTATATTCCAAAAGCTAAACAGTTCTTTTTCTGTACTATCAATTTTAATAGAAAAACTTAAGGTATATTCAATCTCACCTCCAGGTCTTTTAATCTTTGAACTAATTATTTTATGTTCTCTTGTAATTACTGTTCGTACATCTTCTAAACTTGAGTTGTTTAAACGGTCGCAGATTACTTTAGAATGGTCGTATATTGTACCTTGTGTAGAGGTAGCCAAAACAGCAGAAACTCTATTTGTTCCTTGGTAATAATCTACCGAAAAAATTTCTGTGGCATTTGTAATTCCTAAAAGATCATCTGGACTTGAAATATTTGCTGTTTCTGTTTGATACATTCCTGTTTCTGGTAAATAATCTATTAGAGAATTTGTAGTTGTTGTTCTACTAAATTGGCTTTTTTGAAATTCTGTTTGTTGCTCTTTTTTATTGAGGTTATTACCTGCTTTTTTTCTATTAAAGTTTCTTTTTGCTATTAAATTTGCTAAATCTCCATTACTCTCTAAGCCACCATCATAAGCTGAAGTAACATTATTTGATTCATTTACATCTGCATAATTATTGGTATTAATTGCTGAATAAGGGTTTGCTGTTACATAAAAAATTGCATCATTAAAATCGTTATCGCAAGTGCTTCTATCTCTTCTAATATCTTCAAAGCCTAAAATAACTCTCTCATTTTCCGGGTCTGCCAGTAACACATTATGGTGTCTTAAATTTTCTTGCGATTCTGGATTAAAATCTGGGTTTGAATATAATTTCCATAATCCATTTCCAACAGTTTGTGCGCTTGAACTCCAAGCATTTGCTAATAGAACCCAGCCAATTCCTGTACCGGCTTCAAATGTTCCTATTTTAACTTTATCGCCAACTTGTAATCCACCACCACTTCCTAATGCAGAAACATTTGGAAAAATAATAGTGATATCTTCTGTAGATGGTGCAGTAGTTAAAGGATTATCTAAATCATAAGTATAATAGCCTAAAACATTTCTATACCCTGCTCCTTCACTTACAAAGGTTACCCACACATCTGCATTGTCCGTTAATTTGATATCAGTATCGTAACCAGAAGTTATGTATTGTGGATTATAATCTGGCACTGGGTAACTTTCTGGTAAAGAATTGCTAATCATTTCTTGTGTTTCAACTGAAACATAATCTCCTGGATTTTCTAGGTATAGTGGAGTACCATTTGAAGTAAAGTCTCCTAAATATTGGTAGTTCTGGGCTGTTAAGTTAGTAACAACTGTTGCCATTAAAATAAGTAATAATTTTTTCATGATATATAATTTATACCACAAAACTATGTACTTATTGAATTTTAATTTCTAAAATTCGGTATTTACAAGTTTAGTATAGTCGAAATGTATTACTTGTGTAGACGAAACTATAGTAAATCTAAACGTTTCATTAATTCTGGTCTTTTAGAACGACTAACAGGAATAACATCTTTCTTTATTAAAATGCTATTATCCTCAATATCAATTATTTTTTTGACATTTATAATGTAAGAACGATGCACTTTAAGGAATATTGAATCTGGTAATTTCTCTTCTATTTTTTTAAGCGTAGAATGTACAACGTAGTTTTTGTCTTCAGTTTTAATATGAATATAATCGCCTTTTGCTTCTATCAAATAAATACTTGGCAAGTCAATTTTTATTAAACGTCTATCTATATTAACATAAAAGTCATTAATAGTTTCTATGGCATTATTATCTGTACTTAAATTATCATTAGAAATTACTGTAGACTGATGTCTTTCTGCTTTTAGAATTGCTTTTTCAAATCTCGATAATTCAACTGGTTTTAGTAAATAATCTACAATAAAATCATATTCAAAAGCTTCAATTGCAAATTTAGGATCTGAAGTTGTAAGTATTATTTTGGGTGGGTTTTTTAAGGTTTTAATAAAATCTAAACCATTAAAATCTGGCATATGAATATCTAAAAAAATAAGATCTATCTCATTAGAATTCAAGAATTTAATTGCTTGCATTGCATTTGAAAACTCATCTACAATATTTAAAGATTTTACTTGATCACAAAGGGTTTTAAGAATAACCCTAGCCATTTTTTCATCATCAACAATAATACAATTCATAGTGCTTAAATAGTTTCTATGTATCTTGAAATTGCTATTAAAATTTCTTCAAAATCTTCGAAACCAACTAAACTTTTTTCTCGAAGATTATGTTCAAACTTATTAGCCTTTTCATAACTTTTCTCAAGTCCTAAAATACTAATTTTATGCTTAAGTCGATGAACATTCTCTTCAATTTTTTTATATTTTTTTTCTTTTAAACTTTTATAGTAATCTTCTTTTTCTTCTGGGAACTCACTTTTTATAACATCAATGAGTATTTTTCTTACAGATTCATCTCCTCTTGCTAACTCATCAACATAACTTAAATTTGGCTTTTCCATGCTTATTTTTTTATAGTAAAATAGAATATAGATCCCTTATCTACTTCGGATTCAATCCATATTTCTCCTTGATATACCTCTACAATTTTCTTTGCTATTGACAATCCAATTCCTACGGATTTATAATCGTTTTCTAATTTTTGAAAAGCAATAAATATTTTCTCTAAATACTGATTATCAATACCTTTACCATTATCTTTTACATAAAATTGCCAGAATTCGTTTTTATCTTCAAAACCAATTTCTATAAAGCCTATACTCTTATCATTAAACTTAACTGCATTGCTTATCAAGTTGGAAAATAGTTTTTTTAATCGAAATTGATCTCCTTCTATTGTTGGCAATTTATTATTAAAGATAACTTCAATACGATTAGGGATTTTCAATTCAAGAAGTGTATTTTTAACCAATTCATTTAAATCAATTTGATATAAATCTTTCACAGCATTACCAATTGTAGAATATTCTAAAATACCTTTTACCAAGGTATCCATTTTTTCTACATTATCTTTAATTAATTCTAAATTCTCTTTTCCTGTATCATCTAAAACACTCGAATAATCTTCTTTTATCCAAGTTGTTAATGCATCTATACTTTGCAAAGGCGATTTTAAATCATGAGAAACCATATGCGTATAATCATTCAATTCTTGGTTCTGACGTTCTAAATTTTGTAAAAGTATATCTCTCTGTTTATTTATTTTAATGATTTTCTTTGACTGTCTGTCAATAAAATCGACTAATTCTAAAGAATCTAAATCTGTATTTTCAATCGTATTTTTAGTTTCTAAATCATATGATTTTAAAGTATTGATAACTTCTTTTAATTTAACGATTACTTCTTTTTGAGAGTTAGAATCTTTTTCAAGTTTTTGGTTAGCATGAAAAAGTTCTTCAGAACTAATTGCTGTTGCTCTTTGTAACATGGCAAATTGTTCATCAGAAGTATCATAAGACCTATTAATAGCATCTAAAAAAAGATTTAAATCTGTATTAGATTGTAGTTCTTTTGGTAAATATTTTCTTATTTGTCTTTTTAAAAGAGAGTTCATTATTCGCTAATTAATGTAACTGTCATGGTTTGGTTATGTAGTTGACAACTACTTTCTCCAATAAAAGGAGCAATTTCTCCGTAAGAATATAAACCTGTAATTGTAGTGTCTTTTCCTAAGACCTCTATTACCTCTTCTACTTCTTCTTCTACTCTTTGATCTAAAACTAATTTTCTACCAATACAACTCACTAAAATGGCTAATTCTGATTTCTTCTTTCTAAATTCTGCTGCATTTATAGCTGCTTTTTCTGCTGCATTTACTATATTATCTACATTTGTCATCATTAGCTGAACTTTTGAATTCTCAAAAATATCTCCAGCTAAAATCATAGAATTATCTTCTTCATTAATATTTAAAATAGTTCTTACAATTGATTGTTTTTCGTTTGTAGATTTTACTTTTAAAGGATACAATAAAGCAGCTCCAGGTAATTCTTTAGATTTATTACCTAAATAGGTCTTGTATAAATCTAACGCTGGCTTTCCATCTAATTCATATAAAACGTTTCCTTTAGATTTGGTTACAATTCTTTCTGGACCAAAAGGAGTCCAACCTCCATTTATAGAAAATGAAACTTCCAACGTTTCTCCATACAAACCAATTGCCACTAATTCTCCAGGTTTTGGGCTTTCATTATAGGAAGAAATAGTTTTTTCAAATCGGGCATCGTCACCACATAAAGCTCCAGTAATCAACAAATTATCATCTGTTGCAGCATTCATTCCTTTTGCTAATTGGCTTCCATTTACAAAACTTCCTTCAGAAACAACAAAAACGTATTTTAAACCTTCTTGTGGAAACTGGCTAATTAAATTATTACCTTTTTCAAAACTATTTAAATCTGTTGAAGCATCTAATACATTGGTAGTTTTTATTAAAAAATTACTTTTTTCAAATTCTATGGCTGTAATAGTTATACTATTTTCATCTATAGATTCTGATGAAATATCTCCACAAGAAGAACCGAATACTATGTGCCCATCTTTAAACATATTTCTAATTTCTGTAAACAAATTAGGATCTTCTAACATTAATCTGTTCCCAAAAACCAATATCAAAGGATTTTTTAAGGATAATTTTTTACTTAAGTATTGCCAATCTTTATTTTTTACTTTCTTTAGTTGTACCGTTTTCATTTTTTATTTTTTAATAGTGAAGTAAAAAGTAGTTCCTTTACCTTCTTCGCTTTCTAACCAAATATTTCCTTCATAAAATTCTACTACTTTTTTTACTATTGATAATCCTATCCCAGTAGATTCTTTATTTTTATTTAAAGAATGGAAAATTTTAAAGATTTTATCGTGATATTTTTTCTCGATTCCAATTCCGTTATCTTTTACTGAAAATTGATAAAAAGAAGGTTTCTCTAAAAAATCTATTTCAACAATTCCTGCTTCTTTATTGGTGAATTTTATGGCATTACTTACTAAATTCTGAAATATTTGTTGAAATTTAGTAGTATCTCCTTTAATAATTGGTAAATTTTTAAGTACTTTTAATGTGATGTTTTCTGGAATAAATAATAATCTTTTTACATCCTCAAACATTAAATTTAAATCAACATCTTTTACGTTTTCAACAACTACGCCAGCACTCGAGTATTCTAAAATATTAGAAATTAAATTTTCCATTGTTTCCAATGTTTTTCCTATTAAATCTAAATTTTGAAGAGTAACTTCATCTAATTTTCCTTGATTATCCATTTTAACCCAAGAAACTAGAGCATCTATACTTCTTAAAGGTGTTTTTAGGTCATGAGAAACCATATGTGCATATTCTTGTAGTTCCTTGTTACTTTTTTCTAATTCTATAAGAATTTTTTCTTTTTGACTTTCTAAAGATTTTAACGTACTTATATCTCTAATAATTCCTTGAGCAGCTATGGGGTTCTTATTTTTATCAAAAATTAAACTACCATTTACTTGTACCCATTTAATTTTTTTTTCTTTAGTTATTATCCTAGTAGTATAATTTGAAAAATGTCCTTTTTCATTTAATTTATTAAAAGAATCAAAAGCATATTCTATATCTTCTTCATAAATAAAATCATTAACATTTACTTTTTCTATTTTATTATCATAACCAAAAAGTTCTATAGCAGCATCGTTCATTTTAAGAACATTTCCAGATAATTCCATTACGATGTAAGAATCTATTATGTTTTCAAAAACACCTTTTAATTGAGAAGATTTTTCGTCTAATAATTTTTCTAATTTAATATTAGATTTTTTTAATTCTTGGGTAACAAAATATAAATCTCTCGATTTATCTTCCAATATTTTTTCTGCAATTTTTCTTGCAGATTTTTCTCTCATTAATGCACGCTGCAGTATGTCTATTTTATCTTGACTCATTAATTTTTATTAATGATAAACTTCACCTCTGTTCCGTCTTCTTTTAATTTTTCTAAAACAATAGATGCTGTAGATTTAAAATGTTCAAAGGTCTTGTTCATTAAACCTAAACCGAAATGATGCATTGCTCTGCTCGATTTATATATCATTACTATAGAATCTGTTGTTTTTTCTTCAACAATAAATGTAGGTAATTCTGCATCTGGATAAATTTTACGAACCTCTACATGAATATGATTTTCAATAGAAGAAAGCATATCTATTGGATCTTTATAAGTTGCTAATAAACCTGGGTAGCTTTTTTCAATAACTGTAAAAAAATGTTCACCATAGACTAACAATAAATTATCGATAGAAATTTCTGTTCTAAAACTCAAATGTTGTAATAACTGTAACATTTCAGAAAAACTATAGGTACCAATTGATGTATATATTCCTTCTGAAGGCAATTCTGATTTTGAAATTATTTCATCAACAGTTTCTAAACCAAACTTTTCTTCTACTAAATCTAAAAACTCTGTAAAAACAATACCTTTCATTTTAAACTCTTTTTAATTCATTTGTGCTCCAATAAGCCAAAGTTAATTCAATTTTTTTTATATACTCCTCGTATTTTAGAGGCTTTAAAATATAGCCAGAAACACCAATACGATAACATTCTTCTAAATCTTTATGATTATCTGAAGTTGTTAAAATAATAGTTGGTATATGTTTTAAAGATTCGTTTTTCTTTAAAATTGATAAAAACTCAATACCACTTATTTTAGGCATGTTTAAATCTAACAAAATAATATCAGGAATTTTGGTTTTATCTTCTAAAATTTCAAGGGCTTCATCTGCATTTTTTGCTTCAATAAGATTGTGATCTAATTCTAAAAATGAAATTGTTCTTTTCATTTTCATAATTTCGATTAAATTATCCTCTATCAATAAAATATTTAACTTCTTTTCCATCATTAAAATTATGGGAATTATATAATGTAAAAATACATTTTAAGATTAAATTATTATTTACATGGGGTTGAAGAAAAATAAAGTATAGATGAATCACTTTAAAGTATAGACGAAATGCAATTTGTTTCGTATAAATTAGGCATTACGAGACTAACTGACTAAAATACTCGAAAATTTCTCCTTTAGAAATAGAACTCCCTTTTTCTATTAAATCGAAAATCTCTGAATTTCTCTCGTTATTATAAGGTTTTGATCCTTTAAATATCTCCACAGAATTATCCATAGGGTTTTGCATTAACCATTCAAATCCTTTTTGTTCTAACAAATTGATATCCCAATTTATTTTGATAGCGATTCTATGAATTTCTTCATCTTCGCATTTAAAAAGATTTGCAGAAGTTTCCGAAAAGTGTTCTATATATTTTGTTTTGGTTAAAACATCGTCCCAAACAACATCAGAAAAAACATTCATTTCTTCTTCTGCTACTTCTGGTTTTTCTGCTTTAATTTGGTTCCATTCTTTTACATCTATACTTTGCGAAGCTAAAAAACGCGCAAAATCTTCATGTAAACTTTCGAATTGTTCTTTGGTAAGTTGTCTATATTTCATAAGTCTGCAAAAATAAAAAAGCTCGTTATTTCTAACGAGCTTTTTATAAAATTATTTAAAGTTATTTACTATTCAGCAATAACTTCAAAAGTAATATCTGCAACTACTGCTCTGTGTAATCTTACAGAAGCTTCGTATTTACCTAATCTTTTAACAGAACCACCAACAACTTTAATAAATTTCTTATCTAAGTCTGTTCCTGCTTTTGCTAATGCTGCAGCTAAATCTATGTTGTTTACAGAACCAAATAATTTGTCTCCTGAACCAGTTTTAGATGCAATTTTAATTTCATATCCTTTAATTGTTTCTGCTATTGCATTAGCATCTTCAATTAATTTAGCTTCTTTATAAGCTCTTTGTTTTAAATTCTCTGCTAAAACTTTCTTTGCAGATGAAGTAGCTAAAACTGCTTGTCCTGTAGGGATTAAAAAATTTCTTCCATAACCGTTTTTAACGTCTACGATATCATCTTTAAATCCTAAATTTTCTACGTCTTGTCTTAATATCAATTCCATTGTCTACCTCTTTATTATTTTAGTAAATCTCCAACATAAGGCATTAACGCTAAATGACGACATCTTTTGATTGCCTGCGCTACTTTACGTTGATATTTTAATGATGTTCCTGTTAAACGTCTTGGTAAAATTTTACCTTGTTCGTTTACTAAATACATTAAGAAATCTGCATCTTTATAATCGATATACTTGATACCTTTCTTCTTAAATCTACAGTATTTTGCTTCTTTTTTAGTGTCTATATCTAAAGGCGTTAAATATCTAACGTCAGCAGATTTACCACCTTTTGCTTGTTGTTCTATTGTAGCCATTTCTTATTTTTTTGTAGATTTAACACGTTCAGTTCTAACTTTAGCCCAAGCTGCAGCATGTTTGTCTAATTTAACAGTTAGGTAACGCATAACGCTATCATCTCTTCTAAATTCTAACTCAAACGCAGAGATTTCTTCTCCAGCAACTTTGTACTCTAATAAGTGATAAAAACCACTTTTTTTCTTTTGAATTGGATAAGCTAATTTCTTTAAGCCCCAATCTTCTTTTGAGATCATTTCAGCTCCTTTGGAAACTAAATAATCTTCGAACTTTTGTACTGTCTCCTTTATCTGAGTATCAGATAAAACGGGATTCAAAATGAAAACAGTTTCGTAATGATTCATAAATTAAATATTTATTGTTTATTTTTAAGGGTGCAAATATAGTAACTTTTTTATATTTAGAAGCATCTTTTGTACATTAAAATTCATCTACTTTTAGATTAACAATAAATCACTAATATATTGATATGCAAATACCTGAAATACCAAACTTGATTCATTATGCAATTCCATTTTTTGTTGTAACTGTTATTCTTGAGGTAATTTTAACAGTAAAAGTTAAATTAGAAGATTATGAATTTAAAGATGCTGGAACTTCCATTTTAATGGGTTTAGGGAATGTAGCTATAGGTTTATTTACAAAAGGTGTTATTTTAAGTATTTTCTATTTAATCTATAATTTCTATCATGTATTTGAAATTTCTTTTGTTTGGTGGTCTTGGTTACTGCTTTTATTTGCTGAAGATTTTTGCTATTATTGGTTTCATAGAATTAGTCATGAAAGTAGATTGTTTTGGGCAAGCCATGTAGTACATCATTCTTCTAAAAAGTACAATTTAAGTACTGCTTTAAGACAAACTTGGTCTGGCAGTTTTTATACATTTATCTTTTGGTTTCCTCTAATTTTAATAGGGTTTCACCCAGTTATGGTTTTGGTACAAATGTCTATTAGTTTAATTTATCAATATTGGATTCATACAGAAATGATAGATAAAATGCCCAAATGGTTCGAATCAATTTTTAACACACCAAGTCATCATAGAGTACATCATGCTACAAACCCGCAATATTTAGACAGAAATCATGCAGGAATTTTTATTATTTGGGATCGTCTTTTTGGCACTTTTGAACCAGAGAATGAAAAACCAGTCTATGGTTTAGTAGCAAATATAGAAACTTACAATCCTATAAAAATTGCATTTATTGAATGGTTTGCTATGTTTAAAGATTTTTTAACTCCTAAAATTTCTTTAAAAAACAGATTTTTATACTTGATAAAACCTCCAGGTTGGAAACATGACAACACTGGAGTTTCATCAAAAGATTTAAGAAAAATATGGGAAAATAAAAATTAAGCTTCAAAAGCCTCTAATTGAAATGCTTCGCTAATTTCTTTATAAACTATTTTTCCTTTAATAATATTTAATCCTTTTGCCAGAGCTACATCTTTAGTACAAGCTTCTTCCCAACCTTTATTTGCAATATTTAAAATATAAGGTAAAGTTACATTTGTTAATGCTATGGTAGAAGTATAAGGTACTGCGCCTGGCATATTTGCTACACAGTAGTGAACTACATCATCTATAATGTAAGTTGGGTCTTCGTGCGTTGTTGCTTTTGTGGTTTCAAAACATCCTCCTTGATCTACGGCTACATCAACTATTACAGTTCCTGGACGCATATCCTTAAGCATATCTTTTCTAATTAATTTTGGCGCTTTTCCTCCTTTTACTAAAACTCCACCAATAATTAAATCGTGTGATTTTATTAATTGCCTTATACTGTATTCACTAGAAAAAGCAGTAGTAACATGGTTTGGTAAAACATCATTTACATAACGTAAACGTTTCATATTAATATCCATAATAGTTACATGTGCTCCTAAACCTGCAGCCATTTTTGCTGCTTGTACGCCAACAACTCCTGCTCCTAAAACTAAAACTTTTCCGGGAGCAACTCCTGGAACTCCACCTAATAAAATTCCGCGTCCTTTAATTGGTTTCTCTAAATATTTAGCTCCTTGCTGAATTGCCATTCTTCCTGCAACTTCTGACATTGGTGTTAATAATGGTAAAGTACCATCTGCATCTTCTACTGTTTCGTAAGCGATACAAACAGATTTACTTTCTATCATTGCTTTGGTTAAAGGTTCGCTTGAAGCAAAATGAAAATACGTAAATACAATTTGATTTTCTCTAATAAGAGGATATTCTAAAGCAATTGGTTCTTTTACTTTTACAATCATATCACTTTGATTGTATACGTCTTCTATTGTTGGTAAAATAGTTGCGCCTACTTCTTGATAATCTTTATCAAAAAAACCACTTCCTTCTCCTGCTGTTGATTGCACAAAAACAGTATGATTTTTTTTAGTCAATTCGAAAACACCTGCAGGTGTCATACCAACTCTACTTTCGTTATTCTTAATTTCTTTAGGAATTCCTACTTTCATTTTTGCTTAAATTTAGATATTTTAAGCAAGTAAATTTAAAGCCTTTTTTATTCTAAAAACCATCTAAAAATTGAAAATCTAATTTTTAGGATTCTTTATAAATTCTTCTTAAAAAAATGAACTATTGTTATCAAAAAAAATAAAAAAATGTATAATTAATAAAAGTCAGCCGTTAAAGACTGACTTTTATTATAAATTAAGTTCTTTTATGATTAAAATTAATCTAAATCTAGACGAATTCCCATAGAAATATTTCTAGTTTCTGTATTTTGAAACAAAGGATTCAAATCATATTTTACATAAAAACTTGTAGATCTATATCCTAAATATGCACTAACTCCGTAATTTATAGTGTTCATATTAAAGTTGTCTTTTTGAACTTCTTTTACATCTACATTATTTGCGTCTTTGTATTCTAAATACTGCCTTGTTCCTAATTTAAAACCAACAAAACCACCAACTCCTAAACGTACAGATTCGTTTGTTCTATCTCTTTTAAATCCATCTTTGTAGGTTTTATTTTTAGATAAATCCCACTCTAAATGCAGAGGAAAATTCATTTGTACATGACGTAATCTACTTTCTGACAATTGATTATTAAAAGTCTGAATCTCTGTTATATCTCCGTTTTTAACATGAATCCTATTGTCTTCTAGTCGTAAATTATTCCAAAGAAAAGAAACTCCGTATTTAAAATACAATTGAGAAGGTTCTTTGCTAAAACGAGTTTTCCATGTAAAACCTAATTCGTAAAAACGAGATCGCCAGAATTGATATTCAGAATTATCTAATGAACTTAAATCGTTATCATTTAAAACATTGTTAACTCCCATTGCAAATACAAATTGAGATGTTGTACTTCTACTCTTTTTATTTTTAGTTTTCCATCTTTCTTTTCTTTTTTGTTCTCTTTCATTTTCCTTTTCTTCATCAACTTTAAAACGAAAAGTTTTATTACCAATTGTAAATGTGTTGGTATCATCATCAGTTTCAAATTCTTCTGAACTTGCTATTTTCCCGTTCGTTTTATCTTGTACTAATAATTGCAACAAACGTTCTTGCTCTCCTACTAATATTTCTATTCTTCTTGCATGATATGCAGCAACTTCTTTTTTCAGAGTTGTTGCTGTGGTTTTTGAAATTTCTCCTTTAGCTAATCGTTTATCAATTTCTATAACTTTAACCTTTAATGAATCTTTTTGATTCTTGGTTATTCGCTCAATTCTTTTAGAAATTTTATTTACTTCTTTCTCAAATGTTTTTTCTTGAGATAGGACAATAGTTGTACTGAACAAAACTAATATTAGTAGTATTCTTTTCATTTTATATGTTTTTAAAATTTTGTTTAAATTGTTTTAATTATTGTCATTTCGACTTTACGGAGAAATCTCTATTAAAATTTTTTGTTGAGATTTTTAGACTCCATTACATTCCACTTAAAATGACAAATAATTATTGAAGTTTTTAATCATTTCTACTGGCAATTGCTGTGGCAATATCTGATACTTTTCTTTTCAAAGATTTCAAAAAATTATTCTGAAAATCATCATCATCTATTGTTCTTTCTACTTCTGCAAGAATAGTTTCGGGATTCACTTTTAAATTCGATTCTTTCAGCTGATTCTGAATCGTTTTTAAAACGTCATCTCTATTAATATTATACTTTGCATAATAGTTTTTTACTTCTTGTGGCGAATGTGTTACCGCGAATAACAAATCGTCACTATTTATTTTAATTCTACTGTTTGGGTCTTTTTTTAAAGTATTTTTAAATTCTAATTCTTCTTTTGTTAAAATTACATTTGTATCCTTTTCTTCAACTTTAGCAACAATAATTGTATTGTTTTTTTTGATGATTTCTTTAATACTATTTTCTCTTTTAGACTTTATATTATTAGGAATAATATTTTTTTTAACCTCTTGCTTCTCCTCTACTTTATTCGTTTTTACAATGGCTTCTTCAACAGGAATTTCATTTTTTAATTTATCTAATTTTTCATCAATTAAAACCTTATCAATTTGCTCTATTACAACTTCATTTTTTGGAGTGATTTCTTCAGAATTATCAGAAAATAATTGAATTCCTATTGAAACCAATAACAAAATACTTGCTGCAGCTCCTATATAAAAAAACCAACCTTTCTTTTTTTGCTTTGGTTGCTCGTCTAATTGAACAGACAAACGCTCCCAAGCAGAAGCTGATGGCTCTATAGTTCTATTATCGAACTTATTTTTTATGTTATTGTCTAACTTATTTGTTTTCATGAATTGTTTTATTCATTATCTTATAATTTTGTTGCAATAATTTACGTGCTTTAAATAATTGCGATTTCGATGTACTTTCAGAAATGCCTAATTTGGCTGCAATTTCCTGATGTTTATAACCTTCTATGGCGTATAAATTAAATACCATTTTGTAACCTTCTGGCAATTTATCTATCAGTTTTTGAATGTCTTCTACAGAAGTATTTTCTAAATTTTCTGTAGCTGCATCATTAAAAACATAATCTTCATCAGATAAATCGACTATATTCTTTTTACGGAGGTAAGAAATGCAAGTATTCACCATTATTCTGCGAATCCAACCTTCGAAACTACCTTCGTGTTTGAACTTGTGTAAGTTGGTAAAAACCTTTAAGAAACCTTGTAACATTAAATCTTCTGCATGATGTAAATCTTTTACATATTGCCTGCAAACTCCCAACATTTTAGGCGAATGCTGCTCAAACAATTGTTTTTGCGCTTCTCTGTTGTTGTCTGTCGCTTTTTTAATGAGCGACTTTTCGTTATGCAGTTTAATAATTTTCAAGCCTCTTGGTTGCGTTTTTATTGCCTTACAAATATATAGACTACCAAACTTTAAAAAAGGTTGCTTTGTGGAAAAAAGTTTTTTTTGGAGATGCTTTCAGCAAGACAAACTAAGTGAATAAAAAATAATCCACAGAGTTAAACAAAGGAAACACAAAGTTTCACAAAGCTAAACACAAGAGTGTTTCTTCCCTTTGGGAAGATTAAGATGGGCTTTTATAAATTCAAGATTTTTCTACTCTTCTCCAACTCTACCTCAAACAATTCTTTGTTAACTTCTGTTTTGTAAAAAGGAACAATTTCTTTTAACTTCTCTTTTCCTTTTTTAGAATTCATCAATTCTGGAAATGCTTTTTCAACAACATTTAACATTATTGAAGTTGCTGTGGAAGCACCAGGAGAAGCACCTAACAAACAAGTTATACTTCCGTCTTTACTAGAAATCACTTCTGTTCCGAATTGTAATTTCCCTCCCTCAAATTCATCTTTTTTAATAATTTGAACTCTTTGTCCTGCCAACATAACTTCCCAGTCTTCACTTTTTGCATTTTTTACGAACTTTCGTAGAGAATTCATTCTGTCTTCTTTATCCATCATTACTTGTTCTACCAAATATTTTGTGAGCGGTAAATTGTGCCAAAACGCACCTAACATAGAAGGGATATTGTCATATTTAATCGATTTAAACAAGTCTAAATTAGAACCTTCTTTTAAGAATTTCGGACTAAAACCTGCAAAAGGACCAAACATTAATTGTCTTTTTCCATCTATATAACGTGTGTCTAAATGTGGTGTAGACATTGGTGGATCTCCAATTCCTGCTTTCGAATACACTTTTGCATTGTGTTGTTTTATAATTTCTTCATTCGTGCAAACCAACCATTCTCCACTTACAGGAAAACCTCCATAACCTTCTTTTTCGTCAATTTCTACTTTCTGTAACAACAACAAACTTCCTCCTCCTGCTCCAATAAAAACATGTTCTGCTTCTAATTGATGTTTCTCTTTAGTTTTTAAATTGGTTACTTCAACAGTCCAGTCTAAATCTGTATCTGGATCAATATCTTCTACCTCCATATTACAATGAACTGGCGTATCGAATTCTGTTTTTAAAATATGGAATAACTTTTCAGTTAAGACACCATAATTCATTTCTGTTCCACGATTAATTCTGGAAGCAGCCATAATTTCATCTTCTGTTCTATCGTTTGCAATTAGTGGAAACCATTCTTTCATTTTACTGATTTCTTTAGTAAACTCAATAGAATCGAACATAAAATGGTCTTTCATTTCATTGAATCTATCCTCTAAATAATCGGCATTTTCTTTTCCTAAAACCCAACTATGATGCTTTACAGAAGCAATAAATTCATTCGGGTTTTCAATCAAACCTTTATCCGTTAAATAAGACCAAAATTGTTTTGAAACTTCATATTGTGTACAAATATCAACTGCTTTTTTAATAGAAACTTCGCCATCTTTTTCTGGGCAATAATTCAATTCACATAAAGCTGAATGACCTGTTCCTGCGTTATTCCAAGCAGCAGAACTTTCTTGAGCAACTTTATCTAATCTTTCTAAAATTAAAATATTGGTTTTTGGTTCTAATAATTTGGTAATTAACGCCAAAGTTGCGCTCATAATTCCACCACCAACGCAGATTAAATCGTATTCTTTTTTGAATTTCATAAATGAATTTTAATTTGATAAATATATTATAAAAAATTATTCTACAGAGTTTCACAGAGAAAATACAAAGTTTCACCGATAAAAATAAAATAGAGTTCGCAACTAAACTTACCCAAGAGTGTTTCTTCCCTTTAGGAAGATTAAGATGGGCTTCTTAATACGCATCCACATCTACAATAAAACGAATTGGTCTAAAATCTTTTACAGCTTCAAACGTATTTCTAATCTTGGTTACTTGCGCTTTTGTATTTGCTAAATTTTGTTTTGGCGGAATTTTAATTACTAAATTCTTAATATATTGATTCCGAATTCTAGAAACTGCAGGTGCAGTTGGGCCCAAAACATGTTCGCCAAAAGAATTATATAATGCTTTAAAAAGCCAATTGATTCCAGTATCAACTTTGTTATAATCTTTATGTTTTAAAGTGATTTTTATCAATCTGTAATAAGGTGGATATTTATATTGCCAACGTTCTTGCAACTGCTCTTTATACATTTCCATATAATTTGTCGTAGAAACTTGTTGCAATATTTGATGGTAAGGATTGTAAGTTTGAATGGCGACATTTCCTTGTTTTTTACTTCTTCCTGCTCTTCCAGAAACTTGCACCATTAATTGATACGCTCTTTCATGTGCTCTAAAATCTGGGAAATTCAGCATAGAATCTGCATTTAGAATTCCCACCAAAGTAACATTATCGAAATCTAAACCTTTCGATAACATTTGTGTTCCCACCAAAATATCGATTTCTCTGGCTTCAAATGCGCCAATTATTTTCTGATAACCGAATTTTCCACGAGTTGTGTCTAAATCCATTCTACCGATTTTAAAATCGGGAAATAATTCTTTTAATTCTAACTCTATTTGTTCGGTTCCAAAACCTTTGGTATCTAAAGTATTGCTTCCACAGGAACCACAAGAATTTGGCATTGCACGTTGGTAATTGCAATAATGACAACGCAATTCGTTTCTGTATTTATGATACGTTAGAGAAACATCACAATTTGGGCATTGAGGTGAAATCCCACATGTTTTACATTCTACAACAGGCGAAAATCCTCTTCTATTTTGAAATAAAATTACTTGTTCTTTTTCATCTAAAGCTTCCTGAATTAATTTGAGCATTCTGTCCGAAAAATGACCTTTCATTTCCTTCTTCTTGTGCTTATCTTTTACGTCAATCAATTCTATTTTTGGTAATTGCACATTTCCATGACGTCTGTTTAACTCCACAAAACCGTACTTTTTTTGTTCTGCATTAAAATAGCTTTCCAAAGACGGAGTTGCAGAACCTAATAAAATTTTCGCTTTGTGAATGTTTGATAAAACAATGGCAGAATCACGTGCATTATATCTTGGTGAAGGCTCGAATTGTTTGTAGGAAGTTTCGTGTTCTTCATCTACAACTATTAAACCTAAATTAGAAAAAGGCAAAAAAATTGAAGAACGAGCGCCTAAAATAATTTGTGCTTTCGATTTATTTTCCAATACATTATTCCACACTTCTACTCTTTCGTTCATGGAATATTTGGAGTGAAATACAGAAATCTGATTCCCAAAATAAACCTGTAAACGAGTAATTATTTGTGTGGTTAATGCAATTTCTGGCAATAAGAATAAAACTTGTTTTCCTTCGTCTAAAACTTCTTGCATCAATTTTGTATAGACTTCTGTTTTACCAGAACTTGTAATTCCGTGTAAAAGTGTAACGTCTTTTTCTTTAAAAGTTTCTTTGATTTCTTTTAGCGCAATTTCTTGAAATTCGTTTAGCTTTTTTAAATCGTTTGTATCTCCTTTAAAACTAATTCTATCGGTTTTAATGTGATAAAATTCGAAGATATTTTTATCAACCAATGATTTTAAGATTGATGTAGAAACATTTGCCTTCTCTTCTAAATCCTTTGCTTTTATCGGCTTTTTAGTTGTTGATAATTGAAAAAAAGTTAAAACAGCATCTCTTTGCTTTTTTGCTCTTGATAATTCTTCTAACAAGGAATTTAAAGATTCATCTGAACTATAATCTGCATGCAAACGAACATATTTTACCAATTTTGGTTTGTACTGTTCGTAAATTTCTTCTTTAATGTAAATGGCTGATTTTTTAATCAATTCATTTACAATGGGCATTACTTTTTTCTTACCTAAAATATCTGCAACTTGGTGTATTGTTAATTGCGATTGATGTTGCAATGCTTCAAAAATGAGAAACTCGTCATCTTCTAAAATAGTTTCGTCTGTAAAAGCTTCGTTTTTATAAACAATAGTTTCACTTTCTAACAAAAAAGCAGATGGCAAAGATGCTCTGTAAACATCGCCTAAAGAACACATATAATATTTAGCAATCCAGCTCCAATGTTTTAATTGTTGCTCATTTACCAAAGGTTTTTCATCTAAAATCTGGTTTATTTCCTTTGCTTCATACAAAGTTGGTGCAGTTTGATGAATTTCATAAACCAATGCTGTATACATTTTCGTTTTTCCAAAAGAAACAGCAACACGCATTCCTTTTTGCAAGAAATTAGCTTCTTCTTCTGTAACAGAGTACGTAAATGTTTTCTGTAATGGAATTGGTAATATGACGTTTATAAAGTGGATAATTGTTGTATTTGTATGAAACCAAAACTACGCAAAATTCACTACATTTTCATTAGAAATTTATAAACAATATGACTTCTAATCATTCGAAAAGTAAAGGGAAATTATATTTTTTTATTGAATTGAAAATTGTGGGTATTTTCCTATGTTAGAACAACCTAAAAAATGGGTTTCTTTGGTTTTGGAAGAATAAATTTAAATTTTAAAAGACAGGTGTTTTCCTCTTGATTTTCTCCTTTAAAAAATCGAACTTCGCTAACTATGAATATAAGTCATTAAAATGACGTCATATTCGTGTTAACGTTTGCAATAAATTAAAAAATTATGATAAAAAAAACATGCTATCTAATATTTTTCATCTTTAGTAATCTTTACTCACAAGTTAACTTTACTAATGGAGAAACACTTTTAGATTTAACACATTATTCTTCAGACATATCAGCATTAGCTGCAGCAGATCTAAATAACGATGGATATAAAGAAATAATAGTTGGATCCTATTACGATAATACTATAATGTTTTACAAAAATATTAATGGTGATATTCAATACTTTCAAAGGCAACTTTTAATTCAAAACCCAAATACAAATTACTACTCTGATTTCGATATATATTGTGAAGATGTTGATAGTGATGGTTTAATTGATATTGCTGTTACACATTCTAATTCAGGTAAAATTTCATGGTATAAAAACTTAGGTGATTATAACTTTGATGGAGAAAGAGCTATTGCAGTTATTAATAAACCCAAAAGTTTAGTTGTCGGAGATATAGATAATGATGGTGATAATGATTTCATTGTTGGATCTGAAGATGTTGATAAAATAACGTTGTTATTAAATAATAGTTTAGCCGTATTTAATGAACAGGTAATAATCTCAAATACAAATTATGCAGTTAACAAAGTTAAGCTATATGATTTAGATAAAAACGGTTATTTAGATGTTATTGGTGGACAGGAAAATGGAAATATATATTGGTCTAAAAATATAGATGGCGTTAATTTCTCTTCTGCCCAGTTTATAACAGGAGCTGCAGATGACGGTTATGGTTTTGACTTTTTAGATGTAAACGGAGATTCTTATGATGATATCATTTTTTCATCTAATTATGATGATAACTTAAAATATTTGTTAAACATAAACGGAAATTCTTTTTCTTCTGAATCTATAATAGACAGTTCTTTATCAGACCCATACAATCTATTAGTGAAAGATTTTGATCATGATGGTCTAAAAGATATTATTGTATCTACTACTTCAGATGATAAAATAGGTTGGTATAAAAACAATAACGGTTCGTTTTCTTCTATAATTCAGATTACTAATAATGTTAATAATCCTAAATATTTTTTAATTGAAGATCTCGATAATGATAACTCATTAGAAATAATTACTTCGTCATATCAGTCTAATGAATCCGGGGGTCAAAAACTTTCAGTTTTCAAAAAAAGCCCCACATCAAGTTCTTATGAGGAAAACATAATAAATTTTCATTTTAGTGCTGCAAATGCAGTTCAAATAGCAGATTTAGATAATGATGGAAATAATGATATTATATCTGCATTCAAATCTATTGTATGGAACAAAAATCATGGAAACGATGTTTTTTCTTCTCAATATTTAATTTCTCAAAACATAAACAATTTATTTACATTAGATGTTGAAGTTAAAGATTTAAATAATGATGGATGGTTAGATATAATTGGAATAACTGGTGGCAATTTAGAAATTTATAAAAACATGAATGGCGAAAATTTCATTCCAATTCATACCCAAGTAATAGATGAAGAAGGAGAGGATATAGAAATTAGTGATGTAAATAATGATGGATATTTTGATATTTTAATTTCGCATAGAAATGGTGAAACACCAATAAGTAAAGTTATAAATAATGGAAATTTTGACTTTCAAAGTATAACACCTATCTACACTTTTGGAGGAACTGGATATAAAGCTTATAATTTCAAATGCGGAGATGTAGACAAAGATGGATATATAGATATTGTTGTTGGCGCAAGTGACGTTTCTGAAATTCATTGGTTAAAAAATGATGGAAATGGAAATTTCACATATCAATATATTGTATCTTCTATTGCATGTAATAAAATCGATATTGGCGACCTAGATAATGATGGAAACATAGATATTATAGCAGCTGGTAACTATAGCTATGGAAACTCAGATTTAAATTGGTTAGAAAACAACTCTGAAGGTTTTTCGTCTCCTACGAAAATTGATACTCAAAGCTTAAAATCAATAACATTAGGCGATATTGACAACGATGGTTTTCTCGATATTGTTGGGACTTCTTATGAGTATTATTCTCCTTACGATGAAAGGATTCTTTATTATTTATTTAAAGACGGTTCATTTGAAAGTCAAATGACTATTGAAAGTCTTGGTGATGCTCTTAGTTTAACAAAGGATGCAGTTTTAGGTGATTTAAATAATGATAACAAACTAGATATTGTTTCCAGTTATTATTTTATAAATTCTGTTAAATACTTTATGAATTCATCTACCTTATCTTTAGAAGATATTAATCTTACAAATTCTAGAAATTTTAAAATATATCCAAACCCAAGTATTGAGTTTATTTATTGGAATAAAAATTTAAATATTTCTAACATATCAATTTTTAATTCAATAGGGAAATTAATGTATCGCAATGATAAAAAGATTACTATTGATAAATTAAATGTGAGTTTCATTCCAAAAGGATTGTATTTTATTGTTGCGAAATCAGACCAATCTATATACACAACAAAGTTAATAATTAAATAAATCTATTGGCAACACCGTATAAAATTAATTGATAGTATAAGCTTACTTAAGAAAATATTTGCAAGCTTTCTCTTTGGTTTGTGTTTGCTAAATTTTGTGTTTAAAACAAGCAACAAACCATACACAATAACGTTAGCGAATTATTTAAAAAAACTCTTTTTAGCACATAATTAAAAAGCAATTAGAATTTTAAATTCTCTACAAAGCTAGCAAACAAGTTTAGCCGTGATTGAACGGTTTGTTTGAGCTCTTTTTTCTTTTTCAGAAAAAAAGCGAGTAGTGAAAGCGCGAAATAGCTTCAAAAAAATAAGCCTCCAATTAAATATATTGGAGGCTTATTTGTTAGACTAATTTTTTAGCTTTCTTCACTTTTTGATTTGTGAGTGCGATTTCTATTACTTGTTTCATATCAGAAACATAATGGAATGTTAGTCCTTTTAAGTAACTTTCTTTTATTTCTAAAATGTCTTTTCTGTTGTCTTCACACAGAATTATTTCTTTAATATTGGCTCTTTTTGCAGCTAATATTTTTTCTTTAATTCCGCCAACTGGTAATACTTTTCCACGTAAAGTGATTTCGCCAGTCATTGCTAATTTGTTTTTTACTTTGCGTTGTGTATACGAAGAAACTAAAGAGGTTAACATGGTAATACCAGCACTTGGGCCGTCTTTTGGTGTTGCACCTTCTGGAACGTGAATATGGACGTTGTATTTCTCCATAATTTCTGGTTTAATACCAAATTCTTCTGCGTTTGACTTGATATATTGCAAAGCAATAGTTGCAGATTCTTTCATTACAGTTCCTAAATTACCAGTTATAGAAAGGTTTCCTTTTCCTTTTGATAAAATAGATTCTATAAATAAAATATCGCCACCAACTTGTGTCCAAGCCAATCCTGTTACAACTCCTGCAACGCCATTATTTTCGTATTTGTCTCTGTTTCTTGGTGTTCCAAGAACTTCTTCTACTTTTTCTGATGATAAAGAAATGTCATATTCTTCTTCCATAGCAATAGATTTTGCGGCAAAACGCACAACTTTTGCTATTTTCTTTTCTAAACCTCTAACACCAGATTCACGTGTATAACCTTCTACAATTTGCTCGATTTGTTTTTTACCTAACTTTAAATGTTCGGTTGTTAAACCGTGTTCTTTTAATTGTTTTGGTAATAAATGTCTTTTTGCGATTTCAATTTTTTCTTCAATTGTATACCCAGTAACATTTATAATTTCCATTCTATCGCGCAAAGCCCAAGGAATTTGTCCTAAATTATTTGCTGTGGCAATGAAAAGGATTTTAGATAAATCGTACCCAACTTCTAAATAATTGTCATAAAAAGCTTCGTTTTGTTCTGGATCTAACACTTCTAACATTGCAGAAGATGGATCTCCTTGATGACTTTGCCCTAACTTATCTATTTCATCTAAAACAAAAACTGGGTTTGAACTTCCCGCTTTTTTCAAATTCTGAATTAAACGTCCTGGCATTGCACCAATGTATGTTTTTCTGTGTCCGCGAATTTCTGCTTCGTCTCTTAAACCACCTAAAGACATTCTAACGTATTTACGTCCTAATGCTTCTGCAACCGATTTTCCTAGAGAAGTTTTACCAACTCCTGGAGGTCCGTATAAACAGATTATTGGCGATTTCATATCGTTTCTCAACTTTAAAACTGCCAAGTGTTCAATAATTCTTTCTTTTACTTTTTCTAAACCAAAATGGTCTCTATCTAAAATTTTTGTTGCTCTCTTTAGGTCGAATTTATCTACTGTATATTCTCCCCAAGGCAATTCTAGCAACAATTCTAAATAACTTCTTTGCACACCATATTCTGCAGCTTGTGGGTTCATTCTTTTTAAACGATTCAACTCTTTTTCGAAAGTTGTAGCTACTTCTTTCGTCCATTTTTTAGATTTTGCTTGCTTGCGCATTTCCTCTAATTCTTGGTCGTTAGAAACACCACCCAATTCTTCTTGAATGGTTTTTAACTGCTGATGTAAATAATATTCTCTTTGTTGTTGGTCTAAGTCTTCACGAGTTTTAGACTGAATATCATTACGTAATTGTAATTTTTGAAGTTCTTTATTTAGGTTTTTTAACGCTAATAAAGCACGTTCTTTTAGATTGTCTTTTTCTAAAATTACTTGTTTTTGCGCTACAGTTAAATCCATATTTGAGGAAATAAAATTCACCAAAAACGAATTAGACTGAATATTTTTAATAGCAAATGAAGCTTCTGAAGGCAACATTGGGTTTTCTTTAATTACCTCTAAAGCTTGTTCTTTTATAGAATCTATAATAGCATCAAACTCTTTTTGGTCATCTACTTCTCTATCTTCTACAGCTTCTTTTACGGTTGCTTTTAAATACGGTTCATCTTGAATAATTGTATCAATCTCGAAACGTTTTTTACCTTGAATAATAACAGTTGTATTTCCATCAGGCATTTTTAAAACACGTAAAATCTGGGCTACAACACCTGTAGTATGAATATCTTTTAAACCAGGTTCTTCTTCCTCCTCATTTTTCTGTGCAACAACACCAATTACTTTGCTTCCTTTATTTGCATCTTTTATTAACTGAATAGATTTATCTCTACCAGCAGTAATAGGAATTACAACTCCAGGAAATAAAACGGTATTTCTTAACGGTAAAATTGGTAAAATTTCTGGTACACTTTCTTTGTTGATGATTTCCTCATCTTCTGGCGTCATTAAAGGAATTAACTCCGAATCTTCATTCATCATGTTTTGAAGCGACAAATTGTCCATACTTAATACTTTTGGTTTGCTCATGTGCTTTATATGTGTCATACTGACATTGATTTATTTTTGATGAGAAATCAATATCAATTATTTGTTTTTAAAATTCTGATTATCAAATAGATAAATTTACCTAAATTGATAATCTACTTTATAAAAACAATTGTTGTGCCAAAGGAATTTTAATCTAATAAATACTTTAACCTTAAAAATATATTTTAAAACAAATTAAATCTTAAACTAATATTCTAATCAGTAACCTATTTAAATTAAGCCATAATCTTATATTTGTTATAATTAAAAATACGTTTTTATGGTTTTAGTATATGTTTTTCTTGTTTTAGCAGGTATTATTTTACTATTTATTTCCCTTAAAGGAAAAAATAAAAGTTATTCTAATCTAGTAAATTTCTTATTAACTACTGTTGCTACACTTATTGGTGTAATTATGGCAATAAATGTAAGTGTAGATAATGAAATGGAAAAAGAAAAAGAAGATTTAGTTAAAATTTTAGAATCTGGAGTTTACGTGATTGAAAAAGTATCGAAATATGTTGAAAGTACAGATTCTAAAACCACTGATTACAAGCAAATCGCCTCAAATCTTACTAAAGCTAAAAATACTAAAGAGAGAGATTCTTTAAAAAGTTTAATGTCTTATCAAAAAAAGAATATAAAACCAAATAATCAAGATCATTTTTTTGATTCTATTAAAAAGGGAATAGACAGTTTAAAAATTGTATTCAAAAAAAATATAATAAAACCTTTAGATACCGAAAATGAAAACAATTTAGGTGCTGTCATATTAGGAGATATGAAGTTACCTTTTCCAGATTATATTGGAGCCTTACTGAACAATCCTGATTTTTTAAAGGGTTTAAGTAAAAAAAGCTTGTTAACACTTAATGAAGATTATATTAATTTACAGCGTACTTATGAATTTACAAAAGAGTCTAATGGCGAGACACTATTTTATATGATGGCATTAAATAAAATAAAAAGTACACTACAAATAGAAACCGCATTTCAAGAAGAAAGAATTACAGAAAAACAGCTATATGAAAATTTTTATTTAGCAGAAAAAATACAATCATCTGAATATATTTATAAATATTCACAAAATAAAAGCAAGCCAAAAAATAATTCCCTTCCAATGAAAGAATAGTTCTTTTTTTACCGGAAATCTCCTTCAATATTTCCTAAAAACAAAAAGTTTACTTTTATTTCCGCAAAACTGTCACAACTCAAAAACAGTTTTGTCTTTAGTATAGAAACGTTTTATTGGAAGCTAATCAACCACATATAACCAACCTTATAGAACGCTGCAAAAAGTCGGATAAAAACGCGCAATTAGAAATTTATAAAAGGTATTACAAAGCCATGTATAATGTTTCTTATCGTATTTTAAAAGATGAATTTGAAGCCGAAGATATAATGCAAGAAGCATTTTTAACAGTTTTCACTAAAATGGATTCTTATAAAGGTGAAGTTACTTTTGGCGCGTGGTTAAAAAGAATAGTAATTAATAAAAGTTTGACACAGTTAAAGAAAAACACTAGATATCAAGAGGTTAAAATGGAAGTAATTCCTAATGATGATTTTGAAGAAGAAGCAATAGATTACTCTGGTTTAAAAGCCAAAAACGTATTAAGTTGCCTACAGAGTTTAAAAGAAAATTATAGATTGGTATTGAATTTGCATTTAATTGAAGGTTATGATTATGAAGAAATTTCGCAAATTTTAGATTATACCAATGAAAATGTTAGAACAACCGTTTCTAGAGCAAAAAAGAAATTAAAGCAAGTGCTACTTGCCGAAAATATAAAAGCACAAGCATATGGAAGATAAATTACATCAATTTTTTTCTGAAAATGAATTCGATTTTAACGAACCGCATCAAAATCATTTAGAACGTTTCGAGCGAAAGTTGAATCAGCCTACAAAATATAAAAAGACCTCATGGAAATGGTTAAGTGTTGCTGCTTCTGTTGTTTTAATCTTTGGATTTTGGTTGGGTAGCAATCATCAAAAAAGACAACTAGATTTGGCAGATGTATCTCCAAAAATGGAAGAAGTACAAAGTTATTTTGTGTCTACAATTCATCAAGAATTAAAAACCCTTGAAAAAAACAGAAATTTAGATACAGAAAGCATCATAGAAAGTGCTTTAAATGAATTAGAAGAATTAGAAGATAACTATAAAGTGTTTGTAAAAGATTTGACTAAAAATGGCAAACAAAGAAGAATTATAAATGCAATGATAAAAAATTATCAAAGACGTTTAGACATTTTAGAAAACACGTTAAAACAAATTGAACAAATAAAAAATCCTAACCTATTAAACAATGAAATCTATATATAAAATTACATTACTCTTCTTATTGTTTCCATTAATAGCAATAGCTAATAATGATAAAAAGAAACACGAAAAAGACAGAGTTATTAAAAAAGAATTTACAGTAAACTCTGATGCTAGAGTATCTTTAAACAATAGGTATGGTAATTTAAATATTACAACTTGGGATAAAAATCGAGTAGAAATTGAAGTTACAATTACTGTAAAAGGTGATGATTTAGATGCTGTTGAAGACAAACTTTCTAGTATTCATATTGCTTTTAACTCGAGTTCATCATCTGTTGAAGCAGAAACTATTTTTGGCGATAAAAAAAATAATTGGTCTTGGTGGAAAAGAAGCAAAAACATAAATTATAGAATTAATTATGTTGTAAAAATGCCAAAAACAAATTCTGTAGATTTAGATAACGATTATGGAAATATCTATTTAGACAAATTATTTGGAAAAGCAGATATAAATTGCGATTATGGTAAGATTTCTGTTGGAGAATTATTAGCAACTAATAATAACATCAATTTAGACTACTGTTCTACCTCTACCATTAATTACATGAATAGCGGAGATGTTAATATCGATTATTCTAAACTAAATATAGACAACTCTAAAGACTTAAGAGTAAACGCAGATTATTCAACTTTAAAATTAGGTAAAGCTGGCACTATAGATTTTAATTGCGATTATGGTTCTGTTTCTGTAAATGATGCAGATGATATCAATATCAATTCAGATTATACAAGCATGCGTTTTGGAACCATTAGAAAAAACCTTAACATAGATACAGAATATGGTTCTGTGACTGTTAAAGAGTTAGCTAAAAATTTCGAAAATGTAGTTATCAACGGTGAATATGCTGGTATTAGAATTGGTGTAGAGCCAGGAGCAGTTTTTAACTTTGAATTAGATTTGCAATATGCAGGTTTTAAAAGAGATAATGATAAAATGGAATTTTTTAAAAGTATTTCTAAATCTACTAAAAAATATTACGAAGGAAAATACGGAAAAGGAAATAGCAGTTCTAGATTAAAAATTAAATCGCAATATGGTGGTGTAAGTATCACAGAAAACAATTAAAAAACAATCAAATAACTTATATTATGAATAAAAAAATATTTTTTACTAGTTTACTTTTAACCTTAACTTTTGTTGTTAATGCACAAGAATGGTGGGGGAAAAGCAAAAAAATTAAAGGAAACGGAAATGTTGTAACTGTAAACAGAACAACTGATGATTATGATGGTGTTTCTGTTGGTGGCTCTTTTGATGTTATACTTATTAAAGGAAAAGAAGGTAATATTAAAATAGAAGGAGAGGAAAATATTATACCCTATATAGAAACTGAAATTTCTGGAAGTACTTTAAAAATAAAGTATAAAAATAATGTTAATATTAGAACTACAAAAAGAATGACTGTAACCGTTACTTTTAATGATATTGAGAGTGTGGCATTGGGTGGTTCTGGTAATATTTCTAGCAAAGAACTAATAAAAAGCAAAAAATTTAGCGCTAGTATTGGCGGTTCTGGAAACATTCAGTTAAAAGTAGATGCAGATGATTTAAAAGCCTCTATAGGTGGTTCTGGAAACATAGAGTTAGAAGGAAACACAAACGAATTTACTTGCTCTATTGCAGGTTCTGGAAGCGTAAAAGCTTATGAATTAACAACAGACGAGTTATCTGCAAACGTTGCAGGTTCTGGAAGCATTAAAACCACTGTAAAATCTAAAATTAACGCAAAATTAGTTGGTTCTGGAAGTGTTTACTACAAAGGAAACCCAAAACATATAGACAGCAAATCTGTTGGTTCAGGTAGTGTTTTAGAGAGAAATTAAAAATAAAAAAATAGCAATATAAAAAGACCCAAAATGATAACTCATTTTGGGTCTTTTTTTTGACTTTTAAAAACTAAAAATTAATAGTTTCTATATTGTTTTGTTTCTTCAAAAACATGTTCTAAAATACGCTGTTCTTTTTCATCGAAAACAATCTTTCTACGTTTCATTACAACCTCTGCTACTTCAAAAACTTTGTTTGTTTTATATTCTGTAAAGCCAGAAGCACCACCCCAACTAAAAGACGGTATAAAATTTCTTGGGAATCCGCTACCAAAAATGTTTGCACTAACCCCAACAACAGTTCCTGTATTAAACATGGTGTTAATTCCGCATTTAGAATGATCTCCCATCATTAATCCACAAAACTGTAATCCTGTTTTTGCAAAACGACCAGTTTCATAATCCCATAATTTTACTTCAGCATAATTATTTTTAAGATTAGAATTGTTAGTATCTGCTCCTAGATTACACCATTCTCCAAGTACAGAGTTTCCTAAATAACCATCATGACCTTTACTTGTATATCCAAATAAAACAGAGTTACTAATTTCCCCTCCAACTTTACAATGAGGTCCTAATGTAGTGTCTCCATAAATTTTAGTTCCCATTTTTACAACTGCATTGTCGCTCATAGAAAAAGGTCCTCTAATAGAGGAATTTTCCATTACTAAAGCATCTTTACCAATATAAATTGGTCCTGAAGTTGCATTTAAAGTAGCAAAAACTATTTCTGCACCTTCTTCAATAAAAATATTTTCTCTATTTAAAACTTGAACTCCATCTGGAATTGGTTGCGAAGTTCTACCTTCTGTAATTAAATCGAAATCTTGCTGAATTGCTTCTCCATTTAATGAAAAAATATCCCAAGTATTTTTAATTTGAATCAGGTTTTCTTCAAATTCAATATGAGTATATTCATCAAAATCTACTTCTTCTTGCGAGTCGGATGTGTAAAATGCTATTACATCTTCACCTTTAAAGATGGCTTCATTTTTTGATAAGTTTTTAATTTTTTCTACCAAACTTTCTGATGGACAAAATGAAGAATTAATTAAAATATTTTCTTCCAACTCTACCATCGGATATTTTTCTTCTAAATATTCTTGCGTAATTGTAGTAGTTGTTAAACCTAAATGTTTTTCCCATTTTTCTCTAATGGTTAAAATACCAACTCTAATCTCTGCAACCGGTCTTGTATACGTAAATGGTAATAAAGAATCTCTTACATCGCCATCAAATAAAATATAGTTCATTTTTTCTTTTTTAAGAAGCTACAAATTTACTTTAAAAATGCGCACAAAAAAAACCGATTGTATGAATTACAATCGGTTTTAAATATTTTAAAGTAAAATCTATTAATTTTTTATAAATTTTTGAGTTCCAATTTTGTCATCAGTTACAACTTTTAAAATGTAAACTCCAGAAGCAAGGTTATTAACATCAATTTTGTTATCATTAGTAGAAATATCTTTAGATAAAGCTAATCTTCCTGTATAATCATAAAAATTTACTGTTGCTATTTCTGAACTAGAAGCTAACTGAATAGTTAAGTTATCTGACGCAGGATTTGGATACATATCAAAATCTAAACGTTTTGCTTCTGCAATACTTAATGAAGGTGCAGAAGTAGAGCCCGTAACTGTTTGGTCTTGTCCGTCAAAAGCATTTCCATTTCCATTAGCTGCATTTACAGCTGTGTAGAAAGTTACTCTACCTAAATCGGATGAAGGTGATCTCCATGTAAATGACCAATCTCCAGAATTAGAAGGTGTTGTATGAGTTATTCTATCTCCACTAACTCTAGAACCTGTTCCCGCTGTAAAAGTTCCTATTTTTGTATTAGAACTATTTTCTGCTGCTAATTGAAAACCATGTGTAGAAGAAGTTGAACTTGTATTTACATTTATAGTATAGTCTGTATTTAATAAATAGCCATTAAATGGTATATCTGTAGTAATAGCCACAGAAGCATTAAAGTTTCCTCCACTATGACAAGAAGCACAAGTAGCACCACCATCTCCTGGAGAACCAGATCTTGCATCTCCTCTACCACCAGAACTAGACATTAGCAAAAAAGCAGATAAAGGAATCATTAATAATAAGAATTTAAAGATGTAATTTTTTTTCATTGGTATTGGGTTTAGTTATTTGTAATTCAGTTTTCTATAAATTTAATTAAATATTCTTGTTCAAACATAAATTTGAATATTAATTATGAAATTAATACAAAATAAGTATCTTTTCTATACAACTACGTAAATTAACTGATATTTAATCTTTTAAAAAACAAAAAAAGTCTGAAAGGGAAAAAAAAGGTATTAAAAAGGAAAAATTAATGTTGAATTATTCATTTAATTAATAAAAAAAGGAACTCAATAAATTATAATTGTATTTTTGAGTTATGAAAAAAATTATTGGCGTTTTAATAAGTACTACAATTATAATAACTGCTTTGTATTATCTTTTTGTATACTTTATTACATATAGTACAGGTGTTAGATCTGGCGAATTAATTAAAATTAGTAGAAAAGGAGTACTAATAAAAACTTGGGAAGGAGAAATTAGTCAAGGTATTTCTGGAGCACAAATATTTGCATTTTCTGTTGAAGATAAAAATGAAAAAGTAGCAAATGATTTACAAAAGTTTCAAGGAAAATATGTAAAACTAACCTATAAAGAACGCTATGCAACTTTCTTCTGGTTAGGAGACACCAAGTATTTTATAACAAAAGTAGAAAAAGAAAACTCACCACATTTTAGAAGTAAAAATAATACAGATGATTAAAAAATATAAGAGTATTAAAGAATCTCAATTAACAATTACAGAGTTAATGTTACCATCTCACTCTAATTTTAGTGGTAAAATTCATGGTGGTCATATTCTAAATTTAATGGATCAAATTGCTTTTGCTTGCGCCTCTAAACATTCTAGCAATTACTGTGTTACTGCATCTGTTAATAAAGTAGATTTTCTAAATCCTATTGAAGTTGGCGAGTTAGTAACCCTAAAAGCTTCTATAAATTATACAGGTAGAACTTCTATGGTAGTTGGTTTGCGTGTAGAGTCTGAAAATATTAGAACTGGCGAAAAAAAACATTGTAACTCTTCTTATTTTACTATGGTTGCAAAAGATGAAAATGGGAAAAGTGCACCAATTCCTGGTATTATTTTAACTTGTAAAGATGAAGTTAGACGTTTTGCTAGAAGTATTACTAGACAAAATGAAGGAAAACACAGAACTTCTAGATTTAGTAGCAAAATTTTTAAAACTGAAGATTACATTCACCTTTTAAAAGAAAGCAATTCTAAAATTGAATTAAAAAAGTAATCCAACTATCATTATAAAGACAAAAAAAATCCCAAGTAAAACTTGGGATTTTAATTTTTATAATAAACTCTTTTTAGCGCTTTACCTTTATAGAACAACCAATTGCACTTGTTTCAGTTTTTTCTATTTTTTTTCCAGCTAACAAAGCATCAACTGCATTTTCTACATACTTTTCTGTAACAGCCTCTGGGTTTCTAGAATTGTTATCAATAGCTCCAATATACTGTACTTTCATATCATTTTTAGTAACAATATATACATGAGGTGTTTTTGTTGCCCCAAATTTTGGATAAACTTTTTGACCTTCATCTAATAAATAAGGAAACTTAAATTTCTTTTCTTCTGCTCTTACTTGCATTTTCTCGAAACTATCATCAGGCACAACACTTGGGTCGTTAGGGTTTATTGCAATTACTGAAAATCCTTTATTTTCATATTTATTATAAAGCGCATTTATTCTATCTTCATTCGCCACAGAATATGGACAAGTATTACATGTGAAAATGATGATAAATCCTTTTACCTCTTCATAATCTGATAAAGAAATCATTTCTTCATCTACATTTTTTAAAGTAAAATCTTCTATTGTATCACCAATTTTATAACCACTGTCAGCAGTTTTAAATGTAAAAGCTGTTGCCGAAATAAATACCAATAAAACTAAAATTGATTTAAGTACTTTCATAATTTATTATTTTAAATAGGTTTGTAATTCATTTTCTAAAGTTTCAAAATCGAAAGATTTTTTATAAAACTTACGTTTGTTTTTATTATAAATAATAGTGGCAGGTATTGCACCAGACCAAGTAGAATCTATATCTTTTATCCAAAAATCTTCATTAGCATCATCTAACAACACTACTTTAGATTGTAACTTTTTGGTATTTATGTAAGGAATTAATTTCTTTTCTACATGTTTTGGAAAATCTAAACTCACTAGAATAACTTCAACATTTTTATTTTTATACTCCTCGTTTATTTTTTCGAAATATGGTAATTCTTTTACGCAAGGCCCACACCAAGTTGCCCAAAAATTTATAACATAAGTTTTAGAATCTTTCTTTTCTAACAACGGTTTTAATTCGTTGTAGGTATAAGATTCTACTGAAGTTACTTTTTTGAAATCAGCAACTTTCTCTTCTTTTTTACATGAAAAAAGTCCTAAAAAAAGAATTGCAATAAATATTGATTTTTTAATCATTATATAAAATTACATTTTTTTAAAATACAACATCAATAATTAACTCATTATTAACAAAAAAGCCTCATAAAAAATAATTTATGAGGCTTTAAATTTTATTATTAACTAATTAACAGAATATTTCATTTAGCACTTTTGCTAAACGAATTCCTCCTTTTTGCAATTGAGTTCTTACTGTTCCAAAATGATCATACGAATACTGGTAACGTAAATTTTCTCCAACTTTTACAGATTTGTACACCTCTTTAGTAAGATTATGTACCTCATCTACCCATTCTACAATAGTTCCTTTTTGGATAACTTCAATTTGCTTTTTTGATAAATCTTCTGCGTTATCAGCCAATTCTAAATAACTCATATTCCATTCTTCAATCATTTTAGTATCCCAAACAGAATGTAAGTTAGTTCCGTTACCAAACCATTGAACTTGTATGGTGTTTCCTCCTTTATCTTCTCTTTGTCCAATATGCATAGGTTGATGTAAATCTCCAATTAAATGGACTAACATCTTTAGATGAAATACTTTATCTTCTTCCGTGCTATTTTTATCTTTTAAAACTTCTACACATTTATTAATTCCTGTAACCAAATCTCCTTTAGGGTTTTTTTCAGCTTTTGCATAGCTTTCATCTAAACCCATATTTACATAATGCCAAGAATAATATTTATTATATTTTTTATCAGATTTAATTTCGTCTCCATAAGTAGATACAAAAGCTAAACTTTGCCCTTTTAACAATTTATCTATCTTCTTTTTTGCTCTTTTTGTTAAATGGTTTTCGGCAATTTTACCAGTTGCTCTGTGCCCATTTTGTCCCCAAACTACAGCTTCATCAATAGGTGTAGAAGCTAAAAATATAAAGCTTATCATTAAAAGTAATGTAATTCTCATCAGTTAATTTTAAAATTAATTTTCAGCTAAAATATAAAAATAATCATCAAAATATTTGGAAATATCAAAAAATAATACATATCTTTATGATATCATTTTAATATCACTTTAAATCAACTACAATGAAAGCAGAAAAAATTATCAAACTCGCAAACGGTTATCTAATGTTATTTATAATAGCTCTCTTATTTTTTGGAGGTATTATTATGGTTATAAAAACTGAAAACCCAACTTTCTTACTAGCTACTTTAATTGGTTTTATTGGTTTCTTTGGTTTTATTCTTGTAAACCCAAATACATCTAAAGTTATTCTACTTTTCGGAAAATATGTTGGTACAATTAAAGAAAACGGACTGTATTGGGCGAATCCTTTATACAGAAAGAAAACAATTTCTTTAAGAGCAAGTAATTTTGATAGCGAACGTTTAAAAGTAAACGACAAATTAGGAAACCCTATAATGATTTCTACTATTTTAGTTTGGCGTGTTACAAACACATACAAAGCTGCTTTTGATGTAGATAATTATGAAAACTTTGTACGTGTACAAACAGATGCTGCTGTTAGAAAATTGGCTAGTATGTACCCTTATGATAATTTTGCGGATGAAGGTCATGATGAAGATATTACATTACGTTCTAGTGTAAATGAAGTTTCTGAAGCTTTAGAAAAAGAAATAGACGAGCGTTTAACAATTGCAGGAATCGAAGTTTTAGAAGCTAGAATTGGTTATTTAGCGTATGCAAATGAAATTGCTTCTGCCATGTTAAAAAGACAACAAGCAACAGCTATTGTAGCTGCAAGGCATAAAATTGTACAAGGAGCTGTAGAAATGGTAGAAATGGCTTTAGAAGAATTAGATAAAAAACAAATTGTAGAACTAGATGATGAAAGAAAAGCTGCAATGGTTAGTAATTTATTAGTTATTTTATGCGGAGATAAAGAGGCTTCACCTATTGTAAATGCAGGAACTTTAAGTCATTAATTATTATCAATAGACCATAATAGAAATTAAAAAAGATGAAAGAATATAAAGTAGTATCTCCTAAATTAGGTTGGAAAAATAGAAGTCAGAAATATGAAGACTTGTTAAACCAATATGCTAGAGAAGGTTGGGTTGTAAATTCAATTTTTCAAAATACTGGAGGTATTTTACTCGAAAGAGAAAAAAATAGATAAAATGAAAATTTTTAAAGAAGAACAACGTTTTACACAAGTATGGCTATACATTGTTTTAGGTTTCAGTTTAATAGTACCCATTTATATTATTTTTAATGAATATTTAGATGAAAACACCAAAATGACAACCAATGAATTTGTTCTTACAATTTCTGCAATAGTATTATCTATTTCTTTTATTTTCTTCTTAAAATTAAAAACAAGAATAGATGAATTAGGAGTTCATTATCAGTTCTTCCCTTTTCACTTTTCTATGAAAACTATTAGCTGGAATGAGATAAGTTCAGCAAAAGTAAGAACTTACGACCCTATTGGCGAATATGGTGGCTGGGGTTTAAAAGGCGGGTTTCTTTGGAACAAATCTAAAGGAAAATGCATAAATGTTTCTGGTGATGTTGGTATTCAATTAGAACTAAAAAACAATACAAAACTTTTAATTGGAACTCAAAAAAAAGAAGATGCTAAAAGAGTTTTAAAAACATACAATAACAAAATATCAAAATGATAAAAATTATAACATACATAGTTTTTAGTATTATTTATTTAATACTATCATTTTTGTAAACTCAAGTAAACGTTTACAACTAGTAAATAAACAAAATGGCAAAGAAAAAAGCTTTCGCGTTGCGAGTTAATGAAGATATGATAAAGGCAATTGAAAAATGGGCTGCAGACGAATTTCGTTCTACTAACGGACAAATAGAATGGATGTTAATGCAGGCTTTAAAAGATGCTAAAAGAGAACCCAAAAAGAAAGATAACCAATCTTAATAGTACTATAAAATTAAAACAAAACTGTTAAAATAAACGCTCAATATATATTGAGCGTTTTCTATTTTGTATCTTGTTCATTATTATTTAAAACCAACAAACTTACACCAATGAAAAAATTAATTACACTACTTTTTTTATGCACCACTTCTCTACTCTTTTCTCAAGAATTTTCTATGGATTTGGTAAAAAACATGAAACCTAGAAATATTGGTCCTGGAGGAATGTCTGGGCGTGTAACTTCTATAGATGTTGTAGAAGATAATCCTGAAATAATGTATGTTGGAACTGCTTCTGGCGGAATATGGAAATCTACTTCTGGTGGAATTAAATGGGAACCTATTTTCGAAAATGAACTAACGGCTTCTATTGGTGCAGTAGCAATTCAGCAATCGAACCCAAGTGTAATTTGGGCAGGAACTGGAGAAGGAAACCCAAGAAATAGTTTAAATGGTGGTTTCGGAATCTACAAATCTTTAGATGCTGGAAAAACCTGGAAAGCAATGGGTTTAGAAAAAACAAGACACATTCATAGAGTTATTATAGACCCTGCCAACCCAGAAGTGGTTTATGTTGGCGCAATTGGTTCTCCTTGGGGAGAACATAAAGAGCGTGGAGTTTACAAAACTATTGACGGTGGAAAAACTTGGAAACAAATCCTATTTACAAATATTAGATCTGGCGCTGCAGATTTAATTATGGATCCCAAAAACCCCAATAAAATTATAGCTGCAATGTGGGAACACAAAAGAGATCCTTGGTTTTTTAAATCTGGTGGCGAAGGAAGTGGCCTTTATATAACACATGATGGTGGAAATAATTGGAAAAAAATTACTGAAAAAGAAGGTTTTCCAGAAGGAGATTTAGGTAGAATTGGTGTGGCAATTGCACCAAGTGAGCCAGATGTAATCTATGCATTAGTAGAGGCAAAGAAAAATGCATTATATAAAAGTGAAGATGGAGGTTTTACCTGGAAGAAAATTAACGATAAGCCAGGTATTGGAAATCGACCTTTTTATTATTCAGAAATTTATGTAGACCCGCAAAATGAAAACAGATTGTATACGGTTTTTACTTATGTAAACGTTTCTCAAGATGGTGGAAAAAACTTTAAAGAATTAATGCCTGCTTATCGCGCAAATAATGGAGTTCATCCAGATCATCATGCTTGGTGGATTCACCCAAATAACGGTAAATTTATGATTGATGGAAATGATGGCGGATTAAACATTACTAAAGATGGTGGAAAATCTTGGCGTTTTATTGGCAATATTCCTGTGGCGCAATTTTATCATATAAATGTTGATAATGAATTTCCTTATAATGTTTATGGTGGTATGCAAGATAATGGTTCTTGGAGAGGACCTGCTTATGTTTGGAGAGATCAAGGAATTAGAAATTCTTATTGGCAAGAAATTAGTTTTGGTGATGGTTTTGATGTAGTTCCAGATAAAGACAATTCTAGATATGGTTGGTCCATGAGTCAACAAGGATCTGTTTTAAGATACGATTATATTACTGGTAATAATTACTCAATAAAACCAACACATAAGGATCCTAATGTAAAATTGCGTTTCAACTGGAATGCCGCTATAAATATAGATCCTTTTGATAATAACACATTGTATTTCGGAAGTCAGTTTGTACATAAATCAACTGATAAAGGATTAACTTGGACAGTTATTTCTCCAGATTTATCAACAAATAACCCAGAAAAATTAAAGCAAGCAGAAAGTGGCGGTTTAACAATGGATGCAACTGGTGCAGAAAATCATTGTACAGTTTTAGTTGTAGAACCTACCGTTTTAGAAAAAGACGTTTTATGGGTTGCAACAGATGATGGCCAGGTACATATTACTAAAAATGGTGGCGCAATTTGGACAAACGTTTCAAAAAACATAAAAGGGTTACCAGAATTCTCTTGGATCACTCAAATAAAAGCATCCAATAAAAATAAAGGTGAAGCACTTTTAGTTGCAAATGATTACAGAAGATTTAACTATACACCTTACGCATATAGAACAAAAAACTACGGAAAAACTTGGGAAAGAATTGTAGATGAAAACGATGTGCAAAGTTATACCTTGTGTATTATTGAAGATCCTATCAATAAAAACTTACTGTTTTTAGGAACTGATGATGGTCTGTACGTTTCAGTAAATGCAGGAGAAGAATGGACAAAATGGACAGAAGGTTTTCCTACTGTTCCTGTAAAAGATTTAGTAATTCAAGAAAGAGAACACGACTTGGTTATAGGAACTTTTGGACGTGCAGCTTGGGTTTTAGATGATATTCGCCCTTTAAGAGCATTGGCAAGTAACAATGTTTCTTCAAAAAAAATACACTTATTCGAACCTCCAACAGCTTATCAATCTGCAACACAACAGCCAACAGGAAGTAGGTTTGGTGCAGACGCAATGTATCAAGGAGAAAACAGAAAAAAAGGTGCACTAATTTCTTATTATATCGATAAACCAATTGATAAAAAGACAGAAAAAAATGTTAAGAAACAAGAATTAGAGAATGATAAAAAGGATGAAAGTAAAATAAAATACGATTCTATTAAATTAGAAATTTTTGATGGAACTCGTCTAATTAGAACGCTTAAATTTAAGACACCTAAAGAAAGTGGAATTCATAAAACCACTTGGTATTTAAGAGAAAAAGGAGTTGCAAGAGCTTCTAGAAGTATTCGTAAATCTAGAAACGAACCTTCTGGAGTTACAGTAAAACCAGGAATTTATCGTTTAAAAATGAGTTTTGGTAATGAAGTTTCTGAACAAAACATAAAAGTTGAATTCGACCCAAGACTACAAATTTCTCAAACTGCAATTAATCAAAAATACAATGCAAGTAAAGAGTTAGAAAGCTATCAAGAAAAGATTGCAAATATTGTAAAACAATTGGTAGAAAGTAAAAACACTGCAACTTCTATTAAATCTCAATTATCTAAAGAAGATAAAAATAAATATAAACTAGAAATTAAATCATCTGAAGAAGTTATTAAAAAAATTGATGATTTGATGGCTCTTTATTTAGGTAAAGTAGATAAAAGGCAAGGAATAACTAGAAATCCAGAAGTTACAGTTAATCAACGCTTTGGACAAGCCAGTAGATATATTCGTTCTCGTTTTGGCGAACAAACTTCTACTGAAACCGTATTAATGAATCAGTTTAAAGAAGGGTTTAATAAAGCTTTAGCACAAACCAATAAATTTATAAATACAGATTGGAAAACATATAGAAAAAGTACTGAAAATATTAAAATTTCGCCTTTTAAAGAACTAATAATTTATGAAATTAAGTAAAGAATATATTTTTAATTAATTATTTTAAACTGATAAATAATAAAACTGTCACAAGAAATAACATTTATTAAAAAGAATTACTTTCGCCTTAAATAAAATTTTATTGAATGAAAAAATTAGGATTTCTTTTATGTTTTGCAATTTGCAGCTATAGCATTCAAGCTCAAAAATCTGCTGAATACCAATTAGGTACTTGGTATATGTATAATGGTTCTCATAAACTATCAGAAAAATATTCACTTAAAACCATGGCACATTTCAGGTATTTTGAATTGGCTAGTGAGTTTCAACAAGAAATCTATAGACTTGGTATTAATTATGCATTTAACCCTAAAACAAATTTAACACTAGGTGTTAGTTATTCAACTGGAGATCTAGCTTATGACACTTCTTCTATTGATTTATATGAATCTCGTTTTTATGAAGATTTAAATTTAAAATCTATTTGGGGGAAATTTAATGCAAGACACAGATTTAGATTAGAGCAACGTTTTATACATAAAAATATAACAGTAGACCAGTTTCAAAACTGGTTACGTTATGATTTGAATGTAAGTTATCCTCTTTCTAACAATTGGAGCGTTTATGCTTTTAATGAAATATTTTTAAATCTAAACAGATCTAAAACATTTGCACAAAATTGGACAGGTGCAGGATTTATTTATAAGTTAAATAAAAACATCAAATTAAAAACAGGATACTTTCAAATAAAACTACCTAACACTGTTCTAAAAAGACTACAGTTAGGAGTTATTTTAAATACAGACTTTACAAAAAAAACCAAATAATTATGGAACCAATTTTTACAAACGATGCCATTGTTTTTGGTATTTTAATGATCTCTTTAGGATTTGTTTTTTATACAGAAAGTATAACTACAGGTTTTTGGCCAAAATTCTACAAAATTGTTCCAGGTTTATTTATGGCCTATTTTATTCCTGCAATTTTTACAACAGTTGGTGTTATTTCTCCTGAATGGGAAAGCGCAAATACTGCTGGTGAAATTGTAAAAGGAAAATCTCAACTATACTTTATTGCAAGTCGTTTTCTTTTACCTGCATCGTTGGTTTTAATGACGTTAAGTATAGATTTAAAAGCAATTTTTAATTTAGGCTCTAAAGCATTAATTATGTTTTTTACAGGAACTGTTGGTATTATAATTGGCGGACCAATAGCCATTTTATTAATCTCTATCTTTTCTCCAGAAACAGTTGGTGGCGCAGATTTTGATGCTGTTTGGAGAGGACTTTCTACATTAGCAGGAAGTTGGATTGGTGGTGGAGCCAACCAAACTGCAATGCTAGAAATTTATCAATACAATCCTGCAAAATATGGAGGAATGGTAATTGTGGATATTGTTGTTGCCAATATTTGGATGGCAATTTTATTAATAGGAATTGGCAAAAAAGATAAAATAAACAAATGGTTAAAAGCAGATACTTCTGCCATAGAAGAACTAAAAGAAAAGGTCATTAACTTTACACAAAAAGTTAAAAGAAATCCATCTTTAACAGATTTAATGATTATGCTAGCAATTGCTTTTGGAACTGTTGGTTTTGGGCACTTTGCTTCAAAGTATTTAAGTCAGTTTTTTGCAGATGTTGTAGCTTCCATGTCATCGCAAACATGGCGAAATATCTTTTCTTTTTTAGGTTCTAGTTTCTTTTGGCTAATTAGCATATCTACAATTGTAGCAATTATTTTATCATTTACAAAAGCAAAGAATTACGAAGGTGCTGGGGCAAGTAAATTAGGTAGTGTTTTTATTTACATTTTGGTTGCCACAATTGGTATGAAAATGGATTTAAACCAAGCTTTCGAAAACCCAGGATTAATTGTTATTGGTTTAGTTTGGATGAGTATTCATGCAGGTTTACTAATTTTAATAGCAAAATTAATTAGAGCTCCTTATTTCTTTTTAGCAGTTGGGAGTCAAGCAAATGTTGGTGGCGCTGCTTCTGCCCCAATTGTTGCGCAAGCATTTCATCCATCATTAGCAACTGTTGGAGTTCTATTGGCTGTTTTTGGGTATGCAATTGGTACAGTTGGTGCAATATTATGTACAATTTTAATGGAATTAGCTTCTAAGGTTTAAATAAAATGAGCATATTTGCACTCCAAAATTTAATTTACATGAAGAAAATTATCGCTGTAATAGCATTTTCGATATTAGTAATTGCTTGTTCTTCTAAAAAAGAAGGAAACATGGTTGTAAATGGTACAATCAAAGGATTAAAAAAAGGAACATTATACCTTCAGAAAATGCAAGATACTGTTTTAGTTTCTGTAGATTCTATTGCTTTATTAGGTAGTGATAAATTCACTTTAACTGATAATGTAGATTCACCAATTTTGTATTTTTTAACTTTTGATGGAAATACTACTAATAAAAGAATTCTCTTTTTTGGTGAAAAAGGAACCATAACAATTAATGATAAAGTAGATCAATTTGGGTTTGCTCCAGAAATTTCTGGTTCTAAAAATCAAGAAGTTTTAGATAATTATAATATAGTAAGAAGCAAATTTCAAAACGAACGTTTGGAGTTTATTAAAAAGGATTTTGAAGCAAAAAAAGCGAATGATGCAGCTTTAATTGCACAATTAGAAAAAGATTACAAAAACTTAACAAAGCGTAGAATTCTTTATACTACCAACTTTGCTATTAATAATTCAGATTTTGAAGCTGCTCCTTATATAGGTTTAACAGACATGTATGATGCAAGTCTTAAAATGTTAGATACCGTAAACAATTCGTTGTCTGAAAGGGTTAAAAACTCTGTATACGGAAAACGCTTTCAAGAGTATGTTTCTAATATTAAAAAAAGCGAGAAAAAATAGATATTTTCTTACACAAAAGACACAAAAAAAACCGAGCAAATTGCTCGGTTTTTTTTTATGATTTAAACAATGCATTTTTTTTATACTTCTACTCAAAAAACTAATGAAAGATAAAATTGATAAAATGAATTAGATTTGTTTTTTTAACATAAAACCAACTATTAAGCCAAGCTTTAATATAAGTTATTATATTCGTCTTAATTTTTAGAATTTTTACTTATGAAAATTTACATTGATGCTTCTTGCGATATTTTATATTCCTCATTTTATATAAAAGGAATTGAAGATGTTTGGGGTAAAAGCAAAGTGTTTTTCAAAAACAAGCCATTTTCTAAATTTTCATTTAACAATCATTATTTTGCATTTATTATAAAAGACAAAGGAAATGAAAGCAGAATAATAATTGATTTTGCAGACAGTTCTAAAATTGATGAAAAAGCTTTGAAATGGGCGGACTTTTATTGTAAAATAAATATTGATTATGAAATTGATTATAATTCTGATAAAATTATTTCTATTGGACCTAGTTTTGGAATTAAAATTTACTCATTACAAAAAACTATATTCCTTGCAATAAGCAACTTTATAAAATCAAAAAAGAGAATACATAATAAAAGATCCTTTTTCTCAAATTACAAAGCACAATTAAAAAGACCAAAAATTACAGATTATTTTCCATATTTAGAAAAAGAGAATTACATCTATTTTGTTGGTTCATTATGGAAAAAAGAGCTTAAAACAAATAACTTTAGAGCCAATTTTATAAGAGCTTGTTTAGCAAGTAAAGCTTCTTTTGAAGGTGGTTTTGCTCCAAGAACAAGAAACGATATTCCAGGTTATGAAGATATAACTATGGAAGCTAGAGATGATATGAAAAATTTTGTTCTTAAAACAAAAAAATCTATTTCAGTTTTTAATACACCAGCCGTTCAAGATTGTCATGGATGGAAATTGGGTGAATTTTTATGTTTTGGAAAAGCAATAATTTCTACACCTTTATCTAGAAAACTGCCTGCAGCATTAATAGACAAAAAGCATCTTTTATTTACTGATGGTTCTCAAAAAGATATGGAAACTAAATTAGAATTACTTATAACTGATAAGAAATTAAGAAATTCACTGAAAGAAAACGCTAGAAATTATTTTGAAGAAGAACTATCTCCAGAAAAAATAATAAAAAAAATAAAAGATTTACACCAACATCGTTTTAAATAATTGCCGTTTTCTTATCCTACTTTTCCAAATTCTTTATCTTGTAAAAAATATTTAGCAATTGTTTTTGGTGGAGAAATAGTTTGCCAAGAAGTATAATCGAACCAATAAACTTCTCTAATAACAGTTGCGCATAATTCTTCTTTTTCATTAAAAAAATGAATAGCAATGTTCATTTTATGCTGGCAAAAGCCAAGATTTTTAAATTCTAATTTTACAGAAAAAATTTCTGTAAATAAGAGTTGCTTGTATTGTTTTATCTGATCATTATTTTTCTGCAAACCAACCTTTAAGGCATTCATTTTTAGCTTTGTAAATCCGTTTACAAACAAAAATGTTTCTACTAATTTAGAAGAATAATTTAAATATGCTGCATTTTGCATCACCATAAAATCATTTACATCTTCACCATTTACTTTATAAATTCTTTGAAACATTTTCTTTAAATTAAGATATAGTTATCTACTTCCCAAGAGCGAGAAAATTAGTAATTAAAAGTAGATTGCTATATTATTTTTTTTTATAAAGAGTGTAGTATATAACAATCTACTATTTGCATTTCATTTAACGAAATGTACTTAAAAAGTTCTTGACAAATTAAATCCTAAATGAATATCACCGCCAAAGAAATTACCTGTAGTTTCTGTAATAAAAGCTTTTTCTAACATACGTCTAGAATTTGCTAAAATAATTTGAAAAACATGACCTCCCGTTTCTATGTCTATACCAAATGCCAATGAATTTCTTGCGTCTATAGATTTTAACTTATCGAATTGAGGAAAGTATTCTGCATTTAAAGAAACCCTTTTACTCAATTTTACTCTAGTTCCTATACCTATTGCAAAAATATCATGAGGATCTGCATCTATAGCTGTTAAATTTCTATGAATATACGTTGGTGTTAGTTGAAAAGATACAGATGAGTTTAGTTTTTTAGCAATTAAAACTTGTGCTGTATAAAATAAACTTTCTGCAAAAGACCTTTCAAATCCTGGTATAGCTTTTTGGCTTTTTGCTGCAATACTTCCAAAAAGAGAAATTGCAAAAGGAAAAGAATTAGCTCCTGTTTTTTGTTTTACAAGACTGTATTTTAAAAAACCTTCATACGTTTTTTCTACACTTGCTCTACTTAAACCTGCTGTTAAATTATCTGTTAAACCATATTCAAAAGAAAAACGAATATTAGAAATATCTAAACCAAATAATTCTTCAAACCCTGTATTTATTGCGCCAAATCTATGTGCAATAATAAATTCTAATTCTTTCTTTTTTCTATTTTCTATAGAATGTCCATTTACTATTCTTGTTCCTTTAAAAGTAGCAGAAACAATATTTTCTGTCTTTGGTGTTTCACTATCTAAAAGGTCTAACAAATCATCTTGCGCGTTAACTTGTAAATTAACAATTATTAAAAAAATGGTCAGGAATATTTTTTTCATAATATTTTATTTCTTGTATGGTTTATGATTAAATTCGAAATTAACTTTTATTTTTTTTGCAATATTATCTGAAACTACTGCAGGAATTTCAATGTTAAAATCGGCTACTGCTAAATAAAACTCACCAATGGCGGTAATTTGTTTATCTGTTCTATTCATAGTTGCATCAATAATAATTTCCTTAGATATTCCATGAATAGTCATTGTTCCTTTAACGGTTACTTTTGTATCTGTGTCTTTTATACTTTCAAAATTTACAATGTCACCTTTAAAAGTGGCTTTTGGAAATTTATCTGACTCTACATAATTCTCATTAAAGTGTTCTTGCATCAAGGCTTTTTCAAACATAAATGATTTCATTAAAATAGAAATCGCCATTTTACCTGAAGAAGCATCTATAATACTTAAAACTTGGTTATTGTCTGCTTTAATATCTTCCATTGCAGCCGCAGAGAAAAAAGTTATGGCTCCGTTTTTAGTTAAAAAGCGTTCTTGAGAATTTGTAATACTTACAAATAAGAAGCAGAATAATAGTGTATAAATAATTTTCATTTTTTTAGTTTTAGTTGATTAACTCGCATTTAACAAGAATAACATCCATTAAATATCCAGTACAAATTCCTTTTAATGTTATGGTTTGTCCTTCTTTTAATGAGCTTATATTTTTAGTTGCATCTGCTGATAAGTGGCAAATTACACTCCCAAAATCATCATTTGTTTTTAAAGTTACAATTCCTTTTCCTTTTTCATTTTTTACTTCAGAAATGGCTCCTTTTACTTCTATTATCTTTTCTAAATATTTTGAGTTTGCAACATTTTCATCCGAAGAAAAATCATTAATAATTGTATCTGCAGTTAACGTTATGTCGGATTTTGCTTTAGAAACATTTACATGTGGTTTGTTATAAATTTTATAAGCTACAAATAGACCAATGATTCCTAAAACTAGAATTGCTATAATTATATTTTTTTTATTCATAATTTAAAAAATTTAATTATCTAAAGCACCTTCATTTACCCAATCTACAATGGTTTTAATTTGAGCATCACTTAAAGTACTTCCTTGAGGCATTTCTCTATTATCTACACGAATTTTAACTCTTTCCGCTTTTGCTTTAACCTCATCATAATTTGTTAGATTCGGAAAAGTACCACCACTTGGCGAATGACAAGAAGTGCACCTAGCATCTATAATTGGTTTTACTGAACTTTTAAAAGATACTTCTACATTTATATCTGGATCCTCTAATTGTTCTTCAACATTAGAAATACAGGAGATAGAAAACATACCCAATATGAGTAAAAATAATGTTGCTTGAAATTTTACTTTGTAATTCATTGTTTATTATTTAAGGTTAACACAGCAAATTAACTATTATTAAATAAAACCACTACTAATATGTTATATGAAAGGGAAATAAAATTGGTTAAAAAGGAAAAAAAAGAGTTAAAATGTGCTTTTTAAAAAACAAAAAACATTAAATATTTAGCCATTGTTTAAATTCAGCTGCTTTATTTTTACTTATAATTATTTCTTCGGAAGTTTTAGATTGCAACAATATTTTAAGTTGACTTTTTCCATATTTTATAATTTTATCTATAGCAGCAATACTAATTATAAATTGTCTGTTGGCTCTAAAAAATAAAGTTGTGTCTAGGTTTGTATACATATCATCTAAACTAGCATTGGTAGTAGATTTTTTTCCATCGAAACAAACAACGTAGGTAATTGTATTTTCGGTATAAACATATGCAATGTCTTTAATTGGTATTGGTACCAACTCATTTCTTATATATGTTAGAATTCTTTTTTTGCTTTTTTCTAAAGTTTCTTCTACAATTGCATCATTAGAAACTTCTACCACCTTTTCTCTGTAAGAAACTAAGTCTGTATTTAATTTAGATAAGTTAACCACTTCAGTTGTTAAAGTTGAATTCTTTAATTCTAATTGTTTTTCATAAGCGCTTCCAATAACTCTTACAGCTAAAAATGATAATAAAATTACTACAACTCCCATAATAGAAAAGATTAAATAGAAGTTTGTTTTTAAAGTATCCATTTGTGCAGTAATACTTTTAATATTTGCATTGGCAGCAACAATTAAGTCTGACTTTTTTATAGGTGATATATGTATAATTTCTGATACCATTTTTGCTCCAGAAATACTTTTTCTATTTACTAATAAATCATATAAATCATCAGAATTATTATTCTCTTTTAATGATGATAATAAAGTTTGATTAGAGTTTACAGGTTGACCAACTTTGGTAATATCTGGGTGACAAACCTCTTTCCCGCTCCAGTTAAAAACACTAATAAACCAACTATCTGTATTAGAATTTTTTATTATTTTTTGAATATTAACAACAACTTCTTCTTTAGAAACACCAGAAAATAATTGAAAATCAATTAAGCTAGCAATCTCGTTTGCTTCTCTTTTACTAGATTCTACTTGAACTTCTATTAACTGATTGGCACTTACTTTTATAAAATATTGTGTAGCAATTGAAGCAATTAAAAGAAAAATAATTGCAATAGATAAAAATGTTAAAAAATAAAGTTTGTCCTTTTTCATTTGTGTTGTTAGAGAGTTGAAATATAACACTATTCTTTATTTTTTCCCATTTGAAAATTCCTCTTTAAAGTCTATTTTTCCTTTTAACGGATATTTATAGCAAAAAAAATGCTTAAATTCAGTTTCTTTGAGAAGAGAAATTATTTCTTATTTTATGAAGAAAAAAAACACTCCTTTTTACATTCTTATCTTCCTACTACTTATTGTTAATGGATATTATTATGTAATGCCAATTTTTAAAAATTCTAACTCAAATTTAGAAAAGGTGGCATATGATATTGCTATAAATTCTGATGATTTGGTAAATTCTTACCTTTCTAATGAAGAAAAATCTAACCAACTCTATGCAGGTAAAGTTATTGAGGTTTTTGGGTTTGTAAAAGAAGTTACTTTTTTAAACAATAGAAATACCGTAATTTTGTTCTCTAAAAATAATACTTCTGGTGTTATTTGCGATGTAAACATAAGTCAAATAGATAAAGTAAAAAATCTACAGAAGCATCAAAAAATAAAAGTAAAGGGTATTTGTAAGGGATTCTTAAAAGATGTTGTACTTTTAAATTGTTACATAGAAATTTATGAATAAGATTTTGTCTTTATTATTATTAATTACTTTTTTAACTAATTTTAATGTTAAGGAAAATCAGTTTATTGCACGTCAAGGTCAAATTTCTTTTTTCTCTTACACTTCTGTAGAAAATATAGAAGCAAAAAACAATCAAGTTTTAAGTATTTTAGATGTTGATAAACAAGAAATTGCTATTAGCATGTTAATGCGTGCTTTTGTCTTTAAAAAAGATTTAATGTACGAGCATTTTAACGAAAGTTATATTGAATCTGATATTCATCCTAAAGCAAATTTTATAGGTAAAATAATAGATTTTAATGCTTCAGAAAAAACTCAAACTAAAATTGTTAGAGGTAAACTTACAATTCATGGAATTACAAAAGAAATAGATATAAAAACAACCATAGAAAATAGTAATGGAACGTATGCTTTATCTGGAGATTTTAATCTTTTAGTAAAAGATTTCGATATTAAAATTCCACCTATTCTTTCAAGTAATATCGCCAAAAGCATTTCTGTTAATTTTAGTTTTCAATACCAGTCTTATGAAGAATAAAAGAACATATCCATTTCTCATTTTGGTCTTTACATTATTTATTTCTTCTATAAATGCACAAGATTTATTAGACAAATTAGATAACGAATTTCCAGATAAACCAGTATATGAAATCGCTACTTTTAAAACTACCAGAATTGCATTAGGTCATTCTATAGAAACTCGAAAAAAAGGAGCTTTAGAAATTTCTATGTATAATAGATTTTGGGATACACCAACTCCAACTTCACAAAGTTTTTTAGCAGATGAAGTAAGTATTCGTTATGGATTAAGCTACTCTATTTCAAATAACTTAACATTAGGATTGGGTTACACTGATTTCGATAAAATTTCTGATGGTTATTTAAAATACAAACTATTTAAACAACAAAAGAATGTTAAAAAAAGACCTGTAAGTGTCACCTTAATTCAAGGTATTTCACATAGAAAGATTACTGATGATAATTCAACTATGTACTCAACTTCTTCGAGTAAATATGCCTTTACTAGTCAAGTTTTAATTGCTAGAAAGTTCAATTCGAATTTATCTTTTCAAATTTCTCCTACTTTTATTCATAGAGCATCAAATTCTATTGATAAGGATATTAACAATCATTTTGCAATTGGTTTTAGCGGAAGACATAAAATCGGTGGTCATACTTCTATAGTTTCTGAATATTATTATGTGGCTAATCCAACAAAATCAACAGATACCTATAATGCATTTACAGTTGGTATAAATTGGGAGGTTAGTGATTTAATGTTACAGTTTCACGTTACAAATGCTCGTAATTTTGCCGAAGACACTTTTATAACTCAAACCAGAAATAATTTTAACTTTAAAGATCCAAATTTTCATTTTGGTTTTAACGCAACTTTTATTTTACATACAAGTAAGAATAAATTGAAGTAATTTTTTAATTTCTAAATTAATTCTTCACTCTTAAACTCCAATGAAACTGGAATTTAGAAACCACTACTCCATCTTTATTTTTTCCTTCGGAAGTTAACACTATAACTTGTCCTTCTCCTGTTTTAATAGATTCTTGTATTGCTTCTCTTATTTCATTACCACTTTTACAAGTAAATAAAATTCTACCTGTAGCTTTTTTAAAAAATTGTGCTTCTTGATGCGTAACCAACATAGACACATTTCGTTTAGATTGTGCAATTGCTTGCATTACCAAAACTCCTGTTGGCATTTCTGCTGCCATTCCTTGTGCAGCCCAAAACATACTATTAAACGGATTTTGATTCATCCATCTGTGTTTTATAGAAACAACAACTTCTGTATCTGTAATTGTTCTTACTCTTACACCTCCTAAATATGCTAATGGTAGTTTTAAAAAGTTAAAAAGGTTCACTTTTCTTGGAGTCATTTTCATTTTACAGCTACTTTATAAGGTTGTTGATTTTTATAAATCAAAATTAATTTGCCGACAAGATAGTTAAAATAAACGAAACAAAACTCAATAAAAACAACAGACACAAGCCTTTTTGATGTCATATTTACTGAATTTTAAAATGTTAAAAAAATGTTAATTACAGTACTATGTATTGCATAATACTATCTTTAAGATATATATTTGCATAAGAAAGTATTATATAGTTTATAAAAAGATGAAAAATAACAAAGAAAACACCAACGCATTTTTAATTCATATTTCAGCATTTGCTGGTTTTATATTTCCTTTTGGTAATATAATTACACCATTAATAGCTTGGCAAACATTAAAGGACAGAAGTGCTTTTTTAGATGAACAAGGTAAAGAAGCAGTAAACTTTAATATTAGTTATTCACTATATGTGTTTATACTAACCATTTTTGTAGGTTCTTTCTTTATCGGAAACTTCTTTAGAGGTTTTAATAATTTCAACGACTTTAACCATTTTAATATAGACTTTAATACAGACAACTTTTTTGGTTTTCTAGGTTTAGGCTCACTTGCAGGTTTGGTCTATTTAATAGGAATGGCTTTAGTAATAATTGCCGCTTTAAAAGCAAAAGAAGGAGAAAATTATAAATATCCTTTTACAATAAAATTTATAAAATAACATACATGAAAATAGAAAACACAAAAGCACAAATGCGAAAAGGTGTTTTAGAATACTGTATTTTATCCATCTTAAAACATGGAGACGCATACACTTCTGAAATTCTTTCCACGCTAAAAAGTGCAGAAATGATTGTGGTTGAGGGAACCATATATCCGTTATTAACTCGCCTAAAAAACGCAGGTTTATTAACGTACAGATGGGAAGAATCTACCTCTGGACCACCAAGAAAATATTACGTTTTAACAGAAAACGGCGGCATGTTTTTAAAAGAATTAGATAAAACATGGGGTAATTTAATAAAATCAGTAAACCAAGTAATTAGCAAAAAACCAACTACAGATGAATAAGACAATAAATATAAATTTAGGCGGATTTTTCTTCCACATAGACGAAGTCGCCTACCAGAAACTGAATAGATATTTAGCTTCGATTTCTAAATCGTTAAGCGATGATCCTCAAGGAAAAAATGAAATTATTGCAGATATAGAAGCTAGAATTAGCGAACTTTTATCAGAAAAAATTACAGATGCAAGACAAGTTGTAAATGAAGGTGATATCGATGATATTATTGTAATTATGGGACAACCAGAAGATTATGCAGAAGCTGAAGAATCTTACAACGATGCAAGTTATTCTTATAAAAGAAACAGCGCTTCAGGAAAAAAATTATTTAGAGATGGTGATGATAAATTTTTAGGTGGGGTTGCCTCTGGAATTGCACATTATTTCGATGTTGATGCCATTTGGATTCGTCTTGGATTATTAGCCTTATTCTTTGGAGCAGGTTTTGGGTTCTTAATCTACATAATTCTTTGGATTTTGTTACCAGAAGCAAAAACTACTGCAGAAAAATTGCAGATGGAAGGAGAACCTGTAAATATTGATAATATTGAGAAAAAAATTCGTGAAGAGTTTGGTAATGTTTCTGATAGCGTTAGAAATGTTGCAAACCAAGCATCAGAAAAAATAAAAGATGGTGCCAACGAATTTTCAGAAAAAATGAGCAAACTTTTTCAGCAAAGACAAAGAAAAATAATGGCTTACAAGATTTTCTAAATACGTTGGGTAAAATTATTCTTGTCTTTTTTAAAGTGATAGGAAAGTTTATCGGAGCAATTTTAGTTTTTGTTGCAGCAGCTGTTATTTTATCTCTAATTATTGGAGGGTTTTCTGTGGGAAGTTTAGAATGGTTAAATGTAGATGGAGAGTTTTTACAATATCCACCATTTTTCTATGATGCTATTTTACCAAAATGGCTATTAACACTTTGTCTATTTTTATTAGTTGGTATTCCGTTTTTAATCTTATTTATTTTAGGCTTAAGAATACTTTCTAGCAGTGTAAAAAAATTAAGCAAAGCTTCATCTTTAACTTTATTAGGAATTTGGATTGTTGCACTTTTAGCCATCATTTTTACAGGATTAGATTTTGGAACATCTCATGCTAATTACGGGCAAACTGTAGATAAAAGCATCATTAACATAGCTCAAAAAGATACTATTTCTTTAAAAATGATAAATGATGATGACATTTATTATCAACATAATTTAAGAAGAAGTTCTCGTAAATATGAAGTTGAAATAGATGGTAAATCTATGGTCTACACTGCCAATGTTAAAGTAGATGTAAAAAAGAGCAAGTCTAATGAAACCTATTTAATTCTTCAAAAAGAATCTAAAGGAAAAACTAGAAGTAGTGCAAATAGAAATGCTAAAAAAATTAAATACGGTTACGAAATTGAAAATAATACAATTGTTTTAGATGCCTATTTTTTATCAGACTTTAAAAATCTTTGGAAAGATGAAGAGATAAACATCACTTTATACGTTCCAGAAAGTACTACTGTTTATTTTGATAGTTCTGTAAAACATTTTTTAGATGATGTTAAAAATGAAGAAAGTATCCATGATACAGAAATGGTGAATCATCATTTTATAATGACAGACAAAACATTAAAATGTACAGATTGTAATAATGAAGATGATGACATTTTTGAAGAAGAAACTATTTAAGAACAATTCAACCATAAAAAACAACAATTGAGTAACCAACCTTTGATTTTTTGCGTCTATTAAGAGAAATTTGTAACGTAATTAATCTAAACCAAACTTAAACTCATGAAAAATTCAATCACAAAAATTATAGCAATTCTATTTGTAGCAAGCGTTTTCTCTTCTTGTGGAGTAGATATGTTTAACCGCGTAAACGGAAACAGAAATGTAGTTACAGAAGAACGAAAAGCATCAGATAATTTTACTGGAATTAAAGTAAGTACAGGAATAGATTTGTACATAACACAAGGTTCTAAAAATAAAATTACCATAGAAGCAGATGAAAATTTGCACGATATTATAAGAACGGATATCGAAGATGGCGTTTTAAAAATATATTCTGAAAAGAATATTTGGAAAGCAAAAGCCAGGAAAGTATATGTTACAATTACAAATTTAGACCTATTAAAAGCAACAAGTGGTAGCGATGTTTATAGTGAAAATGTAATAAAAACAGACGAAATTTCAATTTCCGCAACAAGTGGTGCAGACATTAGAATTGCAGTTGATGCTGTAAGTGTAGAAACGAGTTCAACAAGTGGTGCTGATATTAAAATTTCTGGTACAACAACAAATCATGCTTCTAGTGCAACAAGTGGTGCTTCAATTGAAGCCTATGATTTAGAAAGTAAAAACACTATTGCGAAAGCAACAAGTGGTGCAGATATAAATATTTATGCATCAGTAAACTTGGAAGCAAAAGCAACAAGTGGTGGAGATATCGATTTTAGAGGAAATCCGAAAAAAATAAACAAAAAATCTACTTCTGGCGGAAGCGTATCTGCAAGATAGAACTCCAAAACATCAATCAACCCAAGTAATTTATCTTGAGGCTAGAAATGGTCTCAAGATAAATTCAACAACCAAACCAACCAACTATGAATTCTTTTTTTGACGCTTTTAAAGGTTCTCTGATTATAAAAATTCTAATCGCAATTATTATGTTTTTATTTTCTCTTATCACAAATGCACAAGTTGACAAAAACACAGAGTTATACAAAACTTTAAAATCTAAAGACAGCATTATTTTTGAAAGAGCATTTAACAAATGTGAAACCGAAAAACTAGAACCAATTATTGCAGAAAATTTTGAATTTTATCATGATGTTGCAGGAGTTCAGAATAAGAATGAATTTGTAGAGGCTGTAAAAGTTAATCTTTGTACAAACCCTGGTATATTTTCAAGAGAATTAGATGAATCTACTTTAGAAGTTTTTGAATTAAAAAATAATGGTAAACGTTATGGAGCAATTCAAAGAGGAAAGCATATTTTTTTTATCACAGAAAACAATAAAATACATAAAACAGGAACAGCTCTTTTTACTCATATCTGGATTCTTGAAAAAAATATCTGGAAATTAAAAAGAGTATTAAGTTTTAATCATAAAGATGCCACAGAATAAAAATTTATTAGAAAGCTAACTTCTAATAATGTTACTAATACTTGGTTTTATTAGTTTACTTGGTAAGACGTCGTTTTGTAAAAAACGGCGCTTACTTTTTTATAGAGTTTAATTAATTCTTACTTTTTATATTTTTTAAACTTCATTTTTAAGTATATTTCGCTAAATTTTACAGGGATTTTTTTTAATTATTAACTGTCGAGGGTAAATTAAATGCAAACAACTAAATTAACTTCCAAAAGTATATTACCACTTACCTGCTCTAGATCTGGAACATGCTGTTTTGGCAAAGCTGTAATGTTAAATCCTTGGGAATTATTGTGCTTTAGTAAAGAGAAAAAAGTTACACCTAGAGAGTTTCGAGATCTTTATAGTGAATTTGGAGGAATTCGATTACGTTTTGACGGAAAAGAAGATAAAAAAGGGCAAAAAGCATGTAGCCAATATATAGATGGAGTTGGTTGCAGTGTTCATCTTGGTCGCCCATTAGCTTGTCGTTTGTACCCTTTAGGTCGACAAATACAATTTAATGAAACACAATATATTTACGAAGGAAATACATTTCCTTGTTTAAATGATTGCTCTGAAGTATTAAAACTACCAAAATTAAGTGTTGGCGATTATCTTAAAGGACAAGAAGCAGATTTATTCGAAAAAGCGCAAGACGAATATTTAATAATTATGCAAAATATTGCAGATATTGCTTTTGAATTACTTTTAGATTCAGGATTATCTGCATCTGGAGATACCAAAACACTAAAAATTTGGAAGGAAATTGGAAATGAACTTCCAGAAGAATTAGCACAAAGAATTGGCAAAGATTGGCTAGATAGTTTAATGCTACCAGAAATAACTATAGAAACAGAAAACCCAGTAACGTTTGCAAAAAAACACAATGATTTACTATTATTAAAAGCCCAAGAAAGTTTTGGGAGTATACAAACACTACAAGAACTTCATGAAGCTTCAGTTTTAATGATTGGTGTGGCGTTACATTTGGCAAAAGGTTTAGGTGCAGATACAAAAGGGATTGCAGAACATTGGATTGAAACTGCTAAAAGCCACGGTGCAAAAGAATAATATTTTATTTCTTATTCTGTAAATGTTCTTCAATATCTGCAATATGATGTTTTAATGCTTCCGCAGAAATTTGAATTTCTCTAATTAAAAGTGCCAAAGAAATAATTAATAAAATAAGCGCAGATCCAAAAATATAAACTGCTATCATTTGTTGATTTACATAAATCAAGAACATTGTTAAAACACAAAATAACAGACTTGTAATACCAAAAATCTGCATCCATCTTGTTAAATTTAAACGGAGTTTTAAATTCTTTATTTGTCTTAATAAAGAGTCGTCATGTTCTTTTAAATATTTATCATGTAAGTTTCTAATTACAGATGCATAGGCTAAAAATCGGTTTGTATATGCAAGCATAATTAAAGAAATTGCAGAAAATAAAAGCGCAGGTGTAGTAAGTGTTAGTTGTTCCATAATTCATTGCAAAATTAGTTATTAATTTTAAATGAATTAACATTAAGTGTAATAGCATTAAAAATAAAAGCGTTCTTCTATTACTTTTGAATTGAAATTAACATCATGATAAAATTCGTTAGAAAAACTGGCATTATTACAAAAGGTATTGTTTATTCACTTATTGGTGTATTAACTTTTTTAGCTGCAATCAATTTTGGGGGAAAAATCTCTGGAAAAAATGAAGTTATAACTTTTTTACAAGAACAATTATTTGGTGCTATTTTGCTAATTATTTTATCTCTAGGTCTCTATGCTTATAGTTTTTGGAAATTTTATTCAGCTTTTTTAGACGGCAAAAAAGAAGGAACAGATAAAGCTGGAATATTAAAGAGAATTGGATACTTTTTTAGTGGTTTAATTTATGGTTTCTTTTCTACTTCTATAATTTTAAAAGTATTTAGTTTAAGCTCAAATTCAAATACGAAACAATCTGTTACACAAAATCTAATGTCTTCAAATGGAGGAGTTATAATTTTGTACATAGTTGCCGTAATTTTAGCTGCTGTTGGTATTTATCAAATTTATAAAGGTTACACAAAAAGCTTTTTAGATGACATAAAAATTTCTTCTAAAATTGAATCTAAAAAAATGTTAGAAAAAGTTGGCTATTTTGGCTTTATAGCTCGTGGAATTTCTTTTTTAATATTCGCTTTTTTTGTTTTTACGGCTTTAAATAATAATCAAACCCATGCAGTTAGAGGACTTGAAGGTGTTTTTAATTTCTTACAAACATTTACGTGGGGAAATATTTTAATGGGAATTATGTCTTTAGGTTTTTTGTGCTACGGGATTTACCAATATTTCTTGGCGAGATATAGTTCTATTTATTAAAATCAAAATTCTTATTTTTGAAAGATGATTAAAAAAATAGTATTGCTTTTTATTTTTGTATGTTTTTCAACATTAAGTGCACAACTTCCAAAAGGTTTTGTGTATTTATCTAATATTGATGCTACTATTAAATCTGAATTACGTTATTTTTCAAACAACAATTTTATAGGTAAACCAATTGATGGTTACAACAATAACTGTGTAATTGTAACTTTAGAAACTGCTAAAAAATTAGAGAAAATTCAAAAAATTTTAATCAAAAAAAACTTAAGTTTAAAAATATTTGATGCTTACAGACCTCAACAAGCTGTTAATCATTTTGTGAAATGGGCAAAAGTTTTGAATGATACTCTAATGAAAAAGGAATACTATCCAAAAATTCCGAAATCACAATTATTTAATCTTGGTTATATAGCTTCAAAATCTGGTCACACAAGAGGTAGCACAGTAGATTTAACTATTATAGACTTAAAAACTGGCAAAGAATTAGATATGGGAAGTCCTTATGATTTTTTTGGCGAACAATCACATCCGTATTTTAGTGATATATCAAAAAAACAAAAAGAAAATCGTTTTTATTTACGTAAAATTATGCTAGCAAACGGGTTCCGTCCTTATGACAATGAATGGTGGCATTTTACTTTAAATAATGAGCCGTTTCCTAAAACTTATTTTAATTTTCCTATTGAATAATAAGTTTTAACAATTTCTAAACGGCTTCAGTAAAAATCGGCATTATATTTGTATTATAAATTGCTAGAAACCAAGAAAAAAAATGAAGCAACTAAATAAATTTTTCCTCTTAACATTTTGTCTTTTGTGCACAAAACAAATGTCTGCGCAGTTAGATAATAATACCAACAATAAAGAAAAAGGAAAAACGAAAGCTATTGTTTTAAAAAACTCTAAAGAAGTTAAAAAACCAAGTTCTATAGAATTAGACGGAACAAATGGCTTTAAAAAAGCTTATGATGAAGAACAGAAAAAGTTAAAAAAGAAGCAAGAAGAAGAAAACTTAAATAATAAAGGCATTAAATCTGAAGCAAAAATAAGTGAAGAACGTTTTTTAAAAGCATTTAAAAAAGTAAACGGACAATACATTTACCCGGTAATAGATCAAGATTTAGGAAGTTTTAGAACAGACTCTAAAAGCGTTAACATTATTTGTAGAGATTTTCAATACCCTGATGGAGATAGAGTTACCATTTATGTGAATGATATCCCTGTAGTTGTAAATATTATTTTGGAACAACGCTATCAAAAATTTTCTATCCCTCTAGAAGTAGGTATTAATAAAATTGCTTTTAAAGCACTTAACCAAGGCACTTCTGGGCCAAATACAGCTGCATTTAAAGTATATAATGACGCAGGCATGTTAATCTCCTCAAACGAATGGAATTTAGCAACGGGCGCTAAAGCAACATTAGTCATCGCAAAAGACAAATAACACGTTTACGAAAACGTTTGAGTTAAATCGAAAAATGATGTTTTTTTATTCTATATAAAACTGCTATTTTTGTATTTCAGATAATATAACGTCTGCTTAAACGATTAAACAAAAAATAATTCATTTAGAATGAAAAAAATCACCAAACAAACCTATTTAGATTGGTACAAAGACATGCTTTTTTGGCGTAAGTTCGAAGATAAGTTAGCTTCAGTTTACATTCAACAAAAAGTAAGAGGATTTCTTCACTTATACAATGGTCAAGAAGCAATTTTAGCTGGTGCATTGCATGCAATGGACTTGTCTAAAGATAAAATGATTACTGCTTACAGAAATCATGTACAGCCAATTGGAATGGGAGAAGATCCTAAAAAGGTAATGGCAGAATTATTTGGAAAAGTAACAGGAACATCTAAAGGAATGGGTGGTTCTATGCATATTTTCTCTAAAGAATTTCGTTTTTATGGAGGTCATGGAATCGTTGGTGGACAAATACCTTTAGGTGCAGGACTTGCTTTTGCTGATAAATATAAAGGAAGTGATGCTGTCACTTTAACCTGTTTTGGTGATGGTGCTGCAAGACAAGGTTCTTTACATGAAGCTTTTAATATGGCTATGTTATGGAAATTACCTGTAGTTTTTATTGTAGAAAACAATGGATACGCAATGGGAACTTCAGTTGGTAGAACTGCAAATCATGAAGATATTTGGAAATTAGGTTTAGGTTATGAAATGCCTTGTGGACCTGTAGATGCAATGAATCCTATTAAAGTTGCAGAAGCTGTAGATGAAGCGATTCAAAGAGCAAGACGTGGAGATGGACCTACATTTTTAGAAATGAAAACATACAGATATAGAGGTCACTCAATGTCTGATGCACAACATTATAGAACTAAAGACGAAGTAGAAGAATATAAAAAAATAGATCCTATTACACAAGTAAAGGATGTTATTTTAGAGAAAAACTATGCTACTGAAGAAGAAATTACTGCAATTGATAAAGAGGTTAAGAAAATGGTATTAGAATGTGAGAAATTCGCAGAAGAATCTCCATTTCCAGAAACTCAACAAATGTATGATATGGTTTATGAACAAGAAGATTATCCTTTTATAAGTTAAAATATGGCTACAGTTGTAAATATGCCGCGTTTAAGTGACACCATGGAAGAGGGTGTTGTAGCGCAATGGTTAAAGAAAGTTGGAGATAAAATTGAAGAAGGTGATATTTTAGCAGAAATCGAAACCGATAAAGCTACAATGGAATTCGAATCTTTTCACGAAGGTGTTTTATTACACATTGGTGTACAAGAAGGAGAAACTTCTCCTGTTGATAAATTGTTAGCAATTATTGGTGAAGAAGGTGAAGATATTTCTGACCTTTTATCTGGTGGTTCTTCTGATGAAAAAGAAAATTCTAAAGAAAACGAAAGTGAAGATTCTAACGAAGAAAATTCTTCTGAAGAAAGCTCTGATGAATCAGCAGAAATTCCTGACGGAGTTAATGTAATTACGATGCCACGTTTAAGTGATACAATGACGGATGGTACTGTTGCAACTTGGTTAAAAAAAGAAGGTGATTCTGTTGAAGAAGGTGATATTTTAGCTGAAATTGAAACAGACAAAGCAACAATGGAATTCGAATGTTTCTACGAAGGAACCATTCTTTACATTGGTGTGCAAGAAGGAGAAACTGCTCCTGTAGACAGCTTACTTACCATTATTGGACCTGCTGGAACTGATGTTTCTGAAATTGTAAAAAGTGGTGGTGCTTCTGCAAGTAGCACTTCTGACAAAAAATCTGAAGCTAAACCTGAAAAGAAAGAAGAAAAATCTTCTGATAAAAAAGAAGAAGCTAAAGCTTCAACTTCTAATACAACTACAAATAATTCTGGCGGACGTATTTTTGCGTCTCCATTGGCAAAGAAAATTGCTTCTGATAAAGGAATTAATTTAGCAGATGTTTCTGGTTCTGGTGAAAACGGAAGAATTATTAAAAAAGATGTAGAGAATTATACTCCAACAGCTACAGTTTCTGTTGAAACTCCTTCTCCAGCATCTAGTGCTGCAACTCCATCATTCTCTGTTACAGGAGAAGAAAAATCGGAAGAAGTTAAAAACTCGCAAATGCGTAAAGCAATTGCGAAATCTTTAGGAAACTCTAAATTTACTGCACCAGACTTCAGTTTAAACATTGAAGTTGATATGGACAATGCAATGGCTTCAAGAAAAACAATCAATGCAATACCAGATACAAAAGTATCTTTTAATGATATGGTTGTAAAAGCTTGTGCAATGGCTTTACAGAAACACCCTCAAGTAAATACTTCTTGGACAGATAATAATACAATATACCACAGTCATATTCATGTTGGTGTTGCTGTTGCTGTAGATGAAGGTTTATTAGTACCTGTTATAAAACATACAAACCAAATGAGTTTAACTCAAATTGGTGCAACTGTTAGAGATTTAGCAGGAAAAGCAAGGCATAAGAAAATTACGCCTGCAGAAATGCAAGGAAGTACTTTTACCGTTTCTAATTTAGGAATGTTTGGTATCGATAACTTTACGTCGATTATCAATCAACCAAATTCTGCAATTTTATCTGTTGGTGCAATTGTTGAAAAACCAGTTGTTAAAAACGGACAAATTGTTGTAGGAAATACTATGAATTTAACATTAACTTGCGATCACAGAACTGTTGATGGTGCTGTTGGTGCTCAATTCTTACAAACCTTAAAAACATTTATAGAAAACCCTGTTACAATGTTAGCATAGTTTTCTTTTAAATATACTTTATAAAACCAGCGAAATTCGCTGGTTTTTTTTTATTTTTAAAATTAGATGGTAACTTTAGAAGACAAATTAAAAAACCCAGTTTGGTATTCCTTAAATGAAACACACAAAAAGTTTCTTATTGAATATAATGGAGTTCAGTTTTACGACCCTAACATCTGTAATTTTGGGGCTTTTTTTGACACTAAAAAAACTGCAAAAGCTTTAAGTACATATTCTGAATTAGTTGAAAACTTCTTTTTAGTTTCAGAAAACCAATCACCAGAAATTGATAATAATTTTGTTGTCTTGGATAAGAAAATAAATGGCTGCCAGATGGTTTTAGAAAATCTAATTGAAGTTGAAATTACTGAAACAATTGTACCACTTACAAAAGAATATATTGATGAAATTTATGATTTAATATGGTTGGTAATGCCTGGTTTTTACAGAAAAAGAGGTTTTGAAATGGGTTTGTATTTTGGCATTTTTAAAAATGGAAAATTAGTTGCCATTACAGGTCAGCGAATGCAAACTGATGAATTTATAGAAATTAGCGGTGTTGTTACACATCCAGATTACACAGGAAAAGGATTAGCAAAACAATTAATTACCCATACTACAAAAGAAATTTTAAAAGAAAAAAAACTTCCTATTCTGCACACTAATAAAGGAAACAAGGCAATACCACTTTATAAAAAGTTAGGTTTTAAAGTTTCTAGAGATATGAACTGGTGGTTTTACCGAAGAAAAAAATAGTATTCATCCTTATATGAAAATCAAAATATTCCTCCTCTAAAATTAGCTTCACTAACATCTACCCTTTTCCTATTATTCAATAGAATTTTCTCTAGATTTTGATCGATAACTTCTTTAATAGGTTTTGTTTCATCGATATTTTCATTCTTTTGAATATAAACTGGCTTTGTAGAAATAAGGTTATTTATATCTTTAAAAACAATAACGTTTAGCTTCCACTCCTCTGCCCTATATGAATTGTCGTTTTTCTCTGGTTTTGATTTAAAGAAATATGCTTCATATTTTTTTGATAAAAACTCAAATTTTCTAACTTCAACAAAAACAATACTGTCTTTAATTTTTTGCGAATTATTGTAACCAAACAATAATGATTTGTAAATATTATCTTTTGTTTTAAATTCTTTAGAAAAAAGGTTTTGCTTATTAATTTTTTCTAATTTCTTATACAATAAACCACTACTATTTAAACTTTTTTCAGTTGATGAAAATAGTTCTCTATCAAAATTTTCGTTATTTTTTATTTGAAGCATCAAATAATTGGTATTTGCATAAATGTTATTAGTCCTTTTTATTTTTGATAAAAACTCATTTGTTCCTTTATCTTTTCTAAATGGGTATAAAATTTTAACAAAAGAATTTAGTAAATCATCTTCAGAAGATTTGTTATTATAACGGTTATAACTAATACCACTTTCTTCTTGTTCTTTTTTACCTAATTGCCTCTTTAGTTCTATTTTAGCTTCGTTTAAAATTTGTTTTCTATAAGATTTATATACTTTTGGTTTTATCATTTTCTTTTCTACCAACTTAGCTAGCAGACTATAAATTGGCTTTTTATATTCAGTAATGGTTGCATAATTTAAAAAGTCTGGGTATAACTTTTTAGATTCTGATAACGAATTTTCTAAACTAAAAAACATATTTGTTATGTCGAAATTATTATTAGAAAGTGGAATATCTACTTCTAATAATTCTAATAATGTTTCAATAGATTTTTTAGTTTTCTGTTTTGCAAAATAATTAAAAACAATAATTTGGTATTGAGGATTATCGTAAGAGTTTATGTACAATTCTTTTAAGTAAGCATCAATTTTATCACTTTTATTATTCGCTAATTCTCTAATTAAATATCTTTTAATATTCAATTGATCATCATCAAAATCACTATTATTAATAACATCTATTAGTTTATCTGTATCACTTTTATTAAAGTTTACAGAACTATAACCGTCTAAAGCTATACTATCTTTTTCTTTTAACAATTTAAAAAATGTAGCTGTTTTAGAAACAAAAAGAGGCTTACCAATTATAGTATCTTTTGGTACAAATGTCCTGTAAAATTCCTCTATAAATTTGCTAGTGGCATAAGTCGTATCTACTAAAGTTTTTAACTCATAAATTGCTCCGTTAGAAATTATATTTTTCACTTTTACAACTTTGCTGCTTAAAGAATCCTTAATATCATATTTAATAAAGTTGAAATTATTTTGGTCTTTACCATAACTTGAATTAGCAATATAAGTTCTACTTTTTTCAGTAAGATTATTCAACTTTTCAAAATTAGAATTTGTAAAGTAAGGTGTTACAAAATTTCTTTTTTCTCTCTTAATAAGTGTACTAGATAATGAGTCTAAATTTGCATAGCTCACTAAATCATGTTCTTTTTTAAGTTGAACATAAATTTCTTCATTAGTTTTACTTTTATATGTTTTAGACCTAAAAAAGCCTTGATAATCTTTATCGTCTTTTTTAGCTCGATTAAAATTATTAACATACTCTGGCTTTACATTTGTTTTTACAGAAAAATATAATGAAGTATCTTTTTTAATTGTAAAATCTTCTTCTTTATATTTAAAATCATTCACCTTAAATGATTTAAAAAATGCAGTTGGTTTGTCTTTATTTGCGCTAACAAAACCAAGCAAAAAATAATGACCACCTTTGGTAATTGTTTTTAAATGTAAGTAAGTATTCTCTTTAGTAAGCTTGCCAAAAGACTCATAACTTTGTTGTTTAGAACCTTTTACAAAAGAACCTTTTTCTTGTTCTGAATCTAATTCCTTATAAAACCTATTATGAATTCTTTCTAATTCGAAAGCGTCTTCTTCTAAATAATTAACGTCATTTAAAACTACCTCTTTTACAAAATAATAATTATTACGTTCATCATATGCTTGTAATAACCTATTACCAATATTCTCTGTATTAGTAAATGTGAAGTTATTAGGTACTTCTACTGAAAAACCTCCAACTTTTGGGCTAACGATTTCTAATTTTATTTCCTTTTCTTTTAGTTGAATGGAATTAAAAAACTCATTTCCGAAATCATTTACAAACTCTTTTTTACCAGTCATTTTAAAAATTAAAATTTCTAATGGAGTAAAAAACAAGTGATAACGTTGGTAGTCTCCTGACTTGGTTTTATTAATAATATCTAGCCCTTTAAAACCTTGTCTTTCAATTTCTTTTTTTGAAATTATTTTACCTGGAATACTTTCATATAGTAGTTTGTTAAATTTATTCTCGAAGTTTTCATCTTTTTTCAAATAAGAAAAAGTATTAATTCTTGTAATTACAACATAAGAACCATTTGCCAAATCTGGGCTCAAATAAATGGTGTTATTTAGCATATTTAGTTCATACAACTTGTTAGGTAGTTTTGCTGAAAAGAATTTATCTGAACTAAAATCTTGCTTATAATCTATTTTTAAAAACTTGTTTTCTATTTTACTTTTAGAATCTTTAGCAACTTTAGATTCTTTAGATGTATAAGGAGTAACTGTATAGCCTTTTTTTCTTAACATACTAATAACTCCTTTTTCGCCCGCTAAATGAGCTGCTCCAATTCCAGAAAACAGACTTCCTTTTCTTGCAATTGAATCTATGTTATTAGCCATTTCTTCATTTCTGATATAGAGCATGTTTTTTAAATAATTCTCTTTGTACATTCCTTTATTTAAAGAATCTATAAATTGAATATTTCTGTCTCTATAAGAATTAGATAATAAAGAAAAATAGTTTTCTTTCTTCATTTTTTTCTGTAACCAAACATCTGGCTTGGTTTTCATAGCGTCTACTTGTGCTCTTTGCACTAAAATTCTTGAGCGCTCTAAATCTTCTAAACTAAATATTTTTTTACCGTATTTTTTTCCAGTTTGGTAAATAAACATATCTAAATATGTGTCTTCTTGAAAATTCTGACTGTAGTTATTAGTTCTATATAGAATTCCATTCATTAACATGTCTTCACGAGAGATGAAAAACATTAATTGTTCTAATTTTGGCGAATCTAATTTAAAAGAATTGGTGTAAAAATTTCTTCCATAAGAATTTAAACCTCCAAATGTTCTTGCCAAAGTATTAGATTCAAACATATTGTCTAGCCAAAAACTTGGATCGGATTCTAAAGCAACAAAATCGCTTTTTAATAATGACTCGTAAAAAACATCATCTAAATGAAAAGCAATTTTCTGGCTCACATGCATTGTACCATATAAATAGGAGTCTTTTTCTAAACCGTTTCCAGATATTTTCCACAATAAACTATTGTTTTCTTGAGAGTTAATAACAAATGATAATAATAGAGATAATACAAAGACAAGTCTTTTTTTCATAGCTTTTTTTTCAATTCAATCAGAAAAATAAATTTAATGATTATTTATTGAGAGGGCAAAAAAAAGCATGAAGAATAAGTTTAACTTTTGTGTTATAATAAAAAAGCGGTTGTTTTTACTTATTGATTTTCTTCTTTAAAAAAACTAACTTCGCTAACTTCGAATATAAAACATTGAAAAGTTGCATATTCGTGTTAAAGTTGCCTGTAATTTGACACACAACCAACAGAAATGAAAAATTTAAACTTTATTATATTATTTTTAATTCCATTACTGAGTTTCGGGCAGACTGAAAAAGAAACTTATAAAAGAATTTCGGCTGAATTTGAGGAGTATTATAATTCTAATGATTACCAAAAAGTTTTTGATCTGTTTTCAACCGATATGAAGTCTTTTTTACCAATTGAAAAGACAACTGATTTTGTGAATGGACTTAAAACTCAAGCTGGAAAAATTAAAAAAAGAGAATTTGTAAAATACGAAAAAGGAACTTATGCTTCTTACAAAACTAATTTTGAACGAGCACTTTTTTCCATAAACTTATCACTTGACAAAAACTCTAAAATAAATGGTTTATTTGTTAAACCGTTTAAAGAAAGTAACCTACCAAAACTTGAAAGAAACACAACTGAATTGATTTTACCATTTAAAGAAGAATGGACAGTATTTTGGGGTGGAAACACTAAAGAACTGAATTATCACGTAGAAAATAAAGCTCAAAAGAACGCTTTTGACATTGTTATTACCGACAAAAATGGAAAGTCCTTTAAAACAGATGGAAAAACAAACGAAGATTATTATGCTTTTGGAAAAGAACTAATTGCGCCTTGCGATGCAGAAGTAGTTCTATCTGTAGATGGAGTTAAAGACAATATTCCTGGAGAGTTAAATCCAATTTACGTACCTGGAAATACGGTCATTTTAAAAACAGAAAATGATGAATTTTTATTTTTTGCACATTTCAAACAAAATTCTATTGTTGTTAAACAAGGGCAGATCGTAAAACAAGGAGAATTATTAGGACTTTGTGGAAATTCAGGAAACTCATCAGAGGCTCATTTGCATTTTCACATTCAAAATGTAGAGGATATGAACAAAGCTACTGGAGCGAAAAGTTATTTTTCCGAAATATTTGTGGATGGACAATTAAAAAAAGATTATTCGCCAATAAAAGGAGAGAAAGTGAAAAACGAATAAAAACTACTGACAACAACGTGTATAATTCATTGCTAGTACTCACCTACTTGGAAATTCCTTCAGAATTTCCTCTGGTTCGTTTTAGTTTACTAATTTAGTTGCTGAAACACGCAACAAGCCATATACAACAACGTTTGCGAAAACTAAAAAAAAAGAGCTTGAAAAATCAAGCTCTTTTTTTTAAATATAAATTTATGTAATTTTTTAAAAGTCGGCATTTAAATCCCAAGCTTCTAAAGTTTCTTTTAACGTTTTAATAAACATTCCACCTAAAGCACCATTTACAACTCTGTGATCGTAAGAATGAGATACAAACATTTTCTGTCTAATTCCTATAAAATCTCCTTCTGGAGTTTCAATAACTGCAGGTACTTTTCTAATGGCTCCTAAAGCTAAAATAGCAACTTGTGGCTGGTTTATAATTGGAGTTCCCATTACAGAACCAAAACTACCAACATTTGTTACAGTATAAGTTCCTCCCTGAATATCATCTGGTTTTAAAGCATTATTTCTTGCTCTTGTAGCCAAATCATTTACAGATTTTGTCATGCCAACTAAATTCAACTGATCTGCATTTTTAATTACAGGCACAATTAAATTTCCATCTGGCAAAGCAGCAGCCATTCCTAAATTAATATTTTTCTTTTTAATGATGTTTTCACCATCTACAGCAATATTAATTAGTGGGTATTTTTTTATAGTATTTGCAACTGCATGCATTAATATTGGCGTAAAAGTTAACTTCTCTCCTTCTCTTTTAAAGAAAGCGTCTTTAACTTTTGTTCTCCATTTTACAATATTGGTAACATCAATTTCAATAAAGGATTGCACATGTGCAGAAGTTTGTACAGAGTTTACCATATGTTTGGCAACCAATTTACCCATTCTACTCATTTCAATTATTTCATCTTCTCCATTTACAGAAACTGGCGCTGCTTTTTGAACCTCTTTTTGAATTGGTTTTTCAACTTTAGTTTCTTGTACCAGAGTTGAAACAGCTTTTGGAGCTGATGTTCTATTTTCTACAAAAGCTAAAATATCTTCTTTAGTTACTCTACCTTCTTTTCCTGAACCAGCTATTGTTTCTAATTCTTCCATAGAAACTCCTTCTGTTTTAGCTATATTTCTAACTAAAGGAGAATAAAATTTACCAGAATCTGAAGTTTTAGATATTGGTGTAGCAACTACTTCATTTGCTTTTTCAATTGTTTTTTCTACAGCTGCAACTTCTTTAGGAGTTTCAACTTTTGGAGTTTCTTCTGTTGTAGAATCCTCACCTTCTGTTTCTATAATTGCAATAGTTGCACCAACTGCAACAACTTCATCTTTTTCAAATAAAATTTCTACCAAAGTTCCTTCTACTTCAGATGGCACTTCAGAATCTACTTTATCTGTCGCAATTTCTACGATAGCTTCATCTAATTCTATTGTTTCACCAACTTCTTTTAACCAAGATGTAATAGTTGCTTCTGCAACACTTTCTCCCATCTTTGGTAATTTTAATTCGAATCTTGCCATTTATATCAATTTTAAGACTGCAAAAATACTAAAAAATGAAAGACTTTTCGTTAAAATTATCATGAAAAAGATAATTTTAAAAATCGAATACTTTAAATTATTCGTAATTTAAAAAAGCTAAAAACAAATTATATTAAATATAATTCAGTTTTTAGCAAATATTTTAAATATATAATAACAATTTAGTTATTTCTTTCTAATCTCTTTTTTACTTTTTCTAACGCTCTTTTTGCTCTTGCTAATTCTCTTTCTGCACTTTTTAACTCACTTTTTGCAATCTTTTTAGCTTCTTCTTTAGAATCTGTTCCAGAAATAGCATCTTTTAAAACTTCTCCAAATTCGTCCATCATATCTACAACTTTAGAGTTTGCGTATTCCTTGTCAACATATATTTTTAAACTATCATCAGTTAATTTACAATCGTATAATTTATCTCCATTTTCAGTTTTAATCCACCTATAAGTATCACCAGAAACTGTTAAATTAGAATTACCCAATTTGTCTACTAATAATTTTTTAATACTCCCAGTTTTACTTTCATGAAAACTTGCAGTAAACTTGTAGATATTGTCGTTTCTTTTAATGGAAACTGATGAATTATCTTCTTTATCATCTGTATCAAAAGTAATTGAATAGGAAGTTCCTTTACTTGTTGTAGTAACTTTTAAAGGAGTGCTTGGAGTTTTTGGAGTAGATTGAGAAAATAGACTTGATGTTAAAAACGATGCGATTAATAATGGTAATAATAAAGTTTTCATAATAATTAGGTTTAAGATTAATATGCTACAAATGTAAATCTGAAACACACTTAAAACAAAGAATTACAAGCCGTTAACCTTCGATTAACGTTAAACATATACTGCATTAACGTAAGTATAGATTAATTATAAAATTTTGAAAATTAAAAAAAAAAAAGATCCCGTTTTTAAACGGGATTAATTCAACTTACAATTTTAAGAAGTTACTTTTTATTTTTTAAATTCATTATGAAGTATAATTATGGGATCCCGCTTTTCAGAGGGATTAATTCAACTAAAAACCTAAAAGAAGTTTTAACTTCTTTTAGGTTAAGTTTCATTAACCTTAAACTCTAAACCAATTCCACGAGTGCTTTCTATTGATATTGATGCGTCTTCTTTAAAATATTTACGAATTCTGCTGATAAAAACATCCATACTTCTACCTGTAAAGAAATCGTCGTTTTGCCAAACAGCTTTTAGAATTTCTTCTCTTTTTAATAATTGATTTTTATGTTGATATAAAAAACGAATCAATTCTCCTTCTTTTTCTGTTAGTTGTTGAATATTATCATTAATTTTTAACTCTAATCTCTTGGTATTGAATTGGTAATTTCCAATTGTAAGAATTTCATTTTTAGAAATTATTATTGATGATTTTTGGGTTCTTTTTAGAATGTTATTCAAACGCAAAACCAATTCATCTGCTTCAAAAGGTTTTACAATATAATCGTCTGCGCCTAATTTTAATCCTTTTAGTTTATCTTCTTTCATCTTTCTGGCAGTCAAGAAAATAAAAGGAATTTCTGGATTGATTTCTATAATTTTTTCAGCCAAAGAAAATCCATCTAATTTTGGCATCATTACATCTAAAACACAAATATTAAAGTCACTTTTTTGAAAGGTTTCAAGAGCTTCTTCACCATCTTTTGCCCATTCTACAGAAAAGCCAGACATTTCTAAATACTGTTTTAAAATGCTTCCAAAATCTGCATCATCTTCTGCTAATAAAATATGTTTGTTTGTGCTCATTATTTTAAAGGAATTTGAATGGTAAATGTGGTTCCAATATTTTCTTCACTCTCAACAAAAACATCACCTTTATGCGCTTTTATAATTTGATGTGTGTAATACAAACCAAGTCCTAATCCTTTAACATTGTGGACTTCCTTATTACCAACCCTGTAAAATTTATCAAACAAAAATTGTTGTTGTTTTTTTGGAATCCCAATTCCATTATCTTTAATTGAAATTGTAAAATTCTCTTTTGTTGTTGCTGAAATATGTATCTCTAAATCTTCTTTACCATATTTAACTGCGTTTTCTAAAATGTTTAAAACAGCAGTTGTAAAGTAAAATTTATCGATTAAAATTTCATTATTTACTGATATATTTTTGTTAAACTTTATACTTTTTGAATCTAACGAAAGCTGAAAATCATCAACAATCATATTCAAATAATCGTTTGTATTTACAACTTCTTTATTCAGTTTAATTTCTTGGTAACCTAAAGAATTATTCAATACTTGGTCTATCAATTTTTGCAAACGAATATTTTGTCTTTCAATAGTGTTTATAGTACTTTCAATAATAATTGGCTGTGTTTTTATTTCTTCTTTTTGAAGCATTTTTGTTGCTAAAGTTAAAGTTGCCAAAGGTGTTTTTAATTCATGTGTAATATTGTTTACAAAATCGGTTTTAATGTCTGCAATTTTCTTTTGAGTAATTAAATTCTTTATAGAATAATACAGCAAACCAAAAACGAATAAAAAGATAAAAATAGACAGCGCAAGTAAACTCGTCATTCTACTTAGAACGATGTTTTCCCAACCATCAATATTCATTCTATCTTGAGTTTCGAATTGCAAATCGAATTTAATAGACGTTTCCTCTCCATTTATATTTCTTTGAAACTTATGGTCTGTCATCCATAAAGAATTACTAACTCTATGGCCTTCTTCTTCAGTGAAATTTTCGCCTAATAGAAGAAAAGATGGTTTTGTTTTCGACTCGAAAATAGTATCATTTTTAACTCCAAGACTATCTAAAAGAATGATTGTTTTTACTTTTTTCTGAAATTTTAATTTGTAGCCAATGTTTTTTGTCGCAATTTCTTTTTGATATTTTTGAATATAATAAACATTTATTGAGTCTGTTTTACGATTGAGCTTTTCTAAAATTTGCTCTTTAGAAATCTTTTTTACATAATAATCTGCTACAAGGTTTAGAAAATGATTTTGCCAAATATCGTTTACAGAGTCTAAACTTGGCGATAAATCGTCTATACGAGAAATAGACTTTCTTGTGTCTGAAATAAAGACGTCTTTTTTTAATTTATAGGTATTATTAATTAAGTAACCTTGTACTAAAGAGAGTGCTAGTAAACCAAGAATTGAAGCAATTATAAGAAGTCTAATTTTTTTGAGCATTTTCAAAAATAAGAATTCCTTTTTCTTTCTGATAAAAAAAGCGTTGTGTTAACCTTGCATTAACCTATTATTAAAAAGTTCTAGTTATAAGTAAGATAACTATTTATCTGTTTTAGCAACAATGTTATTTGCTGTTATAACTTTAGACGCAAAATCAGAGTTATTATTATTTTTAAATAAATCAAAAGCTTTATTCAAAACACCATCACTTAAGGTACTTTGCTGTGCAAGATTAAATTCTGGCACAAAATCCTCTCTTAAAGAACCATTTATATGGTATAATTTATCCGTAGAAATTCTGTAGCCTTTCTTTCTATTTTTAAATGAAAAATTAACTACTGAACCCGCTAATTTAGCCATTTCTGTACCTACTATTTTCCCTCTTTCCATTCCATCTAAACCAATTGCCAAAGCTTCACCTGCATTACCTGTCCATCTTCCAACTAGAACTACTACTGGTTTTTTATATTGTGTTCCTCTTGGGCTCACATATTCTAATCTACTTTTTATAATTTCTGGGTAATTACCATATTTTTCTTTAGAAATGTTTTTTTGATAAGGTAATTCTTTATGAATAAATCTACTTAAAATTGCTCTTGCAACATAACCATTTTCTCCATTTACAGTATTTCTTAAGTCTAAAATTAAACCTTTTGTGTTTAAAAGATTATTCAATTCATTATCAAATTGTCTTATTAACTTTATGTTTCCTAAAGAGTTGTTTATTTTAATAATAGCAATTCCATTTTTCTTTTCAACGGATAAAAGCTTTTTATCTTCTTTTATCTTAATATTATCAACATCTAAACTAATTTTTCTATCATCTGTTAATTTAAGAGTCAGTATTCTTTTTTCGTTTAATCTACCAGAAATAATTTTATTTGCAATCCATTCTCTAACTTCTGGTAAATTTTTATTGGCACATTGTGTTGGAAAATTATCAATTACTTTATTAAACTCTTTACTATTGAAGTTTATAATCTCTGCGCCAACAATATTTTTACCAAAATCCTTTATCTGCGAATACCAAATATTCTGAACATAAAACTTACCTTCTTTTAATTTAATATAAAACGGAGAGTGTAAACGAAAAGATGATTTTGTAGTTGTATTTAACTGTAAATTATTATCATAAAATTCGTTTAATAGATACTCGAAAAAAAGCACTCTTTCTTGATTCGTTTTAACTTTAGGAATAATTTCAGAATATTTTTCCTTTACACAATCGAAATCTGTTTTTTTGTCTTCTAAATAAATATAGTTGTCAGATAAATCTTGAATAATTTTACCAAAATCTTGACTCAATTTGTAAGTATCAACATTATTGTGCGTTTGCGCAAAATTTATACTGTATAAAAAAAGTAAAAGTGGAGTTAGTAAATTTTTCATTTTGTCGTTTTATAATTTTAGATCTTGTTTATAAAATTAGTTTTGAATACTAATCTTATATTATAAAGTTACTAATTTCGACAACATGATAATAATGCTTAAAAGACACTTATTAACAATTTGTTAATAAGTATGTTTTAGATTTGTTAATTAAGTGAATTTTTAAAATTGATATAATTTATAACTGATTGAAACCCGCTATTTAATCAGTCTTATTAAAAAAATGTTTATTGAAATGATAGATCCAACTCAAAAAAACCTATAGAACCTTTACCAAACAAAGAATAAAGCAATCCTAGAAATTTAAAAAGTGTTTTTAGAAAAAAAAAATTCTATTAAAATTGATTTTATAAACATCAATTTTATTTTTGAAAAACAACAAAAAAAATTGATTTTAAATGGATTAACTCCAACGTTATTAACAATTTAAAATATCAGTTTTAGAAAAATGATTCAATTTTTCATCACGAATTTTGAAAAGAAGAATCTACAAAGAGAGTTAAAAAATAAAAGAACAATAAAATTGTAGATTTGAAAAAACCTGATATTAAATAACCCAATCTTTAGGTTCAGCTAAAATTTTAAGAAGTCTCTCTTCTTCGGAATTTTCAGCTGGATGATGATCGTATTTCCATTGAACAATTGGTGGTAAACTCATTAGAATACTTTCTATTCTTCCGTTTGTTTTTAGACCAAATAAAGTTCCCCTATCGTGCACTAAATTGAATTCTACATAACGACCTCTTCTTACTTCTTGCCAATCTTTTTGTTCTCTTGTAAACGAAATTTCTTTTCTTTTTTCTACAATTGGGACATAGCTTTCTAAAAAACTATTTCCAACTTCTGTTACAAAATTGAATCTATCTTCTATGGTAAAATCTTCAGTTTCTTTTAAATAATCGAAAAATAAACCTCCAATTCCACGTGCTTCGTTTCTGTGTGAATTCCAAAAATAGTTATCGCAAGTTTCTTTAAATCTCGGGTAAAATTCAGCATTATGCTTGTCACAAGCTGTTTTACAAACCGTATGAAAATGCGTTGCATCTTCATCAAATAAATAATAAGGTGTTAAATCTTGTCCACCACCAAACCATTGGGTTACAATTTCTCCTGCTGAATTATACATTTCGAAATAACGCCAATTTGCGTGTACAGTTGGTACAAAAGGATTTATTGGATGCAAAACCAAACTCAATCCACAAGCGAAAAAATTACCTTCTTCTACTCCGAATTGTTTTCTTAATGCTTCTGGTAATTCACCAAATACTTTGGAAATATTTACGCCTCCTTTTTCGAAAATTGCACCATTTTCTATGACACGAGTTCTACCTCCACCACCTTCTGCTCTTTTCCAATTATCTTCTTGGAATTTAGCTTTTCCATCTATTGCTTCTAATTTTGAAGTAATTTTATCTTGTAGATTTTCTATGTAGGCGAAAAATTTATCTTTCATAACTTTTGCTTCTAAACAGGTGCGTTAGCGATTGAAATGGCATCCTTTTGCTTTTTCAGCAAAAGATATAATGGAAAGCGCGACCTTTAGGTAACGCCCAAAATACAATTATTTTAATTTGCTTTATACTCTTTTACAGCATCTATAAACGCTTTTGCATTGTCTAAAGGAATGTTTGGTAAAATTCCATGACCAAGGTTTACAATGTATTTATCTTTGCCAAATTCGTTAATCATTTGAGTGACCATTTTCTTGATTTCTGATGGTGGAGAAAATAATCTTGTCGGGTCGAAATTACCTTGTAAAGTAATATTTCCACCTGATAAATAACGTGCATTTCTTGCGGAACACGTCCAATCTACACCCAAAGCAGACGCTCCTGATTTCGCCATTTTATCTAACGCAAACCAACAACCTTTACCGAAAGCAATTACCGGAATTTCATCTTTTAAAGCATCTATTATTTGCTGAATATATTGCCAAGAAAACTCTTGATAATCTACTGGAGACAACATTCCTCCCCAAGAATCGAAAACCTGAACTGCATTTACGCCAGCCTCAACTTTTGCTTTTAAATACGCAATTGTAGTGTCAGTAATTTTCTGTAATAAACTATGTGCAACCACAGGATTTGTAAAACATAATTCCTTCGCTTTATCGAAGTTTTTAGAACCCTGACCTTGCACACAATAACATAAAATTGTCCAAGGAGAACCTGCAAAACCAATTAATGGAACTTCGTCATTCAGTTTTTCTTTGGTTGCTTTAATAGCATCCATAACATACCCTAAAGTGTCTTGAATATCTGGTACAATTACTGAATCTAAATCTTTTTGAGTACGAATTGGATTTGGTAAATATGGTCCAAAATTAGGTTTCATTTCCACATGAATATTCATGGCTTGTGGAATTACCAAAATATCTGAAAACAAAATTGCAGCGTCCATTCCATATCTTCTGATTGGCTGCACCGTAATTTCTGATGCTAATTCTGGAGTTTGACAACGTGTAAAGAAATCGTATTTCTTTTTAATTTCTTGAAATTCTGGTAAATATCTTCCTGCTTGACGCATCATCCAAACTGGTGGTCTGTCTACAGTTTCTCCTTTTAATGCTCTTAAAAATAAGTCGTTTTTAATCATAACTTTTATAGCTCTAGAAATTTTATCTTCTTATTTGTTTTTTTAATTTTTATGATATGATACGATTGCATTATTGCTGTTACAACCATATCAGTGGGTTTTGGCCCAGTTGTTTTAACCTTAATTATAGTTTGGTCTTCTTCATTAACTACATCTGTAACCTCAACAGAAAAACCACCTGTATTTCTAACTTTATCTATTACTACAATTACCTTTTCTTTATTGAAATCAATTGCGTTTTCGAAAGTTTTAGATACTTTGTTTGTTTTATCAACTTTAGTAAGAAAAACCTTCCAGTCCTCTTTAGAGGATATAATGATATTCTCTTTTTTAAAACCTTCTTCTCCTGCTCCAAATAAATTTCCTTTAGAAATGGGAGTAAAACCTCCTTCGCCATTATTAGGGCAACCAACTAATAGTAAAGTAAAAATAATTGTAATGAATGTTTTCATTTTTTACATTTTTGAAACCGCCAACATTGCTTTATCAACAGCATTTGCAATTTTCTTAATATCCTTATCACTTAAAGCTGATGATAAAAACCAAGCTTCAAACTGACTTGGAGGTAAAAACACACCATTTCTTATCATTTCCCAAAAGAAAACTGCGAACTTCTCTGTATCTGAAGTTTGTGCTTTTTCAAAGTTGGTTACTTCAATATTTGTAAAGAAAGGATTTAACATAGAACCATATCTATTAACCACTAAATCTACATTATATTTTTTAGCTGTTTCTAATAAAATGACTTCTAAAATACTTCCAGTTTCTTCGAACTTTTTATACGGATTTTGTTTTTTCAATTCTGTTAAAGTTGCGATTCCTCCTGCCATTGCAATTGGATTTCCACTCAACGTTCCTGCTTGATACATGCCTCCTAAAGGTGCAACTTCTTGCATAATTTCTTCTCTTGCGCCATAAGCTCCCACTGGAAAACCTCCACCAATTACTTTTCCTAAACAGGTAATATCTGCTGTAACTCCTAACAATTCTTGCGCTCCACCAAATTTAGAACGAAAACCTGTCATTACTTCATCAGCAATTAACAAGGCGTTTTTAGATTCTAAATATTTTTTTAGTTCTACTAAAAATCCGTTTTGTGGAATGGCAACACCCATATTTCCACAAATTGGTTCGATAATTACACCTGCAATATCATCATGTTTTTCGAAATGTGCTTTTACACTTTCTAAATTATTGTATTCTGCAATTAACGTATTTTTTACTGCGCCTTCTGGAACTCCTTTACTTCCTGGCATGCTTAAAGTTGCCAAACCAGAACCTGCTGCTACTAATAAAGAATCTTGATGCCCATGATAACAACCAGAAAACTTAATGATTTTATCTTTTCCTGTAAATGCTCTTGCCAAACGAACTGCACTTAAAACAGCTTCTGTTCCTGAATTTACAAAACGCACTTTATCCATTCCTGGAAAAGCATCGCAAACTATTTTTGCTAACTTAATTTCTGCTTCTGTAGATGCTCCAAAAGAATAACCATTTTTTAATGCTTTATCTACTCCTTTTTGTACTTTTTTATGACGATGACCTAAAATCATTGGGCCATAAGAAAGTACTAAATCTACATATTCATTTCCATCTACATCTGTAATTTTAGTTCCTTTTGCTTTTTTAATAAACAACGGATTTCCACCAACTGAAGAAAAAGCTCTTACTGGAGAATTTACTGCTCCAACCAAGTTTTTTAAACCTTTTTTATATAATTTTTCTGATTTTTTGAATTTCATTTTGTTGCTTTTTTTTGTCTGGTCGAGCGCAGTCGAGACCTAATAAGACCTCTCGACTGCACTCGAGGAGACATTCTAACTTTATTTCAATAAAACTTTTGCGGCTTCCTTCGCAAAATAAGTAATAATAATATCTGCTCCTGCTCTTTTCATTGAAAGTAAACTTTCCATCATTACTTTTTCGCCATCAATCCAACCTTTTTCTGCAGCAGCTTTTACCATTGCATATTCTCCACTTACATTATAACAAGCAATTGGTCTGTCGAAATTATTTTTTAAATCGCGAATAATATCTAAATAAGACAATGCTGGTTTCACCATTAAAATATCTGCTCCTTCTTGATCGTCGAAAGTTGCTTCACGCATTCCTTCATCTCTGTTTGATGGATCCATTTGATACGTTCTTCTATCTCCAAATGTTGGTGCAGAATCTGCTGCATCTCTAAATGGTCCATAAAATGCAGATGCATATTTTACAGAATACGCCATAATTGGCAAGTTTGGAAAACCTGAATTATCTAAAGACTGACGAACCATATCAATAGTTCCATCCATCATTCCTGAAGGTGCAACCATATCTACACCTGCTTTTGCGTGCGAAATTACTTGTTTTGCTAAATTGACTAAAGTTGCGTCATTATCCACATCATTATCGTGGATAATTCCACAATGTCCGTGAGAAGTATATTCGCAAAAACAAACGTCTGTAATTACATATAAACTCGGATAATTTTTCTTAATAAAACGAACTGCTTGCTGCATAATTCCGTTATCATTCCAAGTTTCTGTTCCTTCTTCGTCTTTGTTTGATGGTATTCCGAATAGTAGAACTGCAGGAATATTTAGTTCAACAACCTCGTCTAATTCTTTAGAAATTGTATCTAAAGACCAACGTTTTATTCCTGGCATAGAAACAATTTCTGTTTCTATATTTTCGCCTTCCTCAATAAAAAGTGGGTAAATAAAATCGTCTACAGAAAGTTTAGTTTCTTTGACTAATCTTCTAATTCCTTCTGTTTTTCTTAATCTTCTTGTTCTAAACATATGGCCCCTGTTTCCCCAAAGGGGAGCACAATGAAAATTGTGCGGTTAATAATTTGTTTTCACAATAGAGAAACTCTCTCTTGTTATTTTACACATAAACTTACTCATTTCTTCCCTTTGGAAAGGTTAGGACTTGCTTTAGTTAGAAAAATGTGTATTTACTAATTCTAAAACACTTTCCACATCTGGCATATTTGCAACTTGAACATTTTGGAAATGTTTTCTTGCTTCAACAGCTGTAGTTTCTCCAATACAAAAAGCAACTTTATCTGTATTATTTTCTTCTAAATAACTTTCGATTCCTGATGGACTATAAAATAAAACCCCAGCAACATCATCTGCAATTTTTACTGGACTTAACATTGTTTTGTACGCTTCTACCTCATTCACTACAATATCATGCGCTTGTAAATACGTTGGTAAAACATCTAATCTTAAGTCACTACAGAAATAAGAAACTTCTTTAATTTCAGTTTCTTTAGCTATATATTCAGCTAATTTTAAAGCATTTTTTGCAACATGTGTTACTTTTCCAATTCTTCTTTCAATTAACTTTTTTGTTCTTCTACCAACGCAGAAAATATTCTTAAAATTAATTTCGTCTTTTGTGAAAGAATTTAAAATTGCTTCTGCTCCATTCTGACTTGTAATTACAACATTTTCATGCGTTTTTTTCATCACTTTTGCAGGGATTCTATTAAATCGAATCTTAATAAAATCGCTATCTTCTATACCAATAGCACTTGGTAATGTTTTCTTCTGAATTTCAGATAATTTCTTTGTAGAATATACTTTATTTTCGATTAAAGACTCTCCTTCAATATCTTCTAAAATAAGTTCTTTACCACCTCTATTTATAATGTAATCTGCACAATCTTTTGCTAAAAATTTATGACTTCCTAATTTTGCAGTTTTATTAACTGTCAGTTTTTTAGAACCGTCTTTTTTTAACAAAACACCTTTAAAATTTATTTCTTCAGTTCTTGCATCTACATAGGCTAAAGCTCCAATTGGTGCTGTACAACCACCTTCTAACAATCTTAAAAACTCACGCTCAATACCAACACAAACTTTAGTTTGGTGGTCATTTAATTGTTCACAAGCATCTAAAACGTAATCGTCGTTTTCTAAAGCTGCAATCATAACTGTACCTTGACCTGGTGCAGAGATCATCCAAGATAAATCTACTGAAGTTTCTGGTCTAATTTTTAATCTTTCTAAACCTGCAGCTGCAAATACTGCTCCGTTCCAAGTTTCGCTATCTTCTAATTTTTGCAAACGCGTATTTACGTTTCCTCTTAAATCTTCCACTTTATGGGTTGGATAACGATTTAACCACATTGCTTTTCTTCTTAAACTTCCAGTGGCAATAATACCATTTGGTTGTCCAAAAAATTCTTCAGTGTCTTTTAAAACTAAAATATCGTTGTAATTTCCTCTTTTTAAAACTGCAGCTTGTACAATTCCTTCTGGCAAAGCTGTTGGCACATCTTTTAAAGAATGTACAGCAATATCAATATCGCCATTTAACATTGCAATATCTAAATTTTTAGTAAAAACACCAGTAATTCCTAATTCATACAAAGGTTTATCTAAAACGATATCACCCATAGATTTTATAGGAACAATTACAGTTTCGTAGCCTAATTCTGTTAACTCTTTGCGTACTTTATCAGCTTGCCAAAGCGCTAATTTGCTATCGCGAGTTCCTATTCTAATTACTTTTTGCATGATATTTTGGTTAAGATTGAAACACTTTTTGAATTACATCTAAACTTTCCGTTACAGAAGTTTCTTCATCTTTTAGATGTTTTACAAATTGTGTTGTAATTTTTTGAATGAAGCGAGAAGTAAGTATTTCTGCCTGATCTTCATCAAAATTGCTTATTTTTTTCTTCTGAAAGTTTATTTCGTCTTTCTTTATAGTTTCTAAAGATTTCTTTAAAGCAGCAATTGCTGGAGTAAATCTTCTGTGATTTAACCAATCGTTAAACTCACTTTTATGTATTTCTATTATTGCTTCTGCAGTAGGAATTTCTTGTAAACGAACTGCTAAAGTTTCATCTGTAATTTTAGAAAGCTCATCTACATTTACTAAAGAAACATCTGAATAATCTGCAACATCTTTGGCTACATTTTCTGGCATGGATAAATCTAAAATCAATAATTCTCTGTTTTTAGAAATATGTTCTTTTGTAATTGTTGGTTTATCTGACCCTGTAGAAACTATTAAAACATCTGCATTATTAACTTCTTCTGCTAAATTTTCTATTAAAGATTTTCTTATTGAATTGTGTTCTTTAATAAATTCAGTCGTTTTTTCTTCAGTTCTATTAATTAAACAAACAGATTTATTTTGAGTATATTCTGCAAGGTTCTTGCAAGTATGTTTTCCCATTTTACCCAAACCAAAAACTAAAATATTTTTAGAATTATAATCTGGTAAATTTTTAATAATATATTGAACAGCAGCATAAGAAACAGATGTTGTACCTGAACTTAATTTTGTTTCGTTCTTTACTTTTTTACTTGCTTGTAAAACACAATTTAAAAGTCTTTCTAAATACGCATTTGTAGTTTTTTGCGCTTTTGCCATTTTAAAAGATTGTCTTAATTGACCAACAATCTCATAATCTCCTAAAATTTGACTATCTAAACCAGTTCCCATTCTAAATAAATGAGTAATGGCTTCTTGATCCTTGTTAATATTACAAATATTGTCGAATTCTTTTGCAGTTCCTTCAGAGAAATCACACAACAATTCAATTAGTAAACAAGGTCTATTTGCAAAACCAAATATTTCGGTTCTATTACATGTAGAAATTATAAAAATACCAGAAACACCTTTTTCTTTGGCAGATTTTAGAAGTTCTACCTGATTTTCTTTAGATACAGAAAATTTACCACGCATTTCTGCATCTGCTTTCTTGTAACTTACGCCAATATTGTAAAAGTGCTCTTGCCCTAATGCTTTCATAAAATCTTAAAAAGATGACACAAAAGTAAAAACTACATTTACAAAAAAGTATCGCTTAAAGAACTTTTAATAACGATAGATGTTTTTTAAGTTTTATTTGCAATTAAATTACCTAAAAGCCTTATTTTTGCAGTATTCTAAAGGATTCATTGATTTACAATATAGAATGATTCTAAATAAATGGAATTTTAAAACAGATTAAATATATGTTTAAAAATGTCGGAGAAAGTACTTTTGAAGAAATAATTCTTGATAAAGGTTTTTATGTTCTTCATTTTCAGAACGAAAGCAAAGAAGTTCAGAATTTCGAAAGAGAAATAAATAGTACTTTTATACAGATTCATTTTTGTTTACGAGGAGATTCTAAATTTTTATTTAACGACGGTTCTTATTCTTTTGATGTTTTAGATAATCGATCTATTTTATTATACAATCCGCAAAGAACATTACCAATTAACTTAGAAATTCAACCTAAAACAACGTTGGTTTCATTATTAATTTCTATTGAAAAATTTCATTCTTTATTCTCTAAAGAATCTGGCTACATTCCATTTTTAAGTGATGAAAATAGTAATAAAAAATATTACGATGACACTGAAATAAAACCAACAGTTTCTATTGTTTTACAGCAAATTATCAACTCTAATATTAATAGTTCTATTAAAGATTTATATGTAAAAGGAAAGGTTTACGAATTGTTGAGTTTACATTTTCAGCATGAAGAAAGTAATGATGCAGAATATTGTCCATTTTTAGTTGATGAACAAAATGTTATAAAAATTAGAAAAGCGAAAGAAATTATTATAACAAGAATGGCAGAACCACCAAGTTTGCAAGAATTAGCAAACGAAATTGGTTTGAGTCTAAAAAAACTAAAAGAAGGTTTTAAGCAAATTTATGGAGACACAGTCTATAGTTTTTTGTTTGATTATAAAATGGAACACTCTAGAAGATTATTAGAAAGCAACAAGTACAATGTAAATGAAGTTGGCTTACAGGTTGGTTATAGTACTGCAAGTCATTTTATTGCAGCTTTTAAAAAGAAATTTGGCACAACACCAAAGAAATATGTAATGAGCCTGAATCAGTAAACAATTTACAGTCGCAGTTTGCAGACTTTAAAACTTTGAAATTATAAAATTGAAACAACTAACACATTACGATATCGAAAATAAGCAGAAACAATTTCCAATAACAATTGTTTGTGATGCGATTAGAACTCCAGAAAATATTGGAATGTGTTTTCGTATTTCCGAAAGTTTTGGAGTTGAAAAAATTTATTTTCACGAGAACTCACCAACAATAGAAAATAGAATTGTAAAGAAAACTGCGAGAAACACTGTCAACCAAATTGAACATGACACTTATTCTAATTTTGCTGAAATTATCAACAAATTAAAAGCAGCAGGCAATACAATTATTGGAATAGAAATTACTGATAAAAGCATAAATATTCAAGATTTTAATTTTAAAAATCATGAGAAAATCGTTTTACTTTTGGGAAGCGAAAGAAACGGAATTGAAAACATAGATTTAGTCGATTATACAGTTTCAATTCCTATGTTTGGTAGAAATTCGAGCATGAATGTAATTCATAGTTTAGCGATTTCGCTATATGAGGTAACGAATCAGTTTTTAACTAACAACAGGCAAGAATAACAACACAAAATTTCTTTTTGAAATTTTTGAAACTTTTTTATAAATGAAAGGAATATTATTAAACAATTTAGGATCACCAGATTCAACAGAAACAAAAGACGTTAAAAAATATTTAGACGAATTTTTAATGGACGAACGTGTAATTGATATTCCTTATTGGAAACGTTACGTTTTAATAAAAGGAATTATTTTAAATTTCCGTCCGAAAAAATCTGGAGCTGCTTACAAGAAAATTTGGTGGGATGAAGGTTCGCCTTTGGTTGTAATTTCAGAAAGATTTACAGAAAAAGTAAAACAAAAAGTAGATATTCCTGTGGAATTGGCAATGCGTTATGGTTCTATGTCCATGGAAAAAGGAATCAAAAATTTGGTTGATAAAGGAGTTACAGAAATATTTTTAGCGCCTTTATATCCTCATTATGCAATGTCTTCTTTTGAAACTGTAGTTGTTAAGGCTGAAGAAATTTTAGCAGAAAAATATCCTGATGTAAAATTAGATGTTTTACCACCTTTTTATAATGAACCAGATTATATAAAAGCGATGAGCAACAATATTGCGAATCATTTAAAAGATTTCGATTACGATCATATTTTATTTTCTTATCATGGAATACCTGAAAGACACATTAAAAAATCTGATCCTACAAATAGTCATTGTAAATTAGATGGTTCTTGTTGTGAACGTAATTCGGTTGCACATCACACATGTTATAGACACCAATGTTTTGAGACTACAAAAGAAATTGCAAAATTCTTAAATTTGAAAAAAGGAACATATAGTAATTCTTTTCAATCGAGATTATTAAAAGATCCTTGGTTAAAACCTTATACAGATTTTGAGTTAGAGAAATTTCCATCAGAAGGAAAAAAGAAATTAGCAGTAATAACTCCTGCTTTTGTTGCAGATTGTCTAGAGACTTTAGAAGAAATTGCAATGGAAGGAAAAGAAGAGTTCTTAAAATTTGGAGGAACAGATTACAAACACATTCCTTGTATGAATGATAATGATGATTGGGTAGATGTTATGGTTTCTTGGATTAATGAATGGGAGAAATCGTAATTTTTAATTAATAAATTGTAATTTTAAAACATGGATTTTCTATACGTAAAAGCATTACACATTATCTTTGTAGTTACTTGGTTTGCTGGTCTATTTTACATTCCGAGGTTATTTATTTATCAAACGGAAGCTGAAAATAAATTAGAACCTGCAAAATCTATTTTGCAAACGCAATATAAATTGATGACTAAAAGACTTTGGTATATTATTACTTGGCCGTCAGCAATTTTAGCAAGTATTTTTGCTTTTTGGATGTTATATCAAAATCCATATTATTTATCTGAACCTTGGATGTTGGTAAAATTAGCATTCGTTTTAGCATTGTATTTTTACCATGGTTTTTGCCAAAATATTTATAGTAAACTTCAAAAAGATATTGTAAAATATTCTGCTTTTAAATTGCGAATGTTTAATGAAATTTCTACGATAATTTTATTTGCTGTCGTTTTTTTAGTAACCGTAAAAAGCGCTATCAATTGGATTTGGGGAGTTGTTGGTATTATTCTTTTCGGAATTTTAATGATGTTGGGAATTAAATTGTACAAGAGAATTCGCGAGAAAAAATCTTGGGATAAAGCAGAAAAAGAGGTTTTAGAAAGTGATGAAACCAAAAATTTAGAGAATTAACCTCTAATACTTTGTTCAAAAGGAATTCTATTCACAATAGATCTTCCTAAAGTAACTTCATCTGCATATTCTAATTCATCGCCTACAGAAATTCCACGTGCAATTGTAGATGTTGTAATATCGAATTTCTCTATTTGTTTAAAAATATAGAAATTTGTGGTATCTCCTTCCATAGTTGAACTTAAAGCAAAAATCAATTCTTTTACTTCTCCGTTTTCAACTTTATTAATAAGCGATTCTATCTGCAAATTTTGGGGACCAATTCCTTCAATGGGAGAAATTTTCCCACCCAATACATGGTATAATCCATTAAATTGAGACGTACTTTCAATTGCCATTACATCTCTAATGTCTTCAACAACACAAACAATTTCAGGGTTTCTTTTTGGGTTGTTACAAATATCACACAAAGCTGTATCAGAAATATTGTGGCATTTTTCACAAGTTTTTACATCATTTCTTAAATGCAACAAAGCTTCAGACAAATACTTTGTATTGTCAGTTGGTTGTTTTAGTAAATGTAAAACCAAACGCAATGCAGTTCTTTTACCAATTCCTGGCAAACGTGAAACTTCATTTACAGCATTTTCTAATAATTTTGATGAAAAATCCATAGTTTGCAAATTTAACTTATTATCGAGAAAAGAATCAATAAAAAAGAGAAAAGACTTCTAAAAAACATATATTCGTATCATTAATTATAACTTAAAATGAAGCCAGAGTATATCATCTTATTAATTGTTGCTTACTTTTCTGTATTAATACTTATTTCTTATATCACAGGAAAATCTGCAGACAATAAAACCTTTTTTAAAGCTAACAACTCTTCACCTTGGTATTTGGTTGCTTTTGGTATGATTGGCGCATCTCTTTCTGGTGTTACCTTTATTTCTGTACCTGGTTGGGTAGAAGCGCAAGGAATGAGTTATTTTCAAATGGTTTTAGGGTATGTTGTTGGTTACGCAGTAATTGGTTTAGTACTGCTTCCTCTTTATTACAAACTCAATTTAACTTCAATTTATACATACTTACAAGATAGATTTGGCGAATATTCATATAAAACAGGTGCCAGTTTTTTCTTACTTTCTAGAACAATTGGTGCTGCTTTTAGATTGTTTTTAGTAGCAAATGTGTTGCAAGTAATTTTATTTGACGCTTACGGAATTCCTTTTTGGGTTACAGTTTCCATAACTATATTATTGATTTGGTTATACACATTTAAAGGAGGAATTAAAACCATTGTTTGGACAGATACATTGCAAACATTATTTATGCTGATTGCAGTTGGTGTTTGTATTTACACTATTTCTGACGAATTACAAATAAGTAATTTATTCTCTTATGTTGCAGATAGTGAATTGTCTAAAACATTCTTTTTCGAAGATGTAAATGCTGGAAATTATTTTTGGAAACAGTTTTTAGCTGGTGCTTTTATAGCCGTTGTTATGACTGGTTTAGACCAAGATATGATGCAAAAAAACCTTACTTGCAGAAACTTAAAAGATGCACAAAAAAACATGTTTTGGTTTACAATTGTATTAGTAATTGTTAACTTTTTCTTTTTAGCGTTAGGTGTATTATTAACAGATTACGCGCAGAAAAACGGAATTGATGCTCATAAAGACCAACTTTTTCCAATAATTGCAACCAAAGGAACTTTAGGTTTGGCAACAGCAATGTTCTTTTTGTTAGGTTTAATTGCAGCTGCATATTCTAGTGCAGATTCTGCCCTAACTTCTTTAACTACGTCTTTTAGTATAGACATTTTAGAAATTGATAAAAAAAGAAATGCTGAAGAACAAGAGAAGATTAGAAAGAGAATTCACATTATATTTTCATTTGTATTAATTGCTGTTATCTTAATTTTTAAATACTTTATAGCAGATGCCAGTGTAATTGCTAAAATATTTACGTTTGCTGGTTATACTTATGGCCCCCTTTTAGGTTTGTATGCTTTTGGCTTATTCACTAAACAAAAGGTTAAAGACAAAATAGTGCCTGTAATTTGTATTATTGCGCCAATTCTTACTTACATTATTAGTTATTACAGTAAAGAAAATTTTGGTTTTGATTTTGGATTCTTCGTTTTAGTTTTAAATGGTTTTCTAACATTTATTGGGTTAACAATAATTAAAAGAAGATAATTATGAAAAATTTTTTTTTAGCACTTTTAATTTTCACTTCCCTTTCAACATTTAGTCAGTTTAAAATAACTGGTTATTTTGATGCAGAAATTGGAGTGAACTATGCTTTTTCAGATAAACTACAAGCAGAATTAAGAGTAAATGATAATTTAGGAATTGAATTTAACACGGAATTTAGTCTACTTTACAAACTTGTTTCTAAAAAGGCTTATAATTTAAACTTTGGTATTGGTGTTTCTACCTTTCCATTTCATTCAGATAAAACAGATTTTATTGAAAGTTTTTACTTGCCGCTTCAAATAGAAATAACACCTTTTAAAGAAGTTAGAAACTTCGGGTTAGTTTTAGAAAGTGCGTATCATTTTTCTGATGCTACAGACGCTTCAGGAATTAGAAACTCAATAGGAATTAGATATATATTTAATTAAATAAAATGCAAAAAGATTTAAGTAATTACCGAAAATCGTACGAAAAACATGAGCTTTTAGAAAGCAATTGTCCAGAAAACCCTATGGAATTATTTCAAACTTGGTTTAGAAATGCAGAAGAATCTGAAACTGTAAACGAAACCAATGCAATGACAGTTTCTACCATTGGAAAAGATGGTTTTCCTAAAAGTAGAGTTGTTTTATTAAAGAAATTTACTTGGGAAGGTTTCATTTTCTACACAAACTATACATCAGAAAAAGGAAAAGCTATTGCAGAAAACAACAATATTTGTTTATCATTCTTTTGGCCAGCTTTAGAACAACAAATTATTATTAAAGGAATCGCAGAAAAGCAAGCTGAAAATTTATCTGATGGCTATTTCGATTCTAGACCAGAAGGAAGTAAACTAGGCGCTTGGGCTTCTGACCAAAGTTCTGTAATTTCTACTAGAAAAGAGCTAGAAGAAAACTTATTAAGAATAGAAAAAAAGTTTGAAGGTGAAGAAATTCCTAGACCAAAACATTGGGGAGGTTATTTAGTAAAACCAATTTCTATAGAATTTTGGCAAGGAAGACCAAATAGATTACACGATAGAATTAGATATATTTTAGAAAAAGATTTTTCTTGGAAATTAGAAAGATTAGCGTCATAAATTTTTATATTTACACTTCAACAATTCAATTAAATGAAAACTTTATACATTGTTAGACATGCAAAATCTTCTTGGGAGTACTCTGGAATAGAAGATATTGACAGACCTCTAAAAAAACGCGGAATTAAAGACGCATATTTAATGTCAAAATTTTTGTCAAAAAAAGTAGACAGACCAGACGTTTTTATTTCTAGTAGTGCAAACAGAGCTTTACATACTGCAGTTATTTTCTGTGAAAACTTTGAATATCCTTTAGCTAACCTTCAAATAAAAAGACAACTTTATAGTTTTAGCGATGGTTATTTGGTAAAAACTGTAAATGCTCTTGATGATGGTTTTAACTCTGCCATTATTTTTAGCCACGATCATGGAATTAATACTTTTGTAAACAAATTTGGTAATACACCAATTGCACATGTAGCTACTTGTGGTATTATTGGACTTCAATTTGATGAAAAGCATTGGAAAAACATAAAAAAAGGAAAAACTTTCTTGTCCGAATTTCCTAAAAACCATAAATAGATTAGTTTGTTAGAAATAAAAAAATACGGCGCAATTGATATTGGTTCTAACGCAATTAGATTACTAATTTCCAACGTAATTGTTGCTGAAGATAGAGATCCTCAATTTAAAAAATCATCATTAGTACGTGTACCAATTCGTTTAGGAGCAGATGCATTTGTTGGTGAAGGTATTATTAGTGAGGAAAATATTACAAGAATGATTAATGCCATGGAAGCTTTTAAACTTTTAATGAAAGTTCATAAAGTAGAACGTTATATGGCATGTGCTACTTCTGCAATGAGAGAAGCTGCAAATGGTAAAGAAGTTGCAGAAAAAATTCTAATTGAAACTGGAGTAAAAATTGATATCATTGGTGGAAAAGAAGAAGCTGCTATTATTTCTTCTACAGATTTAAATCAATTAATAGAGGGAGATAACTCTTATTTATATGTAGATGTTGGTGGTGGTAGTACAGAGTTTACTATATTTTCTAAAGGAAAAATTATTACCTCTAAATCCTTTAAAATGGGAACAGTTCGTTTATTAAACAATAAAAAATCTGTTAACAAAGAAATGTTTGCTAACGTAGAAAAGTGGATCAAAAAGAATACCCAAGGTTTAAAGAGAGTTTCTTTAATTGGTTCTGGAGGAAACATTAACAAACTATTTAAAATGTCTGGTAGAACTGAAGGAAAACCAATTTCTTTTATTTATTTAAATGCTCAATATCAGTTTTTAAAACAAATGTCTTTTGATGAAAGAGTATCTGAATTAAGTTTAAATCCAGATAGAGCAGATGTTATTATTCCTGCTACAAAAATATACTTATCTGCAATGAAATGGAGTGGTGCAAGGAAAATTTATGTTCCAAAAATCGGACTTTCAGACGGTATAATTAAGAGCTTATTCTATAAGAAATTATAATTTCCTTAACATTTTTTTAACATTTCTTGTTTTTTTTGTAAATTGCGTTGTGACTTTTTAAAAAACCTAGTGTCACACTAACATATAATCAAAACAAATAAACATGAAGAAAATTTTATTAAGCGGAGCATTTTTAATGTTTGGCGCAATTGCTTTTGGGCAAGACTTACCAACAAATCCTGAACCAGGAAAATGTTATGTAAATTGTAAAACTCCAGAAGTATGGAAAAATGAAGATGTAACAATTGAAATTGCACCTGCATACAAAAGAATTGTAACACACCCTGCAGAATACAAAACTGTAACAGAAAGAGTTTTAATTAAAGAAGCTGGAACGCGTTTAGTTCCTGTAGCTGCTGTTTGGGAAACAAAAACTGTTTCTTATGTTGCAAAAGAAGACGCTAATAAATTAAGAGCTGTAAAAGCTACTTTTACTCCAGACTCTGAAGTAATAGAAACTAAAGCTGCATCTGCAAATTGGGAAATGAGTGAAAAAGCACCAGATTGTGAATCTAGTGACCCTAATGACTGTAGATATTGGTGTTATAAGCCAGTACCAGCACAATTTGTAACTGTACCTTTAACTAAATTAGATACAGATGCAAATACTGTTTCTACACCAGTTCCTGGATACGAAAAAACATATACTAAAAAAGTGATGGTAACTCCTCCAACAACAAGAACTATAGATATTCCTGCAGAATACGGAACTATTAAAAAAGTAGTTTTAGTAAAAGATGCTTGGAAAGAAGAAATTACTGTTGCTGCTAAATACAAAACTGTAACTAAAGAAGTTTTAGTAAGCAAAGGTGGTTTAACAACTTGGAAAGAAGTAGAATGTGAGTTAGTAAACAATACTCCATTACCTATTACTTGGAATTTAGGAAGCGCAACTTTAACTCCTGGAGCTAAAAGAATCATTGACGCAAGATTATTACCTATCTTAAAAGATGGAATCTCTGTTGCTATTGAATCTCATACAGATATGAGAGGAACAAAAGAAAGCAACCAAGATTTATCTGAAAGAAGAGCACAAGCAGTAACAAGCTATTTAATCTCTAAAGGTGTAAACCCAAGCCAATTAACTGGAAACGGTTTTGGAGAGTCTAGATTAACTAACAGATGTTCTGACGGAGTTTCTTGTACTGAAGCAGAACACAGAGCTAACAGAAGAACTACTTTTAGAGTAATCAACCAAAAATAAGAGTTACTTTTAAGTAATAATTTATAAATAAGAAAACCGAAGTAATTAAAAATTACTTCGGTTTTTTTTATGCTTAAATATTAATTTTTAATAGTTTTCTATAACAGATTGTATAAATGGATAATAGTATTCAGTTAAAATTAATCCTTTTTTATAACCAATCATTTTTCCTTTGTGATTTACAAAAACCAACGTAGGATAAGATTGTACGTGATACTTTCTTATTAATTTAAAATTTTCTTTTAATTTATCTGACTCTACAAGTTCTTTGTTTCTAGGGTTATCTGCTTCATATAAAATTAAATCTTTATCAGCAATTCCTTTAAATTTATCTGTGTGGAATAAATTTTTATCTAAAACCTTACAAGGCCCACACCAATCTGATCCTGTAAAATAAATTAAAACAGGTTTTTTTTCTTTTTTTGATTTCTTTAGAGCTTCTTTAAAACTAGCTTCCCAAGATAATGTAACCTCTTCCTTAACAACAACTTCTTCTTGAGAAAAAACGGTTCCTAAAAAGAAAAAACAAATAGCAAAACTGATAATACTTTTTTTCATATAAACTTGTTTCTTCAAAAGTATCAAAAATAATACCAATTAAAAAATTGCCTTGTGACTTTACAAAAAATACAGTGTCAAATATATGTTAAGTGATCTGAAAAGACATCCTAACGAAAATCAAAAATAGACAAACCAACGTTCTAACAGCGTTGGTTTTGTTGTACGTGGCTTTTTATTAACAAATTAAAAGAAGTACTTGTAACATCTAAAAAAGTAGTTTCTATACCTAAAAAAGAAACCTCATTTAACCTTCCTTCTAACCTAACAAAATCTTTTTCTGTAGTTAAAATTATTTTTCTATTAGAATTTATGGCATCAAATTTCTGTTGAATAGCATTAATTTCTGTTGAAGAAAAATGATGATGGTCTGCAAACTTTAAATGCTGATAATTAACTTTTTTATCAGATAAAAAATCTGTTAATGGTTTAGGGTTTGCAATACCTGTAACCAATAAAACTTGATAGTCTTTTAGTTCTTCTATCAAAATTTGCCTACTTCCAGACAATTTTTCAGCATAAGAAATTGTAGTAAAATAAATTTCTTTTTTATACTTCTGAAGTTTCTTTTTTATATTTTCTTGCTGATTTTTGTCTAATTCTTTAGGGCATTTAGTAACTACAATTACATCTGCTCTATTTGCTCCGCTCCTATTTTCACGCAAATTTCCAGTTGGTAGTAAAAAATCATCAACAAATAAATTGTTATATTTTGTAAGCAAAATATAAAAACTTCCTTTTACTTTTCTATGTTGAAAAGCATCATCCAATAAAATAATTTCTGGAGATTTAGTTGCTATAATTTTCTTAATACCTTCTACCCTATTTGCGTCTACAGCAACATTAATTTTTTTAAACTTTTTATAAAACTGTAAAGGTTCATCTCCTACATCTTCAGCAGAATGTGTTTCATTTAACATAACAAAACCTTCCGTTTTTCGTTTATAGCCTCTACTTAAAATTGCAACCTTGTGGGCATCTTTTAATAGACGAACCAAATATTCTATTTGTGGCGTTTTTCCAGTACCACCAACACTTAAATTACCAACAACAATTACTGGCATTTTAAAAGTTGTTTGTTTAAAAATACCTACGTCAAAGAAAAAGTTACGAATTGAGGTTATCAAATCGTATAAAACGGCTAATGGAAATAGTAAAAAACGAACAAGTTTCATCAACGTAAAAATACAACAAAAGAATTTTTAATTTATTTAATAAACTTCAAAAATTAAAATTCTTTTTGTTATAATTCCTGTTAGTGTAAGAATTACATTTTTCGATTAAATATGTTAACTTTGATTTTCAATACTTTTTTAAATGACAATAAAAAACATCACAAATTACATAGAAGAATTAGCGCCTTTAAAATATGCCGAAGATTTTGACAATGTTGGATTACTTGTGGGTAATTACCAAACAAAAGTTACAAATGTATTGGTTACTTTAGATACTTTAGAAGAAACTGTAGATGAAGCAATTGCCCAGAATTGTAATTTAATAGTAAGTTTTCATCCGATTATATTTAGTGGATTAAAAAAAATAAATGGCAACTCTTATGTAGAGCGCGTTGTTTTAAAAGCCATTAAAAATGATATTGCTATTTATGCAACTCATACAGCTTTAGATAATTCTAAAAATGGTGTTTCAGCAAAAATGTGTGAAGTTCTTGGCTTAAAAAAAACAAAGATTCTTATTCCTAAAAAAGGAATTATAAAAATGTTAACTACTTATGTTCCTGTAAAAGATGCAGAAAATTTAAGAAAGTCTCTTTTTAATGCTGGCGCAGGTAATATTGGTAATTATGATAATTGTTCATTTAACATTGAAGGAGAAGGAACTTTTAGAGGAAATGAAAATTCTAATCCTGTTTTTGGAGAAAAAGGTAAACTTCATACAGAACAAGAAACAAGAATTTCTGTTGTTTTCGAAAGTAAGAATGAAGCTGGAATATTAAAATCATTACAAGAAAATCATCCTTATGAAGAAGTTGCTTACGAAATAATTACTACAGAAAACATACATCAAGATATAGGAATGGGAATGATTGGTGAACTCTCTTCTGAAATGGACGAAAAAGAGTTTTTACTATTTTTAAAGAAGACTATGAAAACAGTTTGTGTTCGTCATTCTAATTATATCAATAAAAAAATAAAAAAAGTAGCTGTTTTAGGTGGTTCTGGTAGTTTTGCAATTACTAATGCAAAAAGAGCTGGAGCAGATGCTTATGTGAGTGCAGACTTTAAATACCATGAGTTTTTTACTGCTGAAAACAGTATTTTATTAGCAGATATTGGACATTATGAGAGTGAACAGTTTACAAAAAACCTTTTGGTTGATTATCTTACGAAAAAATTCACTAATTTTGCAGTCATTTTATCAGAAAAAAGTACAAATCCTATTTATTATATATAAACATGGCAAAGAAGAAAGAAATTTCCGTTGAACAAAAATTAAGAGCATTATACGACTTACAGTTAATTGATTCTAGAATTGACGATATTAGAAACGTACGAGGTGAATTACCTTTAGAAGTTGAAGATTTAGAGGATGAAGTTGCCGGATTAAATACTAGAGTTGCTAATTTAGAACAAGATGTTGCTAATTTAGAAACGGATATCAATAACAAAAAGTTAGCGATTGAAGAATCTAACGCGTTAATGAAAAAATATGACGAGCAGCAGCAAAAAGTTAGAAATAACAGAGAGTTCGATTCTTTATCTAAAGAAGTTGAGTTTCAAGAATTAGAAATTCAATTAGCTGAAAAGAGAATTAACGAATACAAGGCAAAAATTGCTCAAAAAATGGAAGTTGTTGATGCTACTAAAGAAAAGTTAGCTAAACAAGAAAAACATTTAAGCCATAAAAAAGCAGAATTAGATGCTATTTTAAAAGAAACAGAAAAAGACGAAAAACTTTTATCTGAAAAATCTGAAGAGTTTTCTAAAGCTATTGAAGGTCATTTATTTTCTGCATACTCACGTATTAGAACTAAAGTAAAAAATGGTTTAGCTGTTGTTGCAATTGAACGTGGAGCTTCTGGAGGTTCTTATTTTACAATTCCACCACAAGTACAATTAGAAATTGCTAATAGAAAAAAGATAACTATAGACGAGCATAGTGGTCGTATTTTAGTTGATGCTGCTTTAGCTGAAGAAGAAAAAGCAAAAATTGATAAATTATTTTCTTAATAAAAGAAAAACAATTTCATAAAAAAACTCGAAGCTTTTGCTTCGAGTTTTTTGTTTTATGATATTTACTTTTTAGTAATCTAGATTTTTTAAGTAACTTAACTTGTCTTTCCAAACTGCTAAATCTTCCTTAAACTCGTTCACTTTGTTTTTTACATTTATAACAAGCGGATTGTCATCTTTAGCATTAGAGAAAAATCCAAGATTATTTTCTAGCTGTTGAATTTCTTTTACAACTTCATCAATCTTTTTTCTAACAAAAATTTGTTCAGAATCTAATTTTCTAACATCATTATCTGCTGCTAAACCATCTACAACATTTGTAAACTTTAACATAGAAACCTCTTTCTTATCTAAAGACAGGCCTTCTAACATTCTATCTATTTGTTTATTAAACTTACCATCTAAATGACGAACATTTCTAGGCAGTCTACCTAACTCATTCCATTTATTTATAGCTTCTAAAACAGTTTCTTTAGTAGCTTCTTTTTCTTCTTTTAAAGATTCTAAAAAAGCTTTTTTAGCATCTACAGTTTCTTGTTGCTCTTTACTAACTGCATTTTTCTGCTGATGAAAACGATCGAAGTAATGGTTACAAGCAGCTTTAAAACGTTTCCAAATATCGTCTGAAAACTTACGTGGAACATGTCCTATTTTTTTCCAATCTGCTTGAACTTTTTTCAAAGTATTTGTAGCAGTTTCCCAATCTTCACTTTCTTTTAAAGACTCGGCAATTTCAATTAAAGCAATTTTCTTTTTTAAATTATCTTGCTGATCTCCTTTTTCTTGCTTATAAAAAACGTTCTTTTCGCTATTAAATTTCTTTGTAGCTCCTTTAAACTGTTGCCAAACTTCTTCACTTTTAGAATATGGTAATTTACCAGCACTAAAATATTGTTGTCTTAAAGCCTCTATATCTTTTATACTCTTTTGCCAATCATTATGAGAATTATTTTTAGAAGTATCATATGCATTAATTTTTGCAACAACATCTAGTTTTTTATCAATAATTTCTTGGTATTTAGATCGCATTTCTTTGAAGTGTTCATGACGTTTATCATGAATTTTCTTTGTTGCTGCACTAAATTTCTTCCAAACTTCTTCTCGCATTTCTTGCGAAACTGGCCCAATATCTTCTTTCCAGATTTTATGTAAATCTTGCAGTTCTTTAAAGGCAAAATTTATATCGCTTTCTTCTGCAAGTTTTTCTGCCTTAATAATGATTTTTAATTTTTCTTCTAAATTATGCTTAAAATCTAGGTCTCTAAAGTCATTACTTAAATGTAATAAATCATAAAACCTTTCTACATGATGATGGTATATTTTCCAAGTATCATTATATTTTGTTTTAGAAACTGGTCCAATAGAACGCCATGTGTCTTGTAGTTCTCTAAATTTTTTATACATAGTTGCAGAGTCTGCATTTTGTATTAAATCTTTTAAACTTTCTATAACTACTAATCTTTTTTCTAAATTATCTTTTAGTTGCTTTTCTAGATTACCGTAAAATTCATCACGTTGACTTTTATAATCAGACAATAATTTATTGTAATCAGATTTTATAGGACTAGAGAATTGAAAATCGATAGAATTACCTCCTTCAGCTAAAAAAGCAGCTTTCTTTTCGGCTAATAACGCTCCAAATTGTTTGTTGAAAGCATTTTTTATACCATCTACTTGATTCTTAATTTTCTGAACTGGGTTGTTAGAAATTGTCTTTTTAAGCTCTGTTACCAAATCTTCTAAAGAAAACGCATCATAATCTACAGTAGGAACTTCATCTTCTTTTTCAGAATCATTTTCTGCCTCCTCTGCTACAGATTTCTCAATTTCATCAACAGCTTCTGTAGTTTCATCAACTACATTTTCTTTTACTGTTTCATCATTACTGTTTTCAATTGAAGTTTCACTTTTTACTTCTTCAACTTTATCTAACGCTTTATCTGCGTTTTCTTCATTTTTATCTAACATATCTACAATGTTTAAGGTCCATAATAATTGTTTATAAAGATAGTGACAACTTAAAGAATTAACAAATCATCTTAACTATAAAAGTTTCATTTAAAATTATCTATTCCAAATTCTCCAAGATTCTTCTGCTTGAAGTTCTAACATTTCATATCCATTTTTTATAGTAGCTCCTTTTTCTTTACCTTTTGCTAAAAAAGTAGTGATTTCTGGATTATAAATTAAATCGAATAAAAGATGCTTTTCAGTGATAAATTGATAAGGTATATTAGGAGATTTATCTACATCTGGAGAAGTTCCAACTGGTGTAGAATTGATAATTATTTGGTATTTTTCTAAAATTTCTTCAGTTAAATCTGCATAAGAAATCTCTTTCTTTCTCTGTGGTTTTCTAGAAACAAACTTAAACTTTATATCATTTTTTTTAAGCGCAAAAGCAATTGCTTTAGATGCACCACCTGTACCTAATATTAAAGCTTTTTTATGATGCTTTTTTATAAAAGGTTTAATCGAATTTTCAAAACCAAAAACATCTGTATTATACCCTTTTAAATTTCCTCTTTTTGTGAATTTTATAGTATTAACAGCTCCAATTTTTTTTGCTGTTTTATCTAATTTATCTAAATAGGTAATTACTTCCTCTTTATAAGGTATAGTAACGTTCATACCTTCTAGAAATTCTTCATTTTTAATTATTGAAGGAAAATCTGTAATTTGTTGAATATCAAAATTTACATATTTATGTTTTTTTAACTCTAAATTCTTAAACTTTTCTGTGAAATAACCTCGAGAAAAAGAGTAGGAAATATCTTTACCTAATAAACCAAACAACTTATTTCTTTTTTCTTCCATAATAATCTATAACTAAAATTAAACCTATACCAAGTGCAACATAGAAAATTGCAATCCAAGTTTCTATATTTGAAAAATCTGGAATAAAACGCTCGTAATTTTCTATAATTTTATTTCCTTTTTTATCTAATTGAATGTTTCCATTTATATTTAAAAAAGTTGCTTTTTTCCAAGGCCAAACTATACCTAAAGAACCTGTGATAAAACCGATAATAACAGCGTTTACAATTTGATTCCATCGTTTTAAAACATAGCCTAAAACATGAGAAATTGAAACCAACCCAAATGCTGAACCAGCTGTAAAAACACTAATTATTTTTAAGTATCTCATTTTTACAGGATCAGAAAGTACCTTAAAATCTCCTGATAAAAGACGAACTATTATATGAAATAACTCATTAACAGAATCCACCAAAAGTAAAACATAGTTTCCTAGTAAAATTAAAATAAATGAGCCTGAAAGACCTGGAAGTGTCATACCAGAAACCCCTATAATACCACAAACAAAAACAAACCAAAGATTATCGTTTTCTGTTGCAGGAGTTAAAAAACTAATTCCTAAACCTATAGAAGCACCTATTACTAATGAAATAATATTTTTGGTACTCCATTCTCCAAAATCTTTTCCAATGTAGTAAATAGAACCAATTATCATCCCAAAAAACCAACTCCATACATAAAGTTCATAATTCGCTAAAAAGTAATCTAAAACAAGAGAAATACTAAAATAACTAAAAATACTTCCTCCCATTATCAAGAGAAGAAATTGTCCGTTTACATATTTATAGAAACTAGAAAAACGGCCATTTAAAAGTAATTTTAAAGCTATTAAGTTTATTTTTCTAAATGAGTAGATTAACTCTTCATAAAAGCCAAAAACAAAAGAAACTGTACCACCAGAAACTCCAGGAACTTTATTAGCCGCTCCCATTGCCAAGCCTTTTAAAAAAAGGGATGTTTTCTGAACAAAATTTCGTTGTTTATGCATTTACTGTTTTTTAACAGCTAGTTTTTCCATTAACAAAATCAAACCAAAACCAATAATAGCTAAAACAATTGCCATTGTTAATTCTGCATCTCCATTAAAAGAAAAAGGAGATACACTTTGTTGGTTAAAAGGCACTTCTACTCCATGAGAATTTGTGCGCCAAGTTAACGTCTCTTTCCAAGGCCAAATCTTATTTAAAGAACCAATTATAAAACCTGTTAAAGCAGCAAGAGTATAATTTTTGTAATTTGCAAATAACCATTTTAAGACTTTAGAGAAACTTAACAAACCTATAATTGCACCAAAACCAACAGCAGCAATTGTTTTAAAATCTCTATCATTTACTGCTGCTAAAATAGGTTTATATGCACCTAATAAAACTAGGATAAAAGCTCCTGAAATTCCGGGTAAAATCATTGCGCAAATTGCAATAGCTCCAGCCAAAAACATAAATAATATAGACGAATTTTCTGAAACCAAAGGATTTAAAGTGGTAATATAATATGCTAAAAACGCACCTAAAACTAGTATTAAAACTGAAATAAAATTCCATTTTTCAATCTGTTTTGCAATGTAAATAATACTTGCTAAAACCAATCCAAAAAAGAACGACCATAATAAGATAGGTTCGTTTTCTAAAAGGTATTTTATAGCTTTTGCTAATGAAATTATACTGATAAAAATCCCTATAAATAAAGCCAATAAAAAACTACCATTTAATTGTTTCCAAGCAGCTTTTATTCCATCATTTTTTAAAGTTTTAAACAAACCTAAATTAACATTACTGATAGAACTTAATAATTCTTCATAAATTCCTGAAATAAATGCAATTGTACCTCCAGAAACACCTGGCACCACATCTGCTGCACCCATTGCCATTCCTTTTAAGCCGACAACAATATACTCTTTTAAACTTCTACTCATTTTTTGGTTTGATTTTAAAAAACGAAGATAGTAGAAATTAGAAAAAGAAAATAATAATCTACTTTCAATTCTAATGACCAATTCTTTTTTAACTGTAACAGTTTTTGTAATTTAGAGGTAATTATTAATAAAAATGAAATTATGAAAATTCTAAAAAATTTAATTTTATCACTAATTACACTTATTCTATTTTCTTGTGGTAAGGGTGAAGAAAAAACTGCAATTGTAAATATAGAGGCCAGAAGTAATAGTAATGTAACAGGAAACGTAACTTTTAAAGAGAACAACGGAAAGTTAGTTATGAAAGCTGAAGTATTTGGCTTAAGCGAAGGAAATCATGCTATTCATATTCACACAATAGGAGATTGTTCTGCACCCGATGGAAAATCTGCTGGTGGTCATTGGAACCCAACAAATGAAAATCATGGAAAATGGATGCAAGAACCATTTCATGTTGGAGATATTGGTAATATAGTTGCCGATAAAGATGGTAAAGGAACCATTGAAAGAGAAACAGATTTATGGTGTATTAACTGTGAAGATGAAACAAAAAATATTGTTGGAAAAGCAATTATTGTTCATGCTGGACCAGATGATTTTAGCTCTCAACCTTCTGGCGCAGCAGGACCAAGAGTTGGATGTGGGGAAATTAAAGTTAGATAAAAAAGACAACCACTTCTTTTAAATAAAAAACCACTGATTAAATTAATTAGTGGTTTTTTATTTTTCAATATTTATAATAGCTCTACTACTCCATCTTATTTTTTATAAAACTGAATTAGATTTTGAACTTTAGAATCTTCAAAAACTGTTGGATAAATTTCATTTAAAATTATATGATAATCGTAATCTGTTTCTAAACCAATTATTAAATGCTCTAATGCTTTTTTCTCTTTATTTAGAAGAAAATATAAACCTGCCAATCTATATTCTATTTCTGCAAAACCTCCGTAAGTTTTTTCAGCTTTTACCATAAAACTTAAAGCTTTATTAAATTCACCTAAAAAAGATAAAACATCTGATAAACCAACAAAAACCTCTAATCCATCATCACCAATAGCTAAACATTTATTATAACCAATAATTACTTCTTCAAAAAAGTTAAGTCTTAAATTTATTTCTGAATATCTTCTCCAATACATAAAATTATCCTCATCAATTTTTATTGCTTTGGATATGTAATAAGCAGCTTTTTGATAGTTTTCTTGTTCGTAATATAAGTTCGTTAATAAAATCCACCCCCTATCTAACAAAGGATCTTCATGTACAGCTTTTTTGTAGTAAGAAATTGCTGCGTTGTATTTATCTATTTTCTCGTAACATTCACCTATTCTTAAATATGCAAACGCTGTTGGATCATCTAATTCTAAAGTAATTAAATAATTATCTATTGCTTCTTGATAACGTTCTAATTCTTCTAAAGTTTTTGCTTTTTCTAAATAACCACCAATAAAAGATTCATCTATTAAAACAGCATAATCAAAAGAAGATAAAGCTTCTTTAAACATTTTTAAAATAAAATATTGACGCCCTAATTGATGCCAAGCAACTTCGCAATAAGGGTTTTTATCAATATACATATTCAAATATGAAATTGCTTCTTTATGTTTCTCTTCCATATCAAAACAATACACAATGTTGTAAAGTGCAGAATAATCTTCTACATCTGCATCTATACAGTTTGCAAAGTTTAAACGAGCATTTTTAAAATCGTCTAAATAAAGGTATTCCATTCCTAATAAAGACCAAATATCTACTTTATCATCTGTAAAAGAAAGTGCTTTTTCAAAGTCTAAAATAGCTTCTTTGTGCAATCCTTTTTTTGAATTTATTGTACCTTTTTGAATAAAAACCTCATCATTATTAGGTTCTATTTTTTCTATCTTTTTTAATAAAGAAGAAGCTTTATCAATCTCATTTTCAAAAACATACAATTCTACTTGTAATAATTTTAAATCTACAGATTGTGGGTGTTGTTCTAAACCTAGCTTTACTGCTTTTTTAGCAAGTGCGTGTTTACCAACATCTAAATAATGAATTATGATTTCTTCAAACTCAACCAAATCAAAAAAATAGATATTGTTGGTTTTAAGCATGGATTCAAATTTTGTTAAAGACATAACTTTTAGATTTGAATTATTAATTTAAAGGTACTACAAGTCTTGTTCCACTTTTAAAATGCTTCTTTTTGTTTTCAACAATTTAATTAACAACATCCTTTATTTATTTAGCGCATTTTAATTTTGTGTATACGTTTATTTGCTGTAATTTTGATTTTCAATAACTATCTACTTAAAATGATAGGTTTCTTATGAGCAGAAAAACCTTACTTAACTCTAAAGATATTGAAATCATACTTCATAGATTGGCGTGTCAGTTAATCGAAAACCATAATGATTTTAAAAATACTGTTTTAATTGGTTTACAACCAAGAGGTTCTTTTCTTGCCAATAGATTAGCACATCTGTTAAAGACAGAATACAACATCAAAAATTTAGAATTAGGTCTTTTAGACATTACTTTTTACAGAGATGATTTTAGAAGAAAAGAAACACCATTGGCTGCTTCTTCTACTGAAATGAATTTTTTAATTGAAGATAAAAAAGTAGTAATTATAGACGATGTTTTATTTTCTGGAAGAAGTATTAGAGCTGCTTTAACGGCAATTCAATCTTACGGAAGACCAAAAAATATTGAATTATTGGTTTTAATTGATAGACGTTTTAGTAGACATTTACCAATTCAGCCAAATTATAGAGGAAGACAAGTAGATGCTATAAACGAAGAAAAAGTTTTAGTAACTTGGAACGAAACGCATAAAAAAGACGCAGTTTACATAGAACAAAAATAACATGTCAGAATTAAGTGTAGAACATTTACTGGGAATAAAATATCTAAATACAAACGATATTGATCTTATTTTTAAAACTGCAGATCATTTTAAAGAGGTAATTAATAGGCCTATTAAAAAAGTTCCTTCTTTAAGAGATATTACCATTGCAAATTTATTTTTTGAAAACAGTACCAGAACAAAATTAAGTTTCGAACTTGCTGAAAAACGTTTATCTGCAGACGTAATTAACTTTTCTGCGAGTCAATCTTCAGTAAAAAAAGGAGAAACATTAATAGATACAGTTAACAACATTTTATCTATGAAAGTAGACATTGTTGTAATGCGACACCCAAATGTTGGTGCTGGTGTTTTCTTATCGAAACATGTAGATGCAAAGATTATAAACGCTGGAGACGGAACTCATGAACACCCAACACAAGCCTTATTAGATTCATATTCTATAAGAGAAAAACTAGGTTCTGTAAAAGGAAAAAAAATAGTAATTGTTGGTGATGTTTTACACTCTAGAGTAGCTTTATCTAACATATTTGCACTGCAATTGCAAGGCGCAAAAGTAAAAGTTTGTGGGCCAACAACTTTAATACCTAAATACATTACTAGTTTAGGTGTAGAAGTAGAAACCAACTTAAAAAAGGCTTTAGAATGGTGTGATGTTGCCAATGTTTTACGTGTGCAACATGAAAGAATGGATATTAAATATTTTCCATCAACAAGAGAATACACGCAACTTTTTGGCATAAATAAAGAGATTTTAGACAATCTTGGCAAGAAAATTGTAATAATGCATCCAGGACCAATAAATCGTGGTGTAGAAATTACAAGTGATGTTGCCGATTCTAATGAATCCATTATTCTGAATCAAGTTGAAAACGGAGTTGCTGTAAGGATGGCGGTTATTTATTTATTGGCGCAACAAGTTAAAAGATAAAATAATATGCTTACCGTAAAAAAAGAAAATTATACTCTCATTTCTTCGGATGAAAATTCATTTTCTGAATTTTATAATTCCTTTTTAAAATCTGAAAAAGAACAAAATAAAGAGCATATCATCCTTCAAATTTCTGATGATATTAACGTTAATAATAAAGATTTTTTATTATTTTTGGATATTGCCACCCAAAAAAAGGAAAATGGCACATCATTTGTAATTGTAAACACAAATGTTGATGTAGATGATTTTCCAGAAAATTTTAACATCGTTCCTACTTTACAAGAAGCAGAAGATGTTTTAGAAATGGAAGCAATAGAAAGAGAGTTAGGTTTTTAGAAACCAATAAATAAAGCATATGATAAAAAAAATACTTTTTATTTTACTTTTTAGTTTTTCATTCGTGGGTTTTTCGCAAGAAATATCTTTGGATGATTTATCTGCTGCTCCAAACCCTTTCACAAACTCAACAAAAATTATATTTACAGCAAATTCTAATACAGAAATTACATTTACAGTAAAGAATGTTTTAGGAAAAACTGTTTTCAATAAAAAAATTCAAACAAAATTAGGAAAGAACTCTTTTCCTTTTTACAAGAATGATTTAGCTGCAGGAATGTATATTTATAGCATTCAAGATAAGAAGAAAATCATATCTAAACGTTTTGTTATTAGATGAGTCTAAATCTAACTATTCTAGGCTGTCATTCAGCAACTCCTCGTATTAACGCATTTCCAACTTCGCAATATTTAGAAATTAACAACCGTCATTTTTTAATTGATTGTGGTGAAGGTACACAACGTCAAATGCGAAAATACAAAGTCGGTTTTTCTAAAATAGACCATATTTTTATTTCTCACTTACATGGAGATCACTTTTATGGTTTGGTTGGTTTATTATCTACTTACGGTATATTAAGTAGAGAAAAAGAAATGCATATTTTTGGTCCTGTTGGCATTAAAAAAGCAACATTACAAATGCTAAAAATTTCTGAATCTCATGCAAAATTTAATATGATTTTTCATGAATTATCTTCTACAGAAAGTGAACTTATTTTTGAAGATGATAAAGTTTCGGTAAGAACAATTCCTTTAAAACATAGAGTTTACACAAACGGATATTTATTTACAGAAAAGGAAAAACCGAGAAAACTGAATATGCTAAATATTAGCGGTTACCCTGAAATTGATAAAGCAGATTACAATAATATAAAAGCGGGTAGGGATATAACTTTAGCGTCTGGTGAAATTATTTCTAATAAGGAATTAACAATGAATCCGCCAAAACCATTAAGCTTTGCTTTTTGTAGTGACACTTGTTACAAACCAGATATTGTACCCATTATTAAAAATGTAGATTTATTATATCATGAAGCTACTTTTTTAGATGACAGACAAGATTTAGCTAAAAAAACAAGACATTCTACTTCTATTGAAGCTGCCCAAATTGCCAAAGATGCAGATGTAAAGCAGTTAGTTGTAGGTCATTATTCAGGTAGATATAAAGATATTTCTTTATTTAAAAAAGAAGCAGAAACTGTTTTTTCTAATGTTGAATTAGCAGAACCAGGAAAAACTTTTAGTATTGATTAGTAGATAATAAAACTAACGTACAAGCAATTTCTGACTCAATATTATTTTCTTTCAACAATTTTACAAACTCCATATTTTCTGTTCCAGGATTAAAAATTACTCTTCTTGGTGCTAAACCAATAATGTAATTATAATATTCCTCTTGTCTTTTAGGATTTAGATATAAAGTAACAGTATCTATGTTTTTGTAATCTTGTTTTTCATCATCAATAACAACATTTCCTATTTTTCCTTTTCTTAAACCTAAAGCAGCAACAGGCAACTCTTTACCCATCAATCTTTTAATTGCAATATTAGAATATCTATTAGGATTTGTAGACGCGCCAAGAACTAGTGTTATATTTTTCATATTGTTAAAGATACGTTAAACAGTGTTAATATCAGTAACAAATATAAACATCTGTACGTCTATATACCATCAAACAATAGAATAAAATCAACCCACAATGAAAAAAATACTACTTTTTGCGTTACTAATTGTATCTGCAAATTCTTTTGCTCAAATGGCAAAAAGCAACCTTGTAAAACCTGGAGTAATTTCAGGAAAAGTAATAGACAACACTTCTAAACAAGCTTTACCTTATGTAAATATTGTAGTTAGAGATGTAACCAAAAAAATTGTTACTGGTGGAATTACTGACGAAAACGGATTATTTAATATTAAAGACATTCCTAATGGAAAAAGCCTTATTGAAGTTCAATATATTGGTTTTAAAACATTTTCTAAAGAAATAAATATTACCAAAGAAAATAAGAATATTAATTTAGGAACTATTACCTTAAATGAAGATAGCGCTTCTTTAGATGAAGTTGTGGTAAGAGCAGAAACCTCTACTGTGGTTCAAAAAGTAGATAGAAAAGTAATTAACGTTGGTAAAGATTTAACTGCTGCAGGAACTACTGCATCCGAATTACTAAACAACGTACAATCTGTAAGTGTAGATAGCCAAACTGGTTCTATTAGTTTGCGTGGCAATGACAATGTTCGTGTTTTAATCGACGGAAAACCAACAAATATTTCTGCAGCTCAAGTATTAAAACAAATACCTTCTACTTCTATAAAAAGCATTGAATTAATTACAAATCCATCAGCAAAATACAACCCTGAAGGAATGAGTGGAATTATCAATATTATTCTAAATAAGAATGCAAATATGGGCTTTAATGGTTCTGTTGACACTGGTATTACTGCAGGACATTATGTGCGTTACAACGCTTCTACCAACATGAATTATAAAACCGGAAATGTAAATTTCTTTGCGAATTACGGCTATAATGGAGGTGATAATTTTAACTATGGTTTTGTAGATAGACCTGGCTCTAACATTTTACAAAACTTTCAATTTATAAATAATAATCAATCTCATTTATTTAAAGTTGGTGCAGATATTTATTTGAATGACAAGAATACACTGTCTTTTTATACAACTCAAAATAGATTTACTGGTGGTGGAACTGGAACTACAAGAATTACTGAAAACGGAACATTAATTTCTAACGCGCCAAACGTACAAGACCAAAGAAATAAAACAGGTACTTATAACGTAAACTACAAAGTAGATTTCGAAAAAGAAGGGCATAATTTAGAATTTGAAGCTACGTATTCTAAAACTGACAATCCAGAAGACGCAACAAACAACGACTTAACAAGAACTCCTTCTGACCAAGATTACAAATTATTAAATTACTTTAACGATATTGAAAATGACAGAAGTAACACGTTAATTAATATCGATTATACAAACCCAGTTTCTAAAGAAGGAAAATTAGAGTTAGGTTTAGAATACAGAACAAACAAAACAGCAAATATTAATTTAACAGACCAAGAGCGTTATACTTTTGATGCAAATGGTAACGTTACAGGAACAGAACCTTTAGGAAATTCGTCTTTTGATTATGATAGAAAAATCTATTCTGGTTATGTAAATTACGGACATAAATTCGGGAAATTAACCATGCAATTGGGCGCACGTTTAGAACAGTATGAAATTGTTGGGAATTTTAAACAAAATAATGTAGCTGCACCGCAAGTTACAGATGATATTTTTTCTGTATATCCATCAGCATTTTTCACCTATGCTGCTTCAGAAAAAAACCAATGGCAAGTTAGTTATAGTAGACGTGTAGACAGACCAGGAATTAGCCAAGTAAATCCTATTAGAGAATGGAGCACTCCATTAATTACTTCAGTAGGTAATCCTGATTTAATTCCACAATTTACCAATTCTTTTGAACTAAATTATACACGTCAAATTAAAAACGGTTCTGTAACACTAGGTACTTTTTACCGAAAAATTAATGATGTAATTTCTAGAGTTACAGATGTAGATCTTTTAGACCCAAATAATAGAGCACAAATTTTAACTTTTAGAAATTTTGATGACACTAGTGCTTATGGTTTAGAATTTTCTACAAACTATAAAGTAAATAATTGGTGGAGAATTAATTCTAGTATGGATTTTTATTCTCAAAAACAGTTGGGTAGCGTAGATTTAACTTCAGCAAATCCACAAAGAATAGAAGTTACAAATGAAGTTTTTAACGCAAGAATTAGCAATAGTTTTAAAGCTACAAAAAATTTAAGCTTACAATTATTTGCAATGTACAGAGGTCCGTCTAAAGACATTCAATGGGAAACAGAAAATATGTGGATGGTAAACACAGGTGCAAGTTTAAGTGTACTTAAAGGGAAAGGAACAATTAATTTTAGAGTGAATGATATTTTTCAAGGAATGAAATTCGCCTTTAATTCAGAGAATCCTTATACACAAAACGGACAATTTAATTGGGAAAGCAGAACTGCATATCTTGGTTTTAACTATAGATTTGGTGGTGGAAAAAATAAAGCAAAAAGAAGACGAAATAGAGATGATAATGAAAAAGATGGTGGTGGCGGATTCTTTTAAACCTCATTACTAGATATTTGATTAAAAAACCTCAATTTTTGTGATTCAAAAATTGAGGTTTTATTTTTCTCTTCAACTTTTTATTTTTTAACAAATTATACCTATTTTTAACATTCTTTGTACAAACTCTCAATTGCTATGATTCGTACAAGTTTTAATAGAATAATATGAAAAAGTTTATACCTCTAATTATATTCTTTTTTTCATTTTCGTTGCTATCTCAAACAGAAAAAGAAAAAACAGAAAACATAGGTTTTATTACAGGTAAAATTGTAGATTTTAAATCTAAAACACCAATTCCTTATGCAAATATTATTTGTAAGGATAAGACTAAAGTGATTGTTGGTGGTGGAATTACTAATGATAAAGGGATTTTTGAAATTGATGAAATTCTTTTAGACTCCATCTTTGTAGACATACAATTTATTGGTTTTAAAACAATTAAAAGAACACTTATTCTAACTAAATCTCAATCAAAAATAGATTTAAAAACTATCTTTTTAGAAGAAGATATAGATGAATTAGAAGAGGTTGTTATTCAATCTGAAACCTCTACAATTGTTCAAAAAATAGATAGAAAAGTAATAAATGTTGGTAAAGATTTGGCTTCTGCTGGTACAAATTCTCTGCAAATGTTAGAAAATATCCCTTCTGTTCAGGTAAATTTTCAAAATGGAAGCATCAATTTAAGAGGAAATGAAAATGTGCGAGTTTTAATTGATGGAAAACCCTCTAATTTATCTCCATCTCAATTATTGAAACAAATACCATCTTCATCTGTAAAAAGTGTCGAGTTAATTACAAATCCATCAGCAAAATACAATCCTGAAGGAATGAGTGGAATTATAAACATCATTCTAAAAAAGAACACAATCATTGGTTTTAATGGTTCATTTTCTATAGGAGCAGAACACAGCATAAATACACGTCCTACTGCTTCTCTAGACTTAAATTATAGAACAGGAAAAGTCAACTTTTATGGAAATTATAGTGTTGATGCTGGTAAATTTGAAACATTTGCAAATTTTGATAGAAGTGATAAAGATTTATCTCAAACCATAGATTATTTAGACAATTCCACTTCTCACTATATAAAAACAGGATTAGACTTTTATATTGATAAAAAAAATACATTGTCTTTTTACACTACACAAAGTTTTGCCGACACAGATTTTCACATCAAAACAAAAACCGTAGAAAATGGAAATTTGATTTTAAATACGCCAAATTTATCTGTTTTTGATATTAAAGAACAAGCATACAATTTAGATTACAAACTAGATATAGATGATAAAGGGCAACAAATTGAGTTAGAATTTAATTATTCTAAAAGTAAAAACCCACAAAACGATTTTAATAAAGAAACTATAAATCCGTCTTCTAAAATTTACAATTATACCAATACTGTTATAAATGATAATTCTATTTTTCTAGTGAATTTAGATTATTCTAAACCCATAAAAGGTGGAAATTTAGAATTAGGATTAGAAGCAAGAACTCAAAAAAGTTTTAACAATATTATTACAGACCAAGAGGTAGAAACTGGTGGAAATCCAGCAACGGCTCCAAGAGGAAATTCAACCTTTAATTATGATAGAGAAATTTATTCTGCATATATAAATTACAACAAAGAGTATAAAAAAATAGCATTGCAAGCTGGTTTTCGTTTCGAGCAATTTTCTGTTGATGGTATTTTTTCTAACACACAACAAACAAATTTAGAGAACTATTCTGATGACATTTTTAGCATCTATCCTTCTGCTTTCTTAACCTATTATCATTCAGAAAATAATGAGTTTCAACTTGGGTATAGCAGAAGAGTAGACAGGCCAGGAATAAACCAAGTAACGCCAATTCAAGAATGGACTTCTCCACTAACAATTTCTGTTGGTAATAGAACTTTAACACCACAGTTCACAAATTCTTTTGAAGTAAATTACACAAAAACACTTACAAAAGGATATCTAACTTTGGGAACGTTTTACAGAAGCACCAACAATAGTATAGGAAGAATTATTAATAAAGATGATTTGAATGCAGACAGACAAATTCTTTCTTATGCAAATTATGATACTGCAGATAGTTATGGTTTAGAATTTTCATCTAGTTTTAAACCAACAAAATGGTGGACTTTAAGACCAAGTTCAAGCTTGTACATTCAAGATAGCCAAGGATTAATTAACAACAAAAAGGAAAGTGTAAAAAACACACTTTTTAGCGCAAGAGTTAGCAATAGTTTTAAAGCTTCAAAAAAATTGAGTTTTCAATTATCTAGTTCTTACAGAGGAAAAAGTGAAGGTGTACAGTTTAAAGTAGATCCATATTTCTTATTAAATGCTTCAGCAAGACTTTCTATTTTCGATGGAAATGGTGCTTTATCTATAAGAGCTACAGATATTTTTGACAATTATAAATTGGCATTTTCTTCAACAAATCCATTTCCACAAACGGGAAATTTTAGTTTAGAATATAGTTCTATTTATCTTGGTTTTTCTTACAACTTCGGAAGTGGAAAAAATAGAGAAAGAGATAGAAAATATAGAGAAGAAAACGAAACTCAAGGTAGTGGTGGCGTTTTGTAAATTGAGAAATAATTAAGTTTCTAACTGTTTATGAGAACCATCGCAATTTGGCATTCTTTTAGACAAACCACAAACACAATCGTTTATTCCTTTTCCATCAAAAATTCTATTTCTGTATTTTTCAATTCTTGAAATTCTTGTTTTTGATTGTTTTGCTTTGTCAAAAAAGAGTAAATATCCTTTTTGTCTTCCAGGAGTTAAAGAATAAAAAGCCTCTTCAAAATCTACATTTTTATCAAAAATTTCAGTTAATTCCTCTGGAAAATTAAACTCTGAAACACTTTTAGTTTTTACCTTTTTATTTAATCTTTCAATCTCAATAGCTTCAAAAATATAAGCTTTTATAAGCGACTCATTTTCTAAAATTTCTTCAAGATTTTTAAATCTTAATTGTCTAGCAGACTGCATATTTTCAGTCTGCTGAACTAATATAGATTTTTCATCTTTTAATAAAGCTCCTTTAAAGAGAGTAATTCCACAATATTCTTTAAAATTAAAAAGTAGAAAAATATTTTTATTTTGATGAGTATAACATGGATTTCTCCATTTAAAATCCTCTTCTAAATTACAAGACAATGCAATATTTCGCAATAGTTTTAATTCACTATGCCAATTTGTAAGATTCTCTAAATAAGTTTCTACTTTCTTATTCATTTTAAAATAACTTTATAGCTATTTACTATTAGAAGCTTCAAAAGAAGATTTTAGGGCAATTATAATATTAATCACACAAAATAATAAAATAACTAAAGGATTCACTTTAGAGCTTTCAAAAGGAAGTATATTTAAAAAAATATTTAGCCCAAAAAAAATCAATCCAAGATTAGATATTAAGAGCAGTAATTTATACTTTTTTTTCATGTCAGTAATTCTATACTAATTACCAACGAATAATAACACTTCCCCAAGTAAAACCACTTCCAAAAGCAGCTAAAACAACCAAATCGTTGTCTTTTATTTTGCCTAATTCCCAAGCTTCAGTTAACGCAATAATTACAGAAGCAGCAGTTGTGTTTCCGTATTTCATGATGTTGTTATACACCTGATCATCTGATAATTGAAATTTCTTCTGAATAAATTGTGCAATACGTAAATTCGCTTGATGTGGAATTAACATGTCAATATCATCTTTCTGCAAATTGTTGGCCTCTAAACCTTCTACAATTGCTTCAGAAAAACGCCCAATTGCATGTTTAAATACAAATTGACCATTCATATATGGGTAATAAGAAACGTCTTCTGGATCGTTTTCTTCTAAAATTTCTGGAACCCATCTTTGTGTAGAAGGTCCTTCTAAAACTAATTCTTTGGCATGTTTCCCTTCTGAATGTAAATGAGAAGATAAAATTCCTTTTCTTTCTTCTTCGGTTCTCGATAAAACTGCTGCTCCTGCTCCATCACCAAAAATAACGGTTACATTTCTTCCTCTTGTAGATCGTTCTAAACCTCCAGAATGATTTTCTGCACCAATAACCAAAATGTTTTTATACATTCCTGTTTTTATAAATTGATCTGAAACAGACATTGCATAAATAAAACCAGAACATTGGTTTCTAACATCTAGAGCACCAATTGTTGGCATGTCTAACATTTCTTGCACTTGTACTCCACCTCCAGGAAAATACATATCTGGACTTAAAGTTGCAAAGACAATAAAATCGATATCATCTTTTGTTAAACCAGCTCTATCAATTGCAATTCTAGCAGCTTTTGCCCCCATAACTGCAGTTGTGTCTCCTGTTTTTGGGTTTATCCAACGTCTTTCTTTAATTCCTGTTCTCTCTTGAATCCATTCGTCTGAAGTATCCATAAATTCCTTTAAATCGTTGTTGGTAACAACGTTTTCTGGAACATAATATCCTAAACCAGTTATTTTTGAGTTATACATTCTGTATATATTTTTTAAGTTCTAAATTGTTTGTTTGTTCAAGCTAAAATAGTGATTTTTCTTCGGATAGAAAACTACCAAAAAAGACACTATTCTGTCATCTTGTCACAAAACTCTTTTTGGTATTTTTTTTGACTATTGAGTTATCACAATTAATAATTTAATTAAAATAAATATAAAATGGCAAAAGGAAACATTAATGTATCAGTAGAAAATATTTTTCCGCTGATTAAAAAATTCTTGTATTCTGATCACGAAATCTTTTTACGTGAACTTATTTCTAACGGAACAGACGCAACTTCTAAACTAAAACACCTTATTTCTATTGGTGAAGCAAAAACGGAATTAGGTGATGCTAAAATTGAAGTAAGCATTGATAAAGATGCAAAAACAATTACAATTAAAGACCAAGGTTTAGGAATGACTGCAGATGAGGTTGAAAAATACATCAACCAAATTGCATTTTCTGGAGCTGAAGAGTTTTTAGACAAATATAAAGACAACGAAGCAGGAATTATTGGGCATTTTGGTCTTGGTTTTTACTCTGCTTTTATGGTTGCAGATAAAGTAGACTTAATTACAAAGTCTTTTAAAGACGAACCTGCTGCTCATTGGACTTGTGATGGTTCTCCAGAATACACATTAGTTGAACACGACAAAAAAGACAGAGGAACAGAAATTATTTTACATGTTGCAGAAGATTCTTTAGAATTTTTAGAAGAAAGTAAAATTGAAGGTTTATTAAACAAATACAATCGTTTTAACCAAGTACCAATTAAATTTGGAACAAAACAAATTAACGATCCTAATTTTGAGCCTAAAACAACTAAAGATGCTGAAGGTAAAGAAACTACAGAACCTCACAAACAAATTACTGTAGATAAAATCATCAATAATACAGATCCTGCTTGGAATAAAAAACCTGCGGATTTAGAAGATGAAGATTATGCGAATTTCTATAGAGAATTGTATCCAATGCAGTTTGAAGAGTCTTTATTTCATATTCATTTAAATGTAGATTATCCGTTTAACTTAACAGGAATTTTATTTTTCCCAAAGTTAACGCAATCTATGGATATGCAAAAAGATAAGATTCAGTTGTATCAAAATCAGGTTTTTGTAACTGATAATGTAGAAGGAATTGTACCAGACTTTTTACAGATGTTAAAAGGTGTTATCGATTCTCCAGACATTCCTTTAAATGTTTCTCGTTCTTATTTACAAGCAGATGGAGCAGTAAAGAAAATCTCTGGTTATATTACTAAAAAGGTTGCTGATAAATTAGTTTCTTTATTCAAAAAAGACAGAGCAGATTTCGAGAAAAAATGGAACGATATTAAAGTAATTATCGAATACGGAATGTTGTCTGAAGATAAGTTCTTTGACAAAGCAAAGAAATTTGCTTTATACCCAACAGTAGCAGATACGTATTTTACGTTTGATGAATTGATTGAAAAAACAAAAGATTCTCAAGTTGACAAAGATGGAAATCATGTTATTTTATATGCTTCTAACAAAGACGCACAGCACAGTTATATACAAGATGTAACTGCTAAGGGTTATGAAGTTTTAATATTAGATTCGCCAATTATTTCTCATTTAATGCAGAAATTAGAAGGTGGAGATGCTAAAGTGAAGTTTACAAGAGTAGATTCTGATCACGTAGATAATTTAATTAAGAAAGACGAAAACGTAATTTCTAAATTATCGGATGAAGAAAAAGACAAATTAAAGCCAATAATTGAAGCTGCTGTTCCTAAAGAAACGTATACAGTTCAATTAGAAGCTATGGATTCTGCATCTTCTCCATTTATGATTACTGTACCAGAATTTATGCGTAGAATGAAAGAAATGCAAGCTTCTGGAGGTGGAGGAATGATGGGAATGGGTAATTTCCCAGATATGTACAACTTGGTTGTAAACACCAACAGTCCTTTAGTTTCTGAAATTTTAAATAATAAAGATGAAGCTGCACAGAAACATTTAATTTCTCAAGCTTTCGATTTAGCAAAATTATCTCAAAACCTTTTACATGGTGAAGAGTTAACGAAGTTTATTAAAAGAAGTTACGAGTTAATTAAATAAGCAACACAGTTGCATTAAGTATTAAAGCCTCCTTGTGAAAACTGGGAGGTTTTTTATTTGACTTTCTAAAAAAAATCAGCTAACTTCGTTTAACTTCTGATATAAAACATTGAAACGTTCCATATCATTATAGTTGTACAACATTAAGAATGAAAATAAAATTCGTCATAATATTAACATTATTTGCTTTTTTAAAGGCTGAATTTTCTCATTCTCAACATTCTGAAAAATTCATTGAAATAACGAAAAATCTAAAACCAATTGACTCAATAACAAAAATCAAAAAATTTAGAAATGGTAGAATTAAAGAAATTTCCAAATTTTTGGTTTATGAATATGGAGAATATACTTATGAAATTGTAAGTGGGAAACAACAATTATTTAACAAAAAAGGGAGATTATTTTATGAAGTTTTTTATGGAAGTTTTGGGAATTTAATTTATCAAAAACAATTCAATAATAAGAATCAACTCTATAGAATTATTGAAACATCAAAAATTGATTTGAAACCTGAAACCACTCTTTATCAAATATTAAACTCTAATAAAAAAACTTTAATTGAAAGTTATGAAAAAGAGTATAACTCAAATGAAAAAGAAGGAAATTTGAAATTATGGAAAGAAGGTAAATGGTTGAATGGAAGAAAAATTGGAAAATGGAAAACTTATAATTTTTGTGACGAAACATTTAAAATAAAGGAATACAAAAAGAAATAAAACGTTGTACAACACCGTACAAAATTAATTGCTTATTTTTTGCTTACTTACGAAAATCCTCGCGGATTTTCTTTGTCAGTAATTATTTACTAACTTTATAGCTAAACCACGCAAATAACCTTGTACAAACACGTTAAACGAACCAATCCCTCAAACTTCCCAAACCTCAACTTTAGTTTTCACCAAACTACTATACCCAATATTGGTTTTAAACATTCAACTTTTAAAACAATTTTTAAGCAATCTCTAAAAAGTTTATCTACAGTCTAAAAAAATATATTAAATTTAGCTTTTTAAATTTATAGCAAGTTAATTATGAAATGGAAAGGTAGACGTAAAAGTTCTAATGTAGAAGATAGAAGAGGGCAATCTTCTTCTAGTGGTGGTGGAATTGGTGGTGGTTTATTAACAATGCTTCTTCCTTTATTACTTAAATTAGTTACTTCTAAAAAAGGGTTAATTATTGTAGGTGTTGTTTTGGCTGTAATGTATTTCACTGGAAATAATCCTTTGCAATTATTAACTGGAGGTTCTAATAACAATAATCAAATTACAAATTCATCCGATTACAAAGGCACACCAAAAGAGAATGAATTGGCTAATTTTTGTGCTACCATTTTAGCAGATACAGAGGATGTTTGGAATAAATTATTACAAAATTATAAAGAACCAACTTTAGTTATTTTTACAAGATCTGTTTCTTCTGGCTGTGGAAGCGCTTCTAGTTCTACAGGTCCTTTTTATTGTCCTGCTGATAAAAAACTATATCTCGATTTAAGCTTTTTCCAAGAAATGGAAGATCGAATGAATTCGCCAGGAGATTTTGCACAAGCCTATGTAATTGCTCATGAAGTTGGGCATCACATTCAGAATATTACAGGTATTAGTGGTAAAGTACAAAGAATGCGTGGACAAGTTAGCCAAACTGAATACAATAAATATTCTGTGATGTTAGAATTACAAGCAGATTTTTTAGCGGGTGTTTGGGCACATCATTCTCAAAAAACTAATAGAATGATGGAAAAAGGCGATTTAGAGGAAGCTTTAAATGCTGCTTTTGCAATTGGTGATGATCGTTTGCAAAAACAATCTACAGGAAGAGTTGTGCCAGATTCTTTTACTCACGGAACTTCCGCACAAAGAATGCGTTGGTTTAAAAAAGGTTTCGATACTGGAGACATTAATCAAGGAGATACTTTCAGCGCTCGTTCTTTGTAATTATTTTTAATTCGAGTTTATTTTAAAAATGATAAAAATTGAAAAGGCTACACTACAAAGTGCAAAACTTTTAGCTAAAATTAGTGTTGCTTCTTTTTTACCTGCTCATGGTCATTCGGCTCCAAAAAAAGATATAGACAGTTATATTTCTAATAATTTTAACGAAAAAAACTTTATTGAAGAGTTATCGAACTCTAATTTTCAATATTATATTATCTATTATAAGGGTGAAGTTGCTGGATATTCTAAAATTGTTTTCAATTCAGAAAATGAAATTGTAGCTGATAAAAACATCACTTTAATGAGTAGATTGTATTTGTTAAAAGAGTTTTATGGCTTAAATTTAGGGAAGGAATTTTTCAACTTTAATGTTGAATTGGCTAAAAAAAACAATCAAAAAGGAATTTGGTTAGCAGTTTGGGTAGAGAATGCAAAAGCAATTTCTTTCTACAAAAAAATGGGTTTTAAAAAAGTGGGCGATTACGATTTTAGAATTTCAGAAACACATTCGAATCCTAATCATATACTTTATTTAGAGTTTTAGTGGTATCGTTTATCAAAATGATTTTTTAAGAAAACCACTTGTGCAATTACCATTAATCCGAAGAAAAACACAGAATATAAAACCGTATTAGAAACTGAAATAGATTCAAATAAATTAGAAATCTGAATTTTTTCTAGGAAAGAAAAATGAATTTCTGGCATATTTAAACTTGTTCCTTTAGATTCTTTAAAAGGGATAAAAATTGCAGCAGCAAGTAAACCCAATATTAAAAACCAAACTTTCTTGGAAATTAATGCAGTCGTTTTAAAAACGTCAGCTGTCTTTTCTTCGGCAATAGTTTGCATTATAGAAGCAGTAAAATCTATTGAAGGTTTTTCTGCTTTTATTTCTTTTACATACTTTTTTGCAAAAGCATCTAATTCTTTTATGTGTTTATTTTCTCCCATAATGATTAATTATTTCTGGTGATACATTCTCTTCTACAATTGCCAATAACTTCTTTCTTGCTCTGTGTAATTTTACTTTTATGTTGGCTTCAGATAATTGAGTTACTTCCATAATTTCTTTCAAACTTAACTCATCATAATAAAACATCCAAATTAAAGAACGCTCGTCTTCTTGTAATTTTAATAAACAAGCATCCATAATTTTAGCACGTTCTTTTCTTTCTATTCCTTGTAAAATATCATCAACCGATTTTATTTGATTGAATGTAATCTCATTAATTTCAAACGTATTTTGGTTCTTTTTATTCTTTTTGATATTATCTAAACATGCATGATACGTAATTTTATACAACCATGTAGAAAATTTAGAATCTCCTTTAAAGTTCTTTAAATTTTTATATGCCTTTATAAAAGTATCTTGACTAACTTCTTCTGCCTCTTCCCTATTCTTTGTCATTTTATATGCCAAAGAATAAACTAGGTTTTTATAAGTATCAACAAGATAAGCAAATGCGTTTGTATCTCCGTTAATGACTTTTGTTATATATAGTTGGTCGTTGTTGTTAGTCATTTTATCTTTGACTGTCTCTTATATAAATAGGTTACAGTTTTTATGAAATAATTTTAAAAAAATATTTTTTTATTTTTTTTATCATTTTTTGTAACCTACTTTTAAAAGTAATCGTCAAAGCTACAAACACAATAAAATTAATCATTTTTAAACTTAAAAAAATAAATTATGGAAGTAGCAGTTTTAGCAGTAATATTTGGAAGCATATTTGGAGTATTCTATTTATATTTTTCAACCAGAAACAAAGAACGTATGGCGTTAATAGAAAAAGGAGCAGATGCTTCTATTTTTATGACAAATCAAAATAGAAAAGCTGCACCTTTTTGGAAAGTTTTAATCTTGAATTTAGGTTTATTAGCAATGGGAATTGGAGTTGGAATCTTATTAGGAAGTTTATTAAGCTATAATTTTGGTTACAGTGGAGATTGGCAAAACAGACCAGATAATTATATTAGTTCAGAAACTTTGTATGCTGCATCTATCTTTTTATGTGCAGGTGGTTCTTTATTAGTTGGTTTTAAACAAACTAAAAAATTAGACAAAGAATAAGCAATTACCCAAAACTTAATTTAAAACCATTTCATTTTATGTGAAGTGGTTTTTTTGTTTTTAAAAAGTTCCTATCTTTATTCAAAATATTTTTTTGATGAGTAATGATTATAAAGACAGTAAGTTTAGAGAATTACTAGATAAATTACAGCAAGAAAGTTGGCAGTTAGAATTGCTAATTTCTGGTTTTGCTATTTTTGGTTTAATCACCGCTATTCCTCATGTAAGAACTGCAATGATTATTGCAGAAAACGACAAACAGTTTTACTCTTTTGCGTTATTATTAACCGCTTTTATTGCTTGTTCTATTCTTATTTTTAATCTTCTAATTCATGTTATTTTAAGAGGTTTATGGATAGGTGCTCTAGGATTACGTTATGTTTCTGGTGATATCGATTTTGAAAAACTGAATTATCATAATAGATTTACAAAGTATTTAAAAAAACGTATTGTTTCTTTTGATAAATATGTAGCCACTTTAGAGAATTATTGTAGTGTTTTATTTGCTGTTACTTTCCTACTTATTTTCTATGTTATTTCAATCTCAATAACAATACTTTGCTTTGTTGCAGTAGCAATTTTAATAATATCTAATGACAGTTTACCAGAAGTACCAAGAACAATTATTGGAGTATTTCTAATATGTTTTCTGGTAATTGGTACTTTAATGGTATTTATAGATTTTTTAACACAAGGATATTTAAAAAAGAAAAAATGGTTATCTAAAATTTATTTTCCTTTCTATTGGGTGTTTAGTTTTTTAACGCTAACGTTTTTATACAGACCTTTAGTTTATAATTTTTTAGATAATCGATTCACAAAAAGGTTGAGTATATTTTTAGTGCCTTCATATATTGCCATTTCAGTTTTAGTTTCTTTTAAACAGAAAAAAACAAATTATTTAGATTCTGCAAAATATGTTTCCACTGCATATTTGAATACAAAAAACTACGAAAACTTATTAATTAATGATGATGATTTTGTTACTATGGCTACAATTCAATCTAAAGTTATAACAGATTCTTATCTAAAAGTATTTAAAGTTTTTACGGGTAATTTAGAAAACCAAATGTATACATATCATCCTACTTTAAAACCAAAAGAGGACAAGAGAGGTTTTAATTCTGATATTATAAAATACGATTCTACAAGCTCTCTAAAAGTACGAGACAGTTTAACTAACAAATATTTAGAAATTTTTAATACAACTCACCAAGTTTATATAGACTCGCTAAAGTTTAATTCAGATTTTTTAATTTCTAAAAACAAAAAAGACCAAATAGGTTTTGAAACATATATTAATATTAAAAACCTTTCTGAAGGAAAACATATTTTAAAATTAAAAAGATTACGAAAAAGAAAAAAAGACACTATAAAAGTAACCGATATTACAATTCCGTTTTGGTATTTTAAAGAATAAACTCATGAAAAAAATAACATTATTACTCCTATTGATTACAATAACTGTTTCTGCACAAACAGATCAGAAAATATATGATATTATCAATTCAGTTTCTGCCGATAGAATAAAATCAGATATAAAAACTTTAACCGAATTCGGAACAAGGAACACGTTTTCTGATACCATTTCTAAAACACGTGGAATTGGAGCTGCAAGACGTTGGATAAAATCTGAATTTGATAAAATTTCTAACGATTGTAATAACTGTATCAATACATTTTATCAGAAAGATTTTGTTACAAAAGAGGGAAATAGAAGAGTTCCTCATGATGCTTGGGTTGTAAATGTAGTAGCTATACAAAAAGGCACAAAATACCCGAATAAATTTGTAATTATGAGTGGAGATATAGATTCTCGTGCAAGTGATACTATGGATTTTACAACAGATGCTCCAGGTGCAAATGATAACGCATCAGGAATGGCAGGAACTATTGAAGCAGCAAGGGTTTTAAGTAAATATAAATTTGAAAGTAGTATTATTTATGTTGGTTTATCTGGTGAAGAACAAGGTCTTTTTGGTGGTGCAGGTTTGGCAAAATATGCCAAAGAATATGGTTGGGAAATTATCGGCATTTTAAATAATGATATGATTGGTAATATAACTGGAGTTGATGGTGTTATTGACAATAGATCTTTTAGAATTTTCTCTGAACCTGTTCCTGCAAATGAAACGGAAAATCAGAGAAAAATGCGTCGTTTTTATGGTGGTGAAGTTGATGGAATTTCGCGTCAATTAGCAAGATACATTCATAAAAATGTAAAAACATACATGCCAGAAATGAACCCAATGATGATATATAGACTAGACAGATTTGGACGTGGAGGGCATCATAGACCTTTTAACGATTTAGGTTTTGCTGGAATTAGAATTATGGAAGCACATGAAAATTATACACAGCAACACCAAGATATTAGAGTAGAAAACGGAATAAAATACGGAGATACTTTTGAGCATGTAAATTTCGATTATGCTAAAAAATTAACAGCTGTAAATGCAATTAATTTAGCAGGTTTAGCTTGGGCGCCAGAAGCTCCAAAAGAAGTTGCAATTGGCGGAATTGTAGAAGCATCTGCAAAATTAAAATGGACTAAAGTGGAAGGTGCAAAAGGCTACAAAATTTATTGGAGAGATACTACTTCTCCTACTTGGGACAATTCTAGATATGTAGAAACTACCGAATTTACATTAGATGGAATTGTAATAGATAATTTCTTTTTTGGTGTTGCTGCAGTTGGCGATAATGGACATGAAAGTGTGGTGGTTTTCCCAAACAAAATTTTGAGATAAGTTTATGTTTTTAAGAATTCTATTCATTTTATTGCTCTTTGCTTCTTGTTCAAAAAAGGATAACATACCTGGTTATATTACTTTTGAGCATGAAGATGATTCACTTTTTGTAGTATTAAAAAATAATGTAATCTCTACATCATTTTTAAAAATTGAAGATATAACCAATAAAAAGGAAACTTATCTTGATTTTGAAAAACCAGACACTTTAACTGTTTTAAAATTTCATCAATCTAAAATTGATACAAGTACAATTATTAAAAACTATAAATTTACGCTACATTATGGGGAATCTTCTTTCAAAAAATATGATACTTTATACAATTATAACTTGCCTTTCTTAAAAGGGAAAAGATATAAAGTGTTACAGGGCCAAAACACTAATTTTACTCACAAAGGTGATGGATCTAGATACGCAATAGATATTAAAATGAATGTTGGACAAGAAATTTGCGCCATGAGAGAAGGTATTGTTATTAGAATAAAAAGTGATTCTAATATTGGAGGCAGTAGCAAGAAATATCTAAATGACGCCAATATGATTTTTATTTTTCATGATGATGGAACGTTTGCACAATATGCTCATTTAAAGAAAAACGGTGTATTAGTTAAAGTTGGTGATACTATTAAGAAAGGCCAATTAATTGGTTATTCTGGCAACACAGGAATGTCTACAGAACCTCATTTGCATTTTGTAATTTATAAACCAACTAAAAACGGGTTGATTTCAATTCCTTATATTTTAGATTCAATTCCTACAAAAAGATATAAAAAAGGAAAATATGCCAAAAACAACTAAACCAGAATTTTACTTTAAAAATGATGTTGAATGGCGCAATTGGTTGTCCGAAAATCATGAAGTTTCAGAAGGCATTTATCTTATTTTTTATAAAGTAGAAAATGATGAAGAATCTATGCGTTGGGAAGAAGCTGTAAAAGTAGCCTTGTGTTTTGGTTGGATAGATTCTACCGTAAAAAGTTTAGGAAATGGAAAACGTAGACAATATTTCTGCAAAAGAAATCCTAAAAGTGTTTGGAGTGCTTTAAATAAAAAATACATTAAAGAATTATCGAAAGCTAATTTAATGCACAAAAACGGATTAGAAATTATAAAATTAGGAAAGAAAAATGGTTCTTGGACTGCTTTGGATGATGTTGAAAAAGGGATTATTCCTGATGATTTACAAATCGAATTCAATAAAAACAAAACCGCTTTTACAAACTATAATAATTTTGCGCCAAGTTACAGAAAGAGTTATTTGTATTGGGTAAATCAAGCAAAAAGACCAGCAACAAGAGAAAAAAGAATTGCTGAAATTGTTTCTCTTTGTGAAAAAAATATGAAATCTAGAGGAAATTGGTAAATATGAAAACAGAAAAACTAAAATTGACTCACATAAATAATCACAATATATTTATTCCTAATTCGGTTTATAAACCTTTTGCAGATAAAAAAATGAATCGTGTAAAAGTGGAGCTCAATTTCAATAATATGAAGCTTGATTTTTACGCAGCAATTAAAAAAGACAAAATTTCTGGAGATTTTAAAATGATGATTTCTAAACAAAAACAAAAAGAATTGGGTTTGTCTTTAGGGGATGAATTTGAAATACAACTTTTTGAAGATACTTCTAAATATGGTGTGGAGATGCCAGAAGAATTAGAAGCAGTTTTAATGAGCGATTATGATGCTTATAAAATTTTTGAAAGCTTTACAGCAGGAAAAAAACGAAGTATTATTTATGGTGTTATTCGTTATAAAACCAGCCAACAAAAAATTGACAAAGCTTTGATTATGTGTGAGAATTTAAAACGTGGTAATCATGAACCTATTAAAATGTTTAAGTTAGAATAAAACAAAAAAGAAGCGATTTCTCGCTTCTTTTAATATTTCTATAATCCACTTATAAAACTTCCATAAGGATCTTTAAACTGTGTACCTTCTGTAAATCTGTGTTTGCTTAATTTTTTAAATTCAACCAAAGCCCATAAAACAAATTCTTTCATAAAATAAGTGTCAGCTTCATTCATATTTGGTTGCTGTTCTTTTATAAAATCATCTAAAGGTTTTATTTTATCTAACTCATTTTTATATTGTTGTTCTGTATATTCATCTAACAATTCAAAATCATCTTTAGCATTAAAAAACCAAGAAATTATATTATCATAAGGTGTTTCTGCATCTTGTTTTTCTAATTTTTTAATTTCAGGAAAATAAGCAGGAAATAATGTTTTAATCGCATTTTTAATTAATGTTTCTGCAACAACATGTGCACCTTCTTGTTCACCTTCATAAACCAATTCTACCTTTCCTGTAATTGCAGGAATAATTCCATCGAAATCGCTTAAACGAATCATCGTTTGTTCATCACCAGAAATTAGTGCGCGTCTTTCTGCAGTACTTAAAAGGTTTTCAAAAGCAGAAATACTCAAACGTGCACTTACGCCACTTTTAGCATCTATATATTCGCTTTCTCTTGCTTCAAAAACAATTTGTTCTAATAAGTCTTTTGCCAATTCAGGCACTTCTATAAATTCTTTTTGTGAACTTGCTTTATTCGCTTCTTGCTGTGTAATTACTTTTGCTACTTCTATGTTTTCTGGATAATGAGTTAAAATCTGCGAACCAATTCTATCTTTTAGTGGAGTTACAATGCTTCCTCTATTGGTGTAATCTTCAGGATTTGCTGTAAATACAAATTGCATATCTAATGGCAAACGCAATTTAAAACCTCTAATTTGAATATCGCCTTCTTGTAAAATATTAAAAAGCGCTACTTGAATTCTAGCTTGTAAATCTGGTAATTCATTAATTACAAAAATGCATCTGTTTGCACGTGGAATCATTCCATAATGTATCACTCTATCATCAGCATAACTCAATTTTAGGTTTGCTGCTTTTATTGGATCTACATCACCAATAATATCTGCAACAGTAACATCTGGTGTTGCTAATTTTTCAGCAAAACGTTCGTTTCTGTGTAACCAAAAAATAGGCGTTTCATCTCCTTTTTCTTTAATAGTTTCAATCGCAAATCTCGAAATAGGATTCAGTGGATCGTCATTAATTTCTGAACCTTCCACAACTGGAATAAATTCATCCAATAAATCGACCATTAATCTTGCCAAACGTGTTTTAGCTTGTCCTCTTAAACCTAATAAATTAATATTATGTTTGCTTAATATTGCACGTTCTAATTCAGGAATTACGGTATTTTCATAACCATGCACTCCTTTAAAGACAGTTTCTTTATTCATTATTTTACTAATGAGGTTTTCTCGTAATTCGTCTTTAATGGATTTTGATTTATATCCTGATTTTTTTAATTCTCCTAATGTTTTTATGTTTTCTAAATTCATAAGCCTATCCTTAATCCTTTCCGAAGGAAAGGAAATACTGTTGTGTTTATCTGTGTGTGTGTTATTTATAATTTTCTTTTTTCCCTCAAACTTGCTAAAAGTCTTCCCTTTGGGAAGATTTAGATGGGCTATTTATTATCCTTTAATTCTCTTTTTTCGATTCGTTTCATAATCTTCAAAAATCATTTCTCCCAAACCTTTTAAGCCTGTATAAAATGCTTTCCCTTGATTAGCTTGCGTAAATGCTCTTACAAATTGCATTAAATATGGATCTTGAGCAATCATAAAAGTGGTAATTGGAATGTGTAATTTTCTGGCTTGTTGTGCCATTGCATAACATTTGTTTACAATATGGGTATCTAAACCATTACTGTTTTTATAATATTGTCCATCAGGCAAACGTAAACAACTTGGTTTTCCATCTGTAATCATAAAAATCTGTTTGTTGGTATTTCGTTTTCTTCGCAATAAATCCATCGCTAAATTTAAACCAGCAACAGTATTTGTGTGATAAGGCCCAACTTGCAAATAAGGTAAATCTTTAATTTTGATAGACCAAGCATCGTTTCCAAAAACAATAATATCTAACGTGTCTTTTGGATAACGAGTTGTAATTAATTCCGCCAAAGCCATTGCAACTTTTTTGGCAGGCGTAATTCTGTCTTCTCCATACAAAATCATTGAATGACTAATATCAATCATTAATACAGTACTCATTTGGCTTTTATGAAGCGTTTCTTCAACCACCAAATCGTTTTCTGTTAGGTGAAAGTTGTCTATTCCGTTATTTATTTGAGCATTTCTAATGCTTTCTGTGATGGATACTTTGTCTAAAGCATCACCAAATTGATAATTTCTAAAATCTCCAGTATGTTCATCTCCAATTCCTGGAGACTTACTTTTATGATTTCCTGCACCACTTCTTTTTATCTTTCCAAAAATATGGTTTAACGCTTGTTGTCTAATCGCACGTTCTGTTTTCGGAGTAATTTTTGTTCCTCCTGTTCCATCACCATTAATTTCTTCTTTTATGTAGCCTTTCTTTTTTAAATCTTCAATAAAATCGTCAATGGTATAATTTTCGTCTGTTAATTTATATTCTTTATCCAAAGAACGCAACCAATCTATGGCTTCATCAAAATCTCCAGAAGTATGTGTTATGAGTTCTTTAAAAATTTCAAAAAGCATTTCAAACGGAGATTGGTTCTCTGCTTCGTATGTTTTAAAGACAAATCCTTTTCTGTTTTCTTTATTTTTCATCACTATAAAAATACGGCTTTCTAATAGCTTTATTTACAGATTAACATTTGTTTAGCATATCTTATTATTGAATTCTTTTATGACAAATAAAAAAAATCAAATTAAAATGTAACTAATTTAAAAAAACAGCGTCTTTTAGTTATAAAATTCATTTTATCATAAAATTAACATTCAATTATTATTTAAAATTTAATTTAACACTTTATTAATCAACTCAATAATCACATGAAAACAACCAACTCAAGGTCATTTAAAATCATTTGTTCTTTGTTCTTAACCCTAACAATTTTAGGTGTGCAAGATTCAAATGCCCAATTTTGGAAAAAGAAAAAAGACAAAAAAGAGACTGTTAAAAAAACACCTCCTAAAAAGAAAGGAAAATCTATTAAAGATTTAACAAAGAGTAGTAAAAAAATAGAGGGCTTATTTACTATTTTTCAAGACACAATTACAGGTTCTGTAAAATTATTAGTAAAAAAAGACCAATTAAATAAAGATTTTATCTACTTCTCTCAAATTGCAGACGGAGTTGTAGAAGCAGGTCAATTTAGAGGTGCTTACCAAGGCTCTACTGTTTTTAATTTGAAAAAATTTTTTAACAGATTAGAATTTATTGCACCTAATACTGCTTTCTATTTTGATAAAAACAATGCAATTTCTAAATCCTCTGAAGCAAATATTAGTGATGCAGTTGTTGCCGCTGGTAAAATTTTAGCAGAAGATGAAAAAACCGGAGAATTTTTAATTGATGCAGATGGATTATTTCTATCAGAAACTTTTACGAGAGTTAAAAGACCAAGATTTCCAGGAAGTTCTCCTTTAGCTTTTAGTTTAGGAAGATTTGACAAAGGAAAGTCTAAAGTAGAAGAAATTAAAAATTATCCAGAGAACACAAACGTTAAAACTGAATATGTTTACAATAACCCTTCTGTTTTAAACGGCGGAAGCGCAGCAGTTACTGATGGTAGAAATGTTTCTATTAAGGTTTTTCATACATTTATGAATATGCCAGAAAGCGATTATGAAACAAGATTAGATGATGCAAGAGTAGGTTATTTCTTAACAGAAACAAATGATATGACATCTACAGATGTTGTAAATTATAGAGATTTTATTCACAGATGGAAATTAGTGAAAAAAGATCCTAATGCAACAATTTCTGAACCAGTTACACCAATTACTTGGTGGATAGAGAATACAACGCCAAAAGAATTTATAGAAACTATTAAAGAAGGTGTGTTAGCTTGGAATGAAGCTTTTGAGAAAGCAGGTTTTAACAATGCAATGGTTGTTAAAGTACAACCAGATGACGCAGATTGGGATGCTGGTGATGTTCGTTACAATGTTTTACGTTGGACATCTTCTCCTAATCCTCCTTTTGGTGGTTATGGGCCAAGTTTTGTAAACCCAAGAACTGGAGAAATTTTAGGAGCAGATATTATGTTAGAATATGTGCATTTTACAAACAGAGTTTATTATGATAGAGTTTTTAACAATGCTGCAGCCTTAAACTTTACTGCGGAAACTGAAGAAGAAGAAAAAGCAAAATTCTTTCAAAATAAAAACAATCATTTATTCTGTTCTAAAGGGCATTTAATGCATGAAAACACATTGTTCGGTCAAACGGTTTTAGCTGCAGCTGGAGCTTCTGATTTAGAAATGAAAGGAATGAAAGAACAAGGAATGAAATCTTTAATTATGCACGAAGTTGGGCATACTTTAGGATTGAATCACAATATGAAAGCAAGTCAGTTATTTTCTCCAGAACAATTAGCAGATGCAAATTTCATTAAAGGAAAAGCGTTAACTGGTTCAGTGATGGATTATGCAGGAATCAACTTAACAAAAGACAGAAGCAAACAAGGGCAATATTACGATATGGCTGTTGGACCTTATGATGTTTGGGCTATTCAATTTGGTTACACACCTTTTAAATCAGATTCTGAAAGAGAAGCTTTATTAGCAAGATCTACAGAACCTGCATTAATTTTTGGAAATGATGCTGATGATATGCGTTCACCTGGAAAAGCAATTGACCCAAGAGTTATGATTGGCGATTTATCTAACGACCAAATTAGATATTCTATTGACAGAATTGAATTATCTAATTCAATGATGAAAGATATTAAAACTCGTTTTGGAACTTCTGGTGAATCTTACATGCAATTAAGACAAGCTTACTATATTTTAAGTGGACAATCTGCAACTGCTGCTGGTGTTATATCAAGATTTATTGGTGGTGTTTATGTTGATAGAACTAAACCTGGGCAAGATGCATCTGTTAAACCTTACACTCCAGTAAGTTTAGAAGACCAAAAAAGAGCAATGAATGCTTTAGAAAAATATGTTTTTGCTCCAGATGCATTTAATGCACCAGCAGACGTATATAACTATTTAGCAAGACAAAGAAGAGGCTATAATTTCTTTAGTGGGACAGAAGACCCAAAAATTCATGAGCAAGTTTTAAGTTATCAAACTAGAATTTTAGCACATATTATGCACCCGAATACATTGCAAAGAATTTCAAATTCAGAATTGTATGGAAACGAATATAAATTATCTACTTATATGACAGATTTAAACAATGCAATGTTTAAACAAGATATTAGAGGAAGCGTTAATTCTTTCCGTCAGAATTTACAAGCTGCCTATACTAAAGGATTGATTAATATAATTACAGGAAAATCTAGTAGTAGATATCCTGTTGCAGCTAAATCAATGGCAATTTACAATCTTAAAAACATTAAAACTTGGGTTAGTAATAATACGGGTGATATTGCTACTAAAGCACATAAAAATCACTTAAAAACATTAATAACCAATACTATGACAGAAATTAAATAACCTTATAAAGATTATTTATAAAAACCGCAATCTTTTAGATTGCGGTTTTTTTATCTTTACAATATGGCAAACATATTAATTACAGGTGGTACAGGATTAGTAGGTACAAGACTTACTGAATTATTAGTTAAAAAAAATCATGAAGTAAGAATTTTAAGCAGAAATCCTTCTGCTAAAAATGAGTATAAATGGGATATTTCTAAAGATTTTATTGATGAAAAAGTATTAGAAAATTTAGACTATATAATTCATTTAGCTGGTGCTGGAATTGCTGATGAACGTTGGACTGATAAAAGAAAACAAGTAATTATTGATAGCCGTGTTGAAACAGCAAATTTAATTTTTGATAAAATAAAGGCTCAAAAAATAGAATTAAAAGGATTTATTTCTGCTTCCGGAAGTAATTTTTATGGAGCTAAAACCACAGATAAAATCTACGAAGAAAAAGACAAAGCAGGAAACGATTTTTTAGGTGAAGTATGTGTAAAATGGGAAGCTGCAGCAACACAATTTAAAGCTTTAGAAATTCCTGTTACCATTTTAAGAACAGGTATTGTTTTAGCTGAAAAAGGCGGTGCTTTAGAGAAAATGAAAACACCTGTTGTTTCTCCTCTTGGATCTGGAGACCAATATCTCTCTTGGATTCATATTGATGATTTATGTGAAATGTATATTTATTCCATTGAAAATAATTTATCTGGTACATACAATGCAGTTGCTCCTGAATATCACACTAGTAAATCATTCTCTAAAGAATTAGCTAAAAATATAAACCGTCCTTTTTTACCAATTGGAGTTCCTTCTTTTATTTTAAAAATGGTTTTTGGAGAATTAGCAGTTATTCTTTTGGAAGGCAGTAGGCTTTCATCAAAAAAAATCGAAAAGAATGGATATTCTTTCCGATTTTCGACTCTAGATATAGCGCTAAAATCTGTTAGTTAGCCGCTATAACGCTCTCCCCGTCTCTGTCCACTTCTTTCATTTTACCTAACCAAGTTCTACCACCTAATGTAGACTTGTAGTATACGTTTCTACCTCTAATTTTAGTAATTTCCATTTTTAAATGAGTGCCTGTTTTAAAAGGAAAATTTGGTAAATTAATTTCTTTTAATGTTATTAAACATTCTCTTCTAGAAATCCATTTAATAGAAGATTTTATATAATTTTTATTGTTGTTATAGTATTCTATATGTTCTTTTCCATTAAAAATAACAAGTACTTGTCCGCCTTTATATTCATAAGTAAATGTTTTGTTGTCTATAATTGGAGCATCTTTATATTCTGCAATATTTTCTGCAATTAAAGATTTTGAGTACACACCCAATGTCATAAGTCTATCTTGGGCGTTTGTTGCAATTGTAAAAGTTAAAATGAACGCAAATAATAATTGATTTTTAATAGTTTTCATTGTATTTAGTTTAGGGGTTAAAAAAATATTAAGTAATAAAAGTTTAATTTCAATTTAAAAGAAACCTGTTCCTGGATCTTCTGGTGAAGCGGCTTGGGCTTTTTCTGGACTTAAAATGATATAAGTGCCTAATGCAGTTAAAGCTGCAAATTTACCGTAATTGCCAATTTTTTGTATTGCTTCTTTTCTAGTAATTTCTTTACTAGTTTGTTTTTGTAAATTCATTATTATTAAAGTTAGGGGTTACTCTAAAATTATTTTTTTATTTATTTTTTTTGAATTAGATTCTAGTTGAATAAAATAGATTCCTGATGTTAATTTTGGAAGTATAATTTCTTTAGAAAGTTGATTAGAAAAGTTAGTATTAAATACTTCTTTTCCTATTGTATTGTATACTTTCACTTTAGATTTTCCTTGTTCTAAACCATTAATTGTTAGAATTCTTTTACCTGTTTTAAAAATTTGTATATTCTCTTTAACAATATCATTTGTAATAGATAAAGTTTCTGTTGTTGTATGAATATAAAATCTACCTCCACTATTTAAGTCTGATGATAATTCAACTTTATATGAAGCATTAGTTTCATCTATTCTAGTAAATGTGTTTAACTCTTTGTCTTCAATATACACCTTCAATCCATTAGGAATATTTAAAATATCTGCCGAAAATGTAATTTCAGAATTTGCTATTGCATTAATTCCTACAGGAACTATCATTGAGTTAAAATCTGAATCTGGTAAAGCTTGTAAAGCATATTTTGTTCCATCATTTTCTGCTACTAAATGCGTATACAAAGCAAATGAGGTAGAACTGCCGCTAAACAAACCTGCATCATAACCGTCATCTAAACCTGTAGTTGTTCCGTTTATATATTTTATATCTGTATTTTTTTCTAAAGTTCCGTTATTCATTTTAAGCTTTATTTCAAACCTTTCAGATTCTCCTCTCATGAATAAATTTTCAGATTTATGGTTCTGCATATTCTCGTTCATCTTAATTATACCATCAGAACTTACGCGAACAAAATAACCTTGACCAGGTGAAATATATTTTGCGTCTGAAGCATTATTAAATGGTTTATAAGTAGCAGAAGCAGTATCCCAAAAATAAATTGCTTTAAAACCAGATTGTAATACATTAAAATTAATATCAATAATATTATTTACTGAATTTGCGGGATCATTTAAGTTTAGAAATGAAGGAAATGGATTTCCTATTAAATTCCAACCATTTGTTCCTACTTTCACCTCTTTTTCAACATCATCTGTTTTTAAATCTCCTGTAAATGTTATGTTTCCTGCAGAAGAAATACGAATAGAATGTCCTTTACCAATTGTAAAATTACCAGAAGTTGTAGTTCCATTTTGGTAATAATCCCAACCTGGTGTAACATTATTATAAGAACTTAAACTTCTATTATTTCCAGAACCAGCAAGCAATGGTGTTGCATTTGCAAAAAGATCTATATCTTGATTTTCTACCGGGCTAGAAATTAAATACCAACTTGTGTTATCTTTAATATACCTATCGTAAGAAATATTTCCTGTTACTGTTCCATTAACAATTAATGATCCACTACTTGTTGCATTAGACTTAATTTTGGTAGTACCGGTTGTTGTTAAGTTTTCAGTAACTGTAATAGATTTACCTGCATTAATATTAAGAACTCCAGCAACAGAAATATTATTTACAAATACATTTTCTAGGTTTAAGTTTGCTGTTTTACCCACAGGTATAGAAACTATATCAATAGTAATTGGTAATCTTGTTAAGCTCCAATTATTAGAATCTGACCAATTTCCAGAATTTGCTATAAACTCATTTGTTACTGCTGCGTCATTAATAGTAATTTGAAATTCTTTTTTATAATACTCACCAACATTTGGTGCAGTATAAGAAACCATATAAGTTCCTTGTGTAGATGCAGAAAGATCAATCTTACCAGTAGAACTATTTATTGATAAACCAGAAGTACTAGAAAAAGTTCCACCAGAAATTCCATTAATTGTAGGAGTTGGATCTAAACCATGAATAGAATATGAATTTTCAGTAAAAGTAAAATTAGAGAAATCATTATAATGTACGTCTATAAATTTTTCAATTACTTTTGCATAATCTCTAGAAAAATAAGGTATTGTTGGGCTATTTCCATCAGAAACACCGTAAGTTGAAGAATATACACTACCTAAATCTCTTACTCTTCTGTTAACTTCTGTCATTATTCCGTCTATGGTTCCTCCACCACCTTTTACAGTTCCACCACCTTGTACAACAGAATTATTAGTAGAAGTATCTCCAGAACCATGTCTAATATTACTGTAATAATCTCCAGCAAAATAAGAATTGCTTCCAGGGTTTGTATCATCACAAGAACCTTGATTTCCGTTTCCAATATTACTTGGTACAGTTCTATAACCCTCAGTTCTAGAACAACCTGCATAACCTAAATTAGCATATTGTATACCTCCAGTAACTTGCATGATTCCTCCAAAACTATTTTCACCTCTAATTAAATCTTCAAAAGTTGAATTGCTTATGTTATTTTCAATAAGATTTTTAATAGTTACTCTTGCTAACTCTGTTGTATTTGTTGAAGTATTATTTAAATCTTCATCAAAAGAACTACTAGGTAAATTATAACCTGCCTCAATTCTAGGTATTGAATGACTTTGACCATGCAAATCTATATACAAACCTTTACCAAATTTGTTATTAATATCTGTACTTGCTTGGTCTATAAAACCATGAAAAGCATCAAAATATATTTTGGCTGTAGAATTACCACAAGTAGCTACACTTTCATTTCTATTAGGATCTAATTTCCTTCTATGCAATCTATTAACAATAATATATGGATATGCCCCAAATTGATCGAAACATTTTTTCTGAATTTCTTTAATTAAAACATCCGTATTATCATCCATTTCATTGGTTCCACAACTTCTTGTTGGTAATTCTGAAGGTTGTAGTCTTCCTCCATGAGGTGCAGAAATAATAATTGGCATTGTACCAGGAATGTATTCAATATATTTTTTACTACTATTTTGATATTGTGATACTCCAGGAAAAGCTTCATTTATAATTGTTACAGAATCTGTTATTGTTATTGGGCAACTTCCATTAGTTGTGTATGTAACAGTATATGTACCTTCTGTAGAATCAGAAACATCTATAACACCTGTAGAAGAATTAATATCTAAACCAGAAGTAGAACTGTAAGTACCACTTTGGCCTGTTGTTGTTGGTAATAAATCTAAATCATTTTTATTTACTCTTGATGTTGGATATGAGAAAGTTGCAACATCTTCACTTGTAATTGATATATTTTTTGTTGAACTATTTTGATCAGGATTTGTTGTTGTATATGTAACTACATAATTACCAATTGTAGAAGCAGCAATGTTTATTTGCCCTGAAGAACTATTTAAACTTAACCCAGAAGTTGAAGAGAATGTTCCTCCATTTTCGCCTGTAATTGTTGGTGTCGGATTTGAATCTGCACCACAATAACTATTTTTGGAGTAACTAAAGCTAGCATCATCTAAAACAATAGTTTTGTTTACAGCAAAATATTCCGTTTGTGTAATTTCTGAATTTGTTGCACTTGTAGAAAAATTACCGTCAAAAGTAAAAGAATTAGCAACGCCATCTATAGTTATAGACATGTTACCATTACTATTCCAACCATCTCCATATCTATCGTACAAAATTACGTAATAGCCAGATTCTGCTGGTATATTATCATTTACAGATATATTTAATGGTGTTGATGGTAATATAGCGTCATAAACATCACTAGATGATCCTGCTGAATAACCATTTGGGTGTACAATAGTAAGAAGTTTTATATCTGTAGGAGAATATAACTCAATTTTATTCTCTGTAGACCATTGGTTCCAATCTACAATTATTGATACGTCTACATTTTGTGAAAAGAATGTTAATGATTTTGAAAAAATAATTAAGACAATTAAACGTCTTAAAAAATTAGGGGAAATTTTTTTAGTCATTAGTTAGGGGGATAAAAAGGGCAATCGTTAATTAAATTCTAATATAATTTAAAGTGTTTTGTTAATAATAATTTTTCAAATATAGCATTTTTTTACAAATAGCCTAAAAAAAACTTAAAAAGTTGATGAAATATTCAAAGCAACATCATTCCAAGTTCTAGAAATTCCATCAGAACCTGTGTGCAAAGCTTCACAAATTTTATTTAAAGAAGCTAATGCTGCAGCAGCATTCCATTTATTTACGTCCATTGTTGCTTCCATAGAAAATGTTTTATCTTTTATAGTGTAAGTAAATGGAACTTTTTCTGAAACACCATTCATTATAATTGTAGCTGAACCAATAGAATCGTTTTCTATCAATAATTTTCCAGAAAGTAATTTTGTTTTATCCATAACTCCAAAGAAAAACTTTTGAATCTTATAATCTCTACTAGAATCTTTTGTAAAAATACTACTTACAGGAATTGAAAACTCTGTATTATTAATAGCTTCTTTAATAGAATTTCCTTCACCTCCAGACAATATATTTACTTCTTTAAATTGACCACCTACTGCAACTTTATCTGTAGTTTTATATGCTGTAAAATTAACTTCGTTGGTTGCTTTTTTTAATGAAAAAGTAGCATTACTCTTTTTAGTTACTGTAGTAACTTCATTTGTATTCTCTTTTTTTGATTCAGATTTACATGCTGTAAAATTAAATACCAACATTGCTACAAATAATACTGTATATGTTTTTTTCATGATTTAGTTTTTATGATTTTAAAATTGTTTTTGCTAATGCTATATATTCTTTTTTTGCTTCGTCTGATGACATTCCGTTTAATTGCACCCAAGCATTAAATTTAAAAGCACTTCTTACGTTTAATCCGTTATTTGCAGAGAACTTATTACCATAATTTGCTTGTTTATAAAAAGCATAAAATTTAAGCATTACATCTGGTGCAACTCCTTTTTTAAGCGCAGAAATCTTCTCGAAGGCTTTTTTAAACTCTATGTCTAAGTCACTATCCATTGTATTACTTTTCAGCTATCACTTGAACTCCTCCATTAACTTTATCACCAAGTTTTACATTTAGTTTAGTACCAATTGGTAAAAATAAATCTACCCTAGAACCAAATTTTATAAAACCTGCATCTGTTCCTTGCACAACTTTATCTCCTTCTTTAGCATAATTTACAATTCTTTTTGCTAAAGCTCCAGCAATTTGTCTGTATAAAACTTCGCCTAAAGTTTTGTTTTCTAAAACTACGGTTGTTCTTTCGTTTTCTGTAGATGCCTTCGGATGCCAAGCAACCAAATATTTCCCTGGATGATATTTGCTATATTTTACAACACCACTCATTGCGTATCTTGTAACGTGAACATTTATTGGTGACATAAAAATTGATACTTGTAACCTTTTATCTTTAAAATATTCTGGTTCTTCTACTTCTTCAATTACAACAACTTTTCCATCTACTGGTGCTATGATTGTATCATCTCCTAAAACAGTTAACCTTTTAGGGTTTCTAAAAAATTGAAGAATAATTATTAAAAAAGCTATAATTATAATTTGAATTGTTATTACCAACCAACTAGTTTCAATAAATTTTTCTACCAATAAAATTCCTGCAATTGATAATACAAAAGCAATAATAATAATTCTATACCCTTCTTTGTGAAAACGAATCATACTTTAAATAATAAAATTTATATACAAATATACAAACGGAGCAGCAAACAACAAACTATCTAGTCTGTCTAAAATCCCTCCATGACCGGGCATAATTGTCCCGCTATCTTTTATATTAGCTTGTCTTTTAAATTTAGATTCTACCAAATCACCAATGGTACCTATTACAGAAACAATTACCGCAATAACAATCCAATTTATAAGTGTAAAATCTGTGTTGTATTTACTAATTAACAATGCTGCTAATAATGCAAAAACAATACCTCCAATAAATCCTTCAATTGTTTTTTTAGGCGATACTGTTACAAATAATTTTCTCCTTCCTATATTTTTACCAACTAGAAAAGCAAAACTATCGTTTACCCAAATTAAAACTAAAATACAAATCATTAAATACGGGTTGTACTCTCCTTTATACAAAGGTAAAAGCACTAAAAAACTCATAGAAAAAATAAGATATCTAATTGTTAACCCTAATTTTGATCTATCATTAGAAAATAAAATCTCTTTTTTGGAAAATAATTGATAAATTAAGTAAAGAGAAGATAAAATAGTAATTATTAAAACACCTGTTATAGCATAACTATCTGGTCTTTTCATCATTAAAAACAATGCTAATGCAAAGAAAACATATGTTACTAGACTCTTAAAACTTATCATTTTAGAGAATTCCCAAATACAAAGAAGCCCAAATAAAGAGGTTAAAACAACGTACGATTCTTTAGAAAAAAGAATTGCAGAAACAAAAATAAGGACATAAATAATCCCAGAAAAACTCCTTCTTAAAAGGTTACCCATATTATAAATCTTCTAATAGGAGCAAATATAAGTTTTTTGAGTTATTGTTACCGTAGTTTAAAAAATTATCATCATTATTATTGACATTATAATTTTTTACTGAAGAAATATTGGTTGGTAAATTTTCTTTTCTGTTGATTTTAATTCCGGTTAAACCTTCACCAGTATCTTTAACTAACTGACTTGTAGTCGCGTAAACAATAAAGTTCTCTGAAAGCTCAAAAAGCTTTGTACTCTTTAATTGGTTAGATGAAAATAAAATATCTCCACTGTCTGCAATTAAATGTTCGCAAGTTGTAAAAACTGGGGCTTCAGATTTAAAATTCTTTGTTGTTTTTGCCTCTTTTTTGTTTAAAAAAGAAGACAATTTATCATCTAATAACAGAATTTCTTCCCAATTATTTTCTTTAAGAATATTTTTTAGATTGAATGTTACTTCTTCCTTTTTAAGACAATACAGGAACTTGCCTCCTTTTTCAAGGAACTTATGCACAAACAAGTCGTCTAAAGATAATTCGACTTCTTGTTTTTGAATCTCTGTATCTTCCTTTATTGGAATGTTGAATAGTTTTTTAAAAAAATTCATTTTTAAATTAAAGATGTTTTATTATTCTTCAGTTTTATTAATAACTGGGGGAACTTTTACTTCTTCTTCAATTATTCTTTCAATTTTTTCTTCTACTTCTTCAAAAGGTCTTTTTCCAAATATTTTTTGTAAATCGTCCTTAAAAATAACTTCTTTTTCTAATAATAGTTCTGCTAAAATAGTAAGTTTTTCTTTATTATTTTCTAATAATTCAATTGCTCTTTCATATTGAGCTTCTATCATTTTAGAAATTTCTGTATCTATTTTTTTGGCAGTGTCATCACTGTATGGTTTTACAAAAGAATCGTTTCCAGATGAATCGTAATAAGTAATATTACCAACCTTATCATTCAAACCATATACTGTAACCATTGCTCTTGCTTGCTTGGTAACCTTTTCTAAATCGCTTAATGCTCCTGTAGAAATTTTATTAAAGATAATTTTTTCTGCTGCCCTACCTCCCATTGTAGCACACATTTCATCTAACATTTGTTCGGTTTGAACAATCATTCTTTCTGCCGGTAAATACCAAGCAGCTCCTAAAGATTGTCCTCTAGGTACAATGGTTACTTTAACTAAAGGTGCAGCGTGTTCTAACATCCAACTTACTGTTGCATGACCAGCTTCATGAAAAGCAATAACTTTCTTTTCTTTTGGTGTAATTACTTTATTCTTCTTTTCTAAACCTCCAACAATTCTATCTACAGCATCTAAAAAGTCTTGGTGATGAATTGCTTTTTTACCGGTTCTTGCAGCAATTAAAGCAGCTTCATTACACATATTTGCAATATCTGCCCCAGAAAAACCTGGAGTTTGTTGTGCTAAAAACTCTATATTAACATCGTCTGCTAATTTTAAAGGTTTAATATGTACTTCAAAAATTTCTTTTCTTTCATTAATGTTAGGTAAGTCTACATAAATCTGTCTGTCAAAACGTCCTGCACGCATTAATGCACTATCTAAAACATCTGCTCTATTGGTTGCTGCCAATACAATTACATTGGTATCTGTACCAAAACCATCCATTTCTGTTAGTAATTGATTCAGTGTGTTTTCTCTTTCATCATTTCCACCTGTCATACTATTTTTACCACGAGCTCTACCAATGGCATCAATTTCATCAATAAAAATAATAGATGGTGATTTTTGTGCAGCTTGTTTAAATAAATCTCTAACACGAGAAGCACCTACACCAACAAACATTTCCACAAAATCTGAACCAGATAATGAGAAAAAAGGTACTTCTGCTTCACCTGCAACAGCTTTTGCTAATAAAGTTTTACCTGTTCCTGGAGGACCAACTAACAATGCTCCTTTTGGAATTTTACCTCCTAAAGAAGTATATTTTTCTGGATTTTTAAGAAAATCTACTATTTCTTGAACTTCCTCTTTTGCGCCTTCTAAACCAGCCACATTTTCGAAAGTTGTTTTTACTTTTGTGTCTTTATCAAATAATTTAGCTTTCGATTTACCAATATTAAATATTTGACCTCCGCCTCCGGCACCGCTTCCGCCACCAGACATTCTTCGCATAAAAAATAACCAAATAGCAATTAAAATAATAAATGGTAAAAAACCAATGATAGTATCGAACATACTGGTTCTACTTTCATTTTTTAAATCGAAATTTAAGTCTTTTTCATTTCTGATTTTCTCTACATCATTTTCGAAATTTTGTAAATCACCAAAGTTGTATTCATATAAAAAAGTACCTTTTCTATAAAAAGTAGAATTCACTAATTTTTGGTAACGCTCTTTTTTAATTGCTTCTTCTTTAATAAAAATTTGTGCAATATTATTGTTTACCACTACAATTTTAGAGATATCATTATCTTCTAAAACTTCTGTAAATTCGTTTTTTGATATACTTTTTGTAGCTAGATCTCCGCTGTTAAAAAACTGTACGGCTATTAATACTAAAAATATAGCACCATAAATCCAATAAGCATTAAACTTAAATTTAGGCGCATTAGAATCTTTCTCTTTATTTGAATTACTCATGTGTTTTAAAAATCAAAAAGTTTAAACTGGTTTTATTTCAGTAATTTTTGCATCACCCCAAAGACTTTCTATATCATAAAATTCTCTAACGTGTTTTTGAAATATGTGCACAACTACGTTTACATAATCCATTAAAACCCATTCAGAATTCCCTTGTCCTTCTATATGCCAAGGTTTGTCTTTAAGTTCTTTGCTTACTAATTTTTGTACTGAACCAGAAATTGCGTTTACTTGGGTGTTAGAACCACCAGAGCAAATTATAAAATAATCGCATACTGTATTTTCTATTTCTCGTAAGTCTAGTAATTGAATGTTCTCTCCTTTAACATCATCAATTCCTTTTATTATTGCAGCGATTAACTCGTCTGTGTTGACTGGCTTTTTTGTCATTAATTTTTTTTCTAATTTATCGCAAAGTTATTATTTTTTTGCGAGTATTTTATGTAATATTGAACTAGTTTACAGTTTATTTAACACTTGAAAATAATCAAACTTAATGCCATCGATTCTACCAATTCTTTTTTAAAAGATTTGGCAAAGAATTCTACTCTAGAAAACTTTACGGTTGTTGCAACAGATAACCAAACAAATGGACGTGGCCAACAAGAAACAACTTGGCAGTCTAAACCCTTTAAAAACCTAACTTTCAGTGTATTTATTCGTTTTAAAAACCTTGCTATTCAGCATAAAAAATATTTAAATTTTGCCATTTCTTTGGCTGTTTTTGAAGTACTTTCTGATGAAAAACTACCAAAACTTTTTATAAAATGGCCTAACGACATTCTGTCAGCTAACAAAAAAATATGTGGTATTTTAATTGAAAATACTTTTATTGGAGATAGAATTAAGAACACAATTGTTGGAATTGGCTTAAATGTGAATCAAATTGATTTCTCAAATGCAATTAAAAGTGTTACTTCTTTAAAAATTGAAACGAATAAAGATTACAATTTAGATTTTTTGTTAAAAAAAATAATTTCTAAAATTGAAGAGAAGGTTCAACTTTTAAATTCAGAAAAATTTGATGATTTAGAACAAGGTTATCTTAAATTTTTATTCAAAAAAAATACCACTACTATGTTTAAAGATAGTAATGGTAATTTATTTATGGGTATTATTTCCGGAATTTCTAAAGACGGAAAGCTTCAAGTTACGTTAGAAGATGACCTTATTAAAGAATTCGGAATTAAAGAAATTTCTTTTGCTTAAACTTTTTCTAAATTGTCTGATAAAGTTTCTATAAAATTAGTCAATGGTTTTTTTACCATCATTGCCATCATCATGTTAAACTTACCATTAAAGTCTAATTTTACTTCACAAGTTTCTGCATCAACCTCATCAATATCCGCAACCAACTCAAAATCTAACTTGCTACTTGCTGCTCCTAAAGTAATATTAGAATATTCTGTAGTGTCTTTTAAAACCAATCTAATTTCTGGCATTCCTTTTAATCCAAAGATAAAAGAATCTCCATCTACTTCAAATTTCTGAATAGATTCGGGCATTAACTGTTCAAAATTTTTCAAATCTGTTAAGAACTCAAACATTTCTTTTTGAGATTTTTTTACAACTACGCTATTACCTTCTATATTCATACTTAAAATATTAAATTATTGTTTCCACTCACTTGGGTTAGACCTCCACTCTTGTAAAGTAACTAATTCTTTTTCAGAAATGTAATTACTATCTAAAGCTTGTTCTAATAAATTGTCATAATTACTTAAAGTTGTTAAACTTACGTTTTTTTCTTTAAAGTTATTACTTGCAACTTCAAAACCATAAGAAAAAATAGCCACCATACCTTTTACAACACCACCAGCTTCTTTAATTGCCTCAACTGCATTTAAACTGCTTTTTCCTGTACTAATTAAATCTTCAATTACAACAACATTTTGTCCGCTTTCTAAATGTCCTTCAATTTGGTTTTTTCTACCATGTTTTTTTGGTTCTGGTCTTACATATACAAAAGGCACACCCAATTCTTGTGCAACCAAAATACCAATAGCAATTGCTCCTGTTGCCACACCTGCAATAACATCTGGTTTTCCATATTGTTGCTCCGCAATTTTAGCAATTTCTTCTTTTAGAAAGACACGTACTGGTGGATATGAAAGTGTAATTCTATTATCGCAATATATAGGCGATTTCCATCCAGAAGCCCAATTAAATGGCTTATTTGGACTCAATTTTATTGCTTTAATTTGCAATAAAAGTTCTGCTGTTTTTTTTGCAGTATCTTTGTTTAAAATCATATCGCAAATGTATAAAGTTTTTGTAAATGATAAACCAATAATTATCACATCTTCTTCAAAAAAAGAAAATAATTTTCCTGTGTATCTTTTTAAGAATGTTGTAATGGATGAAGTGGTTCATAAATTAAGAAATAAAAACATTAAAGGAATTAACTTATATTCTTCTGATTTAGAGAAAGATTGGGCAATTTTCCTTGACAAAATTGAGGTAGTTCCTGCAGCTGGAGGCCTTGTTTTAAACCCTAAAAATGAAGTGCTTTTTATTTATAGAAATAACGTATGGGATTTACCAAAAGGAAGAATTGAAAAAGGAGAAAGCGTAAAAACTGCCGCTATTAGAGAAGTGGAAGAAGAATGTGGTATTTTTAACTTAACAATTATTAAAAAATTAATTACAACCTATCATATATATTATCAAAACGGAAACAAATTAAAAGAAACTTATTGGTTTTTAATGAGTTCTAATTATGATAAAGAATTAATACCTCAACTTGAAGAAGGAATTACAAAAGTTATTTTTAAAAATGAAGCAGATTCTAAAGTGGCTTTAAAGAATTCCTACGGAAATATAAAACTTGTGTACGATACTTACAAAGAAATTTAATTTTCTAAAAAAACGGAGTATCTTTGCCGACTTCTAAAAAGGCACAAAATGACTGAATTTATAAAAAAGATTTTACCAAACGCAAAAGATGATGTTCTTGCAGGTATAACTGTTTCTTTAGCAATGATACCAGAAGTTGTGGCATTTGCTTTTGTGGCGCAAATTAGTCCAATTGTAGCCTTATTTGGTGCTTTTGTAGTAGGAATTATTTCTGCACTTTTTGGCGGAAGACCAGGGTTAATTTCTGGAGCAGCTGGTGCTGTTGCTGTAATTTTTGTAACTATGATACAAGAAGGTCACGCAAAAGGATTACTTTTTGATACTCCTATAGAAAACATGGGCTACTTTTATTTATTAGCCGCCGTTGTTTTAATGGGAATTATTCAAGTTTTTGCCGGTGTTTTTAAATTAGGAAAATTTGTACGATTAATACCACATCCAGTAATGATGGGATTCGTAAACGGTTTAGCTATTGTTATTTTTATGGCACAATTAGGCATGTTTACAGAAAATAAAAAAGATGTTTTCGGTGAAAACATGCGAGATACTGAATCTAAAGAGTTAATATATAATGTTTCTAATAATGAAGTTAAAGATTTAGCTTCCAACACTGTGTTATTTACTATTGATGGTTCTTCAGTAAAAAATGCAAGCACAAACGAAGAAGTTTTTATACTATCAGAAGGTCAGGTTTTTGATAAGCAAACAAAAAAAGTTGTTTTTAATGCTTCTGATGAAGGTTTTTATTCGGTAAAAGATAGCGGAGTTGTAAAAACGACAATGGAAGGAGAAACACTTTACACAATGATTGGTTTGGTATTGTTAACCATGCTAATTGTTTGGGGTTTACCAAAATTGACTTCGAAAATTCCTGCAGCTTTAACAGCTATTTTAATTGTGACTTTAATTTCAATATTTGGTGGAATTAGTTCTATTAACGTTGGAGATTTTATTAGAGATGGTGGTGGTGCAGGTTTAAACGGAATTGATGAAATTTCGAGCAAACTAAACCTATTAGAATTATGGAGCAACCTTCCTTTTAATTTAGATACTTTAAAATTTATTGCGCCTTATGCTTTTTTAGCTGCATCTGTTGGTTTGATAGAAACGTTAATGACTATGAATTTGGTAGACGAATTAACAGAATCTAGAGGAAATGGAAACAAAGAATGTGCTGCACAAGGAGCTGGAAATATTGTAAGTGGTATGTTTGGTGGAACTGGTGGTTGTGGAATGATTGGCCAAACTGTTATTAACATTAATGCTGGTGGTCGTGGACGTTTATCTGGTGTTATGATGGCATTAACTTTACTTACTTTTATTTTATTTGCAGATAAATACATAGAACAAGTGCCAATTGCAGCTCTTGTTGGTGTTATGTTTATGATGGTTATTGAAACTTTTGCTTGGTCTAGTTTTAGAATTTTAAAGAAAATACCAGTTTCAGATGCGTTTGTTTTAATAATTGTTTCTGCAGTTACTGTTTTCTTTGATTTAGCAATTGCCGTTTTTGTAGGTGTTATTATTTCTGCTTTGTCTTTTGCTTGGACAAGTGCCAAGAAAATTAGAGCTAGAAAACGTTTTAAAGCAGATGGAACTAAAATTTACGAAATTTGGGGCCCACTTTTCTTTGGAAGTATTACTGATTTCAACTCAAAATTTGATATTAAAAACGACCCACAAAACGTAGAAATTGACTTTGTTGAAGCACGTGTTTCTGACCATTCTGCTATTGAAGCTATTTTTGCTTTGGTAGAAAAATACAAAGCGGAAGGTAAAACAATTACCCTAAAACATTTAAGTGAAGACTGTAAGATACTTTTATACAAAGCAAGTCCAATTTTTACAGGAATTATAGAAGAAGGCATAGATGACCCTCGTTATCATTTAGCGGCAAATCCAGAAGATTTCCCTAAACCTTTGGGAGAATATAAGTTTTAAAGAATATTAAATATATTATAATACAATTTAATTTGTTACTTTTTCAATTTTATAACTTCTTTATTCCAATTATCATTTTTTTAGATTTCTTCATAAGGATTGTGTTCCATTATTGTCTCTGAAGTTTAATCTTTCATTCGATTTATATTTACTAAATAACTTCAATATTGTATTTTTTTTTCTTTTGGTAACATTTTATTTATTTTTAGCTAAAAGAGTTAAGAAATATCATACCATAGAATTTTATTTTCATAAAACTGATTTGTATACAGTTTTCTAACCTTTAAATTGAATAACTGCATGGGGGCTACTTTTAAATTACATAACAAATTTTTCGGCTTCTTCACCATATTTTTTTTGAGCTTACTTATACCATCTTAAACTTTTTCGATACGAATTTTATCTTTAATGATTTTTATCTAACCAAAATACCCAAATTTTTCATCTATCAAAACTCTTCTATCTAATCCTAAATTCATTTCTTCACAAGCTGTTTCTGAAACTAGTGAACAAGAAAAACAAGAAGCTAAATTTAAATCAAAAACACCTTGACCTTCGGACTCCCAACATAAAGGATCAGAAGAACAGTTTTCCATTCTTTCTAATCCTTTTTTTATAATTACAGATATCCTTTCAGGCTCCCCTTGTGAAACTAAACCTCCCATACTTCCTTCAGAACCTTCTGCTGTATATATTAAAACACCTGACATTTGTTTTTCAGGGTTATTTGAGATGTACAAACGTTCTTTTAAACTCGCAGTTGGGTAACCGCAAGAAAATTCTAGTTCACGCATAATCATATGGGAAAAACTATGGATTAAAAAATGTTTAATTCCATTATTATATATTTTACGCATTGTTGCTGCTCCCTGAATATCAATATTTGGTTCTTGCATAAAGCGTTTAAATCTTTCAGATAATACCTTCTCATTTGAATTAATCCAATCATCCAATTTTTTTTGATTGAATTGAAAAAACAAACCTTCACCTAAAGATTCATTAGCTGGTAATATAAAGAGTTTATTTGCTTCTTCGGAAAAAATATTTTTAGCCTCTTTAGAATACTCAACTGTACCATTTTTAACAATTCTATCTCTCGGTTCTACCCTGGTAAAATCTAGTTGTACTTGTGTGACCTTTAATTCTTCAATTTGTTGCACTTTAGAAAAGTAAGAACTTAACTCAGTTGACAATACAATGTCGGTAAACTTTAGTCCATTATCCTTATTTGAAGGGTTTTGTGTAAAACAATGATATTCTTGCCATCTGTAGTTTTCGAAATTATCTATATTATCATCTGTACAATCATTATTAAACTCAGTTCCCAATTTTGAAATAAGTTCATCAATTGAAAATGATAAATCTGAGATATTTACGCCACAGTCTATTTCTAAAAACTCTTCATCAACATTTTTATTAAACCATTGTTCTTTTGATTTCTCAAATTTTGTACCTAATGTTCGATTAAATTTATCATTACATACAATTAAAGCATCAATCAATTCTTTTGATTTATTCTCCGCTAGATGCATTGGAATATATAAACTTGAAAAACCACTGGCATAATAAACATTATTTGCAGTTACCAGAGCGATTCGCATCTCTTCTGAACAATTTTCATTAGGAATTGAATAACTATCTAATTCTTGTTCCCAAGGCTTTTCACCTTTACATTTTGGTTTAATACTATTTATACCTTCTAAATTAACTTTAAAAGATTGATCTTTACCTGAACCACAATTATTACAATGAATAAAAATACTCCCATACCCTTCAGATTTATTCTTGCTTTCAGTCCAAATTAATTCTGGTTTTGTACAACAACCATCATACCCTAATAAATCTTTGGCTTCAGGGTCTTCATTTCTGTGATTAAGTTTCCAGTTTAAGTATTTAGACCAAGGTATATCGGATAAATGCCCATTTGGGCATATTAATAACATATTTGTTTGATTCAAAGTTTGATAGACTCTATTATCGACAAGTGTACCTTCTATATTTTTCGATTTAAATTCACGTTTAAAATCATTACCATCTCGTGGAGGAGCAAAGTGGGGCATTTTTAATTTGCCATTCTGTTTATTACATTCATTTTTCCAGATATCTTTCCACTCACTAATTTTTTTTAGTTTTTTTCCTTTATCACTGATAAACCATTTAGGAAAATGAGCAGCATTTATCATATAATCAGAAGACTTACCTTCTTCTTCATTTCTAGCAAGTGCAGTTTTTATCGGGTGATTTTTCCAATTAGGAGTATTAAAACTTTCATTTAATGACATATGTGGAATATCTATCAGACAAACTAAAGATTCTAGCTCTTTTTCTATTTTCAAGAATTCTACAAATCTTTTATCATCTACTATCAATAGTCCTCTATTGTTTATTTCACTCTCTGCTCGATCATATATTTTTTGATTATCAGACTCATTCTCTCTAATTAATGAAATCTTTCTATTAGCCCATTCTATAAACTTCCACTTATTAATGTCTAATATTAAAGCATAAGAACCTAATTTAGTAGTAATAATAGAGCCTACACCTGCATTTGATGATAGAAGTTTGAACTTGCCAATTCCTTGATTATATTGTGATTGATTTAGTATTTTCATTTTGAATTGATTTTTATTGCTGCTTCAGATTCTATTACTCTTAATGACATAGGTATTTGCCATTTTTTACTATGAATATCGGCTTCATAGGCATCTAAATCAACATATAATTGTTCTTGGTTAGCATTTGTTCTTTTTGATTTATTACTAAAAACAAATGTTTTGTTATCTGCAAGAGTTTTAGATGCTTCTATTCTCCATTCTTTGAAAGCTTCCTCTATCCAGGACTTTATAAAATCAATATTTTGTGGTTTTAGAAGATTTTGAATTTCCTTATCATAAATTTTGTTTTTAATAATACGACTATCAAAATTAGCTGTTAATTGACTTATTATATCTGACACATCTGAATCTGAAATGTCACAAATATTAGATGCAGATACTCTTTCTACAAAATCAGTTGTGTGTCGCAACATTGTAGCTAAGTATAGTCCTAAATATCTGCTAACAGACTTAGATGTAAATGGAGTTATCGATATTGGTTCGACATAACTATACATTTTTTCGTGAAACTCAATAAACTTCTCATAATGCGAAATATCTCTTGCTCTAAAAGGATGATGCACTGTAAGGACTAAGCCATAAGAATCTCTTGCTACACGACTACTAGCCTGTATGTATTCGGCTGTATTTCTAGGCATAGAGTTCATAATAATTAAATTAAAGCGAGAAACATCTATTCCAACAGAAATCATATTTGTAGCGACCAAAAACTCAGGAGGAATATTCCCTCTTTTTATTTCAGCATTTTTTATGTGAGCAAACCTTAATGAAGCGTCCCATTTTTCTTCTACTTTTTTAAGCTCATTTTTCACCTCCTCACCAGAGAGTCTTCCTGTCAACTCTGACTCTTCTATTGGCCCATAAGTATATAAAGAATGAAGTAGTTTTTGTGGTCTAATCACTCTATTGAAAACCCTACGAACTTCTTTTAAAATGTAGGACTGCACTTGTGACTGAGTTTTTCCAACTTCTTTTAGACTATTAAAATAAGAAATAATAGTATGAAAATAATCCATAGCCTCTTCAAACGAGTTGTATTTTTCAAAATCTATAGTTTCACTATTCCCCAATTGTTGCAATTCAAACAAAGCTCTATGAGTCATTGTTATGGCAGCTAACCTCATTTGCATCCAAATTTGAGTTCTTCCTGTTGGTAATATGCCTATATACCTTCTCTTAGATTCGTAAATAAAATCTTCTTTATCATTACTAGAGAACGATCTTTTGTAAAATGAAAAGAAAGAATCATCACATTCTACGCCTTGTTTTGGGAACAGATTCACTTTTCTATCAAATAAAGCTGCAATTTGAAGGCCTGTATTTCTAGTTGTTGCGGTAGATGATATTACTTTAGGCCTTGTGCCATCTATTCTTGTGCATAATTGGTCAACTGCCGATTCAAATAGTGCTACTGATGAACCTAAAGGGCCATTTAATAAATGTAATTCATCTTGGATAATAATATCTGGTGGGAAATATCCATCTGTAGGTTTTCCATTTTCCCAATTTCCTCTTCCAAACAATCTTCTAGAATCTCTATTTCTTGCTGTATCTAAATTCGAAACCTTATGAGCTAATTGAGCAAATTTATCGACCGTTCCAAAAAGCAAACTAGGAGGGTGTTGATATATTGTTTCGTCACAAAGATTAACGGGAATAGGTCCTTGGTCTTGTCGTCTTCTACTTAATAATCTTCCAAATGAAAAAGAACATTTTTTATTTGAACATTTTAGATGTAATCTGTTTTTATTATAAATATCATCAGTTTTATCTGGAATTGTGTCCCCAATTATTTTTGAATTACACCAAGGACATTCATTAAAAGGAACTTTATTCTCTTTTCCTTTAATATCATTTAGTTTTTCAAATTCATATTGTAAAGAGTCTTTGTTTTTATCATTAACTCTGTATGTCAGTTTATTTGGAATTGAATTATTTCCTACCCATAATCCAATATTTATTGGTTCTTTTCCTAAAATAGAAACATCCCAACGTCTAATTAATTCAAGTGCCATTATCATCAAAGTAGCCCTTTGGAACTGCTGCAATGTTAATAACCTTAAGGTGTATCTCATTATTGCAGCAGTTCCACCACCTCTTTCTTTGTGAAGTTTTCTACGGTTTATTATAGTTAATGCTATTAACCCTAGATAAGCCTCTGTTTTTCCTCCACCAGTTGGAAACCAAACTAAGTCAACATATTCATTTCTTTTTTCCCAATTAATATCATCTTCATTTTTAAAAATGCCATCTAAATTCAATAAAATAAAGGCTAATTGAAAGGCTCTCCAAGAAGTCGATTCTGTTTCTGAAAATAATTTGTCACTAGCTTTTTTATAAAAATCGGTATTGAAGTTTGAAAAACTAACATCTTCCATTAATGGAAGTACTTTATTCTTCTTAGTATTTACAGAATGCCATATCTGCATAAACATAGCAGAATTCATTAATCTAAAGGATTCTATATTTATTTCATTTGAAAGAAGGGTATTAATATTTTCTTTCATTCTCTGATAATCAAGTGAGCATTTTTTAAGTTCTTGATTAGCTATTTTTTTTTCTTGGTCGTTTACTCGTTTTCTCTTGTCTTTTATCCAATTTCCATAGGCGTCAACAAAAGCATTTAATCCACTAATGACCTCTTCATTTTTTGCGTCAGAAAAAGTTGAGAGCCATTTAAATTGTTGTGCCTTCGAATTTTCTAAAAATAAAGGATTCTTATAATTTCCCTTTTTGTCTTTAACTAAAGCTTTTGATTTGTTTCTAGGAGTAGGATCAACATCTGGAGTGTCACAAATTGGAATATATTCCGATTCAATGGTGTTGAGATTTTTATCCCACTTTACCGAACAACCGTGACCTATACCAAAATCTTCAAATTGTCTATAAATATAATCAGTTGTTTCATCTTCTGAATACTCCATTTTAGAAGTATCTAAACTTAATTCATTATAGGGAATAAGATGTTTATTAGTAATTGATAGTTTAACACCAAAAAAACATTTTTCATTTACTTTTTCATTAAAAGTGGAATAATATCTAGAGCTATCTTTTTCTTGTGTAAATGGTGTACTTGTATTAATTAACTGAACTTTTACAAAAATCTTATTAGAGTTTTTAAAGTTTCTTGTATCTCTACTCAGTTGCAGGTTTAATGATAAAGAAGCATTGCCGTCTTCTTTATTAATTTCATTTTGATAAACATCTGTTAAGCCTTTACTAATAATATTTCCATCTATATCAGAAACAATAAAATCCTCATTTAAATCTTTATATAAGAATGAAACTTTATTTTTATCTTTTGGGAAATTAATTTTTTTGATAGATATAATTCTCTCAATTAATTTTGATCGCCATAATCCAAATCCTCCACCGTTTACCTCTAATAAATCCACAAAATGACTAATTGTATTTTCTAGAATCTCTATTTTCTGAGAAATATCATAAAGAGTTTTCCTTTGTTTTACATCTGTTATTTTGTATTTTAAATCATTAAAAATTGTTGACTTTAGACTGCTTAAATTTCTTTTCTCTTTTGTTAAAAATCTGTTATTTGAAAAAGCGGGTTTATGTTCAGAGAAAATTTCTTCGGTAATTTCTTTTTGAATCTCTCTAATTCTAGCTTTTAGTTGAGAAATTTCTTCAGAACTAAGATAATTGATGAGTAAATATAAATTACCATTTACCTCTTTTAAATGAAAGTTTTTTAATTCATGTTTTTCAATGAATTGGTTAATTTTTTCGAAAGACAATTCACAGTTTACTGCATATTTTTTATTAAAACCATTATCTTTTTTTCTTTTTAATTTACTATAATACCTAGCATTAAGTTTAATCTCTAAATTTTCGTTTCCCAAAAATCTATTATCTAGACAGCAAGTAACTCCCATAGTTTTAGGAAACATTTGATCTAGTGCTATCGTATCTGTTTCTTCTATATTATCGGTACTTGTGTTTTGAGTACTTGATTCTTCTGATTTATTTTCTTCATCTTCATTACCTTCGTTATTATCAAGAGTGATTCCTTCATTACAGGTTTTGCTATTATCTTGAGGAAATAATATACCTGTACTATATACTGCAGCAGGAACAATATCTATTATTTCATTAGTATAATCAATAGGTTTTAGTTTGTCTATTTTTGTTTTCTGAAAATCTTCATTTTCAACATCAATAAACCTAAAACCATTTATTCCTGGACCTAAAGTTTGCTCTTTTATAAATCGTTCAAGAGATTCTCTTTTTTCGTTTATTATACTCATAAATTGATGCTTTCAATTGAATCTACTTTTTGCAAGCTAATTTCAGGGTTAATTAATTCTACTAAAGCCACTAAGTTTTCAAGTAAATGATTTTCATCAATACCCAACTCTTCTAAAGAATGGTTTTTTTGATAATACTCTTTTTTGGTAATTAGTATTTCTCTTGTCTTTGAAATATCATCAAAACAACCATCATCAAATAAATCTTTAAATAAAAGATTCATTTTTCTTGTGTTATTTCTGGTAGTTTGCTTTGTTTTATTTTTAATTCGACTTATCAGAATAATATAAGTTTTAGGAAGATTTAGGTAATTACAAATTGATAAAAACACTTTTTTAACAATAGGTGCTAACGATTTACTTTCAGGGTTTATCCAATGATTTTCAAAATGTTGAAAGGAAACCATCTTAAGGTTCTGTTGGCCTAATAATTCCTGAATTTCAGAATACAAAGACTCTTTCCCTTTGTCTTCTGATTTACGTTTTAATAGAACTTTCCATAGACGCCCAGCATCTTCTCCGTCTTCTATATTGAATTTTTTACGGATAACATCTAATTCTTCCTCTTGTTTGTTTATGTCTGCTAGTTTATCATATATTGGAAGTGCATTTATTATATAATCTAAGCTCTGTATTTCAGTTGGATTTAGAGCCAATAAGTCTATTGCTCTCACAACTTTATTTGTATCATTAGATTTATAGATAAATAAGTCTGAAGTTTGATAATTATGAGGCTTTTTTTCAGATAAAAGCTTAATTCTTATTACCTCTTTATTACCATTGTTAACATATGTGCTTTCTATATCCCAAGAAGTTTTTTCTTTAACTTTAGGTCTTAGGCTATTTACTTTGTTTTTAACAGCAATCCAATCAAAATAGTCAGATCTTACTTGATGATTAAGTAGTTTGTAATAATCATTGTTGTTATTGTAATTTGCCCATTGAAATTTGTTTTTAAACAATAGATTGAGGAAAATTCCTTTAGAATTGATAGTAGGTATTTCAATAATATTTGGGTAAAAATAATAAGGGTAATGCCCAGGGTCTAAGTAATTTAGAATTAATAAGTTTTCAGAGGTCATTGAGTTTAATTCCTCCCAATTGATTAATTTGTTAGAATGTGAAAGTCCTAGCTCTTTCTGCAATTCTTTTTTTAATATATTATTTTCTAAGAATTCATTTGAAATAACTATGGTAGTGTTTTCGTGAATAAGTTTTTTAATTTCATCTTTCCAAGATGAGTAAATAATGTAATCTAATGTATTAGATAGGTTTTCTTTTAATTCATTTTTGAGTTCATCAGGAAATTCCTGTTGTGTAGTTTCTGAAATAAGAGTTGTTCCTTCGTTACCACCAAAGATACTTTCTAATACAATCTCTTTTATCTCTTCATTAATAACTAACGAATATATATTTCTCATTTTTATTGAGATTAATTCGTATAAGTTTTCGTGTATTTGTGTTTCTAATAGAAAGCTATCCCAAAAGGTATTACTTTCAATACCGTAAAAATTTGTTTTTAGTTGCTTTTGATTATCTATTTTTATCAACTTATTGACTTCATAATTTGTGATAACATAGGGTTTTAATAACTCATTTTTTTCTGTATTAAATTTAAAGTCAACTTGATTTAATTTATTTTTCAAGTTATTTATATTTACTTTTTTTTTGCCAAAAGTTATAATTAGTAATTTTTTGAATGTTGTTCCATCTCCATTCCACTCAAGAAGTTCTTTTAAATTGAAATTGATAAAGCTTGATTTACTTTCACTGTCAAAAAGAATAATATTTTCTAAGTTATCTACTAACTGCTCATTTTGGTCTATTTGGTTTAATATTTGATCTAATGTTTTTTGTTTATTAATGGCAACATAAGACTTCTTTTGACTAACATCTTCAATTTTAATTACATATTGTTTTGATTTAAATTTATCAATACATTCAGTGAAGTATCTAGTTAAGGTATTTACCAGTGTATAAACTTGTAGATTATCAGAATAGAGTATTGTTTTATTAAAATTTAACTCAGCTTTTTTTTCATCCTTTTTACTTTTCCAATTTTTGTAAATTCGATTTCCACCATTTCTTCCACTTGCATTGGCTGGTATTTGATTGTTTATTATATCTCTTTTTAAACGTGAAATTTTTTCTTGTATTAGCTCATTAACTATTTCAGATTTATCGTTATCTAAAGAATATAAAAAGTGTTTTAATACTAGAAAATCTAGGATTAATGTTCTATCGTTAAAATCAAAATCTTTTTCAATATGAAGATGTAAGTAGTTTATTTCTGAGTTGTTAGAAGTAGCATTAATGTTTAGTATTCTATCAACATAAATTAATAGCTTTTTTAATCTTTCTTTTTCGCTATTAACTATTTTAGAAAAGATTTCCTCAAACCCATCAGTTGGGCTTTTTATAAATGGAGCTATATGTTTATTTATATGTTGATTAATTACTTCCATCAGTAAATTATATTTATTTCAACATTATTTATTGCTCTAGTTATTCCAATAAAGAGCTCGTATTTATTATAGTCCGAAGGTTCTGTTACAACTAAGAATACATTTTTACTCTCAAGGCCTTTATACTTTAAAATAGATGTATACCTTAATTTATTTGCTGTATCGGTAATATTTTTTTCGCTTAACTCTTCAATATCTTTAATAGCTAATTCGTAATGCATATCTGGATTACCTAGATATTCTCCTTTTAATAGTTTAGATTCTATAAGTATTATACAGTCTGCTCCTTTAAGTGATGAATTTTCTTGTCTAATTGAATTTAAAACATTGTTGACTAGGTGTTTCTTTACTTTAGATAAGGAAGAGTGCTTTTTAATTGAAATATTGTTATATGTTTCATTAAATTTTTTACTCAAAATTTCTGTAGGATTTTCTAAAATGATTGAAGATAATAATCGTATATCTGGGTTTTGAGCACTTCGCTTTATTTCATTCAATTTAAAATGAGTGAAATATTCTGTTAAAAGGTCCGCTAGTTCACTTACTGATCTACCACCTAATGAATAGCTTTGATCAATATCATATAATACCAACGAGTTACCATTTGTTAATCCATTTTCATTGTATCCACATAATTTATTTAAAAATAAGTCCAATCCTCTATCAAAAATATCTTGTCCTTCATCAATAACAATAAAGTCATAAAAATTTGTTTTCTCAAGATTGGCAAGTGTATCTCTTAGCAACAGATAAAACTGTTCTTCCGAAAGCAATGTGATTTCGGCATATGTTTTTTTAGGGTTATGTTTTTTAATGAATCTAAAAAAAGTAGTTACTTCTATATCCTTTGTGTTGTCTCGTATTTTTAATGTATTTTTTGTGTAGTGCATTAACAAATTATTCCAACAGATATATATACCTTTTTTTCCAATTTGTTTATCTATAAATGCTTTGGCGATAGTCGTTTTTCCGCTTCCTGGAGGCCCTTCAATCATAATTCTTGGATTTTTATTCAATCCTTCTAGAATTTCAATATTTTGTATTCCAAGCCATTTTAATGTATCATTAGTATGATATTCATTTTTATCATTTACTTTAGGACTGAGAATATTTTTTATTGCATTAATCTCTTTGGGTGATATATCTGAGTATGTACGAAAGTGTTTTTTATGCCTTTTTTTAGTATGAGAAAAAGTGTGTTTAATAAATTTTTCTATTGAATTATCATATTCTTTTGCCGTGAATTCAGTCCAAAGTAAATTGGAATCAATGAGTTTAGATTTAAATTTATAATTAACGTGAGGTAATGCAACAGCATCACAAAAAAAACAATTTTTAAAATTATTTAATAACTTGTCTTTTAAGGTGAATTTATATCCTTCAACTTGTTTAAAAGGATTCTGTTTCATTTTTTTTTGAAACATTTTTCCATAAAAAAAATCATTTTCTTTAGTTGAAATAGGGCCACCTTTTACCTCTAAAACCAATATCCCTTCTTTACATAAGATTAGAAAGTCAATCTGAGCACTAGTCTTTTTATAATAATTATAACTATCCGAATGTGATGGCAATTTTAAATCGTGCCATACAAACCAATTATCCTCACTAATATTTAAATCAGTGAATAATTTTTTATAAATATTAATTTCTCCTTGCAAAGGGGAACCATCTTCTTTGGTTATAATTTTATCTAATGCAGAAATAGGATTGTATGGTAAGAAAGTTACAGGCATTATTTAGTTTGAGTTGGCAATAGTAGTAATTTTGTTAATAGCATATAAAGCAAAAACCTGACTCATTGGGATTATATCTTTATTTTTAAAAACAATAGTATCGCTTTGAATGTAATCTGTGTTTTTAAATTTAATTTGAGTTATTATTTCATTTATTTTTTCAACTAGTTCGGTTGGTTCTAGTAAATTTTCAAAAGCAATTTGTTCTTCGTACATTTTTTGTAAATCAGAGGATGATCCAATTTTTTCAGAAAAGCCTTTATTTATAGTTTTAACAAATTGAGGTCCAGTTTTCTCTTCTAGTATGATTGGTTCTATTGTTTTGTAAAAATCATCCTCAACTTTTTGGTTTTTGTAACCTAATCCTGTTCCATACTGTATGGAAGTGTACCATTTGTCAGTTGCTTTAGTATTTTTTTCTATGTCAAAGTTGGATAATGTAACAGTTAGGTTTCCTGCTTTTATTGGATGTCTTCTAAATCTTGAATTCTTAGTTCTTTTTGGTTGTTTGTCAAATACTTTTTCTTTAAAATTGTTCAGGTTTTGAACATCAATTAGATTAGGTTCTTTAACTAACTTTAAATCTATTGAGTTTGGTAAATTATATTGATTTAGAACTTCATTTGCAAAAACTCTACTTACAGATGGACATACTGCGTTGCCAACTAATCTCCATTTACTGTGTAATGTGCCAAGGAACTGATAGGAGAAAGGAAAGCCCATTATACTCGCAGCTTCTCTTACAGTTGGTGATCGATACTCACCATTTCCTTTACGCGAGTACTCAGATTTATAAATTAAAGCTTCTCTTGAAGTCCCACTCTTGGTAGCGGTTATTGTCCTACTAGGCTTTTCCTTATTTTCAGGAAAAGACATTTTCCCCATACAATAATGATTTACTTTATGTTCTCGTGATTGTCTCCATTCACTTTTATAAAGTCCACTATCGTAAAAATGGTCAGTCAATTGATTTAAATTGATTGTAATGGAGTTATATACAGGGTCAATAACTTTTCTAGATGATTTTTTACAATTAGGCTTTGGTAGTTTTTGTAATAACTTACTTAAAGTATTCCATTCTTGTAACGTATCTTTTTTATTATTAGAGTGAGTTGCCTTAGGTATAATTAATCTCCCTATTTTAATTATTTCACCAGAAATGGCTCTTTTTCTCGCTTGATAAGAACCGTAATCTGCAGAGTTAATTATTGTAGTATTATCTAAAAGGTTTAAAGCTACATTATTTGGAGCTATATTGTTTTTTAAAGCCCATTCAACAAGATCTAAATCCTCAAACGAATAAATTTGATTAATATATTTTTTAGAATTAACAACATTCTCCATATACCATGCTTTAAGGATGGAGTTTTTTTGATGCTTTTTAACAGCAACTATTCTTAAAAAACATTTTGTTAATTCTAAACCTAATGATTTATCTGCTTTACCAGAATTATTAGAGCTTGAAAAAGAAACACAAGGAGGTGATCCAATTATTATATCTGTATCGGGTAAAAGGTTTATTTCTTCGGTAGAACTTTTAAAGTCTAAAATGTTTTTTACAACAGAATCAGTTTCAAAATTATGATTATAGGTATTTATCGCAGGTTGCCAATTATCGTAACCTTTTACAATTTTAAATCCTTTTTGTCTAAACCCTTCCGAAAATCCTCCAGCTCCACAAAAAAAATCTAACACTGTTAATTTTTTCATCTCTCATCTTTTTTTTACGAAAATACACTTAATAAATTTAAAAAAAAAGTATTCTACTGACTCGAATCTTAAGTATGATAAAGATTATTTCCCTAAAACAACACACAAACAGGCATTGAACAAGAAACTTCACTCACAAAACCCAATTTACCAGTTTCTGCATTTCGTTTAAAAGAAACAATATTGTCTGTGTCTTGGTTGGCAGCTAATAAGAATTTTTCATCTGGAGATAAAGAAAAATTTCTTGGTTGTTTTCCTAAAACAGGTTCGTAACCAATTGTTTTTAACGTTCCGTTTTTTGGGTTTACTTCAAAAATCACGATAGATTCATGTCCGCGATTAGAAGCATATAAGAATTTTCCATCTTTAGAAATATGAATATCTGCTGCTTTGCTATATGCTGTAAAGTCTTTTGGCAATGTAGAAGTTGAGGAATCTATATAATAAACAGCATCTTTTTCTTTTACTAAAGAAACCGTATTATTTAATTCGTTTAAAACGTAAAACCAATTGTTATTTGGGTGAAACGTTAAATGTCTTGGCCCTGCTCCTGCTGCCATTTTTAAGGTTTTCTGATTAGTTAAAACCAACTCATTATTTTCTTTATCGATGGTAGAAAACCACAATTCGTTGGTTCCTAAATCTACAGAAATCAACTCTTTTTTGGTTGGGTGAAACCAAGCTGAATGTGCATGAGGTTTTGTCTGCCTTTCTGTGGTGCCTTTTCCTGTATGTTGCTGAACGTTTAATAAATTAGATAATTTACCAGAATTATCGGTTTTTAACAAACCAACACTACCTCCTCCGTAATTTGCAGCAACAATATAATTTTCTTCATTAATGGCAACAAAACAAGGTCCTGCTCCACCAGTTTCTTGTTTACTTATGATTGCTAAAGAATCATTTTCAATACGGAATGATTTAATAAAACCTGTTCCATTTACATTTGTTTCGCCAACAGCAAAAAGTGTTTTTTTATCATTCGATTTTGCTAAAAAAGTAGGATTAATCGTTTCTGCAACCAAACCTAAACTCTTTAATTTTCCTTCGGAAGAAAGCGAATATTTATAAATCCCCTTAGAAGCTTTTTTTGTGTAGGTTCCTACATAGAAAACGGTTTCTTTTGCTACTTTTACCTTTGGCATTTTCTGACAACTAGAAATTATAAAAATTGTTAAAACTAAAATTCTGATTTTCATATTTATTTTTGAAAATTTATTTGTGGTGTTTCCCAAGTAATAGCATCACCTAATAGATTGTATTTTTCACTAATAACATTGGCTTTGTTAGGAACAAATTTAATCAATAAAAAATCTGTAGTTCTATTTTTATAGAAATTCTCCCAAGCAGTTTTCCAATATTTTTCTTTCATTTTTTGCTCATTTACAATTTCTGCAGTTCCTTGTAAAGTTACATAACTAACACTTTTAGAGTCGAAATAATATAAGGTTACTTTGTTATTATTTCTAATCTGTTTCACTTTTAAACTTTTAGAATTTGTGCCCATAAAAACTGTAAAATCGTCTTCTGGTAAAAAAGGATCCATTGTTCTTACATTGGCTACTCCTAAAGAATCTATTGTAATTAATGCGCAGTTTTTGGCAGCAATCATAATTTCTCTTGCTATTTCTTTAATCTCTTTTTTCTTTTGATTTTTTGAATTATCACAATTTGAAAACAGCGCTACAAAGAAGAAAACGTAAAGAAATTTCATAAGAAAAGAGATTTAAAATACTTTAAAAACGGGTAATAATAAATGTGCTTTTTCGTAATGTGGAGAATTTTTATAAATAAAATGTAACTGCATTCTTGGGTTCTTTGCAAAATCTTCATCCGATTTTAATTTCTCTTCAAAAGCAGATTTTACATTAGGATTTTCAGCAAGTATTTTTTCTGCAATATCTTCGAAAACATAGGCAGAATACCCTTCTTTTTGTTGTAAAATAGTATCGAAAAAATTCCAATTAAAAAAAGAATCTGTTGCTTCTGCTTCTAATGTTTCTAACAAATAACGAACGCCATTTTGGTTTGTATCTATATACAAATCTCCTTTTCTAAAAGTTAAGGTTTCTGTCGATTTTAAAACGATTGTATTGTAATGTAAATAATGACCTTCGTAAGCAGATTTACGTGTTTCAAAAGCATCTATATGATTTACTTCAACAGTAATTGAAGTATCTTTTTCTAAAAGAGAATATTCTATATTATTATGGTTTAAACGTTCTACAATTTTATGCCAACCTTGCTGTAAAATGTATGCTTTGGGTATTTCTACTTCTTTGGTTGCAACAAAATTGTTGTAATATTTTACTGGTTTTGTAAATGGCTTTAACGTGTCATAAAACAAACGTTTTCCAGAAGTAACTTTACTATCAATATATTCAGCTTCATAACCTTTGAATTGTAATTCTGTAGGATTTTCAACATCCACCTTAAATGCAATAGGATATGTTTTTTTTGATAAAATTTCTGCTGTAGCTTTTTCTCGTAATTTTTTAATTGTTTCTGAATTTTCTTCCGCAAAATCTAACGCAGAAAACAATAATTCATAGGTTTGTTCTACTCTAATTTTATAAGGTTTTAACATGTGTGTTTCCACCATTAAACCTAATGTATGAAACAATGTTGTATAGCCTGTAGAATATCTTGGAGAATCGAAAAATTGAGAAAAACCTGCTTCTGGTGTATTACCCCAAACATTTACATAAGGTGTAATTGCAATTCCTTTTTCTTGCAGTGATGCTTCAATTTGTGGACGCATTTCATTTTCTAAAAACGTTCCTAAACTACCGCCTAATTTATTGTGTTGCGTAAATAAATGTGTAATTGCATATTGATAATCTGCGCCATTACTAACATGATTATCTATAAAAACATCAGGGTTTACAACATGAAAAATCTCTGCAAAAGTGGCTGCATTTTTCGTGTCTTGTTTTATAAAATCTCTATTTAAATCGAAATTTCTTGCATTTCCTCTAAATCCGTATGCTTTTGGTCCATTTTGATTTGCTCTCGAATACGAATTCCTGTTCATAGAACCACCAACATTATAGACAGGAATAATAGTAATGATAGAATTTTTATACCTCTCTTTTAAAGAATCATTTTGTACAATATCTCTTAACAACATCATAGAAGCATCAATACCATCTGATTCTCCTGGATGAATTCCGTTATTTATTAAAATTCTGTTTTTAGTAGATTGTTTAATTTCATCAACATTAAAGATTCCTTCTTGGTTGTAAACCACCAAATGCAAAGGTTCGCCAGCATCTGTTTGCCCAAATGAAAACAAAGAAATCTCTGAATATTCTTCAGAGATTTCTTTGTAATAGTTAATAATATCTTCGTAAACAGGTGTTTCTGTACCTTTTGTTTTTTCGAAAATAGTTGTAAAATCTTTTACTTCTTTAGATGATTCTTTACAGGAAAACACCAATAAAGAAAGTGCAATAACAACTATTTTTTTCATAAATATTAGCCTTTAAAATTTAGATTTAAACTAGATGAAGACTCCAGGCTTTGTCCTCTTTTTTTAGCAGGTGTCCAACCTGTCATTTCAGAAAGTACTTTTGTAACTTCAGAATTATAATCTTGTGTTAAACCTCTTATAACTTCTACATTTGTAACATTACCTTCTTTTGTAACTGTAAAAGTTGCATAAATATTACCTATAACTCCTGCAGTGTTAGAATTGAAATTTTTATCAACATATTTTTCTACACTTCCACTATTTTGTTTTTTGTAATAAGCTTCTACATAAACTTCTTTATAATCGAAACTTTCTCCTTTATCATTCCAACTAGTTCCTTTAACTAATTTTCCTTTTTTGTAAGTTTCTTCGAAAACTTTTGTTTTGTTTTTAAAAGCAGTCCAAGTTCCGTTTTTTAAACCTCCTTTAAAACTTCCTTTGCGAAAAAGACCGTCTTTCTCTGACAAAAATTGCGCAAAACCATTTCCATTTTTTACAGTTTGGTTTCCTTTATCATCCCAGAAACTCATGACTAAATTTATTTTTTGATCTCTAAAAAATGAATCATTAGATAGTTTTTCTTCAGATTTTTTCTTTCCGTTTTCATAATAATAGGTCCAAATTCCTTCACTTTTTTTCCCATTTATAGTTTCTCCTTCAGATGCAATATTTCCATTTTTATGGTAAGATTTATAAACACCATTAGATCTTAACTGTTGCAAACCATTTGTTATAAATTTAGAGTCTAACACATAAGTATTTGAATCTGTGTCTAATAAATGCTTTTCTACTCTAAAAGTATTTGTGTTTTTTGCAACATTTGCCTCTTTAATAATAACTAATGTATTTGTTTTTAAATAGGTAGCTCTATTATTTAAATAATACAAAGTATCTCCTGGTTTGTAAAAAGAGTTTGTTTGCGAAAATGTAGAAAAAGCAACTACTAATAAAATTGCTATACTCACTAATTTTTTCATTTGAATTTGTTTTAATTTGATTTTTTGTTTTTGTTTTATTTTTCCTTTACCCTTACTGTATCTGGAACCAATTTTGTGTAGTCTCCATTATTTCTAATAACATCTCTAACTATTGATGATGATATATAAGATGTACTTGCTGCTGTTAATAAAAACACGGTTTCAATTGGCGCTAAATCTCTGTTTGTATGTGCAATTGCTTTTTCGAATTCGAAATCTGCAGGGTTTCTTAAACCTCTTAAAATGAATTCCACGTCGTTTTCTTGACAAAAATGTACGGTTAAACCTTCGTAAGTAACTACTTTTATATTAGGGTTGTCTTTAAAAGAATCTTCAATAAACTTCTTTCTTTCTTCTAAAGAAAACATATATTTTTTATCGGAATTTACACCAATAGCAATAATAAGTTCATCAAATAATTTTACACCACGTGTAATAATATCATGGTGTCCAGACGTAATAGGATCAAACGATCCTGGAAAAATTGCTCTTTTCATATATCCCTCTTTTATACTGTTGAAGTATTAAAATTAATAATCTTTAAAAATAGAAAAATATCCTAAATAATATTGCGTTAATTCGCTTTATTTAAGACTATTGAGGGAACTCTCTATAGCATTATTAAATAGTTCTTTTAATGAAATACCTGCTGCTTTTGCTTGTTGAGGCAAAATGCTCTCTTCTGTTAAACCAGGAACAGTATTCATTTCCAAGAAATATGGTTCGCAATTTACTAAAATAAATTCAGAACGAGAGAAACCAGACATGTTTAAAATCTTATAAATTTTCTTTGCAACCTCTTCTACTTTTTGTTGTTCTTCTGCAGAAATTCTTGCTGGAGTTATCTCTTGAGATTTACCTTCGTATTTTGCCTCATAATCGAAAAAATCATTCTCTGAAACGATTTCTGTCATTGGCAATACTTTAGTCTCCCCTTGATATTGAATAACACCAACAGAAACTTCTACTCCGTCTAAAAAAGATTCAATTAAAATTTCTGAATCTTCTTTATAGGCTTTTTCTATTGCTGGTAAAATTTCTTCTTTTGTATGCGCTTTAGAAATACCATAGCTAGAACCTGCATTGTTTGGTTTTATAAAACAAGGCAAACCTACTTTACTAATAATAGCATCTAAATTAATAGCATTTCCTTTGTTTAAATAAACTGAAACGGCTGTTTTTATTCCATATTCTTTTACAACACTTAACGTATCTCTTTTATTAAAAGTTAACGCCATTTGATAAAAAGGTGCTGAAGTATGCTTTAAATTGATGAGATTAAAGTATGCCAATAACATTCCATTTTCTCCAGGATTGCCATGTATTGCATTAAAAACACAGTCAAATGCAATGCAATTGCCATTAAGTGTAAACGTAAAATCGTTTTTATTTATTGGATATTCTGTATTAGAATCATCTAAAGCAACCCACTTTTCCTTTAAAATATGTACTCTAAAAGAATTGTATTTCTCTTTGTCTAAATGGTTATAAACCACATTTCCGCTTTTTAGAGAAATGTTTACTTCGGACGAATATCCGCCCATAACAATGGCTATGTTCTTCTTCATTAATTGTAAAATAATAAAACAAATTTATCAAAATAATAATAGAAATAGCAACGTTTAGTTTTTATATATTTGTGTGTTCTAAAAATCAAAAAATGAGTGTTGTTCAGTTTTTAAAAAGTAAATCGTTTTTTAAGCAGGTTATTATTGCAATTGTTGGTTTATTGTTATTTGTTTTTATTTTAAAATTTTGGTTAGGTGTAACTACAAACCATGATCAAAAAATACAAGTACCTAACTTACATAAAATGTCTTTAGAAGATGTAGATAGGAAATTGAAAGAATTAAACCTAGATTTTAAAGTAATTGATAGTGCTAGTTTTAACCCAGATTACCCAAAAAAATCTATTATAGAACAAACACCAGCTGCAGGAGATTTTGTAAAGGAAAAACGTAAAATTTACTTGACTTTAAATCCGTCTAAATATAGAGATGTTTCCATTCCTAATTTAAACGGAAGAACTAAAAGACAAGCTGTTTCTCATTTACGCTCTATTGGTTTTAATATTGGTACAAATTTTACCTATGTTACAGATATTGGTAAAGATGTTGTACGTGGTTTACGCTACAAAGGAAAAGTTTTAAATGAAGGAGATAAATTACCACTAAATTCTATTGTAGATTTGGTTTTAGGTGATGGAAGAGGAAATTAAAAAATTATAAATTAGAATACTACAAAACAAAACTGTGCAAGAAAACGAATCTCAAGAAGTAGAAAACGACGAATTATACGAACATCACAGATTTACTGCTAGCGAAGGTCAAGAACCTTTAAGAGTTGATAAATTTTTAATGAACTTTGTAGAAAATGCCACTAGAAATAAAGTACAACAAGCTGCAAAAGCTGGTAATGTTTTAGTGAATGATGTTGCTGTAAAATCGAATCATAAAGTAAAACCAAAAGATATTGTTAGAGTTGTTTTGGCATATCCGCCAGCAGAAAACTTATTGGTTGCAGAAGACATACCTTTAGATATAGTTTTTGAAGATGATACTGTAATTGTAGTAAACAAACCTGCAGGAATGGTTGTACATCCAGGTCATGGAAATTATTCTGGAACCTTGGTAAATGGTTTAATTCATCATATAGAAAACTTGCCCACAAATTCTAATGAACGCCCAGGTTTAGTTCATAGAATTGACAAAGATACAAGTGGTTTATTAGTAGTTGCAAAAACTGAATTTGCAATGGCACATTTATCTAAACAGTTTTTTGATAGAACTACAGAGCGTTTGTATTATGCTTTAGTTTGGGGAAATGTTGATGAAGATGAAGGTACAATTGAAGGAAATATAGGACGAAGTTTAAAAAATCGTTTGCAAATGGCTGTTTTTCCTGATGGAGATTTTGGAAAGCACGCAGTTACTCATTATAAAGTTCTAGAACGTTTAACGTATGTAACTTTGGTACAATGTAAATTGGAAACTGGTAGAACACACCAAATTAGAGCGCATTTTAAACATATTGGTCACACACTTTTTAATGATGAACGTTATGGTGGAGATGACATTTTAAAAGGAACAACTTTTACAAAATACAAACAGTTTGTACAAAATTGTTTTAAGGTTTTACCAAGACAAGCACTACATGCAAAAACATTAGGTTTTACACACCCTAAAACAGGAGAATTTCTGCGTTTTAACTCTGAAGTCCCTCAAGACATTACAGATTGTTTAGAAAAATGGAGAACTTATTCTGAAAATTCCAAAGAAGAGTTTTAGCCCTTTTTAATAATCTTTATTTCTTTTGAAGAATATTTGATTTTTCATCGTTATTCCCTTTGTAGATAAATACCATATTGTGGTAGAAATGCATTGAGATTATTTTTTTATCAAAATAGTTTTGCTGATAATTAGGAATTAAAAATTCTTGATTATTTAACGAATCTGTTAGGCTTTTAAAATAATTCATCATTGTTTTAGGATTCTTTAAATCTTTACTGTCACCACCAAAGTCTTCCCAATAAGATGTTTGCATATCTTCTACAACGTAAACACCACCATCTTTTAACTTTGGAAACAAAAGTTTAAAGCTTTCTATAACGTGTTCATTAATATGACTTCCATCATCTATAATAATGTCTAATTCTCCTATTTCATTAGTAACTTTATTTAAAAAATCTTTATCTACTTGGCTACCTTTAAAAATTTTAATTCTTTTTTCTTGAAGTTGTGATTTATCAAAAATATCTAAACTAAAAATTTTTCCAAAGAGAAAATATCTTTTCCACATTCTTAAAGATTGTCCACCAGCTTTGGGGTTGTCATAACCACCAACTCCAATTTCCAATAAATTAATTTTCTTGTATCTAAACCTTTTTAAATGCGTTGTGTAATGTTGTGTATAAGAATGACCAAGTACTTTGTCTGTTCCATAAATTACTCCTAATTGATTTAGATTTAATCCAAAAGGCATTACTTTCAATAAATTTTGAGCAACTTTTTGTAATTTAAGTAAACTTGAAACGGAAAATTTCTTTTTTAAGTAACTCCTTAACTTAATCATAAACACGAGTTTTAAACTGTATCATTCTAAAATAGTTTTGCACTATTTAAGATGCACAAGATAAAAGCGAAATTAGTCTTTTAAAAAATTGAAAACAAGTCGAATTAATTATAGCAAATTATAAAATTAACAACATCCAGATTTTGGGTCGCAACAAGAACCAACTGCTTCTGCTATTTTAATTTTTGGTTTTGTAATTCCACATGCATCTAATGCCAAACAAGCAGTTACTTTTGACGTTAACAAAAAATTTGTTCCGTCGAAATCTAAATTGTATTTACCAATAGTTTCTTTTCCTTGATATTCTACTTCAATTTCTAAATCATCGAACTTAAAAATCTTTTCAGACAATTCTATTATTGAAACTAATTTTTCTGGATGTAATCTATGGTCGTAATCATTTTCTTCCCAAAGTTGAAAATTAATTACTGTTTCGCTTCTTACTTTACCTCCACAATCAATAAAATCTTTAGTTACTTTACCAACTTCTGTTACATGAAAATGACTTGGAACTAATTCTCCATTTGGTAATTTAAAAGCGATTTCATTTAAATTTTTTAAGTGATTTTTTATTTCTGATAATTTCATAATATTTCTTTTTATTTATTAATATTTGAAAATACATATAACATTTCTGTTGCTATTTGTAAACTTCTTTCTTGGTATTTTTCGGCTTGAATTTCTGTACCGTCAAATAATTTAGGATCTTCATAAGTAATCGGAATTCTCTTTTCCGCACCAAAAATAAATGGGCAACCTACATCTGCTTGTGAGCAAGTCATTATTGCAGCAAACTCTGATTTAGGATTAAATTCATCTTCATATTTTTTAGAAAAACCAATAATTGGTTGCGAATTATCATTAAATTTTATAGCGTAAATAGGATTTTCAGTTTCAGAAATTTTATTAATTTCAAACCCAGTATTTTTAAGTGTTTCCACAACTTTATAAAACATTGCAGTTGCTTCTGTTCCTCCAGAATAACATCTTACATTTTTAATATTAAAATATGCTGCCATTGTTTGAGCCCATATTTGAGCTAAATGACTTCTTCTTGAATTATGTGTACAAATAAAATTAATATTAACATCTTTATCTGTAGCAACTTTGTCTTGTATAAAGTTAACTAATGGTTCTAAAATTAGTTTCCTTTCATTAGTGATTTTATCAACTTCTAAATTTGAAATTGTAGTTGTTATTTTTTGATTAATTTTTTGCATTTTTATAATAATTTCTTTTATTAACAACAGTTTTCGTTTAAATTTTGATTTAAAAATTTGTTTAAAGTATTTTTTATTTTACTCCAATTTTCTTGATGAATACAGTAACAAACGCTAGTTCCTTCAATTGTGCCTTTTATAATTCCTACTTTTTTTAATTCTTTTAAATGTTGAGAAATCGTTGGTTGTGCCAAACCAATTTCTTTTACCAAATCTCCACAAACACAAGATTGTAACTTAATTAGAAACTCTAAAATTGCAATTCTAGCAGGATGTCCTAATACTTTTGCAATTGCAGCAATTTTATTTTGTTCTTCTGTATAAATTTCTGACTTTGTTAAACCCATCTTAATTTGTTTATTGCAATATTACGATTAATATAAATAATATCTACTATTAAATTAAAAAAATATTAGAATTCTCTACTTACAAGTTTTGTTTTTTTAACTGAATTTGTAGTTTTAATATTAAAATCTACAACTCCTAAAACAAGATTTTCTTCAGTAATAACCTCAACTTTCCATTCGCCATCAATTACATTATTTTTAAAACTGTAACCTCTGTAACCATTATCTCTTCCACCTGTAATTTCAAAACCGATTTTGTCAAAATTTTGCCACTCACCTATTTCAGGATTATACCATTTCCATTGATGATAAACTTTCTTTTGTAAATCTGTTGGAGCAAATATGGAAGTAAAAACATATACAGGTTTATTAGAATTTCTATTGAAATCTATTTTATGGTCTCGCCAAAAAACGTACCATTCATCAACTTCATAAGTAACATTATAATGGTTATTATATTTTTCTACATTATAAGCTACAACGCCTTTATCTAAAGCTAATGGAACTGGCGGAATAAGTTTTAAGTAATAAAAAGTATTAATTAAAACATATATGCCCAAAATCATGCTTAACATTTTCCATTTTACAATTTCAACTCTAGCAGAAGGGTTTGTTCTGTAAACAAGAACGACCAATATTATGGTAGAAATTAAACTTATTATTCCTGAAATTAAAAAAATTGCAGTGTTCATTTCTTTTAAAATGACAGGCAAAAAGAAACTTAAAAAAGTAAAATTGACAAAAAAATATGCGCTAAATTGAAGATATTTATTAGAAACTCGTTTTTTAAAAAACTCATTTGCAAATAGTAAAACAATTAAAATTATAAAAAATGAAGCCGTTTTAGATAATGAAACACTTCTAGAAAAATAAATTACATAGGCACTAGAAAGTCCACCTAAAAAAAACTGAATTGCCAATGGTAAATAATCTCCATATTTTTTAATAAAACTATTCTCCCATTTTTCATTACCCACCAAATTAAAAAAATAAATACTAACAGTTAGCAGTGTCATATATGTGCATAATACAATAATATCATACAACCTATCAATTCTTCCAAGTGTTAAAGAATCCCATGTAAAACCTGCAATAAAAAAAAAGAGAGGTGCGTATTTTCTATTACTTCTTATAAAATTATGAAAACTACTTTTTTTATATTTTAAATATGTATTCATTAATTAGTTGAGTATTGAGGTAATGAAATATACATAAATTTTATCAATACAATAATAAATATAAAATCAATTTTTGTTGAAGAAATAGATTTATCATTTGTATTTTTAAGGTTGAATTTAAGAACACATATCTTTTCAATTTTATAGAAATGAAAATAATTATATCTCCAGCAAAATCATTAGATTTCGAAAGTAAAGTACCTACAAGTTTACATACACAACCTCGTTTTTTAGACAGTTCAGAAAAACTAAACAAAAAACTAAAAACACTTTCTAAAAAGAAACTAGCAGATTTAATGTCAATTTCAGACGATTTAGCTTCTTTAAATTATGAAAGAAACCAAGATTGGAAAACTCCATTTACAGAAGAAAATGCTAAACAAGCTATTTATGCTTTTACTGGAGCTGTTTTTCAAGGAATTGATGTAAATTCTATTGATGAAAAAAAACTACCTCTTTTACAAGAACGTTTGCGAATTTTATCTGGTTTGTATGGTTTGTTGAAGCCTTTGGATTTAATTCAACCTTACAGATTAGAAATGGGAACAAAACTTAAAGTTGGTAGAAAAGAAAATTTGTACAAATTTTGGGATGATACTTTGGCAAAATCTTTAAATGAAGAATTAGAAGAAGGCGAATTGTTAATCAATTTAGCAAGTACAGAATACTTTAAAGCTTTGCCTAAAAAAGTTTTAAAAGTGCCAATGATAACACCCGTTTTTAAAGATTTCAAAAACGGACAATACAAAACTATAATGACGTACGCTAAACAAGCACGTGGATATATGGTTAGATATATTATAGAAAATAATGTAAAAAATTTAGTAGAATTAAAAGGTTTTAATGTTGAAAAATATGGTTTTTCAGAAGAAATGTCATCTGAAAATGAACTAGTTTTTACGCGTTAGATGAAAAAGAAAACTTTTTTTAAAGCTATTTTCTTCTTTATTACTTTCTGTATTTTAAGCATTTATGCATCAAATTATGCCATTGAGAAAAATGCGCAAGAAAAAGTGTTTTCTGAAACTCAAAATATTCCAAAAAATAAAGTTGGTTTAATTTTAGGGACTTCTAAACTCTTAAGTGATGGTCGTATAAACTTATATTATAAATACAGATTAGATGCTGCTGTAAAATTATATAATTCTGGCAAAATCGAATATATAGTTATTAGTGGAGATAATAGTTCTACTAATTATGATGAACCAACAGATTTTAAAATTGATTTGATTAAAGCTGGAATTCCGGAAAATAAAATATTTTTAGATTACGCTGGTTTTAGAACTTTAGATTCTGTAGTTAGAATTAAAGAAATTTTCGGGCAAACTTCAATAACAATTATCTCGCAACAATTTCATAATGAAAGAGCTATTTATTTAGCGGAACATTTTAATATTAAAGCAGTTAGTTTTAACGCCAAAAGTATCTCTGGTAAATATGGATTAAAAGTTAAGTTAAGAGAATATTTGGCAAGAGTAAAAGTCTTTGTTGACATTATATTTAATGTTCAGCCAAAATTTTTGGGTAAAAAGGTAGAGATTGAATAGTTTTTTCAACTTTGAAACTTTGAAACTAAAAATCAACAATCCACAATTCTAACAGTAACTGCCAAACCTCCTTCAGAAGTTTCTTTGTAATTTTTATTCATGTCTTTTGCAGTTTCCCACATTGTATCAATTACTTTATCTAAAGGAACTTTTACATCTTTTGGATCGGTTTCTAAAGCCATTTCTGCTGCATTAATAGCTTTAATTGCGCCCATTGCATTTCTTTCAATACAAGGTATTTGAACCAAACCTCCAATTGGATCGCAAGTCAAACCTAAATGATGTTCCATTGCAATTTCTGCTGCAACCAAACATTGTGCAGGAGAACCTCCTAATAATTCTGTTAAAGCAGCTGCTGCCATTGCAGAAGAAACTCCTATTTCTGCCTGACAACCTCCCATTGCTGCAGAAATTGTGGCATTTTTCTTAAAAATACTGCCAATTTCACCAGCTGTTAATAAGAATTTTTTAACGTGTTCGAAATCTGCATCATGATTTTCTATCACCAAATAATACATTAAAACTGCAGGAATTACACCTGCACTTCCGTTTGTTGGTGCAGTTACCACTCTTCCTAATGAAGCATTTACTTCGTTTACAGAAAGCGCAAAACAACTCACCCATTTAAGAATTTCTCGAAATTTTACTTCTGTACTCCTAATAGAAGTAATCCATTCTTTTGGGTTTGTATAAGAAGTATCTTTTATAAGTTTAACATGTGTGTCAAAAGCACGTCTTTTCACATTTAAACCTCCAGGAAGTTTCCCTTCTGTATGACAACCAATGTACATACATTCTAACATGGTTTCCCAAATTCTGTTTAACTCGAAATCAATTTCTTTTGCGTCTCTTAACTCTAATTCGTTTCTTAAAACAATATCAGAAATTAATAAATTATTTTTTTCGCAATATTCTTCTAACTGAATCGCTCTATTTACAGGGAAAGGAAAATTCTTTTTATTGATTTCTATTTCTTCTTCTAAATTATCATTTTCTTGAACAATAAATCCTCCACCAATTGAAAAATAGGTTTGGGTAGAGATTTCTTCACCTTTAGAAAACCCTCTAAAAGTCATACCATTGGAATGAAAAGGTAAAAAATCTCGATTAAAACGAATTGAATTTTCAGGAAAAGTGACACATTTCCCACCTTTAAAAAGGATTTCTTTTTGTGTATTTATTCTATCAACAATTATAAAAACATCTTCAATAGGCACATATTCTGGATCTGCTTCACTCAATCCTAATAGAATAGCTAAATCTGTGGCATGTCCTTTTCCTGTTAAAGATAAAGAGCCATATAAATCGACTTTTATTTCATCAATTAAATCGAACTTTTTGTTTTCTTTAATTTTTTTAACCCAAGCTTCTGCAGCTCTCCAAGGACCTAATGTGTGTGAGCTTGATGGACCCACACCAATTTTCAGCATATCGAAAACACTTATAAATTGCGACATTCGTAAAAATGATTAAAATATTTGCTGTAAATGTAAAAAATCCAACTCAATGAGTTGGATTTTTTTATATAATTTAAAAAGAAATTCTTTTTTACATTCCGTAAACCGATTCTTTATCGAATTTTTTAACTAACATATAGTAAACTACTGCTCTGTATTTTTTTCTTTCAGATTTTCCAATTCTTTCCATCACTTCTTCAATTCCTGCATCTAATTCTTTACTATCTGCCAATCCTAATTTTTTAATTAAAAAATTATTTTTTACAGTTGCCAATTCTTTTGCGTCAGAACCAGAAACAGTTTCTGCATCAGCTTTATAAATTGATGGCCCAAGACCTTTTGTAACAGCAGCTAATAAATCGTCATTAGAACGAAAGTTTCTATCGTCCATAAACTTCTTGTACAATGCTACTTTTTCGTCGAATTTACTCATGATTTTTTGTGGTTTAATTGTTTTTATTAAATTTTAATTCTAAAAGAACTTTCCAAATATATGAAAATATTTATTCATTTCAAATATTCCTCTATTCAATGATTTAGACACCACATTGTGTCATTATGTCACATAATATTTCAATATTATTTTCAAAAACTGACATTTTCCAAAGAAAAAACGGTTGGCACACAGTTTGCCTAACACTAATTGTAAAATTGAAAAACGAATTTAAAATTATAAAATAAGTATTATGAGTAAAATAATTGGAATCGATTTAGGTACAACAAACTCTTGTGTTTCTGTAATGGAAGGAAATGAGCCAGTTGTAATCCCTAATTCAGAAGGAAAAAGAACGACACCATCTATTGTTGCCTTTGTTGAAGGAGGAGAACGTAAGATTGGTGACCCTGCAAAAAGACAGGCAGTAACAAACCCAACTAAAACAGTTTATTCTATTAAACGTTTTATGGGTAATAAATTCTCTGAATCTTCTAAAGAAGTAAAAAGAGTACCTTACAAAGTAGTTAAGGGAGATAATGACACGCCAAGAGTAGATATCGATGGTCGTTTATATACGCCACAAGAAATTTCTGCAATGGTATTACAGAAAATGAAAAAAACAGCAGAAGACTATTTAGGTTCTGATGTTTCTGAAGCTGTAATTACAGTTCCTGCATATTTTAACGATGCACAAAGACAAGCTACTAAAGAAGCTGGAGAAATTGCTGGTTTAAAAGTTAGAAGAATTATAAACGAGCCTACTGCTGCTGCATTAGCTTACGGATTAGACAAATCTAACGACGATAAGAAAATTGTTGTTTTTGATTTTGGTGGAGGAACACATGATGTTTCTATATTAGAATTAGGAGATGGTGTTTTTGAAGTATTAGCTACTGATGGAGATACGCATTTAGGTGGTGATGATGTTGATGAGAAAATCATTAACTGGTTAGCTGATGAATTTAAAGCGGATGAAAACATGGACTTAAGAGAAGATCCAATGTCTTTACAGCGTTTAAAAGAAGCTGCAGAAAAAGCGAAGATTGAATTATCTTCTTCTGCTTCTACAGAAATTAACTTACCATATATTACTGCTACTGCAAGTGGACCAAAACACTTGGTAAGAACTTTATCTCGTTCTAAATTCGAACAATTAATAGACGATTTAGTAAAGAGAACAATAGAACCTTGTCAAACTGCTTTAAAAAATGCAGATTTAACAATTTCTGATATTGATGAAATAGTTTTAGTTGGTGGTTCTACAAGAATACCTGCTGTACAAGAAGCTGTTGAAAAATTCTTTAAAAAAGCACCAAGTAAAGGAGTAAACCCTGATGAAGTTGTAGCTTTAGGAGCTGCTATACAAGGTGGAGTTTTATCTGGAGATGTAAAAGATGTATTGTTATTAGACGTTACACCTTTATCTTTAGGAATTGAAACAATGGGTAATGTTTTCACAAAATTAATTGATGCAAACACTACTATTCCTACAAAAAAATCTCAAGTATTCTCTACTGCTGTAGACAATCAGCCTTCTGTTGAAATTCACGTTTTACAAGGTGAAAGAGCAATGGCTGCAGATAATAATACAATTGGTCGTTTCCATTTAGATGGTTTACCACCAGCACAAAGAGGAATTCCTCAAATTGAAGTAACTTTCGATATTGATGCAAATGGTATTATTAAAGTTTCTGCTTTAGATAAAGGAACAAACAAATCCCATGAAATTAGAATCGAAGCTTCTTCTGGATTATCTGAAGAAGAAATCGAAAAAATGAGACAAGATGCTGAAGCAAATGCAGATGCAGATAAAGCTGCTAAAGAAACTGCAGAGAAAATCAATGAAGCAGATTCTATGATTTTTCAAACAGAAAAGCAATTAAAAGAATTTGGAGACAAATTATCTGATGATAAAAAAGCCCCAATTGAAGCTGCTTTAGTTGAATTAAAAGCTGCACACGAATCTAAAGATTTAGCACAAATTGATACTGCATTAGCAACTATTAACGAAGCTTGGAAAGTTGCATCTGAAGAGATGTATGCTGCACAAGGTGGTGCTGAAGGAGCAAATCCTGGAGCAGAACAACAAGGTGCACCAGAAGCAGATGCTCAAGGAGACAATGTTGAAGATGTAGATTTCGAAGAAGTAAAATAATTTTTCAAATTATCTAACATAAATAAAAACGCAATCATTAATTTGGTTGCGTTTTTTAATTCAATCTATTTTCTTTTGAAAACCCACAACCAAACCAACTTCTTCAAACATACTTTTTGTGAATTTCAACAAGTAGATGATTTTCAATTCCCAGATAAAACAAACTACAAAAGTAAATCTGAAAGTATGTATTTTTATACTGATGAAGGTGTGTATAGAAAATCGAATCATTGGGGAAGAGTTGCCAATTGTAGATGGAAATTAATTGCTGCTGATAATTATAAAAATCAAAATATTGTAATTGGTTTTGCAAAATGGAGTGACTTCTTCCCTATTAATTCATCAGAAAAAATGTTTTATATTGAAGTAAATTTTGAAGATAAAACAACTAAACTTCAACCTAAAAATAACAAAACTACTAATCATTTGTTTTCATTTTCTGAAGCACAACAAAGAATAAAACAAATAAAGTATTTATTTAAAGTTGATAAATGGGCAGAATATTACGATTTAGAAATTGAAGAATTACGTTTTAAAGTTATTACTGAATTTATCAATTCAAATAAAACACTACAAGAGATTAAAAGAATGCAGAAATAAATTCATTTTCAGTAAATTTGCATTTCTAAAATCTAACAATCCAAAAATCTGATATGAACATTCCACAAACTAGTTTTCCAAGAGTTGTAATTATTGGTGGAGGATTTGCAGGTTTAGCCGCTGCAAAAGGTTTAGAAAAACAAGAATTGCAAGTTGTTTTAATTGATAAACATAATTATCACACATTTCAACCTTTATTATATCAAGTCGCTACAGGAGGTTTAGAACCAGATTCTATTGCTTTCCCTTTAAGAAAACGTTTTAACGATGTAGAGAATTTCTATTTTAGATTGGCAGAAGTTGTACAAATAAATCCTGAAAAAAATCTGGTTGAAACTTCAATTGGAGACTTAGAATACGACGAATTAATAATTGCAACTGGTTCTACAACCAACTTTTTTGGAAATACCAGTATTCAGAAATATGCAATGGAAATGAAATCTGTTCCACAGTCTTTGAACATTAGAAGTTTAATTTTAGAAAATTTTGAAGAGGCTTTATTAACTTCAAATTTTGAAGAAAGAAACGCATTAATGAACTTTGTTATTGTTGGTGGTGGACCTACAGGAGTGGAATTAGCAGGTGCTTTAGCAGAAATGAAAAAGGGAATTTTACCAAAAGATTATCCTGATTTAGACATCAGGCAAATGCAAATAAACCTAATACAAAGTTCTGGTGAAATTCTAAAAGGAATGAGTGCAAAAGCATCGGAAAAAGCAGAAGATTTTCTAATTGATTTGGGCGTAAATGTTTGGAAAAATTTACGTGTTTTAGATTACGATGGAAAAACGGTTACAACAAATGGTGTAGATCATTTTAAAGCGGAAACTGTTATTTGGGCAGCTGGTGTAAAAGGACAAACTATTGATGGTTTAAACGCAGAATGTGTTATAGAAAGAGCTGCAAGAATTAAAGTTGACGAATACAATAAAGTTTTAAATTACGATAATATTTACGCAGTTGGAGATGTTGCTTGCATGTCTTCAGAAAAAACACCTTATGGACATCCAATGATGGCACAACCTGCCATTCAACAAGGAAAATTGGTGGCGAAAAATATTTTAGGAAAATTATTCAACAAAAAACAAAAACCTTTTGTTTATAACGACAAGGGTTCCATGGCTACCATTGGAAGAAATAAAGCAGTGGTAGATTTACCAAAATGGAAATTTCAAGGAATTTTTGCTTGGTTTGTTTGGATGTTTGTGCATCTTTTTTCTTTAATAGGTTTTAGAAATAAAGCCATTGTATTTCTAAATTGGGTATATAATTACATTCGTTTCGATAGAGAAACTCGTTTAATTATTCGTCCTTATAAAAAGAAAAACAAGTATTCTTTTAGAGAGCAATTATGAGTGGAAAAAGAATCATAAAATGCCCAAATTGTGGAACTTTCAATACAAATAAAGAGTATTGTACAAATTGTAATACGTTAATTTCTCATCAGAAAAAACAAGAAATTAAAGCGGAAGCTGGCAAACAAAAAAGAATAGAAGAAGCTATTTACGAGAAAGAAAACCCAAATTTAGCTGAACGTTTAAAAGTGCATCCTAATTATTTATATAGAATTGCAGGTTGGATTTTATATTCTGCAATTATGGTGGTTAGTGCAATTGGCGCTGGTTTAGCATGGTTTATAGCAATGGTTGCAGCTGGTTAAGATGAAAAATCTACTCTTTAAATATGTTCTTTTCTCCTTCATTTTAGGAAGTTTTATTTATTTTTCTTCTTTTTTCAATATTCAATTACCTCAATTTGTTCGTTTTTATGTGAATGATTTTCTAATCATTCCAATCGTTTTATTTCTTTGTTTACAAGTTTTAAAACAGACTAAAAACAATCCGAATTATAAAATTCCTTTTTTAATAATTTTATATCTCTGTTTTTTATATAGCCTTCTTTTTGAATTCGTTTTCCCAAATTATTTAGCAAGATATACCAAAGACTATATAGATATTCTTTTATACTTTGCAGGCGGAATTGTATTCTACCAACTTCAAAAGATTGATACATGAAAACCACTAAAATTGCAAAAGAAAATATTGCTCGATTAAATGTTGCAATTCAATTTATTGAAGAAAATTTAGACACCAAACTTACTTTGGATATTATTGCTGAAAAAGCTCATTTTTCTCCTTTTCATTTTCATCGTTTATTTTCTTTGGTTGTAGAAGAAACTCCGAATAATTTCATCATTAGAAAAAGAATTGAATGTGCAGCTTCTTCTCTATTACATCAAAAAGAGAAAACAATTACAGAAGTTGCAGAGGCAGTTGCTTTTAGTAATTTGTCTTCGTTCTCGAAAGCTTTTAAAAAGTTTTATGGCATCTCTCCAAATCAATTTAAAGAAGAAAGTCCAGATAAATTTAGCAAGATTTGCAAAACAGAAAGCAAAAACGGACAAGTAAAAATTACTTTCGAACAATATATTTGCAATATTAATAACGCTTTAAATTGGTTACAAATGAATGCAAAAACAGAAATTAAAAAAATTCCAAGATTAGATTTAGCATATATTTCTCACAAAGGAAAAATGGAAGCAATTGGCAGTGTTTATAATAAATTAGTAAAATGGGCAACTCCAAAAGGATTGATTAATGAGGAGACAAGAATGTTAACCATTTATCACGACAGTCCTAAAATTACGGATCCAAATAACTTAAGAATGAGTGCTTGCATCATTTTAAATGATCCTATAGAACTTGATGGAGAAGTGAGTTTAAAAATTTTATCACCAACTAAATGTATTGTTTCTCGTTTCGAAATTACTCCTTTTCAATTCCAGCAAGCTTGGGAATCTTCTTTTGCTTGGATGATAGAAAAAGGGTACAAAAAATCGGAAACTGCACCTTTTGAAATTTATTACAATAATGCTGCTGAACATCCAGAAAATAAGTTTATTGTAGATTTATGCATTCCTATTATATAAAATTTTATTTTTTTTAAATGATGAAACACGAATGGAGAAAAAAGGAAAAAGATGTATATGTTCCTAAAGCAAAGCCAGAAATAATTAAAGTTCCTGAATATAGTTTTTTCACGATTTCTGGAAAAGGAAACCCAAATAATCCTCATTTTGCTAATTATATAACTCCTTTATATGCACTTTCTTATGCAATAAAAATGGGGTTAAAAAAGAATCCTGTTTTAGAAGATTATTACGATTATACAGTATATCCTTTGGAAGGTGTTTGGGATATTTCTGATGAAGCAAAGAAAAACTTCAACCCAAATTTACCCATAAATAAAGACGAATTAGTTTTCACGTTAATGATTCGTCAACCAAATTTTGTAACAGAAGAATATGCTTTGGAAGTAATTGAAAAAGTAAAAATTAAAAAACCAGATTTATTAATTGAAAAAGTAAAATTCGAAAAAAAAGAAGAAGGTTCTTGCATACAAATGTTACACATTGGCTCTTATGACAATGAAGCTACCACTTTTAAAATTATGGAAGAATTTGCTAAAAAAGAAGGTTTAGAAAGGGAATCTAAACTTCATAGAGAGATTTATCTATCTGATTTCAGGAAAGTTGCAACAGAAAAATTAAAAACAGTTTTACGTTTTAAAACAAAATAATAGTTCTACAATTCATCACAAAAAAATTACAACTCGGTATTTGTTTTTATTTTTCAGCAACAAACTATTTCATCTTTGTACCATCAAAAAACAAAAACGATGAAACGTATTCTATTTTTATTAATTACACTTTGCCAATTTTCTTTAATTGCACAAACCACAGTTTCAGGAAAAGTTACAGATTCTAAAAATAATCCTATTTTAGGAGCAAACGTCTATTTAGATGGCACTTACGATGGAACCTCAACAAACGAAAAAGGAGAATTTACATTCAAAACAGAAGAATTAGGAAATCAAACGTTGGTAATTTCCTTTGTTTCTTTTGAAACTTATACAAAAACTGCAAATGTAAAAACACTCAATAATTTAAAAATAAAATTGCGAGATGATGTAAATTCTTTAAATGCAGTAGTAATAAATGCAGGAACTTTTGAAGCTGGAGAAAAAGGCAAAGTAACCGTTTTAAAACCAATGGATATTGTAACCACAGCAAGTGCTTTGGGCGATTTTGTAGGCGCTTTACAAACATTACCAGGAACTGCTGCTGTTGGCGAAGATGGACGATTATTTGTAAGAGGTGGAGAAGCAGAAGAAACGCAAATTTTTATTGATGGAGCAAGAGTTTTTACGCCATTTACACCAACTACAAACAACATTCCTACAAGAGGAAGATATTCTCCATTTTTATTCCAAGGAATTACGTTTTCTACAGGTGGTTATTCTGCTGAATATGGACAAGCATTATCCAGTGTTTTATCATTAACAACTATAGACGAACCAGATCAAGAAAAAACAGACATCTCTTTAATGACAGTTGGTTTGGGAGTTGGAAACACGCAAAAATGGGACAAAAGTTCTTTCAGTATTAATACTTCTTACATTAATTTAGCACCTTACAATGCCATTTTTAAAGATAGAAATACGTGGAATAAACCTTTCCAATCCGCAAATGGCGAAATGGTTTTTCGACAAAAATTCAAAGACGATTCTATGCTAAAACTATACAGTGCTTACAGTTATTCAGATTTTGATGTGATACAAGATGATATTAATTTTGATGACGGTTTGCGTTTCGGATTGCAAAACAGAAACCTATATTTTAATGCATCTTACAAGAATAAATTCGGTAATAATTGGAAATATGAAACTGCTTTAAGCTACACAAACGACAATACGAATGTTAAGTTTATGGAAGACAAAATAAATAGTAACGACAATTCGTATCACTTTAAAGCAAAATTAAAAAAACGTTTTTCAAGTAGATTTCGTTTAAATATAGGCGCAGAATATTTCATGACAAATTACGACGAAAGTTATACGCCAAATAACAGCAATAAATTCGATTATGGTTTCGATAATAATATTTTTGCTTCTTTTGTAGAAACCGATATTTTCTTCTCGAAAAACTTGGCCGCAAAAATTGGAGTAAGAGCAGAAAATTCTGAATTGTTAAACGAATTTACAATCTCTCCAAGAACTTCAATTTCTTATAAATCAGGTAAAAACTCACAATTTTCTTTGGCTTATGGTCAGTTTTATCAAAATCCGAATAATGAGTTTTTAAAATTTACACACAATTTAAAAGCACAAAACACATCACATTTAATTGCCAATTATCAATCTGTAAAACAAGGGCAAATTTTTAGAATCGAAGCGTATTACAAAGACTATAATAGCTTGGTGAAGTTCGATAATAATTCAACAAATTTTAATGATAATCAGCCTAATTTTAATTCAACTTTTAACAATAATGGAACTGGATTCGCAAAAGGAATAGACGTTTTTTGGAGGCAAAATGGCAAAATAAAAAATACCGATTATTGGGTTTCTTACTCCTATTTAGATACTGAAAGAGACTACAGAAATTACCCAAATGCTGCAAGACCAAATTTTGCATCGAAACATAATTTATCTGTTGTTGCCAAACATTTTATTACAGATTGGAAAAGTCAGGTTGGTTTGAGTTATCAATTTGCCTCTGGCAGAAACTACACAAACCCGAACAAAGCTGGTTTCTTAAATAGTCAGACTAAAAACTTCAACAATTTAAGTTTTAATTGGGCGTATTTATTAGATCAACAAAAAATATTATATTTCTCTGTAAACAACGTTTTAGGCACAAAAAATATTTTTGGTTATAACTATAAAAACACCCCAAACATGAATGGAAATTTCGAAAGACAAGCAAGAATTCCCAATGCAGATAGTTTCTTTTTCGTAGGTTTCTTCTGGACAATTAGCGACGATAACAAATCAAACCAATTAGACAATTTATAATTTTTAGGAGCTATTTCCAGCTTTCCATTATATCTTTTTGTTGAAAAAACAAAAAGGATGTCATTTCAATCTGGGCTAAACAAACCTGCTAACTAATAACATTAACGAAAACCTTATTTAAAACTTTGAAACTAAATAAAATCACAATTCAGTATTAAAAAATTACAATTCGGTATGTTTCTTGTTTTAAAGTTTAAAAAACATACGATATTTACACCATCAAACAAAAACAACAAACAATTATGAAAAAATTACTTTTAATAATAGCAATCATTTTCGGAGGAATTTTCGCAACAAATGCACAAGAAACAACTTACGATTTAACTATAAATATTTCTGGTTTAGACTCTAACAAAGGAAAAGTTTTAATTGCATTGTATAACGAAGAAGGTCAGTTTTTGAAAAAACGTTTTAAAGACGGCATAACAAAAATCACCGATAAAAAAGCGACTTATACTATAACAGGAATTCCTAAAGGAGAATATGCTGTTTCCTTTTTTCATGATGAAAATGACAACAATAAAATGGACACGAATTTCTTGGGAATACCTAAAGAAGACTATGGCTGTTCTAATAACGCAAGAGGATTTATGGGTGCTCCAAAATACAAAGACGCTAAATTTCAATTGTCAGAAAATAAAACAATCGAGATAAAAATATAAGTCAACAACTAAAACTTTATAAAATGAAAAAATCAATCTTAATTATCGCGTTATTATTTGCAGGAATTATCTCTGCACAGTCAAAATATCAAACAGGAATGAAAAAAGCTTTTTCTCATTGGGAAAAAGGAGAAATGGTAAAAGCTTCTCAACTATTTGAAAGAATTTCGAAAGCAGAACCTACTAAATGGAAACCTGCATACTATGCTGCAACAGTCGAAATTTTAGGAAGTTTTGGTCTAAAAGACGAAGCTACTTTAAATACCAAATTGAAAAAAGCACAAGAATTTTTAGACGTAGCAAAATCTAATTCAGAAAATAATCCTGAAATTTTAATCACGCAAGCTTTGTTAAACACAGGTTATATTGCTTTTGACGGACAAAAATACGGAATGACATTATCTGGGAAAAACGCTCAATTATATGCAAAAGCTTTAGCAATTGCGCCAAACAATCCAAGAGTAATTATGGGAAATGCAGAATGGAATATGGGTGCAGCTCGTTTTTTCGGAAAATCTACAAAACCTTATTGTGATGAGATTAAAAGAGCAATCAAATTAGGAAAAGAAGAAAAAATTGAGGAAGAATTTTATCCAAAATTTTTAGAAGTGAGAGCTTTGGAAGTTTTGAAACAGTGTGAAAAATAAAATTAGTTTGCAGTCTTCAGTAGGCAGTCAAGTATCTGACTGAAGACTGCCTACTTTAACAATTGTCATTTCGAACGAAACACAGTAAAGTTTAGAAATCTCTTTATTAAAACTAAAAGATTACTCCACAAGGTCGAAATGACATTTATACTTTTAAAATCTTATTAACCAAATCTTGTTTCGCTTTTTCATCATCACCAAACAACCATTGTAAAACGTTATCTTCCCAGATTTGCCCTTTTTCAACTTCAGTAATAATATTTCTTTCAATTGCTAAATCTAAAATTTTTCCAGGATAAGAAGATTGTGCATCACTTTCCATTTCTCCTAAAGGATAAGGATCATCCAAACCCATTAAAACCTGACTTGTTCCTTGTCTTTTAAACATTAAATGCAAAGAATCTGTATCGTGAACTAACGTATCAAAAAAGATATTTTTATGTCCAATTGCTTTTCTTGGATGTGTTTTTCCTTCAAATAAATCGGGTCTTCCATCAAAACCTTGTATTCTTCTTCCCAAATTCATTTGTGCTAATTGACCTCCATGTGCAAAACAAGTTCTAATGTTTTTAAATCGCTCTTGCATTCCGTTTAAAGTATAAAAATGATATGCATCTCCACATTGTGCTAGCATCCAAATTAAGTGAAAACGCCAATTGGTATTTTCTAATTTTATCATTTTATCTCCATCATAAGGATGAATTTCAATCGCTAATTTGTATTTATCTGCCAATTCGAAAATTCGATCGTTTTCTTCATCAAAAACACATCTCCACTGTCCAATTGAATCCATAAAATGCGTTGGCAAACACAAAACTTTTAAGCCCAATTCTTCTACACAACGTTTCATTTCGTCTAACGCTCCATAAATAAAACCTGGGTGCACTACAAAACCACAGGTAAACTTATCTGGATGATCTCGCTGAACTTTTGCATTAAAATCATTCTGAAAACGCAACGCTTTTTTCATTTCTTCCAAACGCAAACCATTTCCATATAATTGAGAAAGATTTAAAACAACTGCGTGATCTAACTTGTTTTTCTCCATCCAAAGAAGCTTCTCATCCAAGAAAAAACTGGAATCTGTTACAGGTCTTTTCCAACCTTTTTGTAACATATGCTTACGCTCATCATCTACCCAAAAAATTTCTTTATCCTTCATAAATTGAGGAATTTGCTCTGGGTAAGGCAATAAATGTGAATGTCCGTTTATTCGTAGTTTTCTTCGTGTCATAATTTCTGTAATTCCTTAAAAATAGAATTCTTATTATTACTGATTAGAATATATTATGGATTCCTGCCAGAGTTTATCTTGAGCGATAGTCGAAAGACAGGAATGACAAGCTATTTAACTTTATTTGGTGGTTGCATTACTGTTCCACAATTGTCGCAAGTACATTTTTGTTTGTCGGAATAATATTTGTCGAAAATAACTGGCATGTCTGTTTCTATGTTATCTAATGCAAATTCTTCTCTGTATAATGGATTTCCACAATTTTCGCAATACCATTCTAAAGCATCTAACATTCCTTCTGAACGTGGATATTCAATTACCAAACCAACTGTATTTTCTTTTCTTTGTGGCGAATGTGGCACTTTTCCTGGCAGTAAATAAATATCTCCTTCGTTAATTTCTACATCAATCATTTCTCCTTTATCGTCTATGATTTTTAAAATCATGTCTCCTTCTACTTGATAGAAAAATTCTGGAGTTTCGTTATAATGATAATCTTTTCTGTTATTTGGTCCACCAACAACCATGACAATGTATTCGCCATTATCCCAAACTTGCTTGTTACCAACTGGCGGTTTTAATAAATGACGATGTTCATCAATCCACTTTTTAAAATTTAAAGGTTGTACTAAATTCATTTTATTGATTTTTAGATTATTGGATGTTTTGATTGTTTGACTTTAAAATTACTGATTTTTAATGTCTTTTTAAAATCTCTTTTTGTTTGCTTTTAATTACTAAATTCTGCAAACAAGTTTAGCCCTGATTGAACGGTTTGTTTGAGCTCTTTTTTCTTTTTCAGAAAAAAAGCGAGTAGTGAAAGCAGGAAATAGCTTCTAAAAAAACTACAAAGATTTTGTTCTTCCACCATCTACAGGGACGTTAATTCCGTTGATAAAACTGGCTTTTTCACTTGTTAAAAACACAATTGCATTGGCAATTTCCTCTGGTTTTGCAAAACGTTTTGCTGGGGAAGCATTCATCATATTTTTAGAAACTTCTTCAATTGAGTTTCCTGTTTTGTTTGCTTTATTTTTAATAATTTCATTTAAACGCTCTGTTCCTGTGGCTCCTGGCAAAACATTATTTACTGTAATGCCGAATTCGCCCAACTCATTTGCCAAGGTTTTAGACCAACTTGCAACTGCGCCACGAATAGTATTTGAAACGCCCAAACCATCTAAAGGTTGTTTTACAGATGTTGAAATTACATTTACAATTCTACCAAAATTTTGTGTTTTCATAAACGGAACAATTGCTTGTACCAAAATATGATTGCATTTTAAATGTTGCGTAAAAGCGCTTTCAAATTCTTCTATTTTTGCATTAAATATTGGACCTCCAGCTGGACCTCCAGTATTGTTTATCAAAACATGGAACTGTAATTCTGACTTCTCTAAAACTTGTTTCAGTTCATTTGGTTTCGAAAAATCTGCAATTAAATAATTGTGATTCTGGTTTCCGTTATTTGATAATTCTTTTAAAACTGATTGTAACTTTTCTTTATTTCTGGCAAGTAAAGTAACATTAGCTCCTTCTTCTGCCAATAATAATGCTGTCGCTTTTCCAATTCCTTGTGTGCTTCCGCAAACTAAAGCGTTTTTGTTTTTTAGTTCTAAATTCATTGTATAGATTTTAGAATTAAGAAACAAGAAAAGAGACTTACTCGTCTTTTCTCTTGACTCTTTCTTCTTGATTCTTATTTATTTTCTGTAATCATTTTCTTAATCTTAACCGCTTTTTCGAAATGATCTAATTTATGGGATTCAATCCACCAAGTTGCAACTTCCAATAATAACTTTGGGTTATCATTTTTGTTTTTGAAAAATGCATAAAAAGACAAGCCTACGTTTTCTCCTTTTTTAGCGATTTTCTCGTTACAAACTTCTATTATTTTTTCTCGTATTTCTTTATTCATACTGTATACATATATTCTTTGGCTCTGTAAAGAAACGCAACGCTTCAAAACCTCCTTCTCTTCCTACTCCACTATCTTTTGCGCCACCAAATGCAGTTCTTAAATCACGTAACATCCACGTATTTACCCAAACAATTCCTGTGTGTAATTGTTTAGAAAATTGCATGGTTCTGTTTAAATTATTCGTCCATAAAGTTGCTGATAATCCGTATTTTACATCATTTGCTAATTGCAATGCCTCTTCATCAGTTTTAAATGACATAATGGTTACAACTGGCCCAAATATTTCTTCTTGATTCAGTCTGCAATTATTGTCTGAAACTTCTATAATTGTGGGTTGTAAATAATAACCGTTTTCGCAATTCTTGACTGTGACTCTGTCACCTCCAAAAAGAATTTTTGCGTTTTCTTCTTCAGCAATATTAATATAACTTTTTACTTTTTCTAAATGTTCTTTAGAAACTAATGCTCCAATATTTGTGCTTTCTTCTGATGGATTTCCAACTTTTAATTCAGAGACTTTTTTAATAAAATCAGTTTTGAATTTCTCGTAGATTTTTTCTTCTACTAAAATTCTACTTCCACATAAACAAATTTGACCTTGATTCGCAAACGAAGAACGTACTGTGGTTTCTAACATCTTCTCATAATCGCAATCTGCAAAAATGATGTTTGGGTTTTTCCCTCCTAATTCTAAAGATAACTTTTTAAACAATGGCGCTGCAATTCTGGCAATATGTGCTCCTGTTTTTGTGCCACCAGTAAATGAAATTGCTTTTATGTTTGGATGCTCTACAATTGCTTGTCCTGTTGAAGTTCCTAATCCGTGGACAACATTTAAAACACCTTTTGGGAGGCCAGCTTCTGTACAAATTTCACCTAATAAATAAGCTGTCATTGGTGTAATTTCACTTGGTTTTGCAACGACACAATTTCCTGATGCAATTGCAGGAGCAATTTTCCAAGTAAATAAATACAAAGGTAAATTCCATGGAGAAATACAACCTACAACTCCAAGTGGTTGACGTAATGTAAAATTAACAGCATTCAAACCCACACTTTCGTGGCTTTCGGATGAAAACTGCGTTATTGCATTTGCGAAGAACTGAAAATTACTTGCAGCTCTTGGAATGTCAACTGCTTTTGCCAAACTGATTGGCTTTCCATTATCTTTCGATTCTGCTTCCGCTAAAAAATGTAATTTTTCTTTTATTAATTCAGCAATTTTAGACAAGATTTTACTTCTTGTTGCTAATGTTGTGTTAGACCAATTTGGAAAAGCTTTTTCTGCTGCTTCAACTGCTTTTTCTACATCTTCTTTTGAAGAATTTGGAATTTGTCCGTAGATTTCTCCTATTGATGGATTGTAGTTATCAATATATTCTCCCTTTATTGGATCTTCAAATTTTCCGTTGATGTAGTTTTGGATTTTCAATATATATATTTAAATCTATTTAGGTTCAATAATTAAAAATACGGCAGTTTCATTACCAATATTTAACACTTCGTGCGATGTTCTTTCTTCATTTGAAAAACTATACCCTGTTGGTACATCAACCTCTCTTACTCCTTTAACGTCTTTTATTTTAAACTTACTTCCAACAAGCGTATAACCAAAATGTTTTTTATGGTAATGTTCCTCATGACCAACTCCAGGAGCAAACGTACATTTTAACACTCTTAACTCTGCATTATCTTGCAAAACTTCACAAACCTTTTTTCCTTTCCAGCCTGCTTCTAAAGGATCAGGAAGCGTAGTTTTTGGTTTACAAGAGTAAAAGCTAATTATTAAAAAACAAAAAGCTAACTTTCTTATATTGATACTTGTTTTTAATTTATACATCTATCGCTTCTTATAAGCCGTTACTTTAATCTCTACTACCAAATCTGGATGTGGTAACTGATGCACTGCAACAGTTGTTCTTGTTGGCCCAGCTTCTTTATCGAAAAATTCTGCGTACGCTTTATTGTAACCCGCAAAATCATTCATATTGACTAAAAAAGAGGAAACATCTACAACATCTTTTATACTTGCACCAACCGTTTTTAAATTACAGTCTATATTTTCTAAAACTGCTTTTGTTTGTAAATAAGAATCTAATTTTTTTGTTCCCATTTCATCAATAATTACAACTCCTGCAATTGTGTTATCTGGTCTTCTTGAACTTGTTCCTGAAACAAAAATAAAATCGCCCACAACTTTTACATGTGGATAAGCGCCTCTTGGTGTTACTTTTTTTTCTGACATTTATTTTTTTTAAAATTAATTCTAAAATTTATCTATGTGATACATTTCAAACATCTTTTTTTCTAATATCTTTTTTGGCATATTTTGTAACACTAAATTTCGAAAACTTTTTCCATATTTCCAATGTGCTATTTTACCAGTACTCCAAGATTGATTTACAACTGTATTTACTTTTTTTTGTCTTCTTTCTTGAAATAATTTAAATACGTTTTTACCTGAATATTCTTTAATTAAATTACTTAAATAATAAGCATCCTCTATTGCTTGTGCACCTCCTTGCCCCATATTTGGTGTTGTAGCATGACCTGCATCTCCAATTAAACAAATATTTCCTTTATACCAACTGGATAATGGTTTTAAATCGTTAATATCATTTTTTAAGATTTGTTGTATAGGTGTTTCCGAAATTAACTCTACTATTAATGGATCAAAGTCCGAAAATAAATTCAGTAATTTTTCTTTTACTTTACTGGTATCTTCTTTACTATTTTCTTCAGCTAAAACTACTGCAAACCAATAAACCTTATCTTTAGCAACTTCAGAAATTCCAAATCGAATTTGATTTCCCCACAACTCAAAACCTCTGTGAGCATATTTTTCTTCTAACTTAAAATCTACAATACCTCGCCAACAAGTCTGACCAGAATATCTTTTACTACTATTTGGAAAAAGTTGATTTCTAACTTTAGAATTTATGCCATCTGCACCAATTAAAAAATTGGTTTCTATTTTTGAATTATCGTTAAAAGTAACTTCTATTTTTTCTGAATTTAATTCTTTATAAGATTGAAAACCTTTATTTAAAGTGATTTTATCTTTCGGTATTTTATGAAATAGTAATTTTTGAAGTGCAGCTCTATGAATAGAAACGGTTGTAAAACCAAATTTGTCTTTAAATATATCTTGCTGAATATCTGACAATGGAGATAGATCTGATTTTCCTATTGTAATTCTATTTATAGCATTACCATTCTTTTTTACCTCTTCTAAAATATTTAAACTCTCTAAAACTTGCAATGCGTTTGGAGCTAACCAGATTCCTGCACCAACTTCATTTAATTCCGGTGCTTTTTCAAAGACTTGATACGGAATACCTTTTTTCTCAAAAGCCAATGCTGTTGTAAGTCCTCCAATTCCTGCGCCAATAATTGTGTACATCTTTTTATTTTGCTAACTCTAGTAATTTTAATGCTGTATTATAATTCCTTGTGGTTGCTGTTACATTCAATTTTCTTTCAAATAAATTATTAGAAAGTTTTGTTTTCGCAAATCCTGAGGGACAATAAATATAAACCATATCCTTATCGATTAAATATTTATCATCATTAATACCTTTTACATCAACTTTTGTTTCGTATACTTTTTTGTTTAAGAAAACAAACGCAACAATTTTAGTGTTATCCATCGAAAAAGGATAATTAGCGATTGCTTTTTTCCAATCTGGGATTGTTCTTGCAATTACAGGAACATCAAAACCAAATTTGCTTTGAATTCCGTCTTTAATTTTATTACAAATTACAGATTTACCTTCATCTGATTCTAAAATAATATTTCCACTTTGAATATATGTTTGCACATTTTTAAAATCTAAATCACTTAATAATTCTCGTAAACCTGCCATCGGAATTTTGTTTTTTCCTGACACATTTATTCCACGAAGTAAAACGATATATTTTTTCATCTACAATCCTGCAATTTTATCTTCTTGTAAAATATCGTTTGTTTCTTTAGTTACTTTATCTAAAATGACTTTCAATTCTTCTTTTGTCATATCTAAATGTGTATGAACTTCGTCGCCAGAAATTAAATTCAACAACGCTTTGTCTTGAGCTCTACCTTTTTTCATGGCTTCATTATAACCAATATTTTCGTTGAAAGTCACTAAAGAATATTTAGATGAATATTCAGTTGGAAACGTTTTTTCCAAATCCATTTCTATCTTTCTTTTTTCTTTAAATAACGGATTTGCAACGTGGTTTTTCATCTCATGAAAATTATCAATCGCTAAATCTGCAATGGCGTCTGTGTCGTCTTTTCTTGCTTTTTGATAGGCCTTAAAAATAGATTTCCAATCAAAGATTTCTCGACTGCGCTCGAAATGACAAAGGATTTCATCTAACACAAAAACATCTTCGAAAGAAGCGTTCATTCCTTGTCCGTAAAAAGGGACAATTGCGTGTGAAGCATCACCAATTAACAATGTTTTATTTTGATAAAACCAAGGAGAACATTTTACGGTTCCTAAAGCTCCTGTTGGATTATTGATAAATTCTTCTTTAATATTAGGAATTAACGCCAAAGCATCTGGAAATTCTTTCTCGAAAAATTCTGTAATCTTTTCTTCGGAAGTTAAATTCTCGAAATTAAATTCACCTTCGTCATAACTTAAAAATAAAGTTACAGTAAAACTTCCATCCATATTTGGAAGTGCAATTAACATAAAATCGCCTCTTGGCCAAATGTGTAAATGTGCTTTGCTTATTTGATGATTTCCACTTTTATCTGCTGGAATTTCTAATTCTTTATAACCTTGATTTAGGTAATTTTGAGAATAACTGAATAAAAATTTACGTTCAGAAATATAGCTTTTTCTTAACGATGAACCTGCGCCATCTGCTCCGAAAATAACATCTGCAATTACTGGAAATTCTTCTTTGGTATTGTAGTCTTTAAAATATGCGATGTTTTTTTCTATATCTACTTTTTTGCATTTTTTATTGAAATAAATCGTTACATTTTCGTGCTTTTCTGCTTCATCTAATAAAATAGCATTCAAATCTCCTCTGGAAATTGAATTGATATATTCATTTTCTCTCCCAGAATAATTGGAAGAAAACGTATTTCCTCCTCTATCGTGCATTAATCTGCCATACATTGGAATACAAATTTCTCTGGCTTTTTCTTCCATTCCACATAAACGCAAGGCTTTTAAACCTCTGTCTGACAATGCTAAATTTATTGAACGCCCTGCTGAAATATCTACAGTTCTTAAATCTGGTCTGCTTTCATACACCTCAACTTTATAACCTCTTTGTGCGAGTCTTAAAGCTAATAGTGAGCCACATAATCCTGCTCCAATAATTAATATTTTATCTTTTTTATTCATTTATACCAATCCTTTTAAAATTGAAACCATTTCATAAACATCTTCAAACGAAGTATACATTGGAACTGGTGCACAACGAATTACATCTGGTTCTCGCCAATCTGTAATTACGTGTTTTTCCATTAATTTTTTATGTAAATTTTTATCGGCATTTTTAACTTGAATGGATAACTGGCAACCTCTTTCTTTTGGATTTTTTGGTGTGATTATTTTAATATCATTTGAACCAATTTCATTTATTAAAAACTCGAAATAACCTGTTAGTTTTTCTGATTTTTCTCTTAAAGCATCCATTCCAATTTCGTCAAACATATCTAAAGACGCTTTTATGGCTGCCATAGATAATATTGGCGGATTCGATAATTGCCAACCTTCTGCACCTTCCATCACATCAAATGGTTGTCGCATGTTAAAACGTGTTTGTTTATTGTGATTCCACCAACCTGCAAAACGTGGTAACTCTTTATTTTTAGCATGTTTTTCATGCACAAATAATCCTGCCAAACTTCCTGGTCCAGAATTTAAATATTTGTAAGTACACCAAGCTGCAAAATCTACTCCAGATTCGTGTAAATTAGGTTGAATATTTCCTGCTCCATGAGCCAAATCGATTCCAACTACACAATTTTTTGAATGTCCGATTTCTGCGATTCTTTTCAAATCTAAAAACTGGCCTGTATAATAATTTACGCCTCCAATTAATAATAAAGCGATTTCATCTCCTTGTTCTTCAACAATAGTTTCTAAATCTTCAATATGTAAAAGTTCTTGACCTTCCCTTGGTTTCCATTCGATAACATCATCTTCAGAAAAACCATGAAATTTTAATTGAGATTGTACTGCATACCTATCAGAAGGAAAAGCATCACTTTCTATAACAATTTTATATTTCTGTTTTGTTGGTTTGTAAAACGAAACCATTAGCAAATGTAAATTTGTAGTAAGCGTGTTCATTACAACTACCTCTACTGATTTTGCACCAACTATTTTTGCCATTTTATCGGTTAAATATTCGTGATAATTCAACCACGGATTTTTTGCTTCAAAATGCCCCTCAACTCCTAAACTTGCCCAATCTTCTAATTCTTGATTGATATATTCTTTGGTTGATTTTGGTTGTAAACCTAAAGAATTCCCCGTAAAATAAAGCCATACTTTTCCTGACTTATCTTTCGGAATATGAAATCGATTTCGTAAATGAGATAATGTATCTTCTTTGTCTTGCTGTTTTGCAAATGCTAAATTATTCTGATATTTCATCAACTAAAAAAATGAGTGTCTTCAAATATAAAACAATCTAAATTTAGAATTAAATTTAAATGAATAAATTACTACCTTTATTTTTTATCAATTTGTAAAAAATTATCAATGAAATTAGTTAAAATCTGTCTTCTTATTGCCTCTATTATTTTTATTTCTTGCAACAATAACTCTTTATTAATCTCTGGACTAAAAGGCGTTAACGAGGGAATAAAAGAACAATACGCACCAGACAAAAGAACTGCCATTTATACCATTGATTTTAATAGTTTGGATGGTAAAATTTTTATTGAAGGTGAAACTGACTCCAAAGAAGCCTATCTTAAATTAATAGATAGCTTAAAGATTTTAGATGTTGAAGTAATTAATAAAGTACGAATTTTACCAGACACCGTTTTAGGAAACAAAATGTTTGCTGTTGCTAGAAACTCTGTAATTAATATTCGTTCAGAACCTAAACATTCTGCGGAATTAGGTACACAGGGTTTGTTAGGAATGCCTTTAAAAGTTTTAGATAAACAAGGTGATTTTTATAGAATTCAAACTCCAGATAGATATATTTCATGGGTGGATAAAGGTGGAATTTATAGAATGAATAAAGGCGAATATGATAATTGGAATACCTCTAAAAAAGTGCTTTTTACGCAAAATTTTGGCTATGTGTATTCGAAAAGAAACTCAAATTCTAATATTGTTTCTGACATAACTTTGGGTGGAATTTTAAAATACCTATCTGAGGACGCTTCTTTTTACGAAGTAAAATACCCAGATAATAGAACTGGTTTTATTAAAAAAAGCGAGTCTATTATCTATGACCAATGGTTACAAAAACTGCAACCTTCAAAAGAAAAGATTGAAACAATTGCTAAAAAAATGGATGGTTTTCCTTATTTATGGGGTGGAACTTCTTCTAAAGGAATTGATTGTAGCGGATTTACAAAAATGGTGTATTTAATGAATGGTTTTGTAATTCCAAGAGATGCTTCTCAACAAGTAAATGCGGGTAAATCTGTAGATAAAAATTTAACTTTTGAAGGTTTAGAAAAAGGAGATTTATTGTTTTTTGGAACAAAAGCGACAGAAAAGAAAAAACAAAGAGTTGTACACGTTGGCATTTGGTTAGGAAACAACAAAATGGAATTTATACATGCCTCTGGAAATGTGCATTTGAGTTCTATGGATGCTGCTCAACCTAATTATGATGAAATGAATAAAAACAGGTATTTAGGAAGTAAACGTTACTTAGGGGTAAAAGATATTCATATTTTAGATTTAAAGGAAGAATATAAATAGTGATAGTCTAAAACTATTAAATAAAGTAGCAGTAAATGAACGAAAATTCAGAGGAATTAGATAATTATCTAAATAATCATTACATACACAAAAGTAATTGGTTAAGAGCTGCAGTTCTTGGGGCTAATGATGGAATTTTATCAACTGCAAGTATAGCAATTGGTGTTGCAGCTGCAAGCAATTATAGAGAACCAATTGTTTTAGCAACTTTAGCAGGTTTAGTTGCAGGTGCTTTATCTATGGCTGCTGGAGAATACGTTTCCGTAAGTTCTCAAACAGATGTTGAAAATGCCGATATAGAAAGAGAAAAAATTGAATTAATGGAAATGCCAAAAATTGAATTGCAACGTTTGGCTGAAATTTATGAAAAAAGAGGTCTTAAAAAAGAGACTGCTTTAATTGTTGCAAAAGAATTTACAGAAAAAGACGCTTTGGGAGCTCACATTAGAGATGAATTAGGAATAAATGAAATAAGTCAAGCTAAACCGATTCAAGCTGCACTTGCTTCAGGTGCAGCATTTACCGTTGGAGGCTTACTTCCTTTTTTAGTGACATTATTTGTCCCTTTAAAAAGCATGGAATATTCACTTTATGCATCAGCATTATTATTTCTTATAGTTTTAGGAATATTGGCTGCAAAAACTGGCGGATCAAGTATTAAGAGAGCTATTTTAAGAATCACTTTTTGGGGCACAGTTGCTATGGGATTAACAGCTTTAGTTGGTTATTTATTCAATGTTAACGTCGGCTAAATCAACCATAAGATTATTGCAAAGACATTACCTTTTAAATCTTTTTTACACTTATGTTTTTACAAAAAGTTAACAAACAAGTTTAGCCCAGATTGAACGGTTTGTTTGAGCTCTTTTTTATTCTTTTTTGAATAAAAAAAGCGAGTAGTGAAAGCTGGAAATAGCTTCAAAAAGAAAAGCCTTTCAACAAAAATTGAAAGGCTAAATATTTATTTTCAAATGCAGTAAACAGTAATCAACTGAAAACTGCGACTGTAAACTGAATACTCATTTCTAATACAAAACTCTAAACTTAATTGTACCTTCTACTTTTCTTAATTTGTCTAAAACCTCTGTATTATATTCTTTGTCCAAATCTGTAATTACATAACCTACTTTTGGGTCTGTAGATAAATACTGACCTGTAATATTCAAATCGTATTTTGCCAAAATCTTGTTGATTTTCGCCATAACTCCAGGTACGTTTTTATGAATATGTAAAAAACGATGCGCTTTTGTTTGTCTTGGTAAACGAATGTTTGGGAAATTTACAGCATCTACTGTGTTTCCTGAATTTATATATGCCATAATTTTACTCGGTACAAAATCTGCAATATCTCTTTGCGCTTCCTCTGTACTTCCACCAACGTGAGGTGTTAAAATTACGTTTGGCAAACCTTTTAATTCTGTATAAAATTCTCCGTTTTTTCTTGGTTCTTCTGGATATACATCTACAGCTGCACCTGCTAATTTTCCGCTTTTTAAAGCAGCAACCAATGCAGGAATATCTACCACAAAACCTCTAGCTAAATTGACTAAATGTGCGCCATCTTTCATTTCAGAAATCTCTTTTTCTCCGAAGAAATTCTTGTTGGCAGCATTATCATCTACATGTAAAGTAACAACATCGGAAATTGATAATAAATCGGATAATGAGTCCATTTTAGTGGCATTTCCTAAAGATAATTTATCTTCTACATCGTAATAATAAACATCCATTCCTAAAGCTTCTGCTAAAACAGATAATTGTTTTCCGATGTTTCCATAACCAACAATACCTAATTTTTTACCACGAACTTCTCTAGAACCTTCTGCTGTTTTATTCCATTGACCATTATGAATTTCTGTACTTCTTTGAAAAACAGAACGCATTAACATAATGATTTCTCCAATTGCTAACTCAACCACAGAACGCGTGTTACTATAAGGTGCGTTAAAAACAACAATTCCTTTTTCTTTACATGCATCTAAATCGATTTGTTTGGTTCCGATACAAAATGCACTTACCACCATCAATTTTTCTGCTGCATCCACAACTTTTTGCGTAACGTTTGTTTTAGAACGAATTCCTAAAACATGCACGTCTTTTATTTTTTCTATCAATTCGTCTTCAGACAAACTTTTAGAAACCGTTTCTACTGAAAAACCATCTGTAGACAACTTCTTAAAAGCATCTGAATGTACGTTTTCTAATAATAATATTTTAATTCTGTTCTTTGGGTATGATATATTTCTTGGCAAATCGTTTACGTATAAAAATTCATCTAAATTTGGTGCAATATGGTCTGCATTTTCTGTTGTTTTTTGTCTTGAAACATTTTCTGTGTATGCAAAAAACTTATCTGCTACACCAGCTTCACGAGTAACATAATCGCTATAACCATCACCAATAACTTGTATTTCTCCAGTTAAATTCATGTCTTTTAAACATTGAATTTTACCATTGTGTTTAGAGAGTACATTTTCTTCATCAAAGCTAACGATTTCTCCGTCATCTGCAAACTTAAAAGTATTTGCATATACTCTTTCTGAAGGAATGTTGTATTCCTTAACAATTGGATCTATAAATTCCTTAAATCCACAGGAAATTACATAAATATCGTCTGCAAAATCTTCAAAAAATTCTTTATTTCTTTCTATGGAAGAAGAAACTTGTTTTTTTAAAGCTTCTACTAACAAAGACAAATCTGCTTTATTAGCTTTTAACAACTTAATTCTTCTCTCTAAAGATTCTGTAAAAGAAATTTCGCCATCAATTCCTAAATTGGTGATATCTATTATTTCTTGAATAATTTCTTCTTTCTTCGGATTATTTTTCAACGTTATTTCTGCTAAAACATCTAATGCTTCAACACGAGTTAACGTACTGTCAAAATCGAAAATATAGTTTCTTTTATTGGTAATCATCTTTAAAATCTTGATTGATTTATAGACTGTAAATCTACAAATATAGTGGGTTAATAGAAAAGGAATTTAAAGTTTTATGATATCTATTTTATTTGATATCAATAATATGAAAGTCTGTAAAAAACTGTTTAAATATCATTAAAAATTATGAATTCCCAAAAGAATGAGCCACCAAAAAACAGGTAATGCTTCTACCCAAAAAGAACTATAATATTTAGATTGATTAACTTTTGCTCTCATTAAGAATATTAATACAAGAAAAAAGAACGCCATAAACGCATTTTTAGTGTCTATTTGTGGCATAATTAAATACTCTAAAAGCAATGCAAAAATCATTAAAATTAAACCCAACTTTTTTGTTTTTTCAACACCTATTTTCTTCGGAATCGTTTGTAGTGAAATTGCATCGTATTTTACATCTCTAATATCGAAGGGAAGTATTAAAACAATCACAATTAAAAAACGTTGAATTGAAAGTAATATTGAATTAAAATCAACAGTTTTATTTGCATCAAAAACTGGAAATAACACTGTAAAACCTGCCCAAACCAAGGCTACTACAATTATTTTTAAATAACTAACTTGACGTAAATTTTTGTGAAAACCACTTAAAAAAGGGACTGCATATAAAACTGTTAGCAAGGTAAAAGGCACTCCAAAAAGTAGCGTTTTAATCGGAATTAAATAGGCATAATAACATAAAGCTATAAAACATATAAAAGAGAAAATCTGAATTGCTTTTAAGCTGTTTGTTAAATTTTTGTGATGCAACTTTGCAACACCTGCATATTTCACAAAATTATAACCAGTAATTGTTCCAAAAAAAATGAAATAATCTAAATTTTCATTGAAAGAAATATCAACATAAAATTCTGTAATTCTTACCAAAGCATATACAGATAAAGCTACATGAATGCTCGCATTTATATAAAAATCTAAAATTAATTTTAAATACTTCATCATACAAAAATAGGTTTTCTGTTCATAACCTTTAAAATTAGTTAATAATTAAGTGTTTTTTATGAATATTCTATGGAAAAAGTAATTGTTTAATTGCTTATTTTTGATACTCGAAAAATCAAGCAGATTTTTTGCGAATATTACAACTAAATCTAACGTAAAATTTAGTCATAACAAAACTAATTTAATGAATACAAATTCGTTTCAACTTCGACACATTGGTCCTAATACAGAGGAACAAAAAAAAATGTTACAAACTATTAAAGCTGATAGTTTAGAACAATTAATTTCAGAAACTGTTCCTGACAATATTCTTCTTAAAGAAGATTTAGACTTGGCTCCTGCCATGAGTGAATATGAATATTTAGGACATATTAAAGAGTTGTCTGAAAAAAATAAAGTTTTTAAAAGTTACATTGGTTTAGGGTACCATGAAGCAATTGTACCAAGTGTAATTCAACGTAACATTCTTGAAAACCCAGGTTGGTATACTGCTTACACGCCTTACCAAGCAGAAATAGCACAAGGTAGATTAGAAGCTTTGTTAAATTACCAAACTATGATTTGTGATTTAACAGGAATGGAATTGGCAAACGCTTCTCTTTTAGATGAAAGTACAGCTGCTGCTGAAGCAATGGCTTTATTATTTGATGTTAGAGAACGTTCAAAGAAGAAAGCTGGTGCAAATAAGTTTTTTGTTTCTGAAGAAATTTTACCGCAAACTTTATCTTTATTACAAACCAGATCTACTCCTATTGGAATTGAACTTATTATTGGAAATCATGAAGAATTTGATTTTTCTGATGACTTTTTCGGTGCAATTTTACAATATCCAGGAAAATTAGGTCAGGTTTTTGACTATGAATCTTTTGTTTCAAAAGCAAATAACAACGATATAAAAGTAGCTGTTGCTGCAGATATTTTATCTTTAGTAAAGTTAAAAGCACCAGGAGATTTTGGTGCTTCTGTTGTTGTAGGAACCACACAACGTTTTGGAATTCCATTAGGTTATGGAGGACCTCATGCTGCTTATTTTGCTACTAAAGAAGCTTATAAAAGAAGTATTCCTGGAAGAATTATTGGTGTTACCAAAGATACAAATGGTAAGCGTGCTTTAAGAATGGCACTGCAGACCAGAGAACAACATATTAAAAGAGAAAGAGCAACTTCTAACATTTGTACTGCGCAAGTTTTACTGGCGGTTATGGCAGGAATGTATGCTGTTTATCATGGAAAAAAGGGAATTCAATTTATTGCAGAATCTGTTCATAATAAAACAAAATTAGTTGCAGATTATTTAGATAAAGCTGGCTTTAAACAATTAAACTCCTCTTATTTTGATACTTTATTAGTTGAAATCGATGCTGTGAGATTAAAACCTGTTGCCGAATCTTTTAAGGTAAACTTTAATTATGTTTCTGATAAATTGGTTTCTATTTCTATAAACGAAGCTACTACTCAAAAAGATTTAATGACGTTATTTACCATTTTTGGTCAATTAAAAGAGCGTCCGAATCCATTAAACGAAGATTTTAGCGGAAGCTTTAGTCAGATTTTAACGCAAGAACCTTTTCATTCAGACTTTGAAGTAATTTCTGAAAGTGTCGTAAGGAAATCTTCTTTCCTTGACAACGAAATATTTAATACGTACCAATCTGAAACAGATATGATGCGTTATATTAAAAAATTAGAGCGTAAAGATTTAGCATTAAATCATTCTATGATATCTTTAGGATCATGTACAATGAAATTGAATGCCGCGTCAGAAATGTTACCTTTAAGTGATCCTCAATGGGGAAATATCCACCCATTTGTTCCTTTAAATCAGGCGCAAGGTTACCAAGAAGTTTTACAAAAATTAGAGCATCAACTAAATATTATTACTGGTTTTGCTGGCACATCTTTACAACCAAATTCTGGTGCACAAGGAGAGTTTGCAGGCCTAATGACTATTAGAGCATATCATCAATCAAGAAATGATTCTCATAGAAACATTTGCTTGATTCCTGCATCTGCTCATGGAACAAACCCTGCTTCTGCTGTAATGGCTGGTATGAAAGTTGTTGTAACTAAAACCGCCGAAAATGGAAATATTGATGTTGCAGATTTACGCGAAAAAGCAGAATTACATAAAGATAATTTAGCTGCGTTGATGGTAACTTACCCATCAACTCACGGAGTTTACGAAAAAGAAATTAAAGAAATTACGCAAATTATTCATGATAATGGCGGACAAGTTTACATGGATGGCGCAAATATGAACGCACAAGTTGGCTTAACAAACCCTGCAACTATTGGCGCAGATGTTTGTCATTTAAACTTGCATAAAACATTTGCAATTCCACATGGAGGTGGAGGACCTGGAGTTGGACCAATTTGTGTTGCTCCACAATTAGTTCCGTTTTTACCAACGAATCCTATTGTAAAAACTGGTGGAAAACATGCAATTACTGCAATTTCAGGCGCACCTTGGGGTTCTGCTTTAGCTTGTTTAATTTCTTACGGTTATATTACAATGTTAGGTTTTAGAGGATTGACAAATTCTACTAAAAATGCAATTTTAAATGCAAACTATATTAAAGAACGTTTAAATGGACATTATGATACCTTATATACTGGAGATAAAGGACGTGCTGCTCATGAAATGATTATTGATTGTAGAGATTTTAAAAATAACGGAATTGAAGTAGTTGACATTGCAAAACGTTTAATGGATTATGGTTTTCACGCGCCAACAGTTTCTTTCCCAGTTGGAGGAACTATGATGATTGAACCTACAGAGTCTGAATCTTTAGCAGAATTAGACCGTTTTTGTGATGCCATGATTTCTATTCGCGAAGAAATTAAAAATGCATCTAAAGAGGATGAGAATAATCCTTTAAAAAATGCACCTCATACACAAGAAATGTTAACTTCAGATGAATGGACTTTACCATACACAAGAAAACAAGCTGCTTTTCCTTTAGAATATATTGCTGACAATAAATTTTGGCCTTCGGTTAGAAGAGTAGATGATGCATTTGGAGACAGAAACTTAATATGTTCTTGTAACCCAATAGAAGATTACATGTAGCAGAAAATATCTGCAAATAAGTATTTGAAACCGTTTCTTTTGCTGATTTTTTTTCAGAAAAAAGAAACGGTTTTTTTAGTGAACTACTTCAACTAAAAAGCTTTCTATTAATTCTTTTGGGTGACTTGTTTTAGAAACCGGAAAATCGAACCAATTTTGTAAATCCTTGTCATAACCCGTATTGTTCAAATATTGGTTTAACGCTATATTTAACCCTTTTGTATATTTTGGGTGATCTGCTCCTTGTGGATCTCTGTGGTATAAATCGTTTTGTGCAAATCCTTTAAAAACTGGACCAGTAACTTCTATACCAAACTCATCTGGATTTTTTCCAATTGGACTGTGAACTGTGGTTGTAAATTGATGCCAATATGCAGACTGAATGCAATTCTTTTCAAATAATTGCCTTACAACTTCTAAAGAGTCTATAGTTTCTTGTTCGGTCTCTGTAGGAAAACCATACATTAAATACGCATGAACCATAATTTTATTTAGAGAAAAATTATTGGTAACTCTTGTTACCTGCTCAATGTCAACCCCTTTTTTCATTTTAGACAATAATCTATCTGATGCAACTTCTAATCCGCCAGTTACTGCAATGCAACCAGATTTTGCCATAATTTCGCATAATTCAAAATCGAATGTTTTTTCGAACCTAATATTGGTCCACCAAGTAATATTTACATTACGTTTTATTAATTCTTTGGATAATGCTCGCAACATTTTAGGTGGCGCAGCTTCATCAACAAAATGAAAACCAGTAATGCCAGTATCTTTAATTATTTTTTCTATTTTATCTACTAAATCTATAGCAGTTGTATTTTGGTAATTACCAATATAATCTAAAGTAACATCGCAAAAAGAGCATTGTTTCCAATAACATCCATGCGAAATTGTTAATTTATTCCACCTTGCATCTGTCCACATTCTGTGCATTGGATTTACTACATCTAAAAAAGAAACATACTTATTAAAAGGCAAACCAGAATAATTTGGCGCAGGTAAATTTTTATGATGATAAATGGTATTTGGTAATTTGTTCTTGTAAACTACCTTCTTATTTTCTAACACAAAAGTTCTTTCCAATTCATTTATATCAATATTTCCATTTATATAATTGACTATTTTTAACAAAGGCCCCTCTCCATCATCTAAAGAAATAAAATCTATAAATTCAAAAATTCTTGGATCGGAAAGTGAACGTAGTTCTGTATTGCAATAGCCTCCACCAAAAGCTACAGAAATACCTGGAAAAAATTGTTTTATAAATTGAGAACACCGTAAAGCTGAAAATAAATTTCCTGGAAAAGGGATTGTAAAACATATTAAATTTGGCGAATGTTCTATAATTTGAGCTTCTAAAATGTTCATCATTTCATCTTCTATTAACGTTGGCTGATACGTTAACAACTCATCCAATTCATCAAAACTACTTGCCGCTGTTGCTATTTGCTCTGCATATTTTGTAAATGCAAAAAACTCATCTACATTAGCTTGAATAAAATCGCCTATTTCTTCAATAAAAAGTGTTCCATAATGTTTGGCTTTGTCTATGATTCCTATTTCGCCAACTTCCCATTTAATTTCGTTATTTACATGTTTTAACCTATGTCCATTTGGTAAAAAACCTTCTTTTAAGATTTCTTTTGCAGTTTCAATATCGTTTTTCTGAAGAAAACTAATTACTACATCTACTCTAGAAATGTATAATTTTTTCATTCTAGAAACTTCTGGAAAGTTGTAATTTTCTAAATCTTCTGCTTCTTTAAAAACATCTCTTAAAAAAGAGCTCGAAAAAATAGCTGTAAATAACTCTATACTTAAATCGCAATGAGGAACAGAAATACCTTGTTCTTCTAAAAAACCTTTTATGTAGGCTGACGCAGGATAAGCAGTATTTAACTGTGTAAAAGGTGGTGTAATAAAAAGGACTTTAGATTGCATACGGCAAAGATAGAGTTCTTTAAAATTAAATTGATTGAATTAATTAGGTTTTATAAGGTTTGTAAATGGGTATTTATTCTATTGGTTTTCTCCTCAAAAAAAACGAACTTCTTTAACTACGTTTATAAAACGTTAAATAAACGTGTTAACGTTCGCTAATTCTAAAAAACTCTTAAACCTATAATTTACTAACTCTTATATTTATCAATAAACCTGAAAAAAAGTCGTTACAATAACACCTTTATCATCTTCTAATTTAATAGATAATAATTGCTTTTCTTTTTTAACTTTAAAATTAAATGGTGCTTTTAAGAGATTAACTCCACTTTGTTTTTTTATTCTAATTCCTTGTCCAGAAATAATATCTTTATTCGGCTCAAAAGATTCATTTGGCAAATGTTCGGTTAGTATAATATATTTAAAATTAGACAGCTTATGTACAATGTTTTCTACTTCTACATTGGATAAATGCTGTAACACTTGTCTAACAATTGCACAATCTCCTTTTGGCAAATTGTCTTTTGCAATATCTAAACAATGGAATTCTAAATTTTCTACTGTAAATTTTTCTTTATTTTGAAGTATTAAATTAAAAACAATATCTACAGCTACGTATTTTTTGGTATATTTTACAAGCTCTTTACCAACATTAAAATCTCCACAACCTAAATCGCAAACTATAATTGGTTTATCTAAAGAAGTTAGAAACTCTTTTACAACATTTATATATGGATTTATTATTTCTGGCTTATGAGAGCCATCTCCTGAATAAAAACCTGAATTATTATTTCCCCAAAGGTTTAACTCATAAATCTGTTCCATCGCTTTTTTTGTTGGCCATGGTTTCTTTATTCTTTTACTCTCTTTATCCTTCAAGGTTGTGTAAATAATATTGTTATAGAAATAAATTAGTTATAATAAATAGTTTCTAAACTTACAATTTCTTCATCTTTTCTACGTCTAAAAATATGTGCTGCTTTCACATTTTCAATAGAATCTTCACCCATAGCAGCAACCATTTCTTTTACAGCTTGTACAGTTTTATCATGATAATTTTTAACGCGTACATTTTTCTTTTCTACCACTAATGCTTTTACCAAGTCTGGATCTTGAGTTGCAACACCAACAGGGCAAGTATCTAAATTACATTCTCTAGCTTGTATGCAACCTAAACTTAACATAAAACTGCGAGCCATACCAATTGCATCTGCTCCCAAAGCTAAATATCTAACAATATCGAAAGCGTCTATAGCTTTTCCGCTTGCAATAATTTTAATTTGATCTTTTAATTTATGTTTCTGTAAAAGCTTGTTAACAAAAACCAAACCTTCTATTAACGGTGTACCTATATAATTTGTAAATTCCATTGGTGCGGAACCAGTTCCACCTTCTCCACCATCTACAGAAATAAAATCTGGATAATTATTTGCAGTTGCAAAAGCCTTAATCATACTTTCTATTTCTTCATTATTACCAACGCAAAATTTAATTCCCACAGGTTTTCCGCCAGATAAATCTCTAACTTTTTGAATAAAAGAGATCATTTCTTCGTAGTTTAAAAAAGCCGAATGTCCAGGAGGAGAATCTACTTGTGTATATGGAACAACAGACCTTATTTTGGCTATTTCTTCTGTATTTTTCTTTGCTGGTAAAATTCCACCATGACCAGGTTTAGCGCCTTGTGAAAACTTAATTTCAATCATTTTTACCTCTGGACGAATGGCATTTTGTTTAAATATTTCATCATCAAAAACACGTTTTCCTTCTGCATCGTATTTTCCGGCTCCAAAATAACCAGTCCCAACTTGAAATATTAAATCTCCTCCTTGTAAATGATAAGGAGAAATACCACCTTCACCAGTATTATGTGCAAAATTTGCCATTTTTGCTCCTTGGTTTAATGCTTTAATAGCATTTTTACTTAATGACCCAAAAGACATTGCTGAAATATTTATAATAGATCCATCATATTTTTGTGTGCACTTGTCTGAACCAAAAACTATCCTTTCTCCTTTTATATGATGATGATCTTTTGGAAACATAGAATGTTTAACAAACTCATATCCTTTGGCATATACATTGTGTTGAGTACCAAAAGGCACTGTTTCTTTCTGTAGTTTAGATCTTTGATAAACAATACTTCGTTTTTCTCTATTAATTGGTGTTCCGTTTAAATTGTCTTCAATAAAATATTGCTGAATTTTATCTCTTTCTTCTTCAAAAAACCAGCGTAAACGTGCTACTAACGGAAATGCTCTTAATAAGGAATGTTTGGTTTGTAAACTGTCGTGAATTGCAATTAATGTTAGTAAGCCAGAAATTGATAAAAGAATTATAGTTCCTGTTTGCGGAATAAAATAGACTAAAACACCAAATAAAACGGTAATTAAAATAATTATAAAAAGTATTGTATTCCTCATTTTCTAGTTTAATTTTTAAAGAAAGTTAAAAATAATCTATTCCGTTGAAATACTAAAAATAGTTAGCAAATAAGTTGCGTTAGGGATTGAAACGGCATCCTTTTTTTGAGGAACGATAAAAAAGATATAGTGTAAAGCCCGACCTTTAGGTAACGCCCAAAATAATAAGAGATACTAAAAACAAGGTGGGCATAAAAAAGAAAAACTCCAACAAATGAATGTTGGAGTTTTAAATATGTTGAAAATTCTAAAAGAATTAGTCTTTTTTGAATTTTGCGTATTTGTTTTTAAATTTATCAATACGTCCTGCAGCATCAATAAGTTTAGATTTACCAGTGTAAAATGGGTGAGATGTTCTAGAAATCTCTAATTTTACTAAAGGATACTCAACACCATCCACTTCTAAAGTTTCTTTCGTGTCTACTGTAGAACGTGTTAAAAATACATCTTCGTTAGACATGTCTTTAAATGCTACCATTCTATAATTCTCTGGATGAATTCCTTTTTTCATTTTATTATATTTTAATACTTTAATGTTATGTTTGCATGAGAAAATTGGTAAAGTTTTCTCGTTTCTCTAAATAGTTGTTTTTTACTATTTTGAGGATGCAAATTTAACCATATTTTTTAATTAACAAATAAATAAATTGTTTTTATTTACTCTTAAACTAACTTTCTTTAAAATTAAGGTTCTTTTAAGGTACAAAAGTTGTTTTTTATGACTCTTTTTTTGAATATTTACTTTTTAAAACATTGAAATTTATACACATGAAATTTATACACATAATGAAAAATAAAGCTATTTTAATTTCCTTTTTTGCCTTTATATTTTTGGCTACTTCTTGTTCTGATGATTATTCGTTTTCATTAGAAACACCAAAGAAGACAACTTTAAACCAAACTATAAAGGTTTCTCTAAAAGAAAAAAATGACAAGGAAATAAAAAATATTCAATTTTTTGTAAACGGGAAGGAGGTTTCATCAGAAGGAAATTCTGTAACTATAAATACCACAGATCTTGGTGTTGGTAAACACAGTGTTTCTGCATTGACTTTTTTTGAAGGTGGTTCTAAAAAAACAAATAACTCTTTTGAAGTTTTTGCAGACAAACCATACCAAGCCTATACTTATAAAATAATTAATACATTTCCTCATGACACAAAAGCCTACACACAAGGTTTAGAGTATTACAATGGTTATCTTTATGAGACTACAGGACGTAATGGTCAATCTACTTTAAGAAAGGTTGAAATTGAAACTGGTAATGTTTTACAGAAAGTAGATTTAGATAAAAAGTATTTTGGTGAAGGTATGACTATTGTTAATGGTAAAATTATTTGGTTAACATGGCAAGCTAAAAAAGGTTTTGTGTTCGATTTAGAAACTTTTAAACAAGAAAAAGAGTTTGCTTATAATAAGAGTAAAGAAGGTTGGGGTTTAACACACAATGAAACTGAACTAATTAAATCTGATGGATCAAACAAAATTTGGTTTTTAGACAAAGAAACGCAACAAGAAAAACATTTTATACAAGCATACAATCATAAACAGAGTATTTCTCAATTAAATGAATTAGAGCTTATTGATGGTAAAATATATGCCAATTATTGGCAAAAACCTTTAATTGCAATTATTAATCCTGATAATGGTGTTGTAGAAGGTATTGTAGATTTAAGAGGCTTAAAGGCAGAAATGGAAAAAACCCAGAAATTAAAGGAACAGGATGATGTTTTAAACGGAATTGCATATGATGCTGAAAACAAAAGGCTTTTTGTTACCGGTAAAAATTGGGGAAAACTTTTTGAAATAGAATTGATTAAAAAGTAATAAGCAACCAAAATTAAAGTTATATTTTTAAACTAAATCGATTTTATGAGATATTTGTTAGGTTTTCTTATTTTTATTGTATTAATTTTTACAACTTCATGTAGAAAAAACTTTGATACAATTCCTAGTTTTGGCAATTTAGAATTCTCTAAAGACACTGTTTTTTTAGATACTATTTTCTCTAATATTGGTTCATCTACCTATAATTTAAAAGTATATAACAGAGGAAATAAAAGTATTACAATTCCTAAAATTGAATTAGAAAATGGAATTTCTTCTAATTATAGATTAAACGTAGACGGAATTCCTGGTAAAGAATTTATTGACATAGATATTTTAGCAAAAGACAGTATATATGTTTTTGTGGAAACTACGATAGATGCAAATAATGTTCCTAACCCATTATATACAGATAGAATATTGTTTGATAATGGTAATAATAAACAAGATGTAGATCTGGTTACTTTAGTGCAAGATGCCAACTTTATTTTTCCCGGAAAAGACCCAATATCAATGAAAATTGATAGTCTAACTTTAAATGGAGAACCAACTACAATTAAAGGTCGTTTTTTATCTGATACAGAACTTACTTTTACAAACGCAAAACCAACTGTAATTTATGGTTATGCAGCTGTACCTTCTAATAAAACATTAACTATTGAAGCTGGTGCAAAAGTCCATTTTCATAATAATTCTGGTTTAATTATAGAAGATAAAGCAACCTTAATTGTAAATGGAACTTTAACCGAAAAAGTAATTTTTGAAGGAGATAGATTAGAACATGGATTTAGCGAAATACCTGGGCAATGGGGTACAATTTGGATGCGTCCTGGAAGTAAAGACAACGAAATAAAACACGCGCAAATTAAAAACGGAATTATCGGAATTTTAATTGATAGTATTGGTGCTACCTCTACTCCAACTTTAAAGTTACAAAACACAGAAATTTACAACCATTCTAACTATGGTATTCTTGCCAGAGAAACCAATATTGAGGCACACAATGTTGTTATTGGTTCTGCTGGGCAAGCATCTTTAGCTGCAACAGTTGGCGGAACTTACAATTTTACACACAGTACTTTCGCAAACTTTTGGAACAACGGAATTAGACAATTACCAGCTGTTTTAGTAAATAATCATTTTACTTATGTAAACAATAACGGACAAGAAATTACGGAAACTAGAGATTTAAAAACAGCTAATTTTACCAATTGTATTTTTGATGGTAATAATGGTTTTGAGCTCTTTTTTGATAAAATTGATGGAAGTTTATTCAACTATTCAGTTAGCAATAGCTTAATAAAATACAGTCCTTCTAGTGAAGAATTAAAGAACAATCCACAAATGGATTTTACAAACACAGCTTTTTATCAAGACATCATTGCAAACGGAAATCCTAATTTTAGAGATACTCAAAAAGAAGATTTTATAATTGGCGAAAAAAGTGATGCAATAAACAAAGCTGCACCAACTTCTTTTTCTGAAGATATTTTAGGTATAAATAGAACTGCTGCTCCAGATATTGGTGCATATCAGCATATTATTTTTGATTAATATCAGATTCTAAATTCTTTTTCTTTCTATAATTCATTAAAAATATACCAGCAAGTACTGTCCATAGGATTCTGTATGTCCAAATATTTATTTCATAATTAAATATTGTTTCCACAGTCTTATCACCAACAAATGATAGTACAACATTTAGTATTGCTACAATCATGAAAAATAAATCCCAATTTTTATTTTTTAACATTCTTTATATTTTTATTTATTTCTTATAAACCACTCCATTTTTCATCACAAAAACAACACTTTCCATTGTAGAAATAATTTTTGTTGGATCATTATCCACAGCAATAATATCTGCATAAAAACCTTTTTGTATTTGTCCAATTTCGTTTTCCATTTTTAATAACATAGCATTTGTAATGGTTGCAGATTGAATCGTTTCCATAGCTGGCATTCCTGCTTCTACCATAAAACCAAACTCTTTTCCATTAACACCATGTTTAAAAACTCCAGCATCTGTACCAAATGCAATTCCTACTCCTTTTTTATAAGCTTTAGCAAAAGTACCTTGAATTTGAGGACCAACAGCCAAGGCTTTTGGAACTACAATTTCAGGATAAAATCCTGCAATTTTTGCTTTTTCTGCAACTTCTTTTCCTGCAGTAATTGTTGGTACTAAATATGCGTCATGTTTTTTCATGAGTTCCATTGTTTTATCACTCATGTAAGTTCCATGTTCAATCGTTTTTACACCACCAATAATTGCTCTTTGCATTCCTACATCTCCATGTGCATGAGCTGCAACATGCATTCCATAATCTTTAGCAGTTTCACAAATTGCTTTTATCTCTTCTATTGTAAATTGCGGATTATCACCAGATTTAGCAACACTTAAAACACCACCTGTTGCAGTTATTTTTATACAATCTGCTCCATTTTTGTAACGCTGTCTTACTGCTTTTTTAGCATCTTCTACAGAGTTTACAACACCTTCTTTTGGACCTGGATTTCCTATTAATTTTCTACTACTTCCATTTGTAGGATCTGCATGACCACCAGTTGTTGCTAAAGATTTACCGGCTGTAAAAACTCTTGGCCCTGGAATATCTCCTGCGTTAATAGCATTCCTTAAAGAAATATTTACACCAGAACCGCCTAAATCTCTAACAGTTGTAAATCCATTTTTTAGTGTTAATTCTGCAAATTTCACTGAATTATAAGCAACATCTGCTTCATTTAAAATGTATTTTTTAATTCTTGTTTTATTATCATATTCCATTTCTAAATGAACATGCATATCAATTAAACCAGGCATTACAACCTTATCTCGTAAATCTATTAAGTTGCCACCTTTTGGCATTATATAACCATCTATAACATCGGCAATTTTATTTCCTTTTACTACAATTGTTTTTTCCGAAGAAATGTTTCCTGATTTGGTATCAATCAACTTTCCACATAAAATATAAGATGTTTGTGCAATTGAATTCTGTATAAAAAGTAGTCCAAAAAAAAGTAAAAGTAATTTTCTCATTTGTTAAGATTTTGACTTTAAATGTATGAAAAATTGAGTAGATTGCTAACTTTAAATTTCAGAATATGAAAAACGTTGTTATCACTGGAACAAGCAGAGGAATTGGTTTTGAGTTAGCAAAAATGTTTGCTAAAAATGATTGTAGAGTTTTAGCATTATCTAGAAACACTAAACCTTTAGATGATTTTAATCATAAAAATATTACTACAATTTCTGTTGATTTATCACTTGCGGAAGACATAAAAAAAGCTGTTAGTTTCGTAAATTCTAACTGGAAAAAAGTAGATATTTTAGTTAATAATGCCGGCAAATTAATAAACAAACCTTTTACGGAATTAACTTCAGAAGATTTTTTAGAAGTATATAAAATAAATGTTTTTGCAGTAGCAGAATTAACAAAGAATTTAATTCCATTTTTACAAAAAGAGAGTCATGTTGTTACCGTTAGTTCTATGGGAGGAATTCAAGGAAGTATGAAGTTCCCTGGATTGGCTGCTTACAGTTCTGCAAAAGGGGCTGTTATTACATTATCAGAATTATTAGCAGAAGAATATAAAGAACAACAAATTGCATTTAATGTTTTAGCTTTAGGAGCTGTACAAACAGAAATGCTTGAAGAAGCTTTCCCTGGTTATAAAGCACCACTTTCTGCAACAGAAATGGCAGATTACATATACAATTTTGCGTTAACAGGAAACAAATTTTATAACGGAAAAGTGTTACAAGTTTCTTCTTCTACACCTTAAATTGCAAGAAAAAATTGAGTTTACATTATCAAGATTTCGTTCCAAAAAAAGCAATTCCTTTTATTCAATTTTTAATTGATGAGCATAATTTCACTTTAAAAATTGTAAATCAAAGGCAAACCAAACATGGAGATTTTAGAAGTTTGCCAAATGGCACGTTTCAAATTACAGTAAACAATAATTTAAACAAATATCAGTTTCTATTAACGTTAGTTCATGAAATTGCACATCACGTTACACATCAGAAATTTGGTAGAGTTCAGCCTCATGGCAAAGAATGGAAAACCGTTTTTCAGCACTTAATGCTGCCATTTTTACACCCAGAAATTTATCCGAAAGAAATATTACCATACCTAGCTAATTATTTAAAAAATCCAAAAGCAAGTACAGATGCAGATGTTAATTTATCGTTAGTTTTAAAAGGTAATGTGGCAGAAACCGGAAAGAACTTTATCTTTGATATTCCTTTTGGAAGTTTATTTATTTTTAAAAATACAATTTATAAAAGAGGAAATAAACGCAGAACAAGATTTGAATGTTTGAATATGAGCAACAAAAAAGTGTACTTATTCAATCAAAATGTAGAGATAGAAAGATATGACAAATAATAAAAATTACTACGCCGTAATTATGGCTGGTGGAGTTGGTTCTCGATTCTGGCCAATGAGCACAAGTTCTTTTCCAAAACAATTTCATGACATGCTAGGTGTTGGACAAAGTTTAATTCAACGTACTTTCGAAAGAATTAACGATTTAGTTCCTTCTAAAAACATATTAATTGCTACCAATGAACGTTATGAGGATTTGGTTTTAGAGCAGTTACCCAAAACATCAAAAAATCAACTATTACTAGAACCCGCAATGAGAAATACAGCTCCTTGTATTTTGTATGCAGCTTTAAAAATATACAACCAAAACCCAGATGCGGTAATTTTAGTTGCACCTTCTGATCATTGGATAGATGATGAACATGAATTTACCAAAAATATTAAAACTTCTTTTAATGCTTGTGCAGAGAAAGACATTTTAATGACATTAGGTATTCAACCAGATAATCCTAATACTGGTTATGGTTATATTCAGTTTGAAAAAGAAGCTTCACAAATAAAAAAGGTAAAAAACTTTACTGAAAAACCAAATTTAGAAACTGCTGAAAAGTTTTTAGAAAGTGGAGATTACCTATGGAATGCAGGAATTTTTGTTTGGTCTGCTAAAAGTATTATAAAAGCTTTTAAAAATTCTTTACCAGAAATGGTTGATACTTTAGATGATGGAAACAATGTGTATAATACAGATTTTGAAGATGATTTTATAAAAAATAATTACGAAAAATGTGAAAACATTTCTATTGATTTTGGAATCATGGAAAAAGCTAAAAATGTACATGTATTACCAGTAGATTTCGGGTGGAATGATTTAGGAACTTGGGGTTCTTTATACAATAAATTAGAAAAAGACGAAGCCAAAAATGCGGTAGTTGGTGCAAATACTATTTTTAGAGACGCCAATGGAAACATGATTAGAACACAATCTGGAAAGAAAGTTGTTATACAGGGTTTAAGTAATTATATTATTGTTGAAAAAGAAGATGTTCTTTTAATTTGTCCGAAGGAAAGTGAACAAGATATAAAACAAATTACAAAAGAAGTAAAAGATACTTTTGGTGATAAATTTGTGTAAAAAAAGAAAAGTTTATAAATAAAAAAGCCCCTTTTAATTAAGGAGCTTTTTTATTTATATTATGTTAATAATCTCTTCTAATAAAAAGAGTATCTAATTCCATTTCTTTCTGTAACCAATTTCTTAATTCTTTCTCTTTTGGTCTTATAATGCTGTCTTTCAATTTAGTATTCCACTTAATAGCTACAACAGGAATAGTATCAATTTTAATAAAATCTTTAGATGATAATTTTTGAGCAAAACTTATTTGCTCTATATCTATATATCTAATTTTAGCATCTTTAGCAATTCTACTAAAAGCAATTACTTTTTTATTTTTATTCAGGGCATCCTGTTCTATTCTATTATTTAAACTAGATATTGTCTCTTGTAAATCTGCAATTTGTTTATGTAAGCCTGCAATAATATTCTTACTTTCTTGAAGTTCTTCTCGCTTTTCTTTATAAGCAGTAGTTATTAATTCAAAACTTTTGGTATCACTTCCTTTAATTTTAATCTCAAAATCTTTAATTTTTTGATAATTAATATTATTGTTTAATTGATTTTTTAGAATATTTCTCTCACCTTCAGAAACTTCATTAAAAAAGTTTAGGCTAATTTCTTTTTTTTCAGTGTTGTAAGAATTATCCATCAATTGAAAATTAGGAATAGTTTTTACTTCATTTTTAATAAAATTATTAACCTGTGTTTTTACTTGATTTTCATTAAAAACACTTAAAAAAGTAAAAATTGCAGGAATCATTACTGCTAGACCAACAACTGTGGCAATGGTAGAATACCTTTTTCTTTTAGCCGCATTTGCATATTTATGCATTGGAAAACGTAAAAGCTTTAATACTAGAAAAGTTGCAAGGGCAATAAAAATGGTATTAATTGTAAACAAATACATAGCACCAAAAAAGTAAGCAAAATTACCTTTTGCTAAACCATAACCAGCTGTACATAAAGGTGGCATTAAGGCTGTTGCAATAGCAACTCCAAAAATTACAGAAGCAACAGTTCCTTTTTTAGTTCTTGCAACCATTAAAGCTAAACCACCAAAGAATGCAATTAAAACATCTCTAATATCTGGACTAACTCTACCTAATAACTCTGAATTATCTTCACTTAAGGGAAAGAAATAAAAGAATAAAAATGAAGCAAATAAACTTAAGCCAATCATTACACCTAAATTGGTTAATGATTTTTTAAAAGTATTAATATCGTTTAAAGCAAAAGACATTCCTATTCCTAAAATAGGCCCCATTAAAGGAGAAATTAACATAGCTCCAATAACAACAGCTGTTGAATTAGCATTTAACCCAATAGACGCCACAAAGACTGCGAAAATAAGAATCCATGCTGTAGCCCCCTTAAAAGGAATATCGGCTTTTATAGCCTCTATAGTAGCTTCTTGATCAGTATCATCTCTGAAATCGAAAAGTTCTATTAAAAATTTTTTAAGGTTTTCTACAAGTCCTTTTGCATCTTCTTGAATATTCTGCTTAGAATCTTCTGGTGGATGTGGCTTTATATTTTTCTCTATATCTTCTTCCATTCTTTACACTTTTAGAACATTGGAAAGATACAAAAAAAGATGTCTGAAAAATAATTTGATTTGTTATTGAAAAAATATTTCATCAATTTCTAACTTAAATTTTTGAGCTTTTTTATTTCCTATTAAAAAAGCAATTTGATCTATTTTATTGGAAGAAAAATCACCTATATTTAGCTTTACACCTCTAAAAGCTGGATACATTTCAGAAAGAGTTATTTTAATTGTTTGCCATTTTCCGTTTGTTTCAAAAGTTGAAATGTAAGAATGCTTATTTAATTTATCGTCTTTAAGTCTAAATTGGTATTTTTTTCCATCTCCTTTTACTTTTAAAACAATGAATTTGTACCCTTCTGTCTCCTTTGATTTAAAATCATATCTTAAAGATGAAAAACCTCCATTATTCTCCAAAGAAACAAGACCCGAAAATTCTCCATTACCGTCTTTGTTAATTTTAAAACTTCCGTTAGACTTTCCTCCCATAACAACATCATCAACAACTTTCCATTGATAAATATCTGAACTAGTATTAAAATCAAAAATAGTTTTGTTAGAGTCGTTCATAAAAATAAATGCTAAGACTATAATATAAAATTTGTTCATATTTATTAGAAAAATATAAAAACAAAAGTATCTATTAAATTAGATTTTGACTGTTGAAGTATTGTTAAAAATAAAAAACTCCACACAAATGTGTGGAGTTTTAGTGACCGGGCTGGGGCTCGAACCCAGGACCCTCTCCTTAAAAGGGAGATGCTCTACCAACTGAGCTACCAGGTCATTCTTTTTCGTTTTAGCGGGTGCAAATATATACCTTATTTTCAATAAAACAAATATCTTAACTACTTTATTTCATTTAAATATGCTTCTCTAACTTTTTTGAATAAGTTAGAAGAATACACAAAATCTACAACTGCCTCATTATCAGTTTTAAATATCTCACTACTGCTTCCCTCCCATGCTTTTCTACCATTCTTTAAAAAAAGTATTTTTTCTCCAATTTCCATTACAGAATTCATATCATGCGTATTAATTACTGTTGTAATTTGATATTCATCTGTAATTTCTTGAATTAATTTATCAATTACAATTGCAGTTTGAGGATCTAAACCAGAGTTAGGCTCATCACAAAATAGATATTTAGGTTTCATAACAATTGCTCTTGCAATAGCTACTCTTTTTTGCATTCCACCAGATAATTCTGCAGGAAACTTATCATTAGAATCTTCTAAATTAACTCTGTTCAAAACAAAATTTACACGCTCTAACATTTCTTTTCGAGATTGCTTGGTAAACATCTTTAAAGGAAACATTACGTTTTCCTCTACAGTTTGAGAATCAAACAAAGCACTTCCTTGAAAGACCATTCCTATTTCTTGTCTCCATTGTCTTCTTTCTTCAAGATTTAATTTTGTGTTTATTCTTCCATCAAAAGAAATTGTGCCTTCTTCTGGAGTATGTAAACCTATGAGAGATTTTAAGAAAACTGTTTTTCCAGATCCACTTTGTCCAATAATTAAACTTGTTTTTCCGGGCTCAAAACTAGTTGATATACCTTTTAAAACTTTAACTTCTCCAAAACCTTTATGTAAATTTTCTACTTCTATCATTTTATGTCAATAGCATTTCTGTTAAAATATAATTTACTACAACTATTAAAACCGTGGTCCAAACAACTGCTTGTGTACTGGCTTTACCCACAGCAATAGAACCTCCTTTTACATAATAACCATGAAAAGATGGCACAGTGGCTATTAAAAAGGCAAAAACCAATGTTTTAATCATTGCATACTGAACTAAAAAAGGATTGAATGTGGTTTGAATTCCAATTATATAATCTGTAGCTGTAAATAAACCAGATAAAACTCCTGCAACCCAACCTCCAAAAATTCCTAAAATCATTGCTAATGCAATTAAAAAAGGATAGAAAAAGACAGTAGCAATAACTTTAGGCAATACTAAAAAACTTATGGAGTTTATACCCATAACATCTAATGCATCTATTTGTTCTGTAACTCGCATAGAACCAATACTCGAAGTTATATAAGAACCTACTTTACCTGCTAAAATAATTGAACAAAATGTAGGCGCAAATTCTAAAATTATAGATCGTTTTGCCGCAAACCCGATTAAAGATTTAGGGATAAATGGGCTGTCTAAATTTAAGGCAGTTTGTAAAGCAATTACTCCTCCAATAAAAAAGGAAATAAACATAACAATACCTAATGACTTTAAACCAAGTTCTTCAATCTCTTTTAACAATGATTCATAAAAAACCCTACCTTTTTGAGGTTTTTTAAAAACTTGCCCTAACATTGCAAAGTATTTACCAATATCTTCTAGATATTTCATTCAATTTAATTTTATGCTAAAGTATTAAAATATGAATAAAAAAGAGTTAATTTATAAGTATCAAAATAAAATAATTACTTTTGAAGTATAAATAATTATTCTTATTAAAAATGAAAAAAATATTCTTCGTTTTCTTGTTTTCTATGTCAATGCTTTTCAGCTGTAAGCCTAAAGAAAAAACCACTAAAAAACCAAAGTTAGTTGTAGGAATTGTTGTAGACCAAATGAGGTATGACTATTTAACTCGCTTTGCAGATAGATATGGAAAAGATGGTTTTAATAGAATTTTAAAGAATGGTTTTTCTTTAGAAAACGCACATTATAATTATATACCAACTTATACAGCAGTTGGTCATACTTCTATATTTACAGGAACTACACCAAGTAATCACGGAATCATTTCAAATAACTGGTATGACAAGTTCTTAAAAAAGTCTATTTATTGTGTAGATGATAATAATTATAAAACTGTTGGAAACGAAGGTACTTATGGCCAAAAATCGCCATTTAGATTATACACAACAACCATAGCAGACCAATTACATTTATCTCAAAACATGAATGGTAAAACAATTGGAATTTCAATAAAAGATCGTTCTGCAATTTTACCAGTTGGTCATTCAGCAAATGGAGCGTATTGGTATGATGGAGGTAATTACAATACGTTTATTTCTAGTACTTTTTACATGGATGAGCTTCCGCAATGGGTAAAAGATTTTAATGCAAACAATAAAGCAGATGAATATTTAAATACTCCATGGACAACCTTATATGATATTAAAACATATAGCCAAAGTAGAGCAGATGACAATATTTTTGAAGGGAAGTTTAAAGGACAAGAATCACCTACTTTTCCTAAAGATTTAAAAGAATTAAGAAAGAAAAATGGAAACTTTTCTTTAATAAAAGCTATTCCTGCCGGAAATACTTTAACAGCAGATTTTGCAAAAGCAGCTATTATTGGTGAAAATTTAGGAAAATCTGATTATACAGATTTGTTAACTGTTAGTTTTTCTTCAACAGATTATGTTGGTCATAAATATGGTGTGGCTGCAGTAGAAACAGAAGACACTTATTTAAGGTTAGATAAGGTTTTGGCAGATTTCTTTCAATTTTTAGATGCACAGGTTGGTAAAGACAACTATACCCTATTCTTAACTGCAGATCACGCAGCTGTTCATGTTCCCTCTTATTTGCAATCTTTAAAAATTCCTGCTCATTATTTTGATGTAAAAAAGTTTAGAGAATTTATTTTAGAAGTTACTAAAAAATATTTCAATTCGGTGGAGTTGATTGAAAACGTTTCTAATTATCAAATATTCTTAAATAAAGAAAAAATTGAAACTTTAGGTTTAAATTTAAATACTGTTGCGCAAAAATTAGCTGATGAGGTTTTAAATTTCGATGGAGTTTACAAAGCTGTAACTGCAAGAACTTTACAAACAACATCTTTTACAGATGGTATTTTAAACTCACTTCAAAATGGATATAATCAAAAATTTTCTGGTGATGTTTTAATGATTCCTTATCCAGCAACTTTAATTTATTCTAATAAAGGTACCAGCCATGGTTCTGGGTATTCTTATGACACACACGTTCCAATAATTTTCTATGGAAATGGGATTAAAAAAGGTTCTTCAGCAAAAAAATATGAAATTATAGATATTGCTCCAACAATTTCTAATTTATTAAAAATTGAAGCACCAAATGGTACTTCTGGAAAAGTAGTTGAAGAGGCTTTAGACAATTAATAATGAAAACAATTAAGTTATTAGTTGCACCAGTAATTTTTACATTATTATTATTTTCTTGTTCAAATGAAAATGATTTAGAAGATAGAATTATTGGCAAGTGGAAAATGACCGAAAAATATGATGGAAACACTAAAGTGGATTTAGGCTGCAGTGAGTATTACTATTCAGAATTTAGAATATTATTTGGTAAATATGAAACTTTTTCTAGTTATATCGATTTTGAACAAACACCTCAAGAATGTAAAAGTAGTTCCGCTTTAAGAAGTTGGAGGAAAAGTAATTTTGGTTATGAATTATTTGATTTCCCTAATGAAATTTTATATGTTGCTTATTTTGAAGCTGATAATTTAATTATTGAAGCAACTCAATTACCATATAAATTTATATACCGAAGATTTAATTAAGTTACATCTTTAAAAACAGAGTTATTTTGATGCCTTTTTATCGCTTTTCTAGAAAGAACAATTCCAATAATTAAAGAGACAAAAGCTCCTATAGAAATTCCAGGAATAAAGTTGATAAATAAAAAGAAATCATAAGCTCCATGGAAAATAGTTGCGAATAAAAGGCCCGTTAAATTCAAAACAATTCTATTGTTAGAAAATTTAGCTTTTCCCATAAAATATCCCATTAAAATAGCAAAAGTTGCGTGTGCAGGCACTGCTGTAAATGCTCTTAAAAACCCTGTTGCTGCTCCATATTGAAAAACATATAGAACATTTTCTAAAGCGGCAAAACCCATAGAAACCATTACTGCATATACTATTCCGTCAAAAGGTTCATTAAACTCTTTATTTTTCTGTGCGTAAAATTTAACGATTAAATATTTAGAAAATTCTTCTACCAAAGCAACTACAAAAAATGCTTGTAGAAACTGCTGTAGAATACTTTTAGCATCTGTTAACGGAATTAACTTTGACGCAAAAATTCCTAAAATAAAAGTAATTAAAATACTTGCAGTTGCACCTAATAAAAAATTCTTAAATAAAAACCCAATAGGTTCTTTCTCAAATTTATCTTTAAAATAAATATACAGAATAATAATAGTTACTGGTGCAACAGCAAGGAGAAGTAAATTCATACAGTAAATATATCAAAAAAGACTTTTTGATAGTACTAGCTTATCAATTAATTTATGCTTTTGGCAAAAAGACTTCTGCCATCATACAACGTGCACTTCCACCACCACAGGTTTCTATAGTTTCTAAAGAGCTCGAAATAATTTTACAGTGGTTATTTATTTTTGCAACCTGACTTTGTGTTAGAGAATCGTGTGCAGCTTTACTCATTACTAAAAACAACTCATTATTTTCACCTTTTACTTGTAGCATATTACCTGCAAAACTATGCATTTGTTCTTCAGTAATTTCAATAATTTGTTTTCCATCTTCTTTTAAATGTTTTAAAACATTTTTCCTTTCTTGCTTATCGTCAATCGTGTCTAAACAAATAACCGCAAATGTTTCTGCAACGCACATCATAACATTTGTGTGGTAAATAGCTTCTCTTTTGCCTTCTACTGTTTGGTTTGCTATAAAAACTACTGGTGTATATTCAAAATCCTCACAAAACTCTATAAATAATTCTTCGTCTGCTCTTGCGGATAGAGCACAATAAGCTTTTCTATTTACTCTGTCTAAAATAATACTTCCTGTAGCTTCAAGAAATATATCTGCTTCTTCAGCTGAAGTGTAATCGACAATATTTTCTATTATAAAACCTTCATTTTCTAAAGTTTCTAAAATATCTTCTCTTCTTTCTGAACGTCTATTTTCTGCAAACATTGGGTAAATACCAACGGTACCATTTTCATGAAAAGAAATCCAATTATTTGGAAAAACAGAATCTGGTGTATCAAATTTATCTGTATCAGAAACAACAACCACATTTACTCCGTAACTTTTCAATTTAAAAACATAAGCATCAAACTCTTCTTGAGCTTTGGCATTTATTTCAGCATTTTTTAAAGCTAAATCTTCTTGAAAATAGTTATTTACAGCAGTTTGCTCATTCTTCCTAAAATTTATAGGACGAATCATTAAAATGGTATTTGTAGTTTGTTGCATTTAAATTTAATTTATCCGCAAAATTATGCATTTTTAAGTACACTTTATTATCAATGTCAAATATAATTTGATTTGAATTTTTAAAACTCAATATAGTTAACTAATAATAAAGAAAATTTGAAATAAATAAAAAACTAATCTCTAATTAAAGGCATTGTAGAACAACGTAACAAACCTTCTTGCTTTGCTATTTCTGCATAAGGAACTTCCTCAACAGTAAATCCATTTTCTCTTAACCAAGAATTTAGTCTTGTAAAGTTTTTTTCTGAAATGATAACATCTTCAGAAATTGAAAAAACATTACTATTCATGTTGTACATTTCTTCTTTAGTGATTTCAAAAACATTTTCTTTTCCAAAGAAATTCAACAACCACTCATATTCTTTTTCAACTAAAAATCCGTTTTTATGAAGTATGGCCTTGTCTTTTCCTATGGGTTGAAAACAACAATCTAAATGCAGTGCATTTTCTTTTGGGTCAGTGTTATCTTTTCTTAACTCGAAAGATTTCACAGTTTTATCAGGAAATAATTCTTGTAAAGCTATTACTGCATCTATATTTGTACGAGCTGTTATATGGTCTGAATAATCTTCTCCAGAATAAGTTCCTACAAAAATATAATCATTCCAAGGCATTACATCTCCACCTTCTACATGGCATTCTTCTGGTAGCTTGATAATATTTTCTGGTTCAATTTTAGAAATAACATGATTAATTGCGTCTATTTCTTGATCTCTATCTGGTAATATATTTGCTTTTACCAATTTATCATCAATAACAAATGCTATATCTCTAGAAAAAATTTGATTGTAATTCTCAATCACTTTTGGCCTAAAAACGTCTACATTATATTTTTTAAGAACAGCTTCAACAGCATCCATTTCCGAAATCATATCTTCTTCTTTTGGGTATGTTCCAGCAATTACATGTTGTACACTTTTAGGATCGTAACAATCTTCAACTTTTGGTACTCCTCCATTACTTTCTGCTGTTCCTAAAACAACAGCTCTTAATCTAGAAGTTTCGTTTTTAATATTGAGTTTTAACATATGTAAAGCGATAAAAAAAGCTTCATGAAATATGAAGCTTTTTGTTTATGTAAAAATAATTAAAAATTATCTATTGTCTATTGTTTTAAATGGTCTTAAGTTTTCACCAGTATAAATTTGTCTTGGTCTACCAATTGGTTCTTTCCCTAAACGCATTTCTTTCCATTGTGCTATCCAACCTGGTAAACGTCCCATTGCAAACATAACAGTAAACATTTCTACAGGAATATTCATTGCTCTATATATGATTCCTGAATAAAAATCTACGTTAGGATACAATTTTCTATCTACAAAATAAGGATCATTTAAAGCTTCTTGCTCTAAACCTCTTGCGATATCTAAAATAGGATCTTCGATACCTAAATCTTTTAAAACTTCATCTGCAGCTTTTTTAATAATTTTTGCTCTTGGATCAAAATTCTTGTATACTCTATGTCCAAAACCCATTAATCTAAAAGGGTCTGACTTGTCTTTGGCTTTAGCCATGTATTTTTTTGTATCTCCACCATCAGCTTTAATTGCTTCCAACATTTCTAACACTGCTTGGTTTGCACCTCCATGAAGTGGTCCCCAAAGTGCAGAAATTCCTGCTGATAATGATGCAAATAAACCTGCGTGAGAAGAACCTACAATTCTTACTGTAGAAGTAGAACAGTTTTGCTCATGATCTGCATGTAATATTAATAATTTATCTAATGCATCTTTTATTATTGGATTCATTACATAATCTTCATTAGGTTCTTCGAACATCATTTTCATAATATTCTCTACATAACCTAAAGATTTAGAACCATAATTTAATGGTAATCCTTTTTGCTTACGCATTGTCCAAGCAACTAGAACTGGAAACTTTGCCATTATTTTAACGATGGCATTGTACATTTCTTCTTCTGAATCTACATTAACAGAAGATGGGTTAAATGCTGTTAAAGCACTTGTTAATGAAGATAAAATACCCATTGGATGCGCCGTCTTTGGAAAAGCATCTAATATTTTTTTAATATCATCATCTACAACAGATTTTGTTTTAATATCTGCATGAAATTTATCTAACTGTTCTTTAGTTGGTAAATCTCCAAAAATTAATGCATAAGCAACTTCTAAAAAATCTGCTTTTTCTGCTAATTCTTCAATTGAATATCCTCTATATCTTAAAATTCCTTTTTCACCATCTAAAAAAGTTATTGCACTTTCACAAGAACCTGTATTCTTATACCCTGGATCTATAGTAATAACACCGTTTGTAGCTCCTCGCAAAGACTTAATATCTATTGCTACTTCATTTTCCGTTCCTTTTATAAGTGGAAATTCGTATGAATTTTCTCCTATTTGTAATTTAGCTATATCTGACATTTATAATGATTTTTTAGATTCCCACGAAGATACCAAATTTTAAAGAATTTTAAAATGAGTTCTAATAGTTTTTTAAAATTTTAAAATAACATTAACTTATTATACGTTAAGACAAAAAAAAGCCTCATAAAAATGATTTATGAGGCTTCAATATTAATAAGTTTAAACTTATATTTTAAACGCTTTTTCTTGTGGAAAATAAGCCGTTTCTCCTAATTCTTCTTCAATTCTTAATAATTGATTGTATTTTGCCATTCTATCTGAACGAGATGCAGAACCAGTTTTAATTTGTCCACAGTTTAAAGCTACTGCTAAATCTGCAATTGTATTATCTTCTGTTTCACCAGATCTATGAGACATTACAGATGTAAAACCAGCGTTTTTAGCCATGTTTACAGCGGCAATAGTTTCAGTTAAACTACCAATTTGGTTTACTTTAATTAAAATTGAATTTGCAATTCCGTTTTCAATTCCTCTTGATAAACGTTCTACGTTTGTTACAAATAAATCATCTCCAACTAATTGAACTTTATCTCCGATTTTTTCAGTTAAATATTTCCAACCTTCCCAATCATTTTCGTCCATCCCATCTTCAATAGAAATAATAGGATATTTTGCTGCTAATTCTGCTAAATAATCTGCTTGTTCTTTACTTGAACGAACTTTACCTGTTGGTCCTTCAAAAAGAGAATAATCATATTTACCATCTTTATAAAATTCTGCAGCTGCACAATCTAATGCAATCATAACATCATCACCTAAAGTATAACCTGCATTATCTACTGCTTTTTTAATAGTATCTAATGCATCTTCAGTTCCACCTTCTAAATTCGGTGCAAAACCTCCTTCGTCACCTACAGCTGTAGATAAATTTCTGTCGTGTAAAACTTTCTTTAAATTATGAAATATTTCTGACCCCATTTGCATTGCTTGAGTAAAAGTTTCGGCTTTTACAGGCATTACCATAAACTCTTGAAATGCAATTGGTGCATCTGAATGAGAACCTCCATTAATGATATTCATCATTGGTACTGGTAAAGTATTTGCAGAAACTCCACCTACATATCTATATAAAGGCATACCTAATTCATTTGCTGCTGCTTTTGCTGCTGCTAAAGAAACACCTAAAATTGCGTTTGCTCCTAATTTAGATTTGTTTGGTGTTCCATCTAAATCAATCATTAATTGATCTATAGTGTTTTGTTCGAAAACAGAAACTCCTAAAAGTTCTTGAGCTATAATTTCGTTTACATTTTTAACAGCTTTTAAAACTCCTTTACCCATGTATGCTGTACCACCATCACGTAATTCTACTGCTTCATGTTCTCCTGTAGAAGCTCCAGAAGGAACTGCGGCTCTACCTAAAACTCCGTTTTCTGTTGTAACATCTACTTCTACTGTTGGATTACCTCTTGAATCGAAAATTTGACGTGCGTGAACGCTAATTATAATACTCATTTTATTTATTTTTTAATTAATGTTTTCTTAATTTAGTGTTGCTAATTTACAAAAAACCACTCTTTTGGGAGTGGTTTTAAATAGTTACTTACGAAAACGTTTTCAGTTATACTGTTAGTCGTTTAGGAAACTGATACTTTTTTACTATTCTTAATGTTCTTTATAAATTCATCGAATAAATATTCTGAATCATGTGGTCCAGGACTAGCTTCTGGGTGATATTGAACAGAAAAAGTATTTTTATCTTTAATTCTAATTCCTGCTACTGTATGGTCATTTAAATGAACATGTGTAATTTCTATATTTTCATTTGCTTCTGCTTCTTCTCTATTAATAGCAAAACCATGATTTTGAGAGGTAATTTCTCCTTTACCAGTTAACAAGTTTTTTACTGGATGATTAATTCCTCTATGACCATTATGCATTTTATAAGTAGAAATATTTTGCGATAATGCAATAACCTGATGTCCTAGACAAATACCAAATAAAGGTAAATTTCTTTTTATGATTTCTTTAGCAACTTCTTGAGCTTCTTTTAGTGGTTCTGGATCTCCAGGTCCATTTGAAATAAAATATCCATCTGGATTAAAATTTGATAAATCTTCAAATGAAGAATTATAAGGGAATACTTTTATGTAAGCTCCCCTTTTTGCTAAATTTCTTAAAATATTTTTTTTGATACCAATATCTAAAGCAGATATTTTAATTTCAGCTTTTTCATCACCAACAAAATATGGTTCTTTAGTAGACACTTTAGATGCTAACTCTAATCCTTCCATACTTGGTACTTTGGCTAGTTGATCTTTTAATGCTTCAATATTGTCAATTTCAGTAGAAATAATTGCATTCATTGCTCCATTATCTCTAATATATGCTACTAAAGCTCTTGTATCAACATCAGAAATAGCTACTAAATTATGTTTAGTAAACCAATCTTTTAAATTTCCGTCTGAATCTACCCTAGAATGTGTAAAACTAAAATTTCTACAAATTAATCCTGATATTTTAATTCCATCAGATTCTACTTCATTATCATTTACTCCATAATTACCTATATGAGCATTTGTTGCTACCATTAACTGTCCAAAATAAGATGGATCTGTAAAAATTTCTTGATAGCCTGTCATACCTGTATTAAAACAGATTTCTCCTGTAGATGTTCCTTCAATACCAACAGATTTTCCATAAAAAATTGTTCCGTCTGCTAATAAAACTAAAGCTTTTTTGCGTGTTTGATATTTCATTGATAGTTGTTGTGTTTGCTTTTGTGTTGATGCAAAAATATAAAAAAAGGGATAAACGTAAACGCTTATCCCTTTTATATAATTTAAAAAATTTTCATTTCTTATTCTTCAGATTTTTCTTCTGTTGCAGTTGTTTCTACTTGAGCTGAATCAGCTTTCTTGCTTCTTCCTCTACGAGTAGTTTTCTTTGCTTTTGTTCCTTTAGGATTATAGATTTCGTTATAATCAACTAATTCTACCATTGCCATAGGAGCATTATCTCCTTGACGGTTTCCTAATTTGATAATACGTAAATATCCTCCTGGTCTGTCTGCTACTTTTACAGAAATTTCTTTAAATAATTCTGTAACTGCAAATTTATCACGTAAAGAAGAAAATACAATACGTCTGTTGTGAGTTGTATCAGTTTTAGACTTTGTAATTAATGGTTCTGCAAATACTCTTAAAGCTTTTGCTTTTGCCACTGTTGTGTTAATACGCTTGTGCTCTATTAAAGAACAAGTCATATTAGCTAACATCGCTTTTCTGTGCGAAGTTGTTCTTCCTAAATGATTGTGTTTTTTTCCGTGTCTCATGACGCTTGTTTTATTCTTTCATCTTGCATCTACCCATTTTGAGGAGCAAAATATGAAAGGTTAATCTCTATCTAATTTGTATTTTGTTAAATCCATTCCGAAATTTAAACCTTTAACAATAACTAATTCTTCTAGTTCTGTTAATGATTTTTTACCGAAGTTACGGAACTTCATTAAATCGCTTTTGTTAAAGGAAACTAAATCTCCTAATGTATCTACTTCTGCAGCTTTTAAACAATTTAAAGCTCTTACAGATAAATCCATATCGATTAATCTAGTTTTTAATAACTGACGCATGTGTAATGATTCTTCATCATATGTTTCAGTTTGTGCAATTTCATCTGCCTCTAAAGTGATACGCTCATCAGAGAATAACATAAAGTGGTGGATTAATATCTTTGCAGCTTCAGTTAAAGCATCTTTAGGATTGATTGATCCATCAGTATCGATATCGAAAACTAATTTTTCATAATCCGTTTTTTGCTCTACACGAAAGTTTTCGATTGCATACTTTACATTCTTAATTGGCGTGTAAATAGAATCTGTAAAGATTGTTCCTATTGGTGCTGAAGCTTTTTTATTTTCTTCTGCAGGTACAAATCCTCTACCTTTTTCTATAGTAATTTCTGCATTTAACTTTACAGATTTATCCATGTTACAGATTACTAAATCTGGATTCAATACTTGAAAACCAGAAATAAATTTCTGTAAATCTCCTGCAGTAAACTGCTCTTGACCAGATACAGATACAGAAACTGTTTCTCTGTCTGTATCTTCAATTTGTTTCTTAAAACGAACTTGTTTTAAGTTTAAGATAATTTCTGTTACATCTTCTACGATACCACTAACTGTAGAAAACTCATGCTCTACACCATCTACTCTTAATGATGTAATTGCAAATCCTTCTAAAGATGATAAAAGTACTCTTCTTAACGCATTTCCAACCGTTAAACCAAAACCTGGTTCTAAAGGTCTGAACTCAAATCTACCAGAAAAATCTGTAGATTCTATCATTATAACTTTATCGGGCTTTTGAAAATTTAAAATTGCCATATTTCTTCTTTTTAATTGTTATTTAGTTGCGCGATTTATAAGTTTGAAGAAGTACAAATAAATCCTTTGGCTAAATACCAATGTGAATAATTTATTATTTAGAATATAATTCTACTATTAATTGCTCTTTGATGTTCTCTGGAATTTGTAATCTTTCTGGTACTTTTACAAAAGTTCCAGTTTTAGTATCATTGTTCCAAGTTAACCATTCAAAAACATTGTTGTTAGATGCTAATGCATCTTCAATAGCAACTAATGATTTAGATTTTTCTCTTACAGATACTACATCTCCTTCTTTTAAACTGTATGATGGAATATTAACTAATTCTCCATTTACAGTAATGTGTCTGTGAGAAACTAATTGACGAGCTCCACTTCTTGAGTTAGAAACTCCCATTCTGTAAACAACGTTATCTAAACGAGATTCACATAATTGTAATAAGATTTCACCAGTAATTCCAGATGCAGATTGTGCTTCTTTAAACAAGTTTCTGAACTGACGCTCTAAAATACCATAAGTATATTTTGCTTTTTGCTTCTCCATTAATTGAGTTGCATATTCAGATTTTTTTCCTCTTCTTCTTGCATTTCCATGCTGTCCTGGAGGGTAATTTCTTTTTTCGAAGTTTTTATCTTCTCCAAAGATTGCTTCGCCAAATTTACGAGCAATTTTAGTTTTTGGTCCTGTATATCTTGCCATTTCTTTTTTGTTATAGATAGGGATTATGAATTAAGGCTTACTCTCCTTCGATAATCTTATTCCTATCAAATTAAAATATAATTAATTGTGATATTCTCATTAAAGAGAACCTGAACTAAAATTCAGATTAAACTCTTCTTCTTTTTGGTGGACGACAACCATTATGAGGAATTGGTGTAACGTCAATAATTTCAGTTACCTCAATACCAGCATTGTGGATAGATCTAATAGCAGATTCTCTACCATTACCTGGACCTTTTACATAAACTTTTACTTTACGTAAACCTGCCTCTTTTGCAACGTTTGCACAATCTTCTGCTGCTAATTGAGCTGCATATGGAGTATTCTTTTTAGAACCTCTAAAACCCATTTTACCTGCAGATGACCATGAAATTACGTCACCTTTTTTATTTGTTAAAGAAATAATGATATTGTTAAAAGATGCTGTTACATGCGCTTCTCCAACTGCTTCTATTATTACTTTACGTTTTTTTGAACTTGCTTTTGCCATAATTATTCAGTTTTAGTAATTTAGTTTTCTAATTTTATAGTAAAACTATTATTAGATCTTTATTACTTATCTAACTTATTTTTTCTTGTTAGCTACAGTTTTTCTCTTACCTTTTCTTGTACGAGAATTGTTTTTAGTTCTTTGTCCTCTTAATGGAAGACCAAGTCTATGACGAATTCCTCTTTGACAACCAATATCCATCAAACGTTTGATGTTTATTTGAACTTCTGAACGTAATTCACCTTCAATTGTGAAAGATCCAACTTGTTCTCTAATTGCTGCGATTTGATCATCAGTCCAGTCTTGAACTTTAATACTTTCGTCTACTTTTGCTTCTGCTAAAACTTTTTTAGCTCTGCTGCTTCCTATACCAAAGATGTAAGTTAAAGCAATAACTCCTCTTTTATTCTTTGGAATATCAATACCTGCTATTCTTGCCATTACCCTTGTCTTTGTTTAAATCTAGGATTTTGTTTATTAATCACATATAATCTGCCTTTTCTGCGAACTATTTTGCAGTCGGCACTTCTTTTTTTAACTGATGCTCTAACTTTCATCGTTTCTAATTTTATTTAAAAATTAAAAGATTTAAAAATTTAAATTACAACCTTCTAATCTTCTAATTATTAATTCATTAATACCTGTAAGTAATTCTTGCCTTTGATAAATCGTATGGGCTCATTTCTAATTTTACCTTATCTCCAGGTAAAAGTTTAATATAATGCATACGCATTTTACCAGAAATGTGTGCCGTAACAATATGTCCGTTTTCTAATTCTACACGAAACATTGCATTAGATAATGCTTCTGTTATTGTTCCGTCTTGTTGAATTGCTGATTGTTTAGCCATACTATTTGTTATTCGATTTTCTGTTGCTATTTCCCGCTTTCATTAAACCATCATAATGACGATTTAACAAATACGAATTTATTTGCTGCATGGTATCAATTGCTACTCCTACCATGATTATTAATGATGTTCCACCATAAAACATAGCCCAACTTTGTTGTACTCCAAATTGAACTACAATTGCTGGCAAGATAGATAAAGCTGCAAGGAATAACGATCCTGGGAAAGTAATTCTAGACAATACACTATCTAATCTATCTGCAGTATCTTTTCCTGGTCTAATTCCTGGAATAAAACCACCACTTCTCTTTAAATCTTCAGCCATTTTATTCGTAGGAATAGTTATTGCTGTATAGAAAAAACTAAAGATAATAATTAACAATGCAAAAATAACATTGTATCCTAAACCATTAATATCTTGCAAACTTGCCATAAATGGAAATCTTTGCGCTAAAGCAACTGGTAAAAACATAATTGCTTGTGCAAATATAATAGGCATAACCCCTGCTGCATTTAATTTCAAAGGAATATAATCCCTAGAACCAGCAACATTTTGTATGTTCCCTGCAACTGTTCTTCTGGCATATTGTACTGCAATCTTTCGAACAGCAGTAACCAATAGTACAGTTAATAAAATCACTACAAACCAAACAATGATCTCGATAAGAACCATCATAATTCCACCAGCACCAGCATTTGTTGTTTTTGCAACAAATTCTTGTAAAAATGCCGCTGGAAAATTAGCGATAATACCTACAGTAATTAATAATGAAATACCATTACCAACACCTTTGTCTGTAATACGCTCACCTAACCACATTGCAAAAATTGTTCCTGCAGTTAAAATAATAATAGATGAAATCCAGAAAGTTGGTCCACTAACTAAAAACGCTTCTGGTCCTAAACCAAACTGTGTTTTAATAGCAGTAATATACGTTGGAGCTTGTACCAATGTAATACCAATAGTTAACCATCTTGTAATTTGAGTAATTTTCTTACGTCCACTTTCTCCATCCTTTTGTAATTTCTGTAAATAAGGAACTGCAATTCCCATTAACTGAACTACAATAGATGCAGAAATATAAGGCATAATACCAAGTGCCATTACTGACGCTCTAGCAAATGCTCCTCCTGTAAATGCATTCAATAATCCTAAAAGACCTCCTGAAGTACTTTCTTTTAATGCTGAAAGTTGTAATGGGTCTATTCCTGGTAAAGGAACAGCTGCCATAAAACGATACACAGCAATTAAACCGATCGTAAGAAGAATTTTGTTCTTTAATTCTTCAATCTTAAAAATGTCTTTTAGTGTATTAATAAAATTCATATTTACGTTTCTTATAAAGTAGCTGCTTCTCCACCAGCCGCTTCAATAGCCGCTTTTGCAGTTGCAGTGTACTTATGTACAGTGATATTTAATTTAGCTTTTAATTCTCCGTTTCCTAATATTTTTACTAGGTCGTTTTTACCTGCTAATCTATTAGCAATTAAAATATCTAAATCAACTGTATCTGTTATCTTTCCGCTATCTACTAAAGATTGTAATTTATCTAAATTGATTCCCTGATATTCCTTGCGGTTTATATTAGTGAAACCAAATTTAGGTACACGTCTTTGAAGTGGCATTTGCCCACCTTCAAAACCTATCTTTTTAGAATAACCAGAACGAGATTTCTGTCCGTTGTGACCTCTTGTTGCAGTACCACCTTTTCCAGATCCTTCACCTCTTGCAATTCTTTTTCCTTTTTTAATGGAACCTTCTGCCGGTGTTAAATTATGTAAACTCATTTTTCTATATGTCTTATTTAATTTCTTCGAAAGAAACTAAGTGTTTAACTGTATTTACCATACCAATAATTGTAGGAGTTGCCTCGTGTTCTACAGTTTGGTTCATTCTACGTAAACCTAAAGCTTCTAAAGTTCTCTTTTGATTCTGAAGACGCCCGATTTGACTTTTTACTTGTGTAACTCTAATTTTTGCCATCGTTCTAGATTTATCCGTTAAAAACTTTCTCTAAAGAAATTCCTCTTTGTTTAGCAATTGATGCTGCACTACGTAATTGTAATAATGCATTAAAAGTTGCTTTTACAACATTGTGAGGGTTTGATGATCCTTGAGATTTTGATAATACATCATGTATACCAACTGACTCTAATACGTGCCTTACAGCACCACCGGCTATAACTCCTGTACCATGAGATGCTGGCTTTAAAAATACCTTTGCACCACCAAATTTCCCTTTTTGTTCGTGAGGTAAAGTTGCATCTAAAATTGGAATTCTAACTAAATTTTTCTTTGCATCTTCAACTGCTTTTGCAATTGCAGAAGAAACATCTTTAGACTTTCCTAATCCATGACCAACAACACCATTACCATCTCCAACTACTACGATTGCAGAGAAACCAAATGCTCTACCACCTTTAGTTACTTTGGTAACACGTTGTACACCTACTAACCTATCTACAAGCTCTAATCCGCTTGGCTTAACTCTTTCTACGTTTTTATATCCTTGCATAATTTCTTAAAATTTTAAACCAGCTTCTCTTGCAGCTTCTGCTAATACTTTAACTCTACCGTGATATAAATACCCGTTTCTATCGAAAGCAACTGTTTCTACACCAGCTTTAGTAGCTTTTTCTGCGATTGATTTACCAACTTCAGTTGCTGCTTCTGATTTAGAACCTGCTTTTATATCTCTTGATGAAACACTAGCTATTGTAACTCCGTTTACATCATTTATTAATTGAGCGTAAATCTCTTTATTACTTCTATAAACCGATAATCTTGGTTTTGTAGCTGTACCAGAAATGATTTTTCTAATTCTACGCTTAATTCTAGTTCTTCTTTGTAGCTTTGATAATGCCATAATGCTATATTATATTATGCAGACTTACCTGCTTTTCTTCTTAATATTTCACCTACAAACTTAACTCCTTTACCTTTATAAGGTTCTGGCGCTCTGAAAGAACGAATCTTTGCAGCAATTTGACCAACTAATTGTTTATCAAATGAAGTTAATTTAATGATTGGGTTTTTCCCTTTCTCTGATATTGTTTCAACTTTTACTTCTGGAGCTAATTCTAAAACAATATTATGAGAGAAACCTAAAGCTAAATCTAATTTCTGACCTTGATTAGAGGCTCTATAACCTACACCAACCAATTCTAAATCTTTAGACCAACCTTTACTTACACCTTCAATCATGTTAAAGATTAAAGCTCTCATTAAACCATGTTGTGCTTTATGGTTCTTACTTTCAGATGCTCTTACTAATGTAATAACACCATCTTCTATTGTTATTGATATACCGTCTGAAATAGTCTGAGTCAACTCACCTAATTTACCTTTTACGGTTACAACATTGTCTTTTATGTTTACATCTACACCTTGTGGAATGCTAACGGGATTTTTTCCTATTCTACTCATCTCTTAAGGTTTAATAAACGTAACATAAAACTTCTCCTCCAACATTTTCTTGACGTGCTTTTTTGTTTGTCATTACACCTTTAGATGTAGAAACAATAGCAATTCCAAGTCCGTTTAACACTCTTGGCATCTCTGTAGAGCCAACGTATTTACGTAAACCTGGTGTACTAATTCGTTGAATTTTTCTAATTACTGACTCTTTTGTAATCTTGTCATATTTTAAAGCTATTTTAATAGTTCCCTGAACATTATCAGCATTGAACTGGTAGCTTAAAATATACCCTTGATCAAACAAAATTTTAGTCATTTCCTTCTTCAAGTTTGAAGCCGGAATTTCCACTACTCTGTGTCCTGCAGCGATTGCATTTCTTACTCTAGTAAGAAAATCCGCGATTGGATCTGTATACATACTTATTTATAATTGCGATTCCGGTTTTCAACTACCTCTATTTATGCTACAGATTTCTCTGTGATAATTGAACCTATAATCAGTTAAAATTCTTATACTCAAAAAAAATAGAGCGTGCAAAGATACACATTCTATTTTTATTTTTAAGCTTTATTTTTAATTTCTACCAACTTGCTTTTTTAACACCTGGTATTAATCCTTGATTTGCCATTTCACGAAAAGTTACACGAGACAAACCAAACTGACGCATATATCCTTTTGGACGACCAGTTAATTTACATCTATTGTGTAATCTTACTGGCGATGCATTCTTTGGTAACTTCTGTAATGCATCATAGTCTCCGGCTTCTTTTAAAGCTTTTCTCTTTTCAGCATACTTTGCTACTACACGTTCTCTTTTGCGCTCACGCGCTTTCATTGATTCTTTAGCCATTTCTTAATTTTTTTTGAATGGTAAACCTAATTCTCCTAATAATGACTTTGCTTCTTTATCAGTTTCAGCAGATGTTACAAAAGTAATATCCATTCCATTGATTTTTTTAACTTGGTCAATATTTATTTCTGGGTAGATGATTTGTTCAGTAATACCTAAATTGTAATTACCTCTTCCATCAAAACCATTAGCTTTTATACCGTTAAAATCTCTTACACGAGGTAAAGAAGCTGTAACTAATCTATCTAAAAACTCGTACATTTTATCTCCACGTAAAGTAACTTTAACACCAATTGGCATTCCTTTACGTAATTTAAAAGCTGCAACGTCTTTTTTAGACATCGTAGAAATAGCTTTCTGACCAGTAATTTTAGTCAACTCTTCTACGGCATAATCTATTAATTTCTTATCTGCAATTGCTGCACCAACACCTTTAGAAACAACTATTTTTTCTAATTTTGGTACTTGCATTACATTCTTATAACTGAATTCTTCAGTAAGAGCTTTTATAACTCTTTCTTTGTATTCTGCCTTTAATCTTGGTACGTAACTCATGATTATTATTATTTTTTAGTTTTTTTAGAGACTCTAGTCTTCGTATCTCCATCAACTTTATAACCTACTCTTACAGCAACACCATCTTCTACTAACAATACATTAGAAATGTGTAATGATGCTTCTTTTTTTACAATACCACCTTGAGGGTTTTGAGCACTTGGTTTGGTGTGTTTTGAAACTAAATTCACACCTTCTACTAATACTCTATCCTTGTCTTTGATAATTTGTAAAACTTTACCTTCTGATCCTTTATGATCTCCTGCAATTACTTTTACAGTATCTCCTGATTTTATTTTAAACTTCTTCATTTTATGATAATTTAAAGCACTTCAGGTGCTAATGATACTATTTTCATGAATTGTTTCTCACGAAGTTCACGAGCAACAGGACCGAATACACGTGTTCCTCTCATTTCCTCTGTAGGATTTAAAAGTACACAGGCGTTATCATCAAATCTGATGTATGATCCGTCTTTACGTCTAACTTCTTTCTTGGTTCTTACAACAACTGCTCTAGATACTTGACCTTTTTTTACAGTTCCGTTAGGAGTTGCAGATTTAACAGATACTACAATCTTGTCTCCAATACTTGCGTAACGTTTTCTTGTTCCTCCTAAAACTCTAATTACTAAAACTTCTTTTGCTCCAGTATTATCTGCGACTTTTAATCTTGATTCTGTCTGTAACATATTATTTAGCTCTTTCTAGGATTTCTACTAATCTCCAACGTTTAGATTTACTCATAGGTCTTGTTTCCATGATTCTAACAGTATCTCCTTCGTTGCAATCATTCTGTTCGTCGTGTGCAACGTACTTCTTAGTCTTTAATACGAACTTTCCGTACATTGGGTGTTTTACTCTTTTAGTTTCTGCAACTACAATAGATTTCTCCATTTTGTTACTAGATACAACACCAATTCTCTCTTTTCTAAGATTTCTTTTTTCCATCTTTAAAATTGACTATAGAATTATTGTAATTCTCTTTTTGTTAATTCTGTTGCAATTCTTGCTACAGTTCTTCTTAAGCTTCTTAACTGCAATGGGTTTTCCATTGGAGTTATGGCGTGAGCCATCTTAAGATCAGTATAATTCTTTTGCAACGCTCCAAGCTTTTCATTTAGATCTGCTATGGATAATTCTTTTATTTCTGATTGTTTCATTCTATTTAGAATTAAGCGTTAATATCAAAATCTCTAGCTATAACAAACTTCGTTCTTACTGGAAGTTTTTGAGCTGCTAAACGTAAAGCTTCTTTTGCTACATTCATTGGCACTCCACCAACTTCAAACAAAATTCTACCTGGCTTGATAACTGCAACAAAATGATCTGGTGCTCCTTTACCCTTACCCATACGTACCTCTAAAGGTTTCTTTGTGATAGGCTTGTCTGGAAATACTTTAATCCATAACTGACCTTCTCTTTTCATATGACGAGTTGCCGCGATACGAGCTGCTTCAATTTGACGAGAAGTTAACAAGTTCTGATCGATAGATTTGATACCAAACATTCCGTTAGAAAGTTGATTTCCTCTACCAGAAATACCTGTCATATTTCCTTTCGCCTTCTGTACCTTACGGTATTTTACTCTTTTTGGCTGTAACATTTTTAATTTCTAATTTTAAAAATTATTTTCTTCTACGAGGTTGTTGACGTTTAGATCTATCACCACCACCTTTATTACCAGACTGTTTTTTAGACAAACCTACTAATGGAGATAATTCTCTCTTACCATAAACCTCACCTTTCATAATCCATACTTTAATACCTAATCTTCCGTATGTAGTATGAGCTTCAACAAGTGCATAATCGATATCAGCTCTAAAAGTAGAAAGAGGAATTCTACCTTCTTTAAAATGCTCTGAACGTGCCATTTCTGCTCCATTTAAACGACCAGAAATTTGGATTTTAATCCCTTCAGCATTCATACGCATTGTTGCTTGAATAGCCATTTTAATTGCTCTCTTGTAAGAAATTCTATTTTCAATTTGACGCGCTACACTAGTTGCTACTAATTTAGCATCTAACTCTGGACGTTTGATTTCAAAAATATTAATTTGAACTTCTTTACCTGTAATTTTTTTAAGCTCTTCTTTTAACTTGTCTACCTCTTGACCACCTTTACCGATAATAATACCAGGTCTTGCAGTTGTGATAGTAACGGTTACAAGTTTAAGTGTACGCTCTATAATTACTCTAGAAACACTTGCTTTAGATAATCTAGCATTAATATACTTTCTTATCTTATCATCTTCAGCAATCTTATCTCCGTAGTCATTTCCACCATACCAGTTAGACTCCCAACCTCTGATGATTCCTAAACGATTTCCTATTGGATTTGTTTTTTGTCCCATTTCTACTTTGATTAATTACTTAAATTTTTAGAACCTAACTCTAAAGTAACGTGATTAGAACGCTTACGAATTCTATGAGCACGCCCTTGTGGAGCTGGTCTTAATCTTTTTAACATTCCTGCGCTATCTACATAAATAGATTTCACAAACAATCCAGCGTCTTCTATAGATGCATCTTCATTTTTAGCTTGCCAGTTTGCAATTGCAGACAATAACAATTTTTCTAAATTGATTGATGCTTCTTTTGGGCTGAACTTTAAGATTTGTAAAGCTTTTTCAACTTCTACGCCTCTTATTTGATCTGCTACTAAACGCATTTTTCTTGGTGATGTAGGACAGTTAGTAAGCTTCGCGAAAGCACGTTGCTTTCTATCTGCTTTTAACTGATCTGCCATATTTTTTTTACGAACTCCCATTGCCTACTATTTTTTACCTTTATTTTTTGCACCAGCATGTCCTCTAAATGAACGAGTTGGTGAAAATTCGCCTAACTTATGCCCCACCATGTTTTCTGTAACATAAACTGGTACAAACTGACGTCCATTATGAACAGCGATAGTTTGTCCAACAAAATCTGGAGAAATCATACTTGCTCTAGACCAAGTTTTGATTACAGTTTTGTTTCCAGCCTCTACATTAGCTAACACTTTTTTCTCTAATTTATAGTGAATGTAAGGTCCTTTTTTTAATGATCTTGCCATAACTTAATTATTTCTTTCTACGTTCGATAATGTACTTATTACTAGCTTTAGTCTTAGATCTAGTTTTAAATCCTTTTGCAGGAATACCATTTCTAGATCTTGGATGACCACCTGAAGCACGTCCTTCTCCACCACCCATTGGATGATCTACAGGATTCATTCTTACAGCGTTCACTCTTGGTCTTCTTCCTAACCATCTTCTTCTACCTGCTTTACCTGAAACTAGTAATTGATGATCTGAATTAGATACAACTCCAATTGTTGCCATACAAGTTAACAAGATTAATCTTGTTTCACCTGAAGGTAACTTAACTGTAGCATACTTACCATCTCTTGCCATTAATTGAGCAAAAGAACCAGCAGAACGAGCCATAACAGCACCTTGACCTGGACGTAATTCTATACAAGAAATTGTTGTTCCTAAAGGAATTTCACTTAACGTCATTGCATTTCCAATCTCTGGAGCAGCACCGTTACCTGAAAATATTACTTGACCTACTTTTAAACCGTTTTGTGCAATTACATAACGTTTTTCTCCATCAGCATAACTTAATAGTGCAATAAATGCAGTACGATTTGGATCGTATTCTATAGTTTTTACTGTTGCGGGAATACCATTTTTATCTCTTTTAAAATCGATAATACGATATCTTTGTTTATGACCACCTCCTATATTACGAGTTGTCATTCTACCCTGACTGTTTCGACCTCCAGATCGTTTTTTCGGAGCAAGTAAACTTTTCTCCGGCTTATCAGTTGTTATGGTGTCGAACCCATTTACAACTCTAAAACGCTGACCTGGTGTTATTGGTTTTAATTTTCTAACTGACATTTGTCTTTCTTAAAGATTGTTATAAAAATCAATGCTTTCTCCTTCTGCTACTTGAACGATAGCCTTCTTGTACCCACTCTTTACTCCAGTTACTAAACCTTTTTTAGTAAATTTTGTATTTCTTTGAATTGGATAGTTTAAAGTTTTAACGCTTAAAATAGAAACTCCGTATGCTTTTTCAACAGCATCTTTAATTTCTAATTTATTAGCTTTTTTCTCTACAACAAAAGTGAAACGATTGAACAATTCACTATCGTTTGTTGCTTTTTCCGTAATAATAGGTTTTATTAAAATACTCATTTCGAATCCCTATTTATTGGTTAAATTTGTGTTTATACCTTCTAAAGAACCTTCAGTAATAACAATCTTATTAGCATTTAAAACACCATAAGTATTAATTTCTGAAGCCTTAATTACTTTAGAATTTTTTAAATTACGTGATGATAAATACACATTAGTATTTTCATTACCTAAAACAAATAAAGATTTTTTAGTATCTAATTCTAATGCCTTTAAAACATTAGTAAAGTTTTTTGTTTTTGGAGTTTCGAAATCGAAATCTTCAACAACAACTAAATTCTTATCATTTGCTTGAATACTTAAAGCAGACTTACGTGCTAAACGCTTTAAGTTTTTATTCAATTTAAAAGAATAACTTCTTGGTCTTGGACCAAACATACGTCCACCACCTCTAAAAACACCAGACTTGATTGAACCTGCTCTTGCAGTACCAGTTCCTTTTTGTTTTTTTATCTTTCTTGTAGAACCACTAATTTCAGCTCTTTCTTTAGATTTATGTGTTCCTTGACGCTGATTTGCCAAATACTGTTTTACATCTAAATAAATAGCGTGATCATTAGGCTCTATACCGAATACATCTTTAGAAAGTTCAACTTTCCTACCTGTATCTTTTCCTGTAATATCTAAAACTGCTACTTTCATTATTTCTGAATAGTTACAAAAGCATTTTTGTGTCCAGGAACAGCTCCTTTAACAACAAGTAAGTTCTTTTCAGCAACTACTTTTAATACTCTTAAGTTTTGTACTTTCACTTTATCTCCTCCCATTCTTCCTGCCATACGCATTCCTTTGAATACTCTAGCTGGATAAGATGCAGCACCAATTGAACCTGGAGCTCTTAAACGGTTATGTTGACCATGAGTTGCTTGACCAACACCAGCGAAACCGTGACGTTTTACAACTCCTTGAAAACCTTTACCTTTTGATACACCAGATACATCAACAAATTCTCCTTCAGCAAAATGATCTACTGTGATAGAATCTCCTAATTTATACTCTTGATCAAATCCTTGAAATTCAACGACTTTCTTTTTAGCAGTGGTGCCAGCTTTTTTAAAGTGACCGTCTAACGACTTGTTAGAACTCTTCGCCTTTTTGTCATCGAAACCAAGCTGCAACGCATTGTAGCCGTCAACCTCTTCGGTTCTGACTTGGGTAACAACGCAAGGACCTGCTTCGATTACCGTACAAGGAATATTCTTCCCGTTTTCGTCGAATAAGCTGGTCATTCCAATTTTTCTTCCTATTAACCCAGACATTTAGTTAAAATTTTTAGACGATAGATATAATAAATCCAGCGCGTCTATTAGTAATTATTTGTTTGAAACTATTGTTTCTTTTTTTTGTCTTTTGAATTTCGGTCAAAAAAAACAGCGCAAAACAAATTCAACGCTGATTTTGTTTTTTCCGTTTTTCCTTTGCGAAACGCTCTGGACATGTTACTATTCTTGAATTTTATTCAAAAAACAGCTTCACCCTACTCTATTTCGGGTTGCAAAAGTATAAAAAACTTTCGGCTTAACAAAATTAAACCGAAAGTTAATATTTTTTATACTTATACTTTGATTTCAACTTCAACACCACTTGGTAACTCAAGCTTCATTAAAGCATCAATAGTTTTTGAAGAAGAACTATAAATGTCTAATAATCTTTTGTAAGCAGATAATTGAAATTGCTCTCTAGATTTTTTGTTTACGTGTGGAGAACGTAATACTGTGAAAATCTTTTTATGTGTTGGTAATGGTATTGGTCCGTTTACAACAGCACCAGTACTTTTTACCGTCTTTACTATTTTTTCAGCAGATTTATCTACTAAATTGTAATCGTAAGACTTTAATTTTATTCTAATTTTTTGACTCATCTTGTATTATTTAGTAAATTAACCTTTAGATGCAGCAATTACATCTTCTGATATATTAGAAGGAGTTTCTGCATAATGTGAAAATTCCATAGTTGAAGTTGCTCTACCTGAAGACATTGTTCTTAAAGCAGTAACATAACCAAACATTTCTGATAAAGGAACTAATGCTTTAACAACTTTTGCACCAGCACGATCACTCATATCATTAACTTGACCTCTTCTTCTATTTAAATCTCCAACAATATCACCCATGTTTTCTTCTGGAGTTAACACTTCTAACTTCATTAATGGCTCCATAATTTTAGCTTTTGCAGATTTTGCAGCGGCTTTATAACCCATTTTTGCAGCTAATTCAAAAGATAATGCATCAGAATCCACAGCGTGGAAAGAACCATCTTTTAATGTAACTTTCATTGAATCCATTTCGTAACCTGCTAAAGGTCCGTTTTTCATTGCTTCTTTGAATCCTTTTTCTACAGAAGGAACAAATTCTCTAGGAACGTTTCCACCTTTAATTATAGATTCAAACTGTAAACCTTGAACACCTTCATCTGCTGGCTCAATTGTAAATACAATATCAGCAAATTTACCACGACCACCAGATTGTTTCTTATAAACTTCTCTATGATCTGCAGAAGCAGTAATAGCTTCTTTATATTCAACTTGTGGTTGACCTTGATTTACTTCAACTTTAAACTCTCTTTTTAAACGGTCTACAATTACATCTAAATGCAATTCACCCATTCCAGAAATAATAGTTTGCCCTGAAGCTTCATCAGTTCTAACTGTAAAAGTTGGATCCTCTTCAGCTAATTTACCAAGACCAATACCTAATCTATCTACATCAGCTTTTGTCTTTGGTTCAACAGCAATACCAATTACTGGATCTGGAAAATCCATAGATTCTAAAACAATAGGATGTTTCTCATCTGATAAAGTATCTCCAGTTTTTATTGATTTAAAACCAACAGCTGCACCAATATCTCCTGCTTCGATAAAATCGATAGCATTTTGTTTATTGGCATGCATTTGATAGATTCTAGAAATACGCTCTTTTTTACCAGAACGATTATTCAACACATAAGAACCTGCATCTAAACGACCAGAATAAGCTCTAAAAAATGCTAAACGACCAACAAAAGGATCTGTTGCAATTTTAAATGCTAAAGCAGCAAAAGGCTCTTTTACATCTGGCTTACGTAATTCTTTTTCTTCAGTATCTGGGTTAATTCCCACAATACCTTCCTTGTCCATTGGAGAAGGTAAATAACGACAAACAGCATCTAATAGAAACTGAACACCTTTATTTTTGAATGCAGAACCACAAATCATAGGAATGATTGCCATATCCATAACAGCAGCTCTTAATGCTTTATGCACTTCTTCTTCTGTAATAGAATCTTCATCTTCCATGAACTTCTCTAATAGGTTCTCGTCGTAACTTGCTACCTCTTCGATTAATAAAGCTCTATATTTTTTTGCTTCAGCTTTTAACTCTTCTGGAATTTCAATTACATCGAAAGTTGCCCCTTGAGTTTCATCATGCCATACAATAGCACGATTTTTTACTAAATCTATAATACCTTTAAACTCATCCTCGTCACCAATGTTTAAAACAATTGGCACCGCGTTTGACTTTAACATATCTTTTACTTGCTGACAAACTGCTAAAAAGTCTGATCCTTGACGGTCCATTTTGTTAACGAAACCAATTCTTGGCACTTTATAGTTGTCTGCTAATCTCCAGTTTGTTTCAGATTGAGGTTCAACACCATCAACAGCTGAAAACAAGAAAACCAAACCATCTAATACACGTAAAGATCTATTTACCTCAACAGTAAAATCTACGTGACCAGGAGTATCAATAATATTAAAGTGATATCCTTTTGTATCAGGTGTTGGTTGTGCATTTTCTAACGGAAACTGCCATGTACAAGTAGTTGCAGCAGAAGTAATTGTAATACCTCTTTCCTGCTCTTGCTCCATCCAGTCCATTGTAGCTGCACCATCATGAACTTCTCCAATCTTGTGAGAAACTCCTGTATAATACAATACACGTTCTGTAGTTGTGGTTTTACCAGCATCAATATGCGCTGCAATACCAATATTTCTTGTATATTTTAAATCTCTAGCCATTTCTATTAAAATCTAAAGTGAGAGAATGCTTTGTTAGCTTCTGCCATCTTGTGAGTATCTGTACGCTTTTTAACAGCAGCACCTTCTTCTTTAGCCGCAGCTAAAATTTCAGCAGCTAAACGCTGTGCCATTGTTTTTTCGTTTCTCTTACGAGTATACAAAATCATCCACTTAATAGCCATAGACACTTTACGGTCTGGTCTAATTTGCATTGGAATTTGGAATGTTGCTCCACCTACTCTACGAGATCTTACTTCAACGTGAGGCATTACATTAGACAAACCTTCTTTCCAAATTTCTAAAGCCGACTTTTCTTCGCCTTCTCCTTTTCTTTCTTCTACAATATCTAAAGCATCATAAAATACTTTAAATGCTACTGACTTCTTACCACTCCACATTAAGTTATTAACGAAACGCGTTACTAGCTGATCATTAAACTTTGGATCCGGTAATAAGACTCTTTTTTTTGCTGCTCTTTTTCTCATGTCTTTACATTAAAAAAGTTACTAAATTACTTTTTTGGGCGCTTTGCTCCATACTTCGATCTACGTTGAGTTCTTCCCTCAACTCCCGCTGTATCTAATGCACCACGTACTACGTGATACTTAACTCCTGGCAAATCTTTTACCCTTCCACCTCTAACTAATACTATCGAGTGCTCTTGTAAGTTATGTCCTTCACCTGGAATGTACGCGTTTATCTCATTACCATTTGTCAATCTAACTCTAGCAACTTTACGCATTGCTGAATTAGGTTTCTTTGGCGTAGTAGTATAAACTCTAGTACAAACCCCACGTCTTTGAGGACAAGACGACAAAGCAGCCGATTTACTCTTCTTAGTTATTTTGGTTCTTCCTTTACGAACTAATTGTTGAATAGTTGGCATACTAAATTATTACTGTTTTACGTTTATAATTAAACTTTACCCTATTTTAAGGGTGCGCAAATGTACAACTATTTTATAATTATACAAATATCAGCAAGTTATTTTTTTTTGATAACGAATTTTAAATCCATTAATATCAGAACAATTTAATGGATAGAACCTAAAAAAACCACTTGAATTCTTTAAATAATAGAAATATTATCAATCAATTTATTTTACATTTGAACACAATTATTTATCAATTTGAAAAAAAAAACATTCCTTTATTTATTTATATTATTTTTATTTCTTTTTTCTAAAAGCAACTTTGCTCAAGAATTAAGTTTAGAACTGACCTCTATAAATCAAATTGAAAATAAATTACTTCAAAAAATAGATTACCAAAAGAAACATAAAGACTCTATATCTGTAAAAAGAGAGATCTATAAAATTACTAATTATCTAAAAAGTAAAGGTTATTTCACAAACACTTTAGACAGTATTAAAAAAACCGCCTATTCTCTCATTTCATACTTTTCTTTGAATGAAAAAACTGAAAGCGCAGTAATTACATTACCTCACAATAAAATTGATATTAAAAATGTAGAAGTTAAAAATAATTCTTTTTCTATACCTATCGAAAAACTTCAGCCTACATTACTTCAAATATCAAAGACATTAGACTACCAAGGTAAATCTTTCTCTAAGGTTAATTTAAAAAACATAAAACTTAAAAACAAAATACTCTTTGCTGATTTAGAAGTTCTTCAATCCAAAAAAAGGAATATTGACAAGGTTATTATTAAAGGTTACGATGCGTTTCCAAAATCTTATATAAAACATTTCTTCAACATTAATGATAAAACCATTTTTAATAAAGACAAAATAATTGAGTTGACCAACGAATCAAAGAGTCTTCAATTTATTAAAGAGATAAAACCACCAGAAGTTTTATTTAAAAAAGACTCTACCTTATTATATATGTATTTAAAAAAACATCAAAACAACAGTTTCGATGGATTGATAAATTTTGCATCTAAAGAAAACGGAGACATCTTATTTAATGGTCATGTAGATTTAAAAATCAATAACACTTTAAATCGAGGAGAAAAATTTGAGCTATTTTGGAACAGTATTGGAGACGAGCGACAAGAGTTTAAAATATCTACAGAAGTCCCTTATATTTTCAATTCAGTTTTTACTCCAAATATTTCATTTTCTATATACAAACAAGACTCGACGTTTCTTAACACTACTTTTAATGCTAAATTATTTTACAACTTAAATTCAAGAGTAAAAATTGCTTTTACTTATGATGCTGAAAATTCAGAAAACCTTCAAGAAAAGATCAGTAATAATATTGAAACATTTAATAATTATTTTTTAGGGTTTAAGTTTGTTTATAGTATCCCAAAAAATGATTTCTTTTTTAATGATAAATTTAGCTTGGAAATTAACCCAAATTTAGGAAAAAGAAAAACCAAAGCCATTTCTTCAAATCAATTTAAACTAGAAACTACAGCTTCTTATTTATGGGATATCAGTGACAGAAGCAGTATCTTTATCCGAAACAGTACTGGTTTTTTAAATTCTGACGATTTTATAGATAACGAGTTGTTTCGAATTGGTGGCGCAAATTCGATTCGCGGCTTTAATGAACAAAGTATTTATACAAAAAGATATACTTTTTTTAATTTAGAGTATCGTTTTTTATCCTCACAAAAATCTTACCTTTACACAATACTCGATATCGGGAATATTAACACAACCTTTAAAAATGAAAATCTTCTTGGAATTGGATTAGGTTACCTTTTTACTACAAAAAATTCTCAAATAAATTTAAGTACAATTACTGGGAAAAACTCATCAAAAAACTTCGATTTTAAAAATAGTAAACTGATTATCAGCTGGAAAAGTTATTTTTAACATAAAACTCTAAATCGAATAAAAATACAATGATAACAATTTCTTAACATTTTTTAACTTTAATATTGTTTAGTTAATAATTATTAATGATATTTGAACTAATTAATTCAAATTTATTTAACAATGAAAACAAAGTTTAAAGGAATTTTAACGCTACTATTAGCGTTTCTCGTGCAAATATCCTTTGCACAAGAAAAATCAGTTTCCGGAACAGTATCGGACACATCTGGCACATTACCTGGGGTAAGTGTAGTTATTAAAGGTACTAACAAAGGAACTCAAACAGATTTTGATGGTAAGTATACTATTAAAGCTAAACAGGGAGACATTTTAAGTTTTAGCTACGTAGGTTACAAAACTATTGACAAAACAGTTGGTGCTTCTAGCACTATTAATGTTGCCATGGTAGAAGACAACAATGTTTTAGATGAGATTGTGGTTACCGCATTGGGTATTTCTAGAGATAAAAAATCTTTAGGATATTCTACACAAAAAGTTAGTGGTGATGAGTTAACAACTAACAAGAGTGGAAACTTCGTTAACGCACTTTCTGGTAAGGCTTCTGGTGTACAAATTAAAAAGAACAACAATTTAGGAGGTTCTACAAACGTTGTAATTAGAGGTAACGCTTCTTTAACTGGAAGTAACCAAGCATTATTTGTAATTGATGGTGTACCAATTAATAACACAAATACAAACTCTGCAGGTCAAGCACAAGCAAGTGGTGGTTATTATGATTATGGTAATGCAGCTTCAGACATTAACCCAGATGATATAGAATCTGTAAACATCCTTAAGGGTGCAGCAGCTTCTGCATTATATGGTTCTAGAGCAGCAAATGGTGTTATTATGATTACTACCAAAAAAGGTAAGAATGCAAAAGGTATTGGTGTAACTATTAATACCGGAATGACTTTTGGCCAAATAGACAAGAGTACATTTGCTAAATATCAAACACAATACGGTGCTGGTTATGGTCCTTATTATGATGGCCCAGGTGGTTTTTGGTATGAAGAAGACATTACTGGAGACGGTAATGATGATAGAGTTGTAGTTTATACAGAAGATGGTTCTTATGGAGCTCCTTTTGATGGACAACCTGTATATCAATGGGATTCTTTTGACCCAGACTCTCCTAACTACAGAAAAGCTACTCCTTGGCAAAATGCAGCTAACGGACCTATCACTTTTTTCGAAACTCCTATTACATTAACAAACTCAATCTCTTTAGATAAGAGTATGGATGATGGATCTTACAGATTAAACTATACGCAATTCGACCAAACTGGTTTAATGCCAAATAGTTCAATTAAAAAACATAACTTCTCATTTAGTGGAAACTATAAATTAAGTGATAAACTTACTGTTTCTAGTTTAGCTAATTACATTAAAAGTGGAGGAAAAGGACGTAACTCTACTGGTTACGGAGACAACATTGTAGGTATGTTTAAACAATGGTGGCAAACCAATGTTGATGTACAACAACAAAAAGATATTTACTTTTCTACAGGAAGAAATGTAACATGGAATCCTTCTACTTCTGCAGCTGGGTCTGCTCCAATATTTTGGGATAACCCTTATTGGACAAGATATGAAAACTATCAAAATGATTCTAGAAGTCGTTTTATAGGTAACATTTCTTTAACTTACGAGTTAAAAGACTGGTTAAGTGTAACTGGTAGAATTGCAACAGATACATACTCTGAATTACAAGAAGAAAGAAGAGCTAATGGAAGTGTTGCTAGTAGCTTTGGTGTAAGTAGAGGAAACGTAGATTCTGGATATGGAAGAAAAAACATTCAAAATACAGAAACTAACTATGACTTAATGTTTAACTTTAATAAAGATTTAAGTGATAAAGTAAACTTAAAAGGTATTTTAGGAACAAACATTAGAAGAAATGAATTAAATATTATTCACGTTTCTACCGCTGGTGGTTTGAGTGTACCAAAATTATATTCATTACAAAATAGTGTAAACCCATTACCATTACCAAATGAAACTGCTTCTAAAATAGGTGTAGACGGTTACTACATTAGTGCTTCGTTGGGTTATGACAATATGTTGTTTTTAGACGCTACATACAGAAGAGACCACTCATCTACTTTACCTACAGGTAACAGTACATTCGGTTACCCTTCAGTTTCAGGTAGTTTTGTGTTTAATAAATTATTAGAAAAAGATTGGATTTCTTTTGGTAAGGTTAGAGCAAACTACGCAGAAGTTGGTAACAGTGCTCCTTTTGATTTCTTATACGATAGCTTTGTAGTAAACACACCAATTGGTAGCGCTAGTACTTCTGTTGGTAACGTTAAAAAGAACCCAAATTTAAAACCGGAAACTACTAAAAGTATTGAACTTGGTTTAGAAATGAAGTTTTTAGGTAATAGAGTTGGTTTTGATGTTGCATACTACAAAAACAATTCTGTAGATCAAATTTTTGGTGTACCAGTTTCAAGAGCTACAGGTTTTACTTCTAAAGTTTTAAACGCTGGAGAAATAGAAAACAAAGGTATTGAGTTGTCTGCTTATGGTAGCCCAATAAAAACAGAAGACTTTACTTGGAATGTAAATGTAAACTGGTCTAGAAACAGAAACACAGTAGTTTCTTTAGTAGATGGTATAGAAAACTTACAATTAGGTTCTTTTCAAGGAGGTGTTACTTTAAACGCACGTGTTGGAGAGCCTTATGGAGTTATTCAAGGTACAGATTACACTTATTTAAATGGAGAAAGAGTTGTTGATGCATCTAACGGTCAATATGTGGCAACAGGAACATCAGACCAAGTAATTGGAGATATAAATCCTGATTGGAATATGGGTATTTCTAATAATTTTAATTATAAAGACTTCTCTTTAAGCTTCTTAATTGACATACAAAAAGGTGGTAGCATATTCTCTTTAGACCAATATTACGGTCTTGCAACTGGTTTATATGAAGAAACTGCTTTTACAAACGATTTAGGAAACCCAGTAAGAAACAGCATCGCAAATGGTGGTGGTTTCATTAACCCTGGTGTTAACGCTGATGGATCTGTTAATACAACTCGTATTAGAGCAGATAGATTTGGTGCATTCGGATATAGAAGAGGTTTACCAAACGCTGCATTCGTATATGACGCAAGTTATGTTAAGTTACGTGAATTAGCTGTTACTTATAATTTCCCACAAAATGTTTTAGATAAAACATTTTTATCTAACGCTTCTTTAAGTTTTGTTGGATCAAATCTTTGGATAATCCACAAAAACACTCCACATGAAGACCCAGAAGGAGGTTTAGGTGCTGGTAACTTACAAGGTTATTCTGTTGGTTCTTTACCTACAACAAGAGATTTCGGTTTCAATCTTAAACTTCAATTTTAAAAATGAAAAAAATGAAAAAAATATTAATATTAATTGCTGCGGTAATTATTACATCATGTTCTGACAATTTAGAGAGTCTTAACCAGAACATTAAAGATCCTTCTGAAGTTCCTGGAGAAAGTTTATTTACAGGAGCACAGAAAAATTTAGTTGACCAAATGGTTGATCTAAACGTAAACAATAATAACACAAAACTTTGGTCACAGTTTTTACAAGAAACAACATATACAGACGAAAGTAATTATGATCAAGTAGGACGTAACATTCCAGGAACACATTGGAGCGTACTATATAAAGATGTTTTAAAAGATTTAGATGAAGCAGGAAAAGTAATTGCTGCAACTACATATCCTTTAGCAGCAGATGCAGAACTTACGCCAAATAAACTTCAAGTAATTGAAATTTTAAAAGTATATACTTACAGTATTTTAGTAGAAACTTTTGGAGATGTTCCTTATACTGAATCTTTAGATATAGAGAATTTATTACCTAAATATGATGATGGTCTTACCGTTTATAAAGATTTAGTAGCAAGATTAACAGCTGCTATAAACGCTTTAGATACATCTAAAGGTAGTTTTGGTTCTGCTGACAATATTTATGGTGGAGATGTTGCAAGTTGGAAAAAGTTTGCTGCTTCTTTAAAATTAAGAATGGGTATTTTGTTATCAGATGTAGATAATGCTTTTGCAAAAAGTACTGTAGAATCTGCTGTAACTAGTGGTGTATTTACAAGCAATGCAGATAATGCAAACTTTAAATATTTATCTGCAGACCCTAATACACACCCGGTACATGCAAATTTAGTTTTAAGCGGTAGACATGATTTTGTTGCAGCAGAGACTATTGTTAATATGATGAATACATTAAATGACCCAAGAAGAGCACTATACTTTTTAGAAGTTCCAGGAGGTGGTTATGTAGGTGGAGAAATTGGTGCTACATCAAATTATTCTTCTCATTCTCACGTATCTGCTCAAGTTGAAGCAGCACAAGCTCCTGGAGTAATTTTAGATTATTCTGAAGTAGAATTTCTATTAGCAGAAGCTAGCGCTAGAACATTCAATGTTGGTGGTAGTGCAAAAGGTCATTATGATACTGCTATAGAAGCTTCAATTATAAATTGGGGTGGTACAGCTGCAGATGCTGCTACATATTTAGCAGAACCATCAGTGGATTATAATTTAGCATTAGCATCAAGTACAGCTGCTACACCTTGGAAGGAAGTAATTGGTAATCAAAAATGGATTTCACTATTTAATAGAGGGTTCGAAGCATGGACTTCAATTAGATTATTAGATTTCCCTTTTATGATCACTCCAGCTGACGCTTTATCTGGTTATCCAAATAAATACACTTACCCAGTTGTAGAACAAACTTTAAATGGAGCTAATTATTCGGCTGCAGTCTCTGCAATCGGTACTGACACAGCAGAACAGAAGTTATTTTGGGATAAAAACTAACCCATTTATCACTAATTATTGGTGATATAAAAAAATTAAAAAAAGAGCCGTAAATTATTTTACGGCTTTTTTGTGTTAAAAAATTGTTTATTTAAGATTTATTTAAGACTTTTGGGATTAATTAATTCAAATAATTATACAATGAAGACAAAGTTTAATGGAATTTTAACGCTATTACTAGCGTTGGTCGTGCAAATTTCTTTTGCACAAACAAAGACTGTTTCCGGTACTGTTTCTGATGAATCAGGAGGTTTACCTGGAGTTAGTATATTAATTAAAGGTACCACAAAAGGTACAGAAACAAATTTTGATGGAAAATACTCTATTAAAGTTAGTTCTGGAGACGTATTAGTATTCAGATATTTAGGGTACAAAACTGCTGAAAAAACAGTAGGTACATCTAATACGATTAATGTAACTTTAGTAGAAGGTGGTGAACAACTAGAAGAAGTTGTTATTGTTGGTTATGGAACAAAAGCTAAAAGAGCTACAATTGGTTCTATAACAACAGTTAAGTCTGAAGACATAGAAACTGTTCCAGCTGCTAACTTTGTGGAGGCTTTACAAGGAAAAGCTACAGGTTTACAATCTATTAGTTCTTCTGGACAACCAGGTTCTAATAGTGCTGTAAGAATTAGAGGTTCTGCTTCTGTTAACGGAAATGTTGAGCCTTTATATATTATTGATGGAGTTCCTGTTTCTGCAAATAGTACTTCAGATTTAGGTTCTGGTGGTTTAGATTCTGGAAACAGAGATCCTTTATCTAACTTAAACCCATCTGATATTGAGTCTGTAACAATTTTAAAAGATGCATCTTCTACATCTATTTATGGAGCAAGAGGAGCGAATGGAATTATTTTAATTACAACTAAAAAAGGTAGACAAGGTAAAGCAAAATTCACCTTTAGTTCTCAAGTAGGTATTTCTGCAAGAGCAGTAAAACTTTTTGATGTATTAAATACATCAGAATACAATGAGTTATCTAGAGAAGCGCAAGTCAATGCGGGAGTAGCACCTGCTATAGCTGTTTTAAACTTCCCTGATACGGATGTTGATACTGACTGGGCTGATTTAGCATATAGAGATTGGACAGCTGTAACTAAAAGACACAACTTTTCTGTATCTGGTGGTTCAGAAAACATTAATTACTTTATGTCTGTTGGGCACTTAGCTCAAGAGGGTATTGCTGTTGGGTCTGGAATTGAAAGACTTACAAGTAGTTTAAATGTACAAGCTAAAACGTCTGAAATTACTAGATTTGGTATGAATTTCTCTTACAGTAGAACTGAGCAAGCTACAGCTTTAGCTGAATCAGCTTTCTTTGCAAGTCCAGTAGTTGGTACATATTTGTTCGTGCCTACTGATGCTCCTTATTTAGCAGATGGTACTCCTAATCCATCAAACTCAGCTACAGGAGGTACATCTTTCATTCAAGATTTATTTTATGATAATGAAGGTTCTGTTACTGACAGAATACTAGCTAATTTTAATGGAGCTATAGATATATCTGATGATTTAACATTAAAGTCTACTTTTGGTATTGATAAAAGTTTCTTTAATTACAGTAGCTATGGAAACCCATTAAACAATTCAAATCCATCAGGAGGTTCAGCTTCAAGAACTTATCAAGAAGTTTACAACTGGACATGGACAAACACTTTACAATATGTTAAAACATTTGGAGAAAATCATAATTTAGATGTTTTATTAGGTCAAGAAATTAATAAAGAAGGATTTGACGATCTATCAATCGGTGTGGAGGATTTTCCAAATGGAATTTTACAAAATGTTGGTTCAGCATCTTCAGTTACTTTTCATTCTAGTAACACACAAGATTCTAGTTTAAAATCTTTCTTTTTAAATACAAATTATAACTTTAACAAGAAATACTATTTTAACGGAACTATAAGAAGAAGAGATGCTTCTTCTAGATTTGGACCTAATAATAAATGGGGTACATTTTGGTCAGTTGGTGGTAACTGGAACATTAGTAGTGAAGACTTTATGCAAGATGTGAAATGGGTTAATTTATTAAAAGTTAAATCTAGTTATGGTGTACAAGGAAACTTACCTTCTAACAGATATACTTGGCAAGGAAGTTTCTTGAATGATAGATATAATGGAACCCCAGCTTCATTCCCTTCTTCAACTGCTGCAAACCCAAATTTAAAATGGGAAGAACAAAATATGTTTAACGTTGGTTTAGAGTTCGCATTATTTAATAATAGATTATCAGGAGAGGTAACATATTTTAACAGAGAAACTAATGATTTAATTTTCTCTCAACAAATAGAGCCTTCAAATGGTTTCAATCAAGTGTTTAGTAATGTTGGAGCTTTTGTTAATAAAGGATTTGAAGTAGAACTTTCATATGATGTAGTTAGTTCTGAAAAATTCAATTGGACATTAGGAGGTAATATTACATTTTTAGAAAATGAAGTAACAGAACTTGATCCAGGAACAGTTGGTCCTGATGGTCGTTATATTAGAGAGGTTGGAGAAGCTTGGAATACATTTTATGCAAGAAGATGGGCTGGTGTAGATGTTGCAACAGGTGCACCTATGTGGCTTGATGCTAATGACAACATTACATTCAACTATAATAGTGCTTCTAGAGAAAAAGTTGGTAAAGCAAATCCAGACTTTTTTGGTGGAATATCTTCTAATATGAATTATAAAAACTGGTCATTAGATCTAGGTTTATCTTTCCAATATGGTAATACCATCTACAATGAAACATCTAGAATTACAAATTCTGATGGAGCTTTTTCTGGATTTAATCAATCAAGAGATCAGCTAGATAGATGGCAACAACCAGGAGACGTTAGTGCAAATCCTCAAAGAATACAAGGTAATGCTTCACAAAGTAACCAATTATCTACTAGATTTATGGAAGATGGTTCTTTCATAAGATTAAGAAATGTTCAATTAGGTTATAACTTTTCAAAAGATATGACGAAAAATACATTTTTAACTGGAGCTAAAATTTTCTTACAAGGAACTAACTTATTAACTATTACTGATTTTAATGGAGATCCAGAGCAGTCTTTAAATGGTTGGCATTGGTTTGTATATCCTAACCCTCAAACTGTAAGTTTAGGTGTTAATTTATCATTTTAAAAAACTTAATAATAATTATAATTATGAAAATAAAAAATATAATATACATAAGTCTATTTAGCATTGGCTTACTATCGTTTACATCTTGTAACGATATTGATTTAAGTCCTGCTCAAGAAGATGCTGTTGATATCGACAATGGAATTAAAGATGTCAACTCTGCAACAGCTGCAGTTAATGGAATGTATGATTTACTATACAGAGTAGATTACTACGGAAGAGAGTTAATGGTTAGTCCTGAAGTAAGTTCTGACAATATATTAGTTAGTCCTGTAAACTCTGGAAGATTTTTAACACAATATCAATATTCAGTTAATGCTGATAATGGAGATGTTAGTGCTGTTTGGACAAATTTATATAAAAATGTAAATGCTGCAAATACAATTTTAAATTTTGCAGAAAGTGGTTCTATCAGTGATGCTTCCGGTGCTCAATTAGATGAAATAAAAGGACAAGCTTTAGCAATAAGAGCTATGGCTCATTTTGATTTGGTTAGAAATTATGCTTTTCCGTACACGCTTACAGATGCATCTGCAGCCCCTGGAGCTAATGGAGCTGGTGGACATTTAGGAGTTCCTTTATTATTAAATTTTAATCAAGAGAGATTTGCTCCTAGAGTAACTGTTGCTGAAATTTACACACAAGTGATTAAGGACTTAACAACTGCTATTGGACTTTTACCATCTACAGCTTATGATTCTTCTAGTAAATTTAATAAATCTGCTGCAAGAGCGTTGTTAGCTAGAATTTATTTATATAAAGGAGATTATCCTAAAGCTTTTACAACTGCAAAACAAGTTGTAGCAGATTCTCAATACTCTTTGACATCTAATGCAAATTATTTAAGTGACTGGGATGGAGCAACAAGCTCTACAGAAGCACTTTTACAATTACCTGCATTTGCAGATGACAATAATGGTTTTGACTCTTTAGGTTCTATTTATATTCCTGCTATACCAGGTGGTGATGATGGAAACGGAGGATATGGAGATTTAATCCCTACTGCAGACTTAAAGAATTTATATTCTTCTACTGATGTTAGAAGAGGATGGTTCAGAAATGTTGGTGGAATTGATTTTAATTATAAATTTCCAAACAGTTTTACTAGTAACATACCATTAATTAGAATTTCTGAAATGTATTTAATCATCGCTGAAGCTGCTGGTAATGGAGGTGGTTCAGTAACAGAAGGTCAAAATGCTTTGAATGCTATTATTTTAAGAGCAGATCCTAATGCTACACCAAGTACATCTACTGGTTCAGTGTTAGCAAGTGAAGCTTTAAATGAAAGAAGAAAAGAATTAGCGTTTGAAGGTCATAGAATGTTTGATCTTGTTAGAAATAAAATGAGTGTTATGAGAACTGATATAGCTTCTCCTTCAACTACTGCTACATTATCATATCCTGATTATAGAATGGTTTGGCCATTACCACAATCAGAAATTGATGCTAATGATAGTATAAACGAAAATAATACTGGATATTAATAGTTTAAAATATAACAAAATGAAAAATAATTTTTTTAAAATAATAGTATTATTTTTATCAGTAATTGTCTTTACATCATGTGAAGATGAGGATAAAAATGTATACTCTGGAGATAATTTTATCTCCTTTGGAACCACTTATTCTCAATCAGCATTAGAAAGTTCACAAAGTTCAATAGTGGTTACTGCTTATGCTTCAGTTGGAAATATTCAAAGTGATATTAATGTTGACTTTGAACTTGTTACTGAACAAGGAACAAGCGCAGACTACACAGTTGTAGGAGGTAAATCTCAATTCAACTTTGGAGCTGGTAAATATGTTGATACTATTGAACTTGTTCCTGTAGACAACTTTGATGAAGATGGTGATAAAATAATAAAAATCACTTTAACTTCTGCATCTGATGGATCTTCATTAGGATTACCTGGTCCAGACGCAAATGGAAAAACATTTACAGTAACTTTTGAAGATGATGATTGTGCTTTTACTGTTGAAGAACTTGGTACTTCTACTTTTTCAGGAACAGATAACGTTCCTGGATCTCAAGCTGGACCAAACGAAAGTTTAGTAACAACTTCTTTTGATGGAACAAATTTATTAATTGAAGGTTTATCTTATGGATGGATGACTGATACAGGTTATTGGGATGAAGTTGTTGTAGATAGTTTCCCTGTAATAGCTAAAGTAGACCCAGTTACTGGTGCTATGACAATTGATTTACAGCCTTTATGTAACACTACTTGGAATGGAGATCCACAAGCACCATATAGTTTAGAAGGAACTGGTCAATACGTATCATGTTCAGAAACTTTAACTATAAGTTATAACTTATACCAAAATGGAGCAGTATTAAGATCTTTCACAGAAACATTAACAAAAAATTAATTTATTATGAAAATAAAATTTAAAAACCTAATTTATTACTTCACATTAGCAATTTTGCTAGTTTCTTGTCAAGAAGATGAAGTAGATTATACTCCAAAGGTATATGCTCCTTCTCCAGATCTTTCTGTTGCTACGGGGAATGTAACCGATACTAGCTTTGATGTAAATTATATATCTCAAGGTGACGGTGTTTTGTATTATGCAATAGATTTATCTAGTGAACCTGCACCAGATGCAGAAGCAATCATTAGACGTAATTCTGGTGCTATAGTTACTGCTAAAGCAGACTTAACATCAGGTACAGCTTGGACTTATACAATGGATACAAATGTTTATGGAGCTTATGATTACTCTATATACTCTGTTATGACGAGTGTAGATGGTATTGCTTCTTCTGTAATTAAAACTAATGTAACGACAACTGATACAGTTGCACCAGAATTTGTTAGAGATGATACTACTCCAGCTCATAACGTTACACCTGGTACTAACAGTCCATTTGGAACAATTACTTTAGCTTTTAGCGAGCCTGTATTTTATAAAGGTGGAGATGTAACTTTCCAAGGTTTCTTTGGTGGTAGAACTATTACTGTAAATGGAGCTTCTAATTTCTCTACTAATGGTACTACTGTAACAATTGCAGACCATGGAACTTTTTCTCCAGATGATGCAATAGTTGTTACTTGGGCAGATGGAACTTTTCAAGACAAGTCTGGAAAAAACGTTGCTGAATTAGCACAATTTGCATATTATTTCTATACAAGAGATTTTTCTATTGCTGAAAAAGCAAGTTTAATGCCAGGTCAATATGACTATTCTACTGTATTTTATGGTGCTTTAAATGGTTTTTATTCAGGTTTAAATACTGGTAACCCTGGTGCATTTTTACCAGCTACAGGTTCTTATGAAATTACTGCAGATGCATCTGACGCAACTGGTCATACATTAGTGGGTATTAACTTATTTAGCGGTTTTGTTAATTTAGGTTTAACTGATGAACCTCAATCATTACCAATTGTAATTAACCCTACAGTTGCAGATGAATTAGATGTAATGCCTAATGTTCCTTCTGTTATTACTGCAGGAGAACCAACATACTGGTCTAACTACGGAGGTAGTATATTTGGTATCCCATTTGAGTTACCAGGTTTTTATGACTTTGATGCAGGTACAATTACTCATTACGTACAATTAAAGTTTTCTTCAGATGGTGCTGGATTAGATGATATCGATTACATTTATACTAGAACTGATGATTATGCTAGAAGTAGAGATGCAAAATCTATGTCTATGGATGAATTAATTAATTTATCTAAATCTAGAAAAAAATTATCTAAAAAAGATTTTAACGGTACATTCAGTTACTAATAAAATATTTTTAAATATATTTAAACCACCTCTTTTAGAGGTGGTTTTTTTTGCATTATATTTCCATATTTAACATACCTTTGCACTATGACAGAAGAAATGACAAATATTTTTGGAATTAGAGCTATTATTGAAGCTATTGAGAGTGGTTCTACAATTAACAAAGTATACCTACAAAAAGGTTTAAGGGGAGAGCTTTATTACCAACTAGACAAATTAATAAAAGAGAAAAAACTTACTACAAGTATTGTTCCTGTAGAAAAATTAAATAGATTATCTAAAAACAGTAATCATCAAGGTGCAGTTGCTCAAATTTCTCCAATAGATTTTTGTGATTTAGAAACATTAATAGAAGAAACATTAGAAAGTGGCAAATCTCCATTATTTCTATTGTTAGATCAACTTTCTGATGTACGTAATTTTGGAGCAATTATAAGAACTGCAGAATGTACTGGAGTTAACGGAATTATTATACAAAAAAACGGAAGTGCTCCCGTAAATGCAGAAACTATTAAAACCTCTGCTGGTGCAGCTTTTAAGATGCCAATCTGTAAAGTAGATCACATTAAAGATGCTTTATTTCAATTACAAGCAGTAGATATAAAAACTGTAGCTGCAACTGAAAAAACAGAAGATTCTGTTTATGACATTAATTTTAATCAACCAATAGCAATTATTATGGGTTCTGAACACAGAGGTGTAAACCCATCAATTCTTAAAATGGTAGATTATAAAGCTAAATTACCTTTGTTAGGTGAAATTGCCTCTTTAAATGTTTCTGTTGCCTGTGGAGCTTTCTTATATGAAACTGTAAGACAAAGATTAGGATAATAATAGTTAAATTTCTTCAATCTCCTCCTCTACTTTTGGTGGAGAAAAATTACCATCTTCATCAAATAATAAATCGAATTCTGTTTGATTAAATTCGTGTTGTTTTTTAACAAGGCCTTTATTCCTATATATAATTGCAAAAATTAACCCTGTTATAAAACCAGATAAATGCCCTTCCCAAGACATACCTTCTTTTATTGGTAAAACATACCAAATCATACTTCCGTAAAGAAAAATTATTATTAATGATAATGCCACCAAACGAAAATGCTTTCTTATAATCCCGCTAAAAAAGATAAAGCTAAAGAGTAAATACACAATACCACTTGCTCCGATATGATAAGATTCTCTAGCAATAACCCAAGTTATAAAACCAGTAAAAAAACCACCAAAAAGTAAGACTTTATAAGCTACATCCTTATAAAAATAAAAAAGACTACTTAAAAGCACAAATAAAGGAATAGAATTACTAAAAAGATGACTTGTATTGCTATGTATAAAATGTGTTAAAAAAACGCCTCTAAAACCTTCTAAAGTTCTAGGATAAACCCCAAACTTATTAAAATTAAAACCAAAAGTTATTTCTACCCAATAAATAAACCAAATACCAAAAACATATAAGGTTGGAATTAAAAAAATTGATTTCGATATTTTTAATTGATTCTCTTCATTCATCAACATAAAAATAACAAAAATCTAACCAAACACTATTTTTACAATATCTGTCAGAAATGTTTATTATTTTTACTGAATGAATGAACCTTTGGCAGAAAGAATTAGACCTAAAACACTAGACGATTATATTAGTCAGCAACATTTAGTTGGTAAAAATGGGGTTTTAACAAATCTAATAAAACAAGGAATTATACCTTCTTTAATATTATGGGGACCTCCAGGTATTGGTAAAACCACATTAGCTAATATTATTGCAACCGAATCTAAAAGACCTTTTTACACTTTAAGTGCCATAAGTTCTGGTGTTAAAGATGTTAGAGAAGTAATTGAAAAAGCAAAAAAAAGTGGCGGATTGTTTACTGCAAAAAACCCAATTTTGTTTATTGATGAAATTCATAGATTTAGTAAATCTCAACAAGATTCTTTACTAGGCGCAGTAGAAAAAGGTTGGGTAACTTTAATTGGTGCAACTACAGAAAACCCTAGTTTTGAAGTAATTCCTGCCCTGATTTCTCGTTGTCAGGTTTATATTTTAAATTCTTTTGATAAAAACGATTTAGTGGCACTGCTGCACAGAGCAATGGAAAAAGATGAATTTTTATCAACAAAAAAAATATCTTTAAAAGAAACGGAAGCACTTATGCAGGTTTCTGGTGGTGATGCAAGAAAGCTTTTAAATATTTTTGAATTATTAGTTTCTACAGATGATGAAATAGAAATAACTAACAAACTTGTTTTAGAAAAAGTTCAAAAAAATACAGTTAGGTATGACAAAACTGGCGAGCAACATTATGATATTATTTCCGCATTTATAAAATCGATTCGTGGAAGTGATCCAAATGCAGCCGTTTATTGGCTTGCAAGAATGATTGAAGGAGGAGAAGATGTAAAATTTATTGCAAGAAGAATGCTAATATTAGCTTCCGAAGATATTGGTAACGCAAACCCAACCGCATTAATTTTAGCTAACAATACCTTTCAAGCTGTTTCTGTAATTGGAAACCCAGAGTCAAGAATTATATTGAGTCAATGTGCGGTTTACATGGCTAATTCAGCAAAGAGTAATGCCTCATACTTGGCAATTGGAGAAGCACAAAGTTTAGTACAAAAAACTGGAGATTTATCTGTTCCTCTTCACTTAAGAAATGCGCCTACTAAATTAATGAAAGATTTAGAGTATGGTAAAAACTATCTCTATTCTCATAATTACCCAAACAACTTTGCGGAACAAGAGTTTTTACCTGAAGAAATTTCTGGTACCAAACTCTATGAACCTGGAGAAAACGCGAGAGAAAATCAGTTTAGAGAAATTTTAAAAAACAGATGGAAAAATAGGTATAAATATTAAAATTTAATCTGGTATTTCTCTACAACTAATGTAGTATTGTTATAATATTCTGCTATCCAGACATCTTCGTTTTTATACAGAATTCCGTTTTTATCTTTTATAATAAAAACATCTTTAACCTTAGTCTTTAAAACTTTAAAAACCAATGCTGGTTTTGTATTTACTAACTGAAAACCATTTTCGATGGCTTGAGCATACAAAACTTTTGTATTAAATTTTATGTCAGTTTTAATTGAATTATCTTTAGTAATTGGGTCTGGGATAACTGTATTTATTCCGTTAACAATTTTTACAGGAATCTCTTTTTTAACTGGTAAAACTTTTTTTACAGGAACAATAATTTCTTGTTTAACAACTTCTTCTTCTTTCTTAATAGAACTCTCTTCTAAAGGTTTGTATGAATATTGTATATCATCCATAGAAGCATGAGCATTTCTAATAGCTTCATGGTACCCTTTTTTATAATCTTTCTCTTTACTTTTACCTACTTTAGATGTGTAAATAACATTATTATTACAATCTTTAAGTTGTATTATATTTTTTACTGTAAACATCCCAGAATCATCTATAACATTTGCAGTTAATCCAAGACATCTGTTTTTCATTAAATCTTCTGGAAGTGTTTCATTGCTTATAAAAACTGTTAAACCGTTTTTTTTTAACAAAAATTTTGTTAAAGAACTTGTTTCATATTGGTTTATATGCTTAAGAAAATCGAATTTCTCTGGCACAATTATATACTTATAATTGTTTATTTTCTTTTGTTGACTGTTTAAAGAAATTGCTATTAAAAAAATAAATATGGTTGTTGCTTTTTTTATCATCTTTTAAAATATTACATTTATTCCCAATTGAAGAGAAATATTATTTGCAGATGCAATATCGCTAAATTCAACAATATTATCTACCATTCCATAAAAATTAATTTTACCAATTTGTGCAGAAATTCCTGCTCCTAGATTATAGAATGAATAATCATCTATTGTATACGTTAATTTAGCGCGAAACTTTTCCGAGAAAGCTTTTTCATAAAAACCAGTTAATGCCAATTGTGGATTTAAGGGTCTAAAAACTGTATATAATTGAACACCTAAAGCATCTGTATAAAAATCTTTGTAAGTATTATCGTAACAATACTTACTTCTTCTTTCTCCATAACTATATTTTAATGAGGCGTTTATTTTTGTGGGTCTCCAAGAAATATAAGAGTCTTCATTATCTCCCATAGGTAACTTCTCTTTAAAATCTTCGTCTAATTCTGCCCAATAATTGGTAGGATTGTTAGGGTCATATTCAAACTCTATACCTTCAAAAACATAGCTTCCTTTGGCAGTAGAATTTTTTATATTTTTCTTATGATTAATAAAACCTAAATCTATTATACTACCTGTAAATTCTAATTGAGGTGAAGCATGATAAGTAAATCCAAAATCTAATCCTAAACCAGAATTAGCTCCTAAAAAAGTGTTTCCTAAATATGTTCCAGGATCTTTAATTATTTCGTCATTTTCTACCAAACCAGAGGTTTGTAGGTTAATATCTATATTATCTAAATAATGTCTATAAATATTATCTGAACCTTGTTCTGTTCTAAAAGTTCCAGAATTATTAGAGGATTGTACATTAAATGCAGATGAATAAATTTTAAACCTACCTCCTATTGTTAATTTTTCATTTATCTTTCTTGAAGCTCCAAAATGAAGCACACCAAAAGCATCTACTTTGTATAAAATTTGCGATAAATTAAAACTCCTATTTAAATAAGCCGAATTTCCTTCTGTAATTAATGTTAAAGGATCTTTGGGAAAATAAGCAATACCATCTATTTCTTCATAAAAACCAAAACTAAAATAGGTGTTATCATCTAACCTAAAACCGCCACTTAAAATTTCTATTTGAGAGTTAAACTTCATATAATCTCTAACATCTAATTTGTTTAAAACATCAGAAATCTTGTCATTTATAGGTCTATTATCAGCATCAAAAACATCTCTAATAACAAAACCCGTAGAACCAAATTCTCCAGAAAAACCAGATAGTAAAGGTACTCCTACATGGTATTTAAAATTAGTTTCTGCTCCTGGATTTAACAATAATGTTTGTGGTAATTCAGCAAAACCATACAACACTTGTTTGTTTTGTGAAAAAGATTTGATTGCACAAAAAGCAAATAAGAAAACAACAACTTTTATAACTTTATGCATCTGTATCTAAATAAATTGTTGCTGAAGATTTAAACTCAAACTCGCTAGTATCTGCAGGGTTTATGGGAGTAGCAGAGTTTTCTATCTTTATAGTTATTCTAATTCTTGTTGTATTTTTAATATTAAGATTAGAACTAATTTCTACCGTTTGCAAATCTTTAAATGCCAAATCATTTGCATTTATATTTAATTCGTTTAAACGGTGTGTAATTACTCTATTATCATTTAAAAAATCTATTTGAATTGAAAAACTTCTATCAAATTCATTTTTAATCTCTACATTAAAATCAATTTTCACCACCTTGTCTTTAACAAAGTCATTGTCAAAAATCCTAATTTCAGATTCATCAATTATTTCTGAATTCGAAGGAGTTCCTGTAGCGTCAAAAAATTGGCTAGGTAAAATTGTAAAGTATGCTAACGAAGATGTAATAACTGGGGTAGCATTGTAATCATTGATTTGGTCGAAATCTAAATTATCTGCACAAGAGATAAAAAATAGTATAGAAAAAAATGTAAAGATTTTTTTGGGGGTAATCATTTAATTTAGTTTGATTATTAAACGTTTAACTGGCTAAAGATATTGTTTTATTTCTAATAATGAAAAAACGGTTTTAATTTTAGAAGTTTCTTTTTTTGATTCTTCAAAATTGCAATGAATTGCATCTAAACCAACATCTAAAGCTCCTAGGATATCTGCTTCTAAACTATCTCCAATCATAATAGATTGTTCTTTTTTAGCTTTAGAAACTTCCAATGCAAAGTTAAAAACTTTAGGATTTGGTTTCTTTACTCCAACAGAATCAGACGTAATAATGTTATCAAAATAATGATGAATTTTAGAGTTTATCATTTTTTTACGTTGTATTTCTTCGAAACCATTTGTTATAATGTGCAACTTATATTTATCTTTTAAATAATCTAAAAGTTCGAAAGTACCATCGAAAAGGTGGTTAAAATCTGCTAAAGTAGCTATGTATTCAATTGCAATTAAGTTTATTAAATCGTCTGAAACGGTATAATTTATGGCATCAAAAGTATTTTTTAACCTGCCATACCTTAATGCTTCTTTAGTTACTTTTTCTTCTCTGTATAATTTCCAATATTTTTTATTTAATGGTTTATATACTTTCAAAAAGGCTGGTAATTCAACAGAAATATTGTTAGCCAAAAACACTTTTTGAAAAGCTAATTCAGAGTTTTTTTCGAAATCCCAAAGCGTGTGATCTAAATCAAAAAAGACATGTTTTATATTCATTTGCTAAAAATAGAAATTATTAAATAAAAAACTGTTTTACTCGTTATATTTGTTGAAACCTTTTTAAAATTATTTTTTTGAATAAAAAACTACACATTCTTTTTTTATGCGGTTGGTATCCTTCTAGGGTTTATCCTAATAATGGAGATTTTATTCAAAGACATGCAGAAGCTGTTGCTCTAAAACACAAGATTTCTATCTTACACATTGTTTCTGATGAAAATTGTTCTGATACAATTGAAATAACTTCCGAAGAAATAAACGGAATTGAAACGCATATTGCCTATATTAAAAATACAAGCAATGTTATTTTAAAATTAACTCTTTTTTGGAAAGCCTACTTTAAATTACTAAAAAAAATAAAGCCTTTTGATTTTGTTCACTTAAACGAAATATACCCTTTTGGTATTTTTGCTTTGCACTTAAAATGGTTTCAAAAAAAACCTTTTATAATTTCGGAACATTGGACTGGTTATCATTTTCTTCTATCTAAAAAAATTAATTTTTTGGAGAAAATAATTTCTAGAAAAATTGCAAAAGAAGCCTCTTTTTTATGTCCTGTTAGCAATAGTTTAAAAGAACAAATGGAAAGTTTAAATATTAAAGGAAATTATAATGTAGTACCAAATGTAATAGATACTTCTTTGTTTATTCCTTCAAATAGCAAAGAAAAGAACTATACAATTATTCATGTTTCTAATCTTTTAGACAAACAAAAAAACATTTCTGGAATGTTAAGAGTTGTAAAACAGTTAGAAAAAAATATCGATAATTTTACATGGAAATTTATTGGTGGAAGTAAAGAAAAATATCAACCATTAATAGATAAACTAAATTTTTCAACTGCAAAAATAGAATTCATAAATCATATTTCTCACAACAAATTAATTACACACTTACAGAGCTCTAATCTTTTTGTCTCTTTTAGTAATTATGAAACTTTTGGTGTTGTAATGGTGGAAGCAATTTCTTGTGGAGTTCCAGTAATTTCTACAAATACTGGTATATTAAATGAATTAAAACTGACAGATTATTGCAGAATAATTCCAATAAAAGATGAAGAAAAACTGTTAAATGAAGTCTTAACAATGTATAACTTAAACAAAACCATTGATAAAGAAGAAATGCATGCTTTTGTTGCCAAAAATTATAAAAAAGAAATAATTGCCAATCAGTTTTCGGAACTGTATTTTAAAGCTTTAAATTTTAATTCTTAATGCTTGTAAAATCGTACATACAAAATTTCTTAAATAGAGCTGGCGGACATGTTTTTCTAGCCACATTAATTTCTAGACTATTTTCTTTTTTAGCGTCTTGGTTTGCAATTCAATTCATACCAAATAAAGAATTGGGTATTGTGCTATTTGCTTATAATATTATTGCTTTCTTAATTCCTTTTTCTGGCCTGGGTTTACACCAAAGTTTAATAAGGTTTGGGGCATTATTAAAAACAACAGAAGAAAAAAATAATTTATTTTCCTATGTTTTTAAAAAGGGACTTCTTATCTCTATTTTTATTGTAACAGTTGTAATTATTTTTGCACTGTTATTTCCATTTCAATTTGATAAAACTGGCATTTATTTAGCTTTCTTGGCGCTTGTATTAATTCCAGATTTTATAATGCAAATCATAAAAATTCAATTTAGACTGCAACATAAAAACAAATTATTCTCTTATGTAGAAATTCTTAACAGTACATTTTTAGTGTTATTTGTGTTAGTTTTAAGTTATTTTTATAAAGAAAACGGCTACGTAACTGCCGTAATAATTGCTCCATTAATTACATCTTTTTTCTTCATTAAAAAGCTAAATATTAACTTCTCTTTTAAAGTAAAACCAAGTATTATCGATTTTTCTTTTTGGAAATATGGCTTTTATTCTGGATTAACAAGTGTGGTTACAAACTTATTATTTGTTATAGATATTTTGTTAATTGGACATTTATTAAACGATTCAGAAATGGTAACTGCTTATAAATACATCTCAATTATACCATTAAGTATTCTTTTTTTACCACGAATGTTTATTGCTGCCGATTTTGTTTCTTTTACCGAAAAAATTAGCGACAAAAAACATATTTTTAATTATACGAAAAGCTATATGACTCTTTTTACAACAGTTAGTATTTTATATTGTGGCTTTTTTTACTTTTTTTCTGAAGCAACTCTGGGCTTATTTGATGAAAGTCTTATTAAATATTCAGACAGCTTTTTTATTTTATCTTTAGGCGTTTGCGGAATTTTAATTTTTAGAGGTTTATTTGGCAACTTGCTGTCTTCTATAGGGAAAATTGAAATAAATTATTACATAAATAGTATTGCAATTCTTATAAATGTAATCAGTAATTATTATTTAATACCTATTTATGGTATTAAAGGAGCAGCAATAACTTCTGCATTTTTAATGTGGTTTACAGGTATCTTTTCTGCCATTTGGTTTCTATATTTGTACCGAAAAATGTATGATAATGAATAAGATTCAAAAAATTTTTAAAACATTAAAACTGGTATTAAAACAACCTAGTTTAATAAACTTAATTATTGACAGTGATGAAAGATGGAATGGCTTTATTCAGAAAAAACATCCATTAAAAACACAATTACCTACAATTGATTTTAAAGACTTATTGCCAAACAGTGATTATTCTTTAAATACCTTCTCTTTTTTAGGTGGTGGTTCTCTACCAACAGACATTATGCTTTTAGCTGGTGTTTGTAAGCAAATACAAGATTGTTCTTATTTTGAAATAGGAACTTGGCGTGGAGAAAGCGTTATAAATGTTTCTGAAAATGCCAAAGAATGTTACACTTTAAATTTATCTAAAGAGCAAATTTTAGAGTTAGGTTTGCCAAAAAAATATGCAGATTTACACGGATTTTATTCCAAAGAAAAAGAGAATATTACTCATTTATTTGGAAACTCTTTAACTTATGATTTTGGTAAATTAAATAAAAAATTCGATGTAATTTTTATTGATGGAAACCATAAATACGATTTTGTAAAAAATGATACTGCAAAGGTTTTTAAACATTTAATGCACGAAAATTCTATAGTAATTTGGCACGATTATGCTTATGAACCAGAAAAAGTGAGACCAGAGGTTTTAGCAGGGATTTTAGATGGTATTCCAGAAGAGTATCAAGATAATTTATACCATGTTTCCAACACACTTTGTGCAATTTATACAAACAAAAAAATAGACAGTTCTATTTGGAATTTCCCAGTGAAACCCAATAAGTTTTTTAGTATAAATGCAACTTTAAAAGATATTAAAGATTGATGAATTAAGTAAAAACAACATCTCCATCTCCAGATTGAATTGTTATTTCTGATGTTTTTTTAATAGATTTCTCTAGTTTTTTTGTGATAAAATATTTTTGGGAAAACTCTTTTTTTGTTACAAATGATAGTTGTTCATTCAATTCTGTCTCTAATTTCTGATTATAAACAACAATAGTTTTTATTTTCTCCTTATTACATTTATCTATTATAAAACTTGCAATCTCTTTACTATTTTCTTCAAGAAAAAAAGCATAAGGTATTTTTACATGCCCATCTCTAATTGTTATTAAAATACGTCCAATCAGATTATTAGCAACATTATAAACTGTATAAAAATTAGATTCAAAGTTATTTGAATACAATGAAAAGTTATAAGCTTCTGATGCTTTTCTAGAAACCTCATCTGTTAAAACCCAAGGATATTTCTGTATCCAATTAAACTCTTCCTCACTTCTTCTAAATAAATTCTGACTAGTAAAATTGTCTGTAAATGCTAAAATTGAAGTTGAGCTATTTTCATTCACTTTTACAGAAAATCTATTCTTTATTGATGAGCTAAATAGATTCTTAAAATCTACAAATACATTCAGAATTACATCTAAAACTTGCCAAAGCATTTTTGTTTTTTCAAATAGTTTATTTTTGGTTGGTAAAATATCTGCCAAACAAAAACGATTATAATATTTTGTACCTTTTAATTCTTTTAAAAGTAAAAATTCGTCTGTTTTATCGTACACCAATTTAGAGGCTTCTGCATAATTTGTATACATTAATTTGCCTTCCCAATCTTTTAAAACCTCTTTAAAAAGTAACGTAGAAATTCCTTTTCTACGGTGTTTTTCTCCTACCCAATTACCACTTAACCAACCAAAAGAAGTTGGTTTATTTTCATTAAAAAAAATGTCAGGTAAAATAGTTCTGTAAGAAACCAATTCATCTTCTAGAAAACCCAAATACAAAACAACATCATTCTTTTTAGCTCTTGGATTGTTTACATAAGAAATTGCTCTAGGTTTAGAAATAGGTTTGTCTTTTAATGCTAAATAAACACTAGAACTGACAAAGTCTTCTAACTCTTGAACGGTTATTTTTTGTATTGAAATCATTAATTTCTTGGCATTGTGTTTTTCTGAAAAGGTATTTTTAGAAAATATTTAAAATATTCTTTTAACAAATAATTCTCTGCATTTTCGTTTCCAATTTCAAAGAATAATCTTTGGAAATTAGTATCGAACTTATCTTTTTTTATTCCAGACGTTCCAAAACTTGCTTCTATTACTTTTTCGTTCAATAAAGTTGCAAAAAACTCTTTAGAAACCTCTAAATCTGTAAACGGAAAAGAAAATACTTTATAATCTAAGTGAAACTTTTTAACCAACCAATCTACACATTCTTTTGTCTGATTAATTTGTGCTTCAAAAGAAATATCTGAATACAAAGGATGACTTTTAGAATGTGCGCCAATTGTAAAACCCATTGCCATCAATTCTTCTATTTGTGCTGATGATAAATAAGGTTTTTCAGTTTGTAAATATTCATCAAAAGAATACTTTATTTCGTTTGCTAAACTGTCTAAAACTTCCTTATTATTAAAATTGATAGCGTATAGTTTTTCTCTAATTGCCTTATCTCCTTCAAAAAAATCATAAAATTTTGTTTTTTCTTTTTTTGAAGATTTCTCGTAAACTTGATATAACAAACTTGCTTTATATCTGTAAAATAAGGCTTTATTATCTACAAAATCTGAATTTACAAAAACAGTAGCTGGTATCTTTTTCTCTAATAGAATGGGTGCAACTATTTTATGGAAATTAGACAAACCATCATCAAAAGTAATATGGAAATAATTTTTCTTTGGCTTCTCTTTTAATTTAGAAATTTCTATAAATTCTTGCATAGAAATAGCGTTATAATATTTGCTTAAAACTGCAATATCATTTTTAAAATCAAAGATTCTTCTTGGTATGTACAAATCTTTTTCAAAGGTTTGTTTAGCATCAGAAACTTTATGATAGAAAGGAATTACCACACGTTGGTTAGATGCAGATATCATTCTTTTTAATACGTTTTCTAAAATAAAGTTCATGGTTTTATTAAGAAATAGATTTTATTAAATTTATGTGATGATATCTTTCATTTCTTGCTCCAAAACTTTCAAAAAAGGAAGCCAAATTTGGAATATTACTACCTTCAAAATCTAAAATAAAATTAGAATTTTCATGTTGTTCTATAAGAGTACTAATTAAAAAACTAGATGCTTGTAATTTTTTACCTTCTGCTGTATTGGAAGAGAATAAATAAACAATTCTATTGTTCGATTTTAGAAACAAACAACCTCCTAACAAAACCTCTTCTTTAAAAACACCCATAACAAATCCTTTGTTAATATTTATTACGTGGTTTGCTAAGTTTTCAATTGTTTTTTCTGGAAAACTTATATGATTATAAAACTCCTTTTTAATTTTAATTAGCTCTAAAATAGAGGTTTCTTTAATCTGTAATTTGTTTTTATCTGCTGCTTTTATAGAGCGTTTTCTCCTTTTAGTAAAAGTTTTAAAAAGTGTGTCATAAGAAGCATTCAAATTTAAAACATAATTGTTTTTTGGCTTTGACTTAGAAGGTATAAAATTATCTGAATTAAAATTTAAAGAAACTTTTACATACTTTTTAGGAATGCTTTTTAGCATTTTCTCTTGTAATTCTTCAGAAATAATTTCCCTAGAAAAAACACCTAATTGTTGGCAAAAATAAGGTTGAGAAACATACTTTAAAAAATATTTCTTTTTCCAAGGTAAGGGCATTACAGCTTCATAATCATTCAACACTAAAACATCCCAATTTTCTGCTACCAAATCTAAATACCAAGAAAAAGCATAGATTCTAACTTGTAGAGAATTTTCTATACAAGCATCATATTTTGTAACATCTAAACTGTTCCTTTTAATGTATGTAATCATTTTACGATGTTGCTATTTTAATCATAGATTCATACAAGCGTTTCCAACCTTTCCAACGCAAATAATCACTTAAAGTTTCGTTATGAAACAGGGTTATAAATGTCCCGTTTACGGCTTTTACTTCGTTTTTAAGATCTCTAATTCTACCTAAAGATTGTTTCGGAGTCAACTTCATATAGTCGTTTAAAGTAGTATCCATTAAAGCAAATGGAAATATTTTAAGTGGTGTTTGAATTTCGAAATCTAAATCGTAAAAATAAAATGGTGTACACGTACTTGCTCTAAACCCTACATTGCTTGCATAACCCATAGAATAATCTTCTTCTATTTCTAAATCTGTTAAATTTTGATAGGTTTCTGGCAAACTAAAGCGTAAATAATGCTGCCTAGAACGTATTGCTGGCATGTTTGTAATATCTTGCAATCTTTCCTTTTCTTTCTTTAATAATGTAGCATTTTGCATGGTAAAATAAGAAGGATGCAAACCTACTCTAGCATAATCTACCATTTCTTTAATAAGCAATCTGTATTTATTTTTAGAAGCAGAAACATTGGTATCAAACGTTGTGTAATCTCCTATTAAAAAGAAGAAAACTGTTCTAATTTTATATCTTTTTTTAATTTCTAGAATCTTTTCAAATGTATTAAAAGGGTCTTTTTTAATGTTAAAAACCACCGCAAAACGGTTCCAAACGTTTAATAATCGAAACTTAAAAAGATCGTTAAAAAAACCTCCAACACTCCTTACCAAACTTTTATGTTTGTACGCAAAAGCATTGTCTATATCTATGGTAGAAATAAACTCGTAGGCACGTTCTTTGTAGGTGTAAACTGGAAACTTCTCTTTTAGCGCATCTAATAATTTGTACGCCCAAATATCTACCACAGGTTTTTCTAAAAATTCATGCTTATATGCCAAACTTTCTGCTGCTGTGTAACGACCATGAATATCTTTTACGTGAGGTAAATACTCTTCATAACGAGATATTAAATAGAAACTTGCTGCAAAAATATCAAAAGGAATAGAAGATTTTGGGCCAGTTATAAAAAAGCAAGGTACATTGTCCCACTTTTGCATATTAATCTCTAAATCGCTTACACCTTGCTCAAACAACAAATCGTTACTTTTTACAAAAAACTCGCCTCCTAAAGGTGTTTTTGTGTAAGACAATTTAGGGCCATTATGGGCCACAAATTCTTCTACTTTAGACGTAAAATCTACAGGAATTAATAAAATTCTTGTAAAAATATGCTTAAAAATATAACGTACTCTTGGGGTTATTTTATGTGTGTAAACTAATATCATGATTTGTGTTAGTGGTTATTAGCAACAATACTATTGCTAATTGCTACTGAAAACTGATTACTAAAGAACTCCTTCATCTGCAAAGCTAAAATACGCTTTTTCAGTAATTATTAAATGGTCTAAAAGTTTAATATCTAAAGTATTTCCTGCTTCTTTAATTTTTCTTGTTAGTTGTTGGTCTGCATTGCTAGGTTGTAATTTTCCAGAAGGATGATTATGACAAACAATAACACCAACTGAAGTAAGTTCTAAAGCTCTTTTAAAAAGCAAACGAATATCTACAACTGTTGCTGTTAGGCCACCTTTACTAACCTGCGCTTTTGCTAACACTTTATTAGAATTATTTAAGAACATTACCCAAAATTCTTCGTGCTCTAAATCGCCAATAACGGGTTGCATTAAATTAAAAACATCTTTACTGCTTGTAATCTTTGGTTTTTCTAAAGCAATTTCTAATTGTCTTCTTTTGCCCAATTCTAATGCAGTTATAATAGCAATTGCTTTTGCTTCTCCAATTCCTTTAAATAGGGTTAATTTTTCTACAGATAATTTTGCCAACTCGTTTATATTACCATCTGCAGATTGCAATATTCTTTTAGACAAAGCTACTGCGCTTTCTTGCCTATTTCCAGATCCAATAAGTATGGCAATTAGCTCAGCATCAGAAAGTGATGTTTTCCCTTTGGAAAGCAGTTTTTCTCTTGGCCTATCATCTAAAGCCCAAGATTTAATGGTTAACTTTTCCATATTTCTTTTTTTTTATAAAAGTACAAAATAGGTTTCAAAATATCTGCTGCAGATTTTAACATGTGTTTACACCAATTAAACTACAATGCAATCAAGGCTTAATAGAAGTTAAGTAAGAGGTTACTTCTGTATTACTTTTGGTAGTTTTTTATTGATAAAGTAGCTTCTTAAAACTACATTAAAAGTTGAAAACTGCCTTTTATTTGTATTTCCACAAAAACTCTTTATATCTTTGCATTCTATTTCTATATTTAAAATATGAAGATTATTATAGCTGGTGCTGGAGACGTTGGTTTTCACTTGGCTAAACTACTTTCTTACGAATCTCAAGATACGTATATAATAGATTTTGATGGTGAAAAGTTAAATTACATTAACAATCATTTAGATGTTATTACTAAAAAAGGTGATGCAACTTCTATAAAACTATTAAAAGAAATTGGAATTGATAAAGCAGATTTATTAATTGCTGTTACAGATAGCCAAAACACAAACTTTACAATTTCTGTAATTGGTAAGTCTTTAGGAGCCAAAAAAACCATTGCAAGAATAGACAACCCAGAGTTTTTAGAAAACTGTGAAGTAGATTTTACACAATTTGGTTTAGACTTTATGATTTCTCCGCAAGAATTAGCTGCCAACGAAATTAAAATGCTCCTAAATCAATCTTCTTTTAATGATACTGTAGAGTTTGAAAGTGGTCTTTTTAATGTTATGGGTACTGCATTAACCTACAAATCTCCATTAATAGATTTAACAGTTAAAGAAGCCAAAGAGAAATTTTCTAGTGTAGATTTTATTACCATTGCTATTAAAAGAGAAAATGTTTCTCAAACCATTATACCACGTGGAGACACTGTATACCAATTAGACGACCAAGTGTATTTTTCTGTACCAAACTACAGCATGAAAGGCTTGTACCCTATTATTGGTAAAAAACAGTTCGAGATTAAAAATGTAATAATTTTAGGAGGAAGTAGTGTTGGCGAAAAAACTGCAAGAAAACTTTGTAAGGAAAATTTTAATGTAAAGTTAATAGAGAAAAACAGAGAAAAGGCAGAGTTATTAGCAGAAGAATTAAGCCATACATTAGTTATTAATGGTGATGGTAGAGATTTAGAGTTGTTAGAAGAAGAAAACATTAGAGAAACAGATGCTTTTATTGCTGTTACTGGTAATTCTGAAACCAACATTATGTCTTGTTTAGTAGCAAAATCTAAAGGGGTTAAAAAAACAATTGCTTTGGTAGAAAATATGGATTATATAGATATTTCTCAAACCATAGGAATACAATCTCTAATTAATAAAAAACTAATTGCTGCTAGTAATATTTTTAGACATATTAGAAAAGGAGAAATACTTGCCTTGGCAAACCTACATAATATAGATGCAGAAGTTTTTGAGTTTGAAGTGCGAGCAAATGCCAAAGTAACCCAAGAACCAATTAAAGATTTACGTTTTCCTAGAGAAGCCGTTTTTGGTGGAATTATTAGAGATGGTAAAGCGTTAATGTCTTTTGGAAACATGCAAATACAAGCAGGAGATAAAGTAATTGTATTCTGTTTACCAGAAGCAATTAGTACTGTAGAAAGTCTTTTTAACTAACATGGGTTCTTTAAACACAAAAATAATTTATCGCTTTTTAGGAATTACAGCCGCCTTAAACGGTTTGTTTATGTTTATAGCATTTCCTTTTAGTGTGTTTAATGATGAAGAGGCAAAATGGGGGATTTTAAATGCAGGAATCATTACTGTTTTTATAGGCCTACTCCTCTACTTCTTTAACAAACCAGACAGCACCAATATTCAAAAAAAAGAAGGATACTTAATTGTAACATTAGGTTGGTTAACACTTTCCATTACAGGAATGTTACCTTATTTATTATCTGGTGCAATACCTAGTGTAACAGATGCTTTTTTTGAAACCATTTCTGGATATTCTACCACAGGTTCTTCTATTTTAACAGATATAGAAGCAATGCCCAAAGGAATTCTTTTTTGGAGAAGTGCCACACATTGGATTGGCGGAATGGGAATTATTGTACTTACCATAGCAATTCTTCCGCTTTTAGGAATTGGAGGTATGCAACTGTTTATGGCAGAAGCTCCTGGCCCATCTGCAGACAAATTACACCCAAGAATTACCGATACTGCAAAACGCCTATATTTAATATATGTAACATTAACTTTTGCACAATTTTTTCTTTTAAAAATTGCTGGTATGACTTGGTTCGACGCCATAAACCATGCCATGGCAACCGTTAGTACTGGTGGTTTTTCTACCAAAGCAGACAGTGTTGCTTTTTATAATGGGCAACCATTAATACAATACATAATTATTGCTTTTATGTTTATTGCAGGTACCAACTTTGTATTGACCTATTTTGCTTTAAAAGGAAAAGTTAGAAAAGTTTTTGAAAGTGAAGAGTTTAAATACTATTTCTTTGGTATTGTAACCGTAACTGCCATTATTTCTGTAATTATTATCTTTTTTCAAGACCCCAATTTAGAAACAATTTTGGCGCATCCAGAAGTTTTAGGTAAAACAGAAAGTGCCTTTAGACATGCCTTATTTATGGTAACTTCTGTAGTTACAACAACAGGTTTTGTTACTGCAGACTTTACCATGTGGAATTTCTTTGCAACGGGTATTTTCTTTGCCCTATTTTTTACAGGTGGTTCTGCAGGTTCTACAAGTGGTGGTGTAAAAGTAGTGAGACATATTGTAATGCTTAAAAACAGTTTTTTAGAATTTAAAAAAGCCTTACACCCCAATGCAATTATACCTGTAAGATATGATGGTAAAACCGTAAGTCAAACCATTGTTTTTAATATTCTTTCGTTCTTTATTATTTACATGCTAATTTTTATCATTGCCTCTGTAATACTTACCTTGTTTGGGTTAGACTTTATGTCAGCATTAGGCGCAGCTGCCTCATCTTTGGGTAATATTGGCCCAGCAATTGGTAGTGTTAGTCCTATAGATAATTTTTCTCATTTATCTATTGCAGCAAAATGGTTCTGCTCATTTTTAATGTTAATAGGGCGTTTAGAACTCTTTACAGTACTTATTTTATTTACGCCTTTCTTTTGGCGCAAGAACTAGTGTTTTTCTAAAATAACTGCAGTAGTAACTCTACAATATTACATCGCAAAACCCTTAAATAAGAACAACTAAACTTGGGGTCTGTTTTGACACATGCTGACACATCCTGACACACTGTGACACATTCTGACACACCCTGACCCACAAAAGCAATTTTTAGAGGGTTTTGTTCGGGTCTCCTTCGGGGTTTGTTCGGGTGAGCTTTGGGTATATATTTTAAAAATGCGTTGTTTGGAGAGAAACCCCGAACAAGAGTCTATGAAGACATACTGCTAAAGGCAATTACTAGCGCTATAAATTACAACCAATAAAGCTACATTACTAGAAAAAAACTTCTAAAGTATCTAGACACAGAGTGTATTAACAATTTTTACTTTTAAAAGTACCCATATTATCTACACCTTGTTTTTTTTGGGCGATAAAACTAATTTGTATTTTAAATTAAGTTTATCTTATTGTTAAATAGCCTATTGCCTTTTTTAGTCTGCTTTTTTTTACTATTTTTAGAGTTCTAAAAAAATCAATAAATTATGAAACAAAACAACTTTCTAAAGATTCTTTTCAGTTTTTTTCTGATTACAAGTTCTTTATTTATGAATGCACAAACAACAATTTATTCTGAAAATTTCACAGGACAGAATGACAAAGGAGCAGTTGGCCCAGCACCAACAACAGATCTAGTTGGTGTAGATTGGACAATTGATGTGTCCTCTGCAGCATTAACAGCTAGTACGGATTGGTTTAAAGTTACATCAGAAGTTTTTGAAGCTAGAGATATAGATGGTGACGCAATTTGGATGTCTCCCTCAATTAATATTACTGGATTTACTGGGGTTTCTTTTAGCTTATCTGCTGCGGAATCCGGAACTATGGAAGCAGCTGATATCTTCAATACAGAATACAGGATCGATGGAGGTGCTTGGACTGCTGCAGATACAAATGGTACCTTAAATGATGACTTTACAAGTGCTACTGTTTCTCAAGCAGGTTTAGCTGGTTCTACTTTAGAAATAAGAGTAACTATGAACAATAATTCAGGTACAGAACTTCAAAGATTAGATGATGTTTTAGTACAAGGTACAGCGTCAACTGCACCAACAGTTGGTTTTGACAATGCAGCAAGTAACCAAACTGAAACTAACGCATCTTTTAATGTAAGTATTCCAGTAACAGTTTCCAATTATGATGGAAATCAAATAGATGTAAGCATCGCTTCATCTGGTACTGCAGAACCTGCAGATTTCACTTTAAATACTGCAACACTTTCTTTTACAGCAGATGGTTCTCAAAATATTTCTTTAGACATCAATCCAGATACAGATGATTTTGATGATGAAACCATTATTTTAACTTTAACAGAAACAAGTGCTGTTACAGGTTTAATTGTTTCACAAGCAACACATACTGTTACAGTAACTGAAGATGAAACAGCACCAAGTATTGGTTTTGATGCTGCTACAAGTTCGGAAAACGAAACAGATGCCACTTTTACAAGTGCAAACATTCCTATTACTGTTTCTAATTATTCTGGAACACAAATAGATATTGATGTAACTGCAACTGTTGGAACTGCAGAAGCTGGAGATTTTACGTTTACATCTCCAACAGCATTGTCTTTTACAGCAGATGGTACACAAAATATTACTTTCTCTATCAACGATGATGCAGATACAGACCCAGAAACTATCATTTTTACAATTACTGAAACAAGTGCTGTTAGTGGTTTAATTATTTCTCAAGCAACACATACAGTTACTATTATTGATGATGAAATACCTCCTCTACCAATAGCTGGAAAGGTTTTTATTACAGAAATTGTTGATGCTGCAAGTACAGCGTTTGAATATTTAGAATTATTTAATAATTCTTCTGAGGCTGTAAGTCTTTACTCAAGTAAATTAGTAAGAGCAGATGCTACTACCAATGCTTCTCAATATGTTTTTGACTTTGGAGTAGATGAACAAACAGCAGATACAGATCTAATTATACCTGCATATGGTTTTTTAATTGTAGCAAGAGGTGGTACTAGATCTGGTTTTAACTCTGACTTTGGAATTACATTAGATGCATCTGTTAATTATAATGGAGGACATTCTAGTAATTTTTTTGGTACAGGTAGAAGATGGAGATTAATGACTGGCGGAACTGCAAATACGGACGACGGAACCTTAATTGACGACACATTAATAGGGTTAGGTACTGAACAAGATTACAAAAATATTTTCACAAATTCCTATGTTGTAGAAGGTGATGTTGCAAATGCAACTCCAGGAGCATTAGAATACTTAATCTACTCTGGTGGAGCTTGGGTAAACTCTGTAGCTTTAGACGGCACAACAACCGCTAAAGACGCTTATATTTACGACGATTTAGTAATTTCTGCAAATACAGAAGCAAACGATATTGGTATTGCAGACACAAAAGGAATTGATGTAAGTGCAGGTAATTCTCTTACCATAAATGGTAATTTAACTTTAGCAGGTTCAGATTCTTATTTACAAGGAAACGGAACAGTACCTTCTGCAGGTGTTGTTAATAGTGCATCTGTAATATTAAAAGGAACTTATACTTCTGGTGGAACAAATCAGTTTTTCTACTTTACAGAAACATACCATAACAATACAACTGGCTTAACAGATGGTTGGAGTTTAATTTCATCACCAACAGTTGGAGAGAAAATAGATGGTAACACTGGAGATGGTAATTTTACTGTTTTTAACGGACTTCAAGAAAAAGATTCTCAATATGGTATTGCTGTTTATGACAATACACAATCTGATACTGATTTACGTTGGGATTATTTTTCTACTGCGGAAGTAAATGTTGCTACAGCATCTGCTACAATAGATATGGCAAGTGGTAAAGGATATTCTGTTTTACCAAGTGCAACACCTACTGCAGACCAACAAAAAGGAAATTTAGGTTTTAAAGGTTCTATTGCTACTATAGATGTAGGTTCTGAAATTAAAGACAGTTCTCCTGCCAATGGTGGTGTAGGAAATGCTTTTAATGCCATAGGAAATCCTTACCCAGCTTTTTTACCTTTTAACACTACTGCAGATGCTACAGACAATCTGTTAACTGTAAACACAGGTGTTTTAGATGAAGAAACATTATGGATTTGGGACAAAGCAACTACTTCTTACTTAACAGTAAATCAAACAACAACTGTTGGAACAGACAAAAACAATAATGAAAGAACTTCTTTATTTATTGCGCCTGCTCAAGGATTTTTTGTAAAAGCAAAAAGTATGATGGCTCCAAGTGACTTTAACTTTACAAAAGCCATGCAAAAGCATCAAGCAACTGGTATTTTTAATAGAACTGAAAACACAAGACCAGAAATTAAATTATCATTATCAAAAACAGGTGTTACTAAAAACGCATTTGTTTATTACTATGATGGTAAAACAACTGGTTTCGATAATGGTTATGATAGCTCTGCATTTGCAGGTTTAGGAACTTCTTTTGGTGTACATACACAATTAGTAACTGCTAATGAAGGTAAAAAATTAGCAATACAAACATTACCAAAAGACAACTATGAGGCTATGGTTATTCCTGTAGGAGTTCATGCTGCTGCTAATGAAGAAATTACTTTTTCTGCCAATGTTTTAAATTTACCATCTAATATTAAGGTGTATTTAGAAGATAGAGAGTTAGGTACATTTACAAGATTAGATGCTGCAAATAGTACTTATAAAGTAACTTTAACTGCAAACTTAAGTGATATTGGTAGATTCTATTTACATACTACAGAAAGCACATTAAGTGTTAAAGATGTAGTTTTAAATACTGTTAGTATCTTTAAAACAGCTGCTTCTACTATAAGAATGACAGGCTTACCACAGGGTAAAACTACTTTCTCTTTATATTCAATGCTTGGTAAACAAGTTTACACTTCTTCTTTTGAAACAAACGGAGTTAAAGATGCTACTTTACCAAAACTTGGTACAGGCGTTTATTTTGTAAAAGTACAAACTGAAACAGGTAAAGTTAGCAAGAAAATAATTTTAGAATAATAACGAGAAACAACCATACAATCATGACAAAACAGACAGACAATAACCAAGAAATTTCTCGTAAAGATGCCCTTAAAAAAATTGGGAGTTACGGTAAATACGCAGCATTAACTGCGTTGGGAACTTATATGATATTAAATCCACAGAAAGCACAAGCTGCTTCTCCTGAAGATCCAGGAACAGGATTTTAAAACCTATATTTTTATTTATAAAAATGCTTCGATTTTTCGGAGCATTTTTTTTTGTAAACATCATAAATTGACTACTTTTATTTTTTATGGAAAGAGCGTCAAAATTTTTATATAAAGTTGTAGAAGACAAAACAATTACTTGGTTTAAAAACAGTAACGAGTATTTGGTTTTAGAAAATACCACTGCAGATATTTTAAAAAGATTAAATAAAGGAATTTCTGTGACAGAAATTGCGACTGCGTTGTCTAAAAAATTAGCTGTACCATTAGAAAAAACAATCGATTTTATTCTAGATCTAGAAAAAAGAGTTTTCAACCCCAAAACAACAGTAGAAACAGAAATTGTAAACGATTATAGAGATATAAAAAAGCCTAAAGAATTTGAGTATACAAAGTTCTATAAGATAAATAGTATTGTTATTAAAGTAAACTTTTCAGATGAGTTTGAACTTTCTTTAGTACACCCAAAGTTTTCTCATTTAGAAATTGAATCGACAGATTATACCCATGAATTTATAGTTTTTAACAACAATGGTTTTATCTTTTTATATGTAAACAAAGAATTTATTGGTGCTTGGAGTAAAAAAGAGATTCATTATTTTCAAGGAAAATTTTCGATGCAGTTTATTCAGAAAATTCACCAAAAAGAAGAAAAAGAATGGATGGGAGTTTTTCATGCTTCTGCTGTAAGTAATGGCGAAAAAGCAATGCTCTTTTTAGGCGATTCTGGAAACGGAAAAAGTACTTCTTTAGCACTTTTACAAGCAAATGGTTTTACTTGCTTGGCAGATGATTTTGTCCCTGTAGATATAGAAAAACAAGACGTCTATAGTTTTCCTGCTGCTATTTCTATTAAAAAAAATAGTTTAGAAACCTTGCTACCACTCTACCCAGAATTGGAAACTTCTGCAGAATATCATTTTAAAAGATTGAATAAAATTGTTAGATTCTTACAACCAAACAACTCTAATTTCTTTGCTCATTTGCCTTGTAAAGGTTTGGTTTTTATTAAATATGAAAAAGATGCTGCATTAGTTTGTAGTAAAATTTCAAAAATTGAAGCTTTTCAGCAATTGGTACCAGATTCTTGGTTGTCTCCAGAAATAGAAAATGCACAAGTATTTTTAGATTGGTTCGCGCGTTTAGATTGCTATCAATTAACCTATTCAAATAACAAAGAAATGATACAAACTGTTTCTAATATTTTTAACAATGAATTATAAGGAAACCCTTTTTTTTGTTGCAAAATGTTTGACCATTTCTCTAGAAGAAGAGCATAAAAAGGAAATAGAAGAACAACTAAAAACTAATAAAATTGATTGGGATTCTGTAGTAAAAGTTAGTACTGCACATTATGTTTTTCCTGCTTTGTATTGTAATTTAAAAAGAGTTGGTTTTCTACATTACTTGCCTATAGAATTGGTGGAGTACATGAAACATATAACAGATTTAAATCGTGACAGAAACGAACAAATAATAGCCCAAGCTAAGGAAATTAACACTCTTTTATTGGACAATAATATAACTCCAATTTTCTTAAAAGGAACAGGTAATTTACTAGAAGGTTTGTATGAGGATGTTGCAGAAAGAATGGTTGGTGATATCGATTTTATTTTTTCTAAAGAAGAGTACCCAAAAGCAATTAAAATACTTACAAAAAACAAGTATTCCAAAGTTCATGACATAACTTATGATTTACCTATGTTTAAACATTATCCTAGGTTGCAGAAAGAGCATAGAATTGCTGCTGTAGAAATACATAAAGAAATGCTGTTAGAAAAATATGCAGATGAATTTAATTATTCTGTTATAAGAGAAACTGCATTAAAAATAGACAATATAACAGTAATGAGTTATAGCAATCAACTATGTTTGTCTATTATAGCTAAACAAGTTAATGATAACGGAATTCATTTTAAAAACATTGCTTTAAGAAACGCTTATGATGTTTTTCTTTTATCTAAAAAAACAACGGCAAAAAATGCGTTTGATAATTACAAAAAACTATACAATCCATTAAATTGCTTTTTAGCAACTTGTTACGAAACTTTTGGAAAATCAGCTTCACTTACCTATAAAGAAACACCAGAAACAAAAGCGTATTTGACAACTTTTTATAGCTATTTAACTAACGAATCATTAAGAAAAAAAGACCATAGAAAAACAGAAAGAAACCTATTTATTAAATCTAGACTTGGAGTTCTTTATCAATCTATAGTTAAAAAAGAACATAGAAATTGGTTGCTAAAAAGAATAACAGATAAAAAATGGCAGCAAGAAAAATTAATACAACTTGGTTTAAAAAAGTCTAAACCAAATTCTTAACCTCATCAAAATCTAAACCTCCATAATTACCAGAACTCATTAATAAAACTGCCTTATTATCTAAATCTTGGTTGAATAAAAAGTCTTTAAATTCTTGCGGATTTGTATAAATAATTAAATCTTCTCTATCAAAAGCTTCTCCAATTTGTTCGGCAGAAACCTCTTCTAATTGTTTAATTTTTACTGCATGTGGCGAATAAAAAACTACTGCTTTGTCTGCAAACTCCAACGCTCCTTTATATTCTGCTAAAAACTCTGCATTTAGACTAGAATAGGTATGTAATTCTAAACATGCCAAAACAGTTCTATCTTTATACTGATTTTTAACTGCTTTTGTAGTGGCAGCAACTTTAGATGGCGAATGTGCAAAGTCTTTAAAAACAACTGTTTTATTACTTTCTGCAATCTTCTCTAAACGCTTACTTGCTCCTTTAAAACTTACAATCGCTTCATAAAAATCGTCTTCATCTATCCCTAAATGCTGGCAAATCCATTTTGCTCCTGCTAAATTCTGTAAATTATGTTTTCCAAAAATCTCTAGTGGTAAATTTCCTTCTGCAGTATCTAAATAGGTAATTCCGTTTTCTATAAAATGTTCTGGAGTTTGGTACGCGTATTTTTTAATATGATTGGTTGAAGTTTCTACAACATCTTTTACAATTTCATCTTCTATATTGTAAACCATGCTTCCACCATTTACCATAGAATCTGTAAATATTCTAAACTGCTCTACATAGTTCTCGAACGTTGGAAAAACATTTATATGATCCCAAGCAATACCACTTAACAACGCAATATTTGGTTTGTATAAATGAAATTTAGGACGCATATCTATTGGCGAACTCAAATATTCATCACCTTCTAAAACAATAAAATCGTTTTCTTCTGTTAAATGCACCATGGTTTCAAAACCTTCTAATTGTGCACCAACCATATAATCTACTTCTTTTTCATGATAATTTAACACATGTAAAATCATAGAAGTTATTGTAGTTTTTCCATGAGAACCACCAATTACTACTCTTGTTTTATTTTTAGATTGTTCATATAAAAATTCTGGATAGGAATATATTTTTAAGCCTAATTCTTGCGCTTTTAACAATTCTACATTGTCTTTTTTAGCATGCATTCCTAAAATAATAACATCTAATTCAGACGATATTTTTTCTGGAAACCAACCAAATTCTTCTGGCAATAAACCATATTTTTCTAATCGAGATTTAGATGGATCATGAATTGTATCATCACTTCCAGAAACTTGGTATCCTTTTTGGTGTAAAGCTATTGCAAGATTGTGCATTGCGCTTCCGCCAATGGCTATAAAATGAATTTTCATTTAACAAAATTTTAAAAAGTAAAAATACAAAAGCTTCGCACAATATTGATTATATTTAGGATGAAACTCAATGAAAAAGTAGTTTTACAAACCCAAAAGGTGCGTTTACTAATTTTAGATTGTTTTACAACCTGATTTACACATGCTTTGATAGCATAAAATCTCTGAATTATGAAAAAACTGACAACATTATTAATGATATTATTATTTTCTTCTCTAACAAATGCTCAAAACAACTTTGACAATCTTTGGCTTAAAGTCCAAAAATTAGAGGTTGACAATTTGCCAAAATCGGCATTAGAAATCGTTGAAGAAATATATACAAAAGCAGAAAAAGAAAACAACTCGCCACAAATTATAAAAGCGCTTTTTTACAAAAGTAAATTCTCTTTAACATTAGAAGAAGATGCGCAATTAAAAGTGATTAATTCGTTTAAAAAACACATTGCTAAAAGTAACTTCCCAACAGAAAACGTTTTAGAAAATATATTAGCAAACTTGTATTGGCAATACTTTACACAAAACAGATATAAATTTTACAACCGAACAAAAACAGAAAATAAAGTAGATGAAACTGATTTTAGAACTTGGGATTTAGACACACTTTTTAAAGAAATTCATTGTCATTTTGAAGCTTCTTTAGAGAATGCAACACAACTTCAAAATACAGCTATTTACGACTTTGCTCCTATTCTAGAAGTACAAAAAGGAGCAAAAACATACAGACCAACTTTGTATGATTTCTTGGCAAATAATGCATTAGACTTTTATAAAACTTCAGAAACTTCTATTACAAAACCAACGTATCAATTTCATCTAGATAACATTACTTATTTAAGTGATCTTACTACTTTCTCTAAACTTAATTTGGTATCTGAAGATAGTTTATCTCTTCAATTTAATGCTTTAAAAATCTACCAAAAACTAATTCAGTTTCATTTAAAAAGCAACAATTTACAAGCTTTAGTTGCTGCCGATTTAAATAGAATAGAATTTGTAAACCTTCATGGAACTTTTAGTAATAAAAAAGAAACGCTGTCTGCAACATTTCATAAATCTTATGCAAATTATAAGAACAATGAAGTTGGTGGTTTGTATGCTTTTGAAATTGCAAAAAACCACAGAGAAGTTTCTGAAAACAAATTAGCAATAGCTATTTGCGATGATGTTATTAAAAAATTTCCAAAAAGTTTAGCAGCTAGAAAATGCACTATTCTAAAAAACCAAATAGAGCAAACTTCTTTAAAAATTACTACTGAAGAATACATTCCTATTCATACGAATAGTAGATTGTTAATCAATTATAAAAATATTGATAAACTGTTTTTTACAGCTTATAAAATTTCGCAAGAGCAATTAACTACATTCCATAAAACCTATCAATTTAAAGATAAATTGAAATTAATTACTTCTTTTGAAAAAGTAAAAAACTGGCAAGATGCTTTAAGAAACGAAGAAGATTATTTACAACATACCACAGAAACAATTCTGCCGAAGTTCGAAAACGGAATGTATTTAATTTTAGCGTCTGAAAGTGAAGATTTAAAAGAAGATAAAATCTACGGAACTACAACCTTACAAGCTACAAATTTAACGTTAATTGAAAATAATTTCGATAACAAACACAACTATCAAATAGTAGATAGAAACACAGGAAAACCAATTAAAGGTGCTGAAATTCATATTAAAAATGAAAGAAAATATAGAGGTGATTATATAAATAAAAAACTTATTACGGACAAAAACGGATTTGCTTCTTTTAAAGCTAAAACTTACTATCAAAATGTAACAATTTCTGTAAAAACAAAAGATGATGTTGCTTCTTTTGGAAATCATTATTTAAGAGAAAATAATAGAAATTACAGTAATAATTATGATAAAAAAATAAGAATAAAACCTTTTATTTTTACGGATAGAAGTATTTACAGACCAGGACAAATTGTGTATTTTAAAGCAATTGTTCTAAAAAAACAAGGAGAAAAATCGGAAGTTTTTAAAAATGAATTTGTAGAAGTTACCTTATTTGATGTAAACAATCAAGTAGTTAAAACACTCGATTTAAAACTGAATGAATTTGGTTCTGTGGCTGGAGAATTTATAATTCCTAACAATGGTTTAACTGGGGAATTTAGCATAGAAATCGATGAAAATTTTGGACATGATAGTAAATTTTATGACAAAGTCAATTATGATTTCAACTATAATGAACATTTTTTTTCAGTTGAAGAGTATAAAAGACCAAAATTCGAAACTGAATTCAAACCTATAAATGAAACCTTTAAAATTAACGATTCTATTACTGTAAAAGGTTTTGCTAAAGCCTTTTCTGGCGCAACAATTACTGATGCCAAAGTGGTATATAGAGTTCACAGAAAAGTGCAATACCCAAGTTGGTATTATTGGCGAAGACCAAATGTGGGTTCAGAATCTCAAGAAATTACCAATGGAGAAACGATAACAAATGATAAAGGAGAATTTGAGATTATTTTTAAAGCAATTCCAGATAAAAGTGTTTCTAAAGAGAGTTTGCCAGTTTTTAATTATGAAATAACAGCAGATGTTACAGATATTAATGGCGAGACAAGAAGCGCAACAAGCCTTGTAAAAGTTGGTTATCATAGTTTACTTGCGTCTGTTTCAATTGATGACAAAATTGATAAAAATGCAGATGAAAACAAGATAACTATTGATACAAAAAACTTAAACGGAGAATTTGTACCTGCAAAAGGAAGTATAAAAATTTACAAATTAATTGCTCCTGAAAATCCGTTAAGAAAAAGACCTTGGAATGCACCAGAATATCAAGACATTCCTGAAAACGAGTTTCGCAAACTCTTTCCAAATGACCCTTACACTAATGATGAAGCTGATGCACAAAACTGGAAAAAAGGGAACATTGTTTTCAATACTAAATTTGATACAGAAGCTTCAAAAGAAATCATTTTAAAGAATACAAAAAAATGGATTTCCGGTAAATATATAATCATTTTAGAAAGTGAAGACAAATTCGGTCAAAAAGTAAAAGACGAAAATAGATTCAATGTTTTTTCAACTAAAGAAACTGCAATTGCAGACAATAAATTGTTTGTAATTAATACTGATAAAACATTTTATAAAATTGGGGATGTTGTTGAACTACAAATTGGTTCTGCTTCTAAAAACATGACTGTTATTATACAAACTGAAAAAAATCATACAATAGTAGAAACTTGTTTGTACAAATTAAATAACAAAACTAAAACAATAAAAATACCCGTAAAAAAAGATGATTTAGGCGGGTTTGCTGTAAAATATCATTTTGTGAATTACAATTATTTCGAAAGTGGAAGTTTATTAATTAATGTTCCTGAAGTAATAGAAAACATAGCAGTAGAAACCAATATTTTTAGAGATAAATTACAACCTGGGCAAGATGAAACTTGGAGTTTCAGTATAAAAAATGACAAAAATGATGCAGTTGCAGCAGAAGTTTTAGCTTCTATGTATGATGCCTCATTAGACGAATTTAAATCTCATAATTGGAGTTTTAATCCTGTATCATCAAAGCAACCTTACTATTCGTATTCTAGAAGTAACGCAAACCATAGTTTTAGAAATACGTATTTTCAAATTAAAAATAATCAAAGAAACTATTACAATTTCCCTACTATAAGACATGATACCTACAATTGGTTTGGATTTAGTTTTAACAACTGGGATCAAAGAAATTATTTAAGAAAAGTAAAAACTAAATTAGAAAGTACTAGAAAAGATTTTGATGGAACCATTACTGGAATTGTTGAAGACGAATCTGGAGCTTTACCTGGAGTTTCTATCGTAATAAACGGAACTACTTTTGGCACAGAAACAGATTTTGATGGTTTTTACTCCATAAAAATTAAAAAAGGAGACGTTTTAACTTTTGGATATTTAGGCTATCTATCTAAACAAGTTGTAGTTGACAAGCAAACACATTTGAATGTTAAGTTAGAAGAAAGTGCAGAACATTTAGAAGAAGTTGTAGTAACAGGTTATGGAACTATAAACAAAAGACACCTTTCTAGCGCTGTAAGTATAATAGAGTCTGAATCTATTGAAGGTAAAGTTGCTGGAGTTGAAAGTGATGAGCTTTCAGAAAATGTAATTATAAGAGGGTTAGGAAGTCTTTCTGGAGCAAACAAACCTTTATATGTTATTGATGGAGTTATTGTAGATACAATGAATTTAAGTCCAAATGAAATTGCAGAAATGAATGTTTTAAAAGACGAAGCTGCAACTTCTTTATACGGTGCAAAAGCTGCAAATGGAGTTGTAATAATTACAACAAAATCTGGACAAGCAAAATTGAATAAGGAACTTTCTCAAGTACAAGCTCGTAAGAATTTTAAAGAAACTGCTTTCTTTTTTCCTCAATTAAAAACTGATAAAGATGGTAAAGTAAGTTTTTCATTTACAATGCCAGAAGCACTTACAAAATGGAAATTACAATTATTAGCACATACTAAAACATTAAAATCAACAACAAAAACACTAACAACTGTAACTCAAAAAGAATTAATGGTGGTACCAAATGCACCACGTTTTTTAAGAGAAGGAGATAAAATTGTGTTATCTGCAAAAATTACAAATTTGACCAATAACAAATTGTCTGGTTTCGCAAAACTGATTTTAACAGATGCAATTACAGGAAAAGAGATTAATGAAGATTTAGAAAACACAGATTCAAACAAGAATTTTTCTGTTGATAAAGATGGAAACACCAATGTTTCTTGGAACCTATCAATTCCTGAAACTGTGCAAGCTGTACAATATAAAATTGTGGCAAAAGCTGGTGATTTTTCTGACGGAGAACAAAATGTGTTACCGGTTTTATCTAATAGAATGTTGGTTACAGAAACGGTTCCTATGTGGGTTCGTTCTAACCAAACCAAAACTTTTACGTTAGATAAATTGAAAAATAATACTTCTTCAACTTTAAAAAATCACAAGTTGACTTTAGAAATGACGTCTAATCCTGTTTGGTATGCCATACAATCTTTGCCATATTTAATGGAATATCCTTATGAATGTGCAGAACAAACATTCTCTAGATATTACGCAAATACATTGGCGAGTTTTGTGGCGAATTCCAACCCAAGAATTCAAGAAGTTTTTAATGCTTGGAAATCTTCAGACGCATTATTATCTAATTTGGAGAAAAATCAAGAATTAAAATCATTGATTATTCAAGAAACGCCTTGGTTAAGAGATGCTCAATCGGAAACCGAGCAAAAGAAACGAATTGCCTTATTATTCGATTTGAATAAAATGAAAAATGAACAGCAAAAAGCTATTAATAAACTAGAGGAAATACAGCTGAATTCTGGAGGATTTCCTTGGTTTAAAGGCGGAAGATATGAGAGCAATTTTATTACACAACATATTGCTACTGGTTTTGGTCATTTACAAAAATTAGGAGTTACTGATTTTGATACATCAACAAAAAAAATGATTGAAAAATCTGTAAAATTTTTAGATAACGAATTGTTAGAAAACTATAATAAACTACTAGAAAGAGCTGAAGAAATTAAACAAAGAGCGAAGACAAAAAAGAAAGGTGAACAAGAATATACAGCCTATCTAGCGAAAAATCACTTGAGTTATTTTACCATTCAATATTTATACATGCGTAGTTTTTATGATACTATTTCTATAAATGATAAACTAAAAACTGCTGTTGATTATTACAGAAATCAATCTGCTGAATATTGGAACGATTATAATTTATATGCAAAAGGACAAATTGCATTATCGCTTTTTAGAACTGATAAAAAACAAGTTGCAAACAAGATTTTAAAATCGTTGAAAGAAAATTCAATCACTTCAGATGAATTAGGAATGTATTGGAAAACCAACACTGCTGGTTATTACTATTATGAAGCTCCTGTTGAAACACAAGCATTAATGATAGAGGTGTTTTCTGAAATCGAAAATGACACAAAAACTATTGATAATCTAAAAATTTGGTTACTAAAAAACAAGCAAACAAATCGTTGGAAAACAACAAAAGCAACTACAGAAGCTGTGTATGCTTTATTATTGAATGGAAGTGATTGGGTTTCAGTTACAGAAATGGTAGACATTAAAATTGGTGATCAAAATATAAATCCGTCTAAATTAGAAGGTGTAAAAGTAGAAGCTGGAACTGGTTATTTTAAAACATCTTGGAATGGATCTGAAATAAAACCAAATATGAGCGAAGTTACCATCAATAAAAAAGGAAACGGAATTGCTTGGGGAGGTTTGTATTGGCAATATTTTGAAGATTTAGACAAAATTACTTCTGCAGAAACTCCGCTTAAATTAAATAAGAAACTATTCAAAAAAGTAAATACAAATGCAGGAAAAGAATTGCAAGAAATTACAAAAAACACCAATTTAAAAGTAGGAGATTTAATTACTGTAAGAATTGAGTTACGTTCAGATAGAGATATGGAATTTATTCACATGAAAGACATGAGAGCTTCTGGAGTAGAACCAATTAACGTACTTTCTAAATACAAGTGGCAAGACAATTTAGGGTATTATGAAAGTACAAAAGATGCTGCTACTAATTTCTTTTTCGATCGTTTACCAAAAGGAGTTTACATTTTTGAATATGATGTTAGAGTTAATAATGCTGGTGATTTTAGCAACGGAATTACAACCATACAAAGTATGTATGCTCCAGAATTTAGCAGTCATTCTAAAGGAGTTCGTTTAACAGTTGAAAAATAAAACTCATTTGTATCAATTTATATTCTAAATGAGTTCATTCGAATGGAATTATAAGTCTAATTTTGTGGTTCAATCACAATAAAATATAAATTATGAAAAAAACACTTTTAATTATAGGTCTTATAGTAGCTGGAGCATTTTCAGCAAATGCACAAAGTATTTCTAAAAACGCGATTGGTTTACGTTTGGGTGACAATGATGGTTTTGGAGGAGAAATTTCTTACCAAAGAGCATTGGGTGACAATAACAGATTAGAAATAGATTTAGGTTTAAGAGACAACAATAATTACGACGGTTTTAAAGCTACTGGTCTTTACCAATGGGTTTGGAATATTGATGGTGGTTTTAACTGGTACGCAGGTGTTGGTGGTGGTTTAGGTAACTACAGTGGAAAAGACAACAACAATAATTTTTCTGAAACTTTTGTTTTTGCTGCTGGTGATGTTGGAATCGAGTACAACTTTCCTTCTGCACCAATCTTACTTTCATTAGACTTAAGACCAGAATTTGGTTTTGGTAAAACTTTTAATGACTATGATAATGACATCGCATTAAGTATTAGATACCAATTCTAAAACTACATTTTAAAATAAATTAAAAATCCTCTAAAATTATTTTTTAGAGGATTTTCTTTTTTTACTTGCTTTAGCTAACGGATTAAAATCTAATGCTAATTGTAACCAATAATGTAAGTCTTTGTCTAAATCTATGGCTTCATCTGTTAAAAACACAAATCCTTTCATTGGCCTTCCTGTAAAATTCATTTCTTTACAACCAGATTTTCGTAGTGATTCTTTGTAAATATTGGGGTTTATTCTTGCCATAATTTCATCATTATTTACACCAACATACATTTTATCATCTACCATAAATAACAATCCTCCCATCATTTTTTTAGTGATAAAAGAAACACTTTTTTCATTCAAAAACTGAGAAACTCTATCTGATAAATACTCATTATAAGCCATTAATAACTTTTACTTGGTGGATATTCGCTTATTATTTTTTTTATTAGCTGTTGCAAATGCAATTTTCTTTCTTCTGTTTTTCTATTTTCTTTTATGCTAGATGTTAAAGAACCTTCCCAAAATAATTTATTATTTTTTGCTTCAATAAAACGAATACTAATTTCTTCATTTAACTTTTTACCTCCTATTGGTATTCCACCAGAAATTCCAATTCCGCCATTTCTTCCTCCACTTCCTATACCAATTCCAATAGTATTATTACTTCGACTTTCAGAAGTTTTCGCATCAAAATAAATAAAAAAATCTGGGTTAGAATTATAATTCATTCCTGCATTTTTTAACTCACTTTCAATTGCAGTAGTAATTCTTTTAACGTCAAATTCATTTAAACTCTCTCCATTATCTTCATAGAAATCAAACGTTTTATATTTTTTAAAATCAGTTTTAGAATCGTAATCAGAAACTACTTTAGATGTTCCACAACTTATTAAAAATAACAAAAAAATGAACTTTAAATATTTCATAAACTTATTCTTTCTTTTTTTTCTTTCCTCCCATTTCCTCTTCAGTTAACACAACTCTTGTTGGTGTATCTGTACCATTAATAATACTTTCAGTTCCTTTGGCAACGGCTTTTATGGTTTGCGTAATCACTGTCATATTTAAAGTTTCAGCTTCATCAGAAGCTTGGTGATAATCTTTATCTATATCTATGGGTGTTGCAGAAAATGTATGAGCAGGAACACCTAATCTTGCTAATGATGCATTGTCTGATCTAAAAAATAAATTATATTTAGGATATGGATCTGCGAATAATTGATAACCAGAACCTTCTAAATTCTTCTGAACAATCTTTCCAAAATCTGAACGATCAAAACCAGATAACCAAGCGGTATTTGGACCAGAATTTGGTACTTTTCCAATCATTTCTAAATTAATTCCTGCTATAAATTTACTAGCATCTATACCTTTACCAAAATGTGTAGAACCAACTAACCCCATTTCTTCAGCAGTAAATGCTATAAAAACAATGGTTCTTTCGTTTTCTCCTTTATCTTTAAAATATTCAGCTAAAGCCAAAACTCCAGTTACACCAGAAGCATCATCATTTGCACCATTGTATATACTATCTAATTGTCCTTCTTTTTTTCTAATTCCTAAATGATCATAATGGGCAGAAACAATAACATATTCATCCTTTTTGCTCTTTCCTTCCAAAACACCAATAATGTTACTTGTGGTAATATCTTCTTTAGTTCTTCTGTTGGTAAATGTAAAAGTTTGTCTGTAATCTTTTAAAGTATCATAGGTTTTAAGCCCTATTCTTTTAAACTCATTTTCTATATATTTTGCAGCTTTTTCAATTCCTGGAGTTCCTGTCATTCTACCTTCCATATCATCTGAAGCCAATGTATAAAGGTGTTTTTTAACTGTTACAGAATCAATAGTTGCTATTTTTTTCTCAACTTTTGATGCTTTAACTTTCTCTTTACAAGAAAATACAACTGCAAAAAGGGCAATATAAATAAGGTTTAATTTTTTCATTTTATTTGAGTTTTAAAAGCATAAATATAGCTAATTTAATTTCGTATTTTTGTTGAAAATTTTTACAAATGATTTTATCTGAAATTCCGAATATAAAACACACAAATTCAAATAACTTTTTTCTATTAGCTGGTCCTTGTGCAATTGAAGGCGAAGAAATGGCAATGAGAATTGCTGAAAGAGTAATTACAATTACCGATAAATTAGAAATTCCTTATATTTTTAAAGGAAGTTTTAAAAAAGCAAACAGAAGTAGAATTGATAGTTTTACAGGAATTGGAGACGAAAAAGCATTAAAGATTTTACGCAAAGTTTCCGAAACTTTTGGTGTGCCAACAGTTACAGATATTCACGAAGTTTCAGACGCTGCAAAAGCGGCAGAATATGTAGATGTTTTACAGATACCTGCTTTTTTGGTTCGTCAAACAGATTTAGTGGTTGCAGCTGCAAAAACAGGTAAGGTTGTCAACTTAAAAAAAGGACAATTTATGAGTCCTGCTGCAATGAAACACGCAGTGCAAAAAGTAAAAGATGCTGGCTCTAATAAAGCTTGGATTACAGATAGAGGAACCATGTTTGGTTACCAGGATATGATTGTAGATTTTAGAGGAATTCCAGAAATGCGCGAATTTGCACCCACAATTTTAGATGTTACACATTCTCTGCAACAGCCAAATCAAGTTGCTGGAGTTACTGGTGGAAGACCAGATATGATTGAAACTATTGCCAGAGCAGGAATTGTAAATAACGTAGATGGTTTATTTATAGAAACACATTTCGACCCAGCAAATGCAAAATCTGATGGCGCAAATATGTTACATTTAGACAATTTCGAGCGTTTAATGACAAATTTAGTAGCTATTAGAAAAACGGTTAATAATTTATAATAGTTTTATTTTTTGGGCGTTTTAACAGGCTTTCGCTACTCGCTTTTTTTCTGAAAAAGAAAAAAGAGCTCAAACAGACCGCTCAATCCTTAACGCACTTACTCAATCTCAATAAAAAAATACAAACCCTTTAGAATTAAAATCTAAAGGGTTTATCTTTTTAAAAAAAGGCACAATTTTTGACTAATAAAATTGTTATCCTTTAATAATTATGAAACAACTGCTATTTTTCTTTTTATTTATTTCTATTGCCACAAATTCGCAAGAATTTAAAAAGGTAGATTCTTTGGTTTTAGAATATCCACGATTTTCTAAAGTAGAAGATTTAGCCACTAAAATTGATAGAGATTTTACTTCGGATGAAGATAAAGCCAGAGCTGCATTCTTTTGGTTAGCAAAAAACATAAGGTATAATCTAAAAGAATTTTACAAACCAAGACAAAGAAGTTATAACTTTAGTTATGCAACTGAAGAAGAAAAAAAACAAAAACTGCAAGGTTTAAAAGATGAAATTGTTGCTGAAGCTTTTTTGAATAAAACCGGAGTTTGCGAAGAATACGCCCAAGCTTTTAAAAAAATATGTGATTTATTGGGTTTAGAAGCTGAAGTTATTAAAGGAAATGTTAGAAATGTACCTGATGAAATTGGCAAACCAGAAAGCACAACAAACCACGCTTGGAATGCTGTAAAACTAAATAATAAATGGATTATTTTAGATGCAACTTGGGCTGCAGGTTATGAATATAATGGACGTTGGGTACGTAAGTTTGATAATTATTTTTACAACATTCCCAAAGAAAAAATTTTTAAAACTCATTTACCAGAAGATTCTATTTGGGTATTGCGTTTTGGTAGAATTAGTAAAGAAGAATTTTACAATCAACCTATTTATGGACATTCTTTTTTGACTTCTAGAGCAGAATTAATATCTCCAAAAAAAGGTATCATACCTATTAATTCATCAAAAAATATTGAATTAAAATTTAAAGACTTACCAGTAAATCCCATCATTTATTACACTTTTAAAGGAATGAGATATGCTGAAAAACCCAATATTACAAAAGAAAACAATGTGTTTACTTTAACTATTAAAAATGCACAAAAAAACTCGGAATTAGTTTTATATATAAATAAAGAAGCGGCACTTCAGTTTAAAACAAAATAATTAATCTCTTTTGTAAAACCCTTTATCTTTTAGTTGATGTGCTTCTTCTAATACAGATAATAAAACAGTTTCATTTATATCATCTAAAGATTTGTAACGCAAAGATTTTACAACTTTTCTGTTCTCTGAAATTAAGAATTCGTTGTATTTTGTTAGATGAGCAGAAACCCAAAAAACAACGTCTACATACTTTTTCTTTTTAGATGCATTTAAATAACAAAATGGTTTATCATTTAGATAATAAAAGGGTATTTTCCATTTAAATTGCAAATCTACTTCTGGAAAACTACCTTCAATTAAAATTTGCAAATGCATTAAAATAGATTTAAAAGGTTCTGGTTGATTTAAAATATATTCTTCTGCTGGTTTCATTTGTTACTATATATTATCGAAAGTTAAAAAATTATGATGAAACAAGAAATTAATTAGAATCATTTTATTATAATAGGTCTTGCTAGTATTCTTATTTGCTTTTATTTATTTACAAGATTTTTTTCAATAAAATATATAAAATGACAACAATTAATTCATTTCTCAAAGACGTATCGTTGGAAAACATTCACATTTAGTTTTTTAAATCCTAATTATTGGTATTCTTCATTTTCTATTTTAGCAATTGCACATATTACTTATGGAGTTGCTATTAGAAATTTATTGAAAATTAAAATTAGATCTTTTACTTATTAAAAACTTCATAAGCTGCAGAAGCAACCTCAACTTTTCCGTTTGAAGATTTAATTGAAGTTAGAATTTTATCAAATAAAATAGATTTTGTGCCTCTTCTAGATTTGTAGTCTACTACGTACCTTAACGTGAAAGTAATCCAGTTTTCATCAAAAGCCATCGTTATCATTGGTTTTACTCTTGCGTTTTCTAAACTGTATGTCCCAATCATTTTATTCCATGCAACTTGAGAAGTTTCAGAAAAATCACCAACTTCATCTTTTAGAATTTCGTAAAATTTCTCTTTCGCATATTGATAATCGCCATCTGTTTTGATAGGAATTGTAATCTCGTCCCACAAAAAAGGAAAGTCTCCAGAATAATTATAAACAGGTTCTTTAAATATAAAACTGTTGGCAACACGTACCATTTTACCATTGTATAAGTCGCCATTTACCCAATCGCCAATTTCCATTAAAGTGGTTCTTAAAATACCAATATCAATAACGTCTCCTTTAATTCCACCTAATTTTACACGATCGCCAACTTTGTAAAAGTTACTTGTAAAAATGGCAATATAACCAGCAATACTCACAATTATTTCTTGTAATGCAAATGCAATCCCTGCTCCTGCAACTCCTAAAGCAGTTCCAAATCCGGAGAGTTTTGCATTAAAAATTAGCATAATTCCAATAACAAAAATGATGTAGCCTAAAAAGTTGACAAACTTTCTCATTTTATATTTAGAAGCATTGTCTGTTGCCAACTTTGTAGCTCCTTTTTGAGCCATTTTTATAACGATGTAAACAACAACAAAAAGTAAAAATACTGATGCTATGTTTACAAAAATAGGATTGTCGAATAATTCAGTAAAGTTCATTTTTTTTAATAGAATTAAAAGAATTCTATGGTAGATTAATTAAAGTAAAAATACTCATTATTTATTTTAAAATGAAAAATAAAATTATTTGATTTTACGAATCAAATCTTCTAATCCATTCAATTGTAGTTCATAAACTAAATGCATTTGTTGCCCTAATTTTCCTTTTGGAAAACCTTTGTTATGATACCAAACAATGTAATGTTCTGGTAAATCAATTAAAAACCTGCCTTTGTATTTTCCAAAAGGCATTTTCATTTTTGATAAATCAATCAGAAACTGTCTATTTTGAAGATTATTCTCTTCCATCTACATAATCTTGTAAGTAAGAAAAACGTTCTGTCAGTTTTCCGTTTTCTGTCATTTTTGCACGTTCTAAAACGCCATCTTTATCATTATTGAAAAAAGCCGGAATAACATTTTCTAAAAACATTTCTCCAAAACCTTCACTTGCATCTTTTGGTAATTCGCAAGGTAAATTATCTACTGCCATAACTACAATAGCATTATCATCTTTAAAATTTACTTCGGTTTCTGTTGTAGGATTGTAACCATAAATTGGTTCTGCAATTGTAGATGGTCTAATGGTTGAAGCTACTGGTCCATCAATATCACAAGAAATATCTGCAACAAACTTTATATTAAAATCTGCAGATTTTGCATCTTCTCTGGTAAATAAATAAGGTGCTCCATCTCCATAAAAATGCCCAGCAATAAAGAAATCTGTTACTTTTGCAAAGCGCATAAAGTTAGATTCATATTTTTCTGGATGGTTATAAAAATCGGAATTATCTATAACTTTACCATCTTTTCGTTTGTTATAATCTAAAACATCTACTAAACAATATACTGGCTCTTGGTAAGTATTGTTTAAATATTCTTCGGTTGTAACTTCTAAAATATTCATAGCATCTAACATTTCTTTAGCTCCATAAGCTACTTTACCATTTCCTGTTAAAAGAATTTTAATATTAGAAAGTGCTATATTTTGAAGTTGTTCTATTAATTCTTGCTGACTGTCTAAAATTTCTGCTTTTGGTAATTGAAAAGCGCCACTTTTTAAACCAATGGCTCTAAAACCATTGTAAGCACCAACAATTCCTGCATAACGTCCAAAACCAATTAAACGTGCGCCATTTTCTTTTACGATGGTTTCATGATCGAACAACTCTATTTTTTTATCTAAAATAGCTTTTAATAAATCTCTATTATAAGGTTGCTTTTTAATAGTGTGACTAAAGAAAAAGTATTTTTTATTCGGAATTAAATTATCTACAGGCACTTCTTTTACACCAAATAAAACATCGCAATCGTCCATTTTTTCAGATACTTGTATTCCTTCACTTTTGTAGGAATCATCTGAAAAAACTCGAATATCTGAACTTTCAACTTTCAAAATTGCTTTTGGAAATTGTTCATGAAATTCTTTTAATTTCTGTGGAGAAAATACAACTCTTCTATCTGGTGGGTTTTTGCGTTCTTTAATAATACCAAACTTCATATATATTGTTTTAATTGGTTCGAAGATATTCGTTTTTTAAGGCTCTTGCAACTATATTTTATGAATCTGCTCTACTTACTTCACTTTCAAGTTTTAAAACATAATCGCCATCTTTTTGTTTGATGTATAATGCTTTATTGCCTTTTTCTCCATTTCTGGTTACTTCTGTTCCTTTAATTGTTTTGGTGGTTTCTTTTGTATAGGTTTCTTCTACTTTACCTTCTGCTGATCCACTACCCCATTTCCAAGTTACTTTTGTTCCTTTTTTAATCATACTTTTTATTTTTTTTGAAGTCTAAAGTTAATAATTAATTCTGTTTTTTTGTCTTAATTATTCTTTAAAACTAACGTTGTTAAACTTATAACTTTTTGTACTTTTGCAGACCGCGTTAAGGATAGAGCGACCTGTTTGAGTTCTTTTGTGAAATGGTAATGGAACAAAAAACGAGTAGCGAAAGCCTGCCTTTAGTTTTAAATGCTTTTAAAACAAAGGAACGCCCAAATTATTGGTATTGTTTTTGATTAAATAATAGTGTTCTTTGAAAAAATAAAATGAAGTTTGATGTGATGCTGAAATAAATTCAGCATTGATTCAATTACGCAAATTAAGTTTTGCTATTTCATTAAGGGGACGACTGGTTTTGACAGCAAGGACAGTGAATTTGTAAGCATATCGAGTTATGAAATAACACTCGTTAAACCTAATTTCAACTTTTTAAACGGCGAAGATAACTACGCTTTAGCTGCATAATCTGAATTAATAGTAAGATTAGCCTCGGCACACAAGGTGTGCAAGCTTTATGTCCACGAAAAGCCTTGGTTTATGGCGTTTCACTTTTGGGCATCGTAAAAATAAACATAGAAAACCTGAAACTTTGGCGGGTTTTTGAAACTAAAGAAGATAAGTTTAAAGTGGATTGTTCTTAATCAGCTTTAGATCGAAAATTAAATAAGAACTAAATATGTAGAAAGCTTTTTGGCTGCTTGTTTGGACCCGAGTTCGATTCTCGGCGTCTCCACAAAATAAAAACTTAATCAACTAACCTATAGTTGATTAGGTTTTTATACACCCTAAAATAATCATTTTTGTGTCCGATTATGTGTCCATTTTCCCTTTAGGCAAACAAATAGATACCGCCTTCCTTAAGTTAAAGAATCTTTAATCCCTATAGTATAACTTTTAAAAATTAAAATTACATTATGGTTATTTAATCAATTTATTTCTTAAAAATTAAAGATAATAATCAAAAAAAAAATACAAAAAATTTATAAATAAGTAGTAGTTTTTTTCTTTATTACAAAGCAATAAAATAAATTGCAATGTAAAATTTTTCAATTAAAAGTTAAATATGAAAAAAGGAGATAAAGAAAGCTCAATAGAAGTTTTAATTACAAATATTTTATTGGATATTGATAGATCATCAGATAGAAAAATATCGGAATGCAAATTAGACTTAGCCACATTCAATAGCAAAGAAAAAACTCTAGAATATATAGAACTTGAAAAATCAACCATAAGAAAATCACTTAAGGAGACACCATATAAAAACAGAACATCAATAGATCTATATTTAGAATATCTCCAACAAAATCCATTGGATGTCATTTTAAGAAGAAAAGCTATTAAAAATTTCTTATATAATTGTATAATTCTTTATGGTAATGACGAATCAGCACAAACTTTTTTTAACAGTTTTAACTACAGAAAACAGGGGAAAATAGAAATCGTAAAAAGTATAGTAACTAGAGCTACTCTTTTAGAGTATAATGCTTTTTTAAATAATGAAAGAAATAAAGTCAACGAAGAAAACTTTGAAGGAATAATTTCACATAATAATCAATTAGAATGGCTTGGTTCTAAAACAGAATTAGTAGAACTAATAAAAGCACTAGTAGAAACAGAAAGTATTAAAGGATCACAAAAAGACATAGCCAATATTATCGGAAATCTCTTTGGAATTAATTTTAAGAATTTCTCACAAAATGTTCAGAAAATAACCGGAAAAATCGCTGGAAATGAAACCACCTTTATTGATAAGTTAAATAAAAACTTTACCACTTTCATAAATAAATCAGAACAAGAAAAAAGAGATACTAGTAAAAAAAGAAAAAAAAACATTAGTTAGTAACTACGTTACTAATCTTTACAAAGTTTCAAAAACTCGCAATTTTGCTGAAATTTAAAATTATTTTACAATGAAGCAAGTACAATTAGTGGGTATTACCCTGGAAGAACACAACTTACCAATCTTTAATTACATCGATAGAAAAATCGAGGAAATAAAAAAACTCTACCAACCCAAAGAACCAACTAAATATCTCACAAGAAAAGAGGTGGCAGAAATGCTATCAGTGGATATCTCTAGCATTCACAATATGAGTAAAAAAGGAGTTCTCCAAAAATACCAAATATCTGGCAGAGTTCTTTATATAAGATCAGAGGTAGAAGCTGCAATTATAAAATTAAAAAAATAATTGACTATGAAAAATTCTATCTCACTAGCTAAAAAAACTCAAAAATCAAATTACCAGGAAACTCCAAGTACAACCCCCAACAGTACTTTAAGCCAAGAACACAGTTTTCCAACAGGAATATTTCCAAAAAATATCCAAAACTTAATAATAAATGCTGAGGAAACTGTTGGTTATAATCCAGAATATTTAAGTGCTGGAATCTTATCTACTTGTGCAACTGCCATTGGTAGTTCCGTAAAATTATTTAACGGATCTTTTGACAACCCTCCTATTTTATGGTTAAACATCATTGGACGTTCAGGAGATGGTAAAACACATCCTTTAAAGTTTGCTAAACAACCCATAGCAGAAATGGATAAAAAAAGCTTTACTAAGTTCCATTCTGATATGCAGAAATATTCTAATTCTGAGGAGAAAAATGAAGAGAAACCCCGTTATATTAAAACTATTCTTAGTGACTTCACTCCAGAAAAACTATCAGAAACCCTTCAGCATAATAAAAAAGGTGTTTTAATTTTTAGAGATGAACTCTTAGGATGGATCAAGAGTTTTGACAAATATAAAAAAGGTGGCGATCAGCAAATGTATTTAGAGTTCTTTAATGGTGATGCCATTTCTGTTGACAGAGTATCTAAGGGGCCTATTCGTGTTGAAAACCCTAATGTAAATATTCTTGGAGGTATGCAACCAGATGTTTTAAAAATGATGGCTGCAAACAACAGAGAAAATGATGGTTTTTTAGCAAGGTTCCTATTCGTTTATCCTCAAATTTTAAAACCAAATATATTTACAGGAAAACAAATAGACACCAATCATTCACAGGACTATGACAAGCTAATTCAAGATTTATTTACAACTGATAATAAAACTTTAAAAACATCAGAAAGCCAAATAGAGATTTATAAGAATTGGCAGAAAGAAAAAGTTAAAGAGTGTCACAATGATGATCTAGAAACATTAATACAATCAAAGCTAGAAGCTTATGTTTGGAGGCTTACTCTAATTCTAGAGATGATAGATCAAACAACGAAAGACAACTTTAGTGATCAGTTATCAGACAAAAGCTTAAATAACGCTATAATATTGGTAGAGTATTTTAGAGAAAATGCACTTCGAGTTTATAACAAGTTGTCTTCTACAAATCCATTGGATAACTTAACTGAAAACAAGCTAGAGCTTTTCAAAGAATTACCCCTGGAGTTCAAAAAAGGAGAGCAATCGGAATTATTTAAAAAGCACAGAGTTACTGGAGGCTCCTTAGCCAGGTTTCTAAATAAAAAAGATCTTTTTATGAGAGTTGATAGTGTTGGGAATTACAAAAAGAAGTTTAAATAAAAAAGTTTAATGTTAAAACTAAGCCACCTATTTAAAAGTAGGTGGTTTTTTACATACTTTACCACCATTTACCAGTAGCTTACCACTTTAAAACTCCTCATAACCCCTACCCCTGTTGAGGTGTACCACTATTACCAGGTTTACCTCCCCTTATAACCTCAGCCAGATGAACACTAAAAATAGTACTTAAACCCATTTTACAAAATCACCCACACTGTACACTATACTATCACTAGGCCTAAGGATGTGGTAAATTGGAAGAAAGTACTTTGTGAGGGGTGGGTCTCTAATTTTTAATCAAAACTATCTATTTAGTTAAGGGTTCTGTATAGGTGGTTTTTTATTGCTCCTTACCACGCTTACCACTCGATTACCACTTCTAACCCCCTATTAAACCCCTACCACTGTTGAGATGTACCAGCATTACCACGATTACCACCTCTATAGATAATAGGATAAAAAATAGAAAGAATTACTTCTTTCTATTTTTCTTTTTTAACCTTCTATAAATGAAATAACTTCACTCATCATTGACTCCCAAGCAAACCAAGCTAGCCAGTTAAAGTACTGAGTTTCATCTGTTGGACTCGGTTTGTTTTCTAATTTTCCACATTCAGTTTCGTACTCATCTAGAATTTGTAAAATTTTCAGATGATGTCTTTTTGCGAACTGGATTGTGTCATTATAAAAAATAAACCCTGGTACTGATCCGCTATTTGCTACATAATAATCTTGTGGATGTTTAATTAATTGTTTCCATTCTATTCCACCTTGCTCTAATAATTTTTTATGGAATTCTGGAAAGGAGCTGTAATTCTCTAAAAATTGTTTTTTACTTAATTTAGACATAATATTTGTTTTATGTCTAAGGGCTTGAACACTTTAATAAGATCCTTAAATAGTATTTTTAAGATTAAAGAAAATCGTTATTATTAGTAAAATTTCATTATCTTGGCTATGCATTTGCTATGAAATCAATTACTATACTACCTAACAGCCATAAAGGCTCTAATATTGTTATGATCAACTTTCCTTTTGATGAGGAAATAAAAAACCATATAAAATTATTAGCTGAAGTAAAATGGAGTAAAACATTAAAATCTTTCTATACTATAGATTCTTCAGATAATAGAAGTTTATTATATAGTCATATCAGATTAAAAAATTGGTTTGTAAATTATGATAAACTAAAAAAACAAGTAACAGCTCCATTAAAAGAAGACTACAAATTGTTGTTACCTACTTTATCTGGCAGCATAACTCTAGAACTATCAAAATTTAAAAAATGGTTGCAGCAAAAAAGGTTAAGTGAAAACACCGTTAACACCTATGTTGAGGTAACAGCTTTCTTTTTACGATATAGGCTGCTAAAAAAAACTGAAAATTACACTGTAAAATTAATTGAGCAGTTTAATTATGATTTTATTTTTCTTGCTAATAGATCTGTTTCTTATCAAAACCAATGTATTAATGGGATTAAAAAATTTCTTGTATTTAAAGGAATTGAAATTAATCAATTAAATATTGAAAGACCCAAAAAAGAGAGACAATTACCCGCAGTTTTAAGTGTTGAAGAAATTAAATCTATCTTTAATAATCTTACAAACCTTAAACATAAAACACTGTTGAGTCTTCTTTATTCTGGGGGGCTTAGAATTGGTGAAGCATTAAATTTAAAAATTACTGATATTGATAGCAAAAGGATGCTAATTCATATTAAACAAGCTAAAGGTAAAAAGGATAGATATACAATATTATCTCATTTGTTTTTAAGACTTTTTAGGGAGTACTATTTAGCATACAAGCCTAAAGTTTTTTTAATTTGAAAGACAAAATGCGAAAAAATATAGTGATACTTGTGCACAAGCCATTTTAAAAAAGCTTTAAAAAACACTAAAATCTCAAAAAAGGTTACATAACATACCTTACGACATACTTTTACCACCCATCTGTTAGAAAACGGAACAGACTTCAGGTACATTCAAGAATTATGGGGTCATTGTAGTCCAAAAACAACAATGATCTATACTCTTGTTACACAAACAAGCCTTAAAAACATTAAAAATCTCTTTGATGAATTGTAGAATAAATTATATTTATAAACACAAATAGTGTTTATAAATATAATTGCAAAACATTAGTATAACCTGCCTAAAAAAGCATACTGATTAAACATAAGCAAATAAACAAGTTGTAAGTAATTTAACCAAGCAGTACTTAATCGAAATAGAAACTGAATGAAAAAGACTTATAGATATTTAAAAGTTCTGATTTTACTCATTCTAATTAATAAAATAATTATTCTGATGTCTAATGACTCAATTTGAAAAGGATAGCGGAAAAGTAATAGATATAGGAGATTTAATGAACACGATGTTTTAGAATTTGACTCAAATCTGAATTGGAATATAATTACAGAAAACGAAAAAACAAATGGAATAATACAATTATTCTAAAACACGTTATAGTTCTCCTCTTTTTCTATCTAAAGATATTTAATACAAACTAAAGAAACACGTTGCCATTCATTGTGACCCGTCCTGAATAAAGGCTACATAATAAAAATAGAAAAAGGAAAAAGGAAAATATTTAACTTATTCAATGATAAGTTTTTTATTTTTGATGGCTATTTTTTTTCTCAATAGACTACTTAAATTATATTGATTTTTCATAACAGTTTATAGATGGAAATTTCGCCTTTTGCAAGAGGAGGAAAATATGATACAATTTGGTTTAAATTAATTGCTATCGGATTTGGAACGATTAGTTTATACTTTGGTTATAAAAGTAAACCACTAAATAAATAAAAAAATAATTTTATTAATCTCAATATTATTACTATTTTTTTTTAATAAGCATAAGTCCTTTTCCTAATTTGGCTAATTGATTATTTTTTCAGAATAAAACATAGATGTTAAGAAAGAAGAGGTTCTCAATTCAGATTTTGAGGGAAAAAGACTGTTGATAACAGTTGATAATTTAAGGGTAAGAACGAGTCCAAATTTAGATGCTGATAAAATTGGAAATCTGGCTATAAATTCTATGGTCGTATTTTTAGACAAAAAATCAGATACTAAAATTATGGTTACAATTAAAGGAGAAGAAATAAATATAGGTACCAAATTAAAACACCTTCTGGAAATATTGATTGGATTCATGGATGTTGCTTTGAAAAACAAAAAAATGAGATTCGTTCTTCTAGCACTCTTTTTTTATTTCTTGTAAAGAACATAAAAACTCTTTTAGTTAATGAACAAGCATAAAATAAAGATTTGAAATCAATATTTTCTTTTAAAGCAAAGAGTAGGTTTTCAAATCAGGACCATCATAAGAAAAAGCAAAACAGGTATACTTTTAAAGCATTGTTATATTTTATTTCCTTCAATTTTTATTTTTTAATAAACTTTATGACATTTCCGGTATCCAATTTGAGGAAATACATCCCATTATTAAGTTGATTAATGTTTACCTGTGTTTCAGAAGGAAATATTCTACCTGTGCATATTTGTTTGCCAGTTATTGAATAAATAGTATACTTATAACTGGTCAAAATGTTTGTTATTTCTAAACTATTTAATGCTGGGTTAGGCGTTATCCTAATATTAGCCTCACTTTCAATCTCCCCTACCGACAAATTGCCATACGTTGTATTAATTACTTCAGTAGCAAAACGCTCCCCAAGCTCAACTTGACCAGATGTGTCATAATGTATACCGTTGCCTCCCCAATCATCAACTGACATCAATGAAAGATTATTAGTAGCATCCACAGTGTGTACATTTGAATTAGAAGAAGCTACAGCTGCTTGAGCAGTTCTTACAATATCTCCGCCCCCCCTGGTGTTGCAATTGTTCCAATAAAAAATGACGTTTCTCCCCATGTTGTATCCGAAACCAGTTTTCCATTGCTTGTTCCTGCTATGGCTGCTATATCAGCTAGTATTAGATTGATAAACTCCGTTAAATTAGCCTCATATGCATTTGCTTTAGCAGTCGTTTTTGCATCTGCTTCACCCTGCATCCAAAGAATACCCTTAATTCTAAGAACATTTCCAGTTGGTAAATTGGATGTGGCATTGCTGATTGTTGTTATCAATTTATCGTATTGATTTAATCTTGAGTCACTAGGATCAAAATCATGATAGTAGCCATCATTTAATAGTGAAGTAGATGATGCTATAGATGTTCCTCCTCTAGCAAATTTTATTAGTGCAATTTCTTCAGTTAAATATTTCTGCATTTCGAAGCCGAAAGACAGTTCAGAGCCAAACCTTCGACCAGATTCACTACCTCTTCCATTACCCCAATCAAAGCACATTCCTTCATAAGAAGTCATTGAATGCCATGCATTTTTTGGAGCCATATCCATACCTGCTGATGTTGGAATATCACTACTCTCGGTAGAACCATGAAAAAATCTAACATTATTATGAACAACATTAAGGTCGGATCTACCAATATCAGACAGGGTTTCTGAAGATACTAGACCACCAACTGGGTTTTCTGTGATGCCATAGCCTTCAGAATTAGATTGACCTGCAATTATCCAGGTATCAATAATGTTTTGAGCCTTTGTGGGTATAGTAATAAACAAAATAGCAATTAAAATTAATAGTCTTGTACAATTCATAATATTTAATTTAAGCTTAAAAGAATGATATTCAAATTAAATCATAAACGAATAATAATTGGGGTATTTTACAGTTAACTTAGGGGTGATATTGAGCAATATACTATTGTATATCGGTTTAGTTAAAATTTTCATTTTAAAATATCCAGAAATGGAGAAATAATTTTCGTTTGAATACTTAACTATGTTGTTTTTTAATTTAACTAAACAAAACCTTATTTTACATAATATAAAGCCTATAAATGAATTATGGATCAAAGAGATTATTCAAACGGGGTAATCTCCAGAATGACTAGTGACGTTTGCAGCTAATATTCCTGTATCTGAAGGCGAAGAATCAGTTTGCAATGAAATATTGAAAAAACCAACACAAGAGGGTTAGTTTTTCTTTTGGATAAGCTAATATTAATTACTTTATGGGAATGCTACCTTCTTTTATTTTGAACCTTTCATTTGTATATTCTTAATCGCAATAATATACATATTGCCATTTAATCAAAACTGACATAAATTATTTTTTTTCATCCAAAAGCATATATGCTTTTGGATGGTTTTTGGTTTAAAAAATTAATAATTTCTCTACTTCTTTTTGTTCTCACTTTTATCTTATTGTTTTTTTTTGCAAAACTTCTGAATGTATTGTTAAAGCATCATAGGTGTCAGTAATTATTCAAAGAACATTAGGTGCAAAAAAATAAAAAAAAGTCTAAAAGGATTATTATTAGCTTCATTTAAAAAATATTAGGAATAGTAAATATTGTTTTACTTGGAGTCTTTGCGTTTGATATGTTAGAGTTACATTAACCAAACTAGAACAAGTATGTCCAAAATTAGTAACAGAAGTTTTGCTAGCAAGTTTGGGTGGATTCTTTGCTGATGTATTATTTGGGGTAATCTTAAGTTCTTTTTAAATAGTTCTATTACTTTATTTGGAATTGACGTTTACAAATCTCATCTTAAAAAAGATGCTACTGAAAAAAAACGTTTTTGTCTTTAAATCTTTAGGTGTAGTTTTGTGTATTATTAATCAGTATATCTTAAAACCATTTGTGGATGGCATAAATAATTACCCGGATTTCTCACTTGTAATGCTATTCTATTTATTGAACATTATCCTTATGTTAGCAATTAGTAAACTAAAATCTGGTGTCGATACTTTTCAATTACAATTTATGTTTTTATAATAAGAATTTACGTATACTTTTCAACATAAACAAATAGTAAACAGTGTTTTACACAATACCCCCTTTCCCTTATGTCGAACTCAGGTTAAAAAGACCCTTAAAATTAATATATAAAGGTTGGTTATTCCTAGTTTTCATAATATTTCATTATTTTACTTTGGATATTGTATAGCTATAAGACTTGTTTTTAGCATGGATTTGATATTTTTTAAGAGGCATAGAACCCCAACTATTATCTCCACCAATTCCCATTTGAGCATCATCAATATTAATATTTACAAAATCTCTTGTTGGTATATCTGTGGTGTGCCTTTGTTGCTTTTTATCACCAGGATCAAAGTCGTTATTATATTGATGATGAGCATTAAACCCGAAATAATTTGGCGCTGTAATTTTTATCCCTTCACCTTTATCATTAGTAAAAGTTACCCATCTAATGTCTGTTTTATAACCATTTTCCTGAGGTCTTATATATGGAAAATACAGCTCGGATACTTTGGCTTTATAGTTACCTACAAAAGCAGCAGTTTTTCTATCTTGATAATTTTCAAAAGGACCTCTACCCAGCCAATTTACATTATCGTATTCTTTTTTTATGATTAAATTATTACCAAATCTTGGTAAAACTGGTAATTTGGCATTTGCATTATTTAGAATTGTTTCAATATTTATTTTTCCATTTTTATGAAACGTATAATTTAAAGTAGTTGTTGATTTTTTTGCAGAACCTAAATTATATTTTACAATTACATTTACGTTTTTTTCATTTTTAGTTTCTGAAATAGAAACTAATTCTTGATTTTCAGTAGCATTTTTCCAAACACCTAATTTCTTTGGCATTTTAAACCCGAAGTCATTATCTGTTGTTGCTCTCCAAAAATTTGATTGTATTCCTTGCACAATAATGTTTCCGTTTCCGAAATCTAATAAAGAAATAATTCCTGTTTTAATATCGAATTCCGCTTTTATATTTTCATTAAAAACACTTAAAATAGAAGCTGTTCTTTCTGTTTTTAAAATGGTACCTTCATCAGTTAAATTAGATTCGAAACTTCCTTTTAGCAACTGAAATTGCTCGGAAGCAACTACGTGATCTTGAGGAACTAGTCCTTGTTTCTCTTTTGTTTTTGCGTAAATATTTAAATGATAATCATTTGAATTATTTTTTATTTGTGGTAGATATAAATTGATAGTTTTTGATTGATACGGCGCTAAATTTATAACATCAACAACTCCTGTATATACTTCTTTTCCGTTTTCTAAAAGTGTCCAATAAAAATTGAATTCGCTTAAGTTGGTGAAATCATACATATTTTTAATGTCTACTTTTCCTATGGATGCATCAAAATTTATAAACTTTATATATTGATATACTTTCTTTGCTTCAAATAACGCAGGTTGTGGTGTTCTATCAGGGTTTACAATTCCGTTTAAACAGAAATTATTATCGTTTTGCATTTCAAATCCACCTAAATCTCCACCATAAGCCCAAAACTCTTCGCCTTTATCGTTTTTAGACAAAATTCCTTGATCAACCCAATCCCAAATAAACCCCCCCTGCATAGTTGGGTTGGCTTCTATTAAATTCCAATAATCTTGTAAATTTCCTAAACTATTTCCCATAGCGTGGGCATATTCACACTGTATTAAAGGTTTATATCCACCCTCTCTTACATACTTTTCCATTTGCTCCATTTTCCAATACATTGGCGCTTCAATATCAGAATTTTCATAACCGACAGCACCTTCATATTGTGTAGGTCTGGTTTTGTCATTTTCTTTTAACCACTTATAAGTTGTGTGAAAATTTTCTCCATTTCCAGCTTCATTCCCTAAAGACCAAATAACAATACTTGGGTAATTTTTATCACGCTCAAACATTCTTATTGTTCTATCTAAATGTGCATCTTTCCATTGTGGTTGATATGCAGGATGATTATTTGCCTTTTTTGGCTTATTTGTTATATCTTGTGTAACTCCCATTCCATGCGTTTCTATATTAGCTTCATCAACAACATAGAAGCCATATTTATCTGTAAGTCTATAGAAGTAAGGATTTTTTGGATAATGACTACAACGAATTGCATTAATATTATTTTGCTTCATAATTTCCATATCTCTAATGGTTAATTCTTCGGAAATAACATGACCCTTTTTGTCATCATGATCATGCAAGTTCACTCCTTTTATTAAAACAGGTTTTCCATTAACTAAAAATTGACTATTCTTAATTTCAACATTTCTAAAACCAACTTTTACGGCAGTAGACTCTCCATTAACAGTAATTAATAAAGTATATAAATTAGGTTTTTCTGCATTCCAAGTTTTTACGTTGGGTATTATTTTTTTAAAACAAATTATATTATTTCCAATATTTAAATTACTTGTTTTACTATCTGAAAATACTTCTAAATTAGAATCTAATAATTTTACTTCAATAGTTTTTTCTGACAATTGGCTTGTATTATTATCAACATTTAGAGTAAGATTTAAATTACCATCTTTATAATTATTTTCAAGATCTGCAACTATTCTTATATCTCTTAATGAAATTTTATTTGATGCATAGATATACACATCTCTCTCAATTCCAGACAATCTCCAAAAATCTTGATCTTCCATATAACTGGCATCAGACCAACGTAAAACTTGAACAGCAATTGTATTTTTACCAGGTTTTATTACTTTAGAAATATTAAATTCAGCCGCGGTTTTACTTCCTTCATTATACCCAACAAACTCACCATTTACCCAAATATACATTGCACCACTTACACCAGCAAAATGTAAATAAATGTCTTTTTTGTCCCAATTTTCGGGTACGTCAAAAGTTCTTTTATAACTTCCGTTATTGTTAATATTATGAGGAATATAAGGTGGGTTTGGAGGAAACATATATTTAATATTTGTATACACAGGAATACCAAATCCTTTCATTTCCCAATTAGAAGGAACTTCAATTTTGTTCCAGCCATTTAGATCAAAATCTTTTTTATAGAAATGGGTTGGCCTTGCAGTTACACTATCCGCATAATAGAAATCCCACGTTCCGTTTAAAGATTTATAGAATGATGAATTTTCCCAACTTTCGTTTTGCAAAGCCTCCTCTTCATTTTTATATCTATAAAAAGTTGCAGTTGGTTTTTCTCTATTGATTTCAAAAACATTTGGATTTTCCCATTCTGGATTCATCCATTTTTTTGCTATATAAATAGGTTTTTCTGCCTGTTTTTCCTTACAACTAAAAACACTTATTATTGTAATTAAAAGAAATAGAATTCTAATTTGCATAATTTTGAAGATTTTATTTTTGTTAGTTTGATTGTTCATTTATTGATTCCAATTATCTGTTCTAAAAGACGAAACTGGTAAAAGACTGTTACTGAAAAGTGTTCTTACACCACAGTTTTTCCAAGCATATCTTACTGCCACTGGATTTGGGACTTTATCACTTAAAACAAGTATCTTTTTATGTTTTATAATTTTCGCAGTGGCAGGGTAAAATGTTTTATCAGTTTCAGCTATTTCATAGTTTTTTAATTTACCATAACTATACAAGCCCATTTTCATGTTTTCAAACGATAGTTTAATTCTTTGTTTTTCAACTTTAAAAGAATTATATTTTGGTGCATCTACAGCTATGGTTTTGTATCCGTAGGTTTTGTGAAGTGCTTTGTATAATAATCGATTTGCAACTTCTTTTTTATTTGGTGGATGAATAGAATATGCATCACCAATATCCATTGTAATTGCAATTCCAGTATTATTAATTAAATCCACACATTGAAATTGAGATTCTCTCATAAAAGCAGTGTTTTCATTCTTTTTAGTTGCACTATTATTGCCATACATAAAAGGGTTAATTTGGGTGCAATAAAACTGGAAATCGCCAATACCCCCAGCGAGTTTGCCAATCTTTAACCATTGCAGGAAATAATTTTTTATATTCTTCTGGGGCTTTTCTGTTAGATTCTCCTTGATACCACAACGCCCCTTTTATTGTAAATGGAATTAAAGGGTTAATCATTGCGTTAAACAATAGTGTTGGTTTTATATTTGGTTTTTTTGTAATGTCCAAATTCTTTGTATTTACATTTTGATACTGACTCAAAGATTCAGAACTCATCCAAACTTCAACTTTGCTTCCGCCCCAAGATGAGTGAATAAGCCCTACTGGTACGTCTAAAAATTCTTGTAATTGTTGTCCAAAAAAATAAGCTACTGCACTAAAATCTGAAACACTTTTAGTTGTCGCTTTTTGCCAAGAAATATGCTTTTTTAATTTTATTAATGTAGTTTTAGAAGCTTTTTTACATACTGTAAATAACTTTAAATTATTATTATTCGCACTCATAATAGCTTTTGTTGCACCAAAAGTGGGTTGCCTCTTAAAACCTCTTAATGGTTGTTGCATATTAGATTGACCAGAACATAACCAAACTTCTCCAAACAAAATATTGTCTAAAACAATATTTGATGTTTTACTTTTTAAAGTGATTTTTTGAGTTTTCTTGCTATTGGTCGTTTTAATTTCTAAACGCCAATTACCATTTTCATCAGCTTTAACCTTCATTGTTTTTTTTCATAAATTTTATGTTATTCTTTGGTTATTTTACTTCCCCACCAATCTTTATTAGGTGTAAAATTATCTGACAACATTTTCTTTCTTTCTTTTTCAAGTTGAACCAAACGTTTTTCTCGAATCATTTTTTCGTATTTAGCTCTTTTTATAGGGTCAAATCCAGTATCTTTTTTAGGGAATTTAGCATCAACACTATGTAACCAATCTTTTAAATTTTTACTTAATTTTGATGAAATTTCTGATTTTTTAGAAGCAACATTATGTTGTTCAAAAGGATCGTTTTTTAGATTGTATAATTCATTAGAATCATCTTCGTAATAATGTATTAATTTCCAATCTCCTTTTCTTATTATAGATGACGGATCCCCTCCTTGATTACCATAATGTGGGTAATGCCAGTACAATGGCCTTTCTTCGAGGATTTTTCTTCCTTCAATAATTGATTTTAAACTAATGCCGTCTTTATGTTGATTTGGCAATAAATCAATCTGTGCATATTCTAAAATAGTTGGATACAAGTCTGCTCCAGTAACTGGGTAATCAATCGCTTTTTCATTGTATTTATTCCAAGGAACATAGATTAGATAGGGTTCTCTAATCCCACCTTCCCATTGATAACCTTTTCCACCTTTGTATGGTAAATTTGATGTTGAAAAATTATCACCAGAAGAAACACCTCCATTATCTGAAGTAAAAATTACGATAGTATTTTTATCTAATCCTAATTCTTTTAATTGATTTAAAACAAGACCAACTGCATCATCCATACTTTCTACTAAACCTCCATAAATAGGATTGTCTTGCGTTTGACGAATTGGTAATTTTCTTTCCATTACAAATCCGTTTTTTGCAATTCCCTGAGATTTTGCTTTATCCCTATATTTTTTCCATTTTTCTTGATTGGTTTGAATCGGTCCATGAACAGCATAAAAAGAAAGAAAAGCAAAAAAAGGTTTCGCTTTATTATGTTTCATAAAGTTTATGGTTTCATGTGCCAAACGCTCAGAAAGATTTTCACCATCTTTTGTATTTTCTAATTTTGGGTTTATATATGGTGAAAAATAACCTCCTTTAGGACTGCCTGAATGCCAGCCACCAATGTTTACATCAAACCCGTGGTTTTCTGGATACGAACCTTCTTTTCCTAAATGCCATTTTCCAGCAAAAAAAGTTTTGTAACCATTTGCTTTCATTGCTTCAGCAATTGTTATATCTTCTTTTGGCAAACTCAACATATATTCTGCAGGTAATAATTTGTCTTGTCTATTATTTTTTCGCCAGTTATTTCCTGCTTTTGCACCAATCCAATCTGTAACTCCATGTCTAGCAGTAAATTTACCAGTCATCAAAGTTGCTCTTGATGGACTACAAACTCTACTTCCTGCATAACCTTGTGTAAAAATTGTGCTTTTAGATGCTAGTTTATCTATATTGGGAGTTTCGTAAAAAGTACTTCCTGCAAAACCTAAATCTTTTAACCCTAAATCATCTACTAAAAAAAAAAGTATATTTGGTCTTTTGGGCACTTTCAAACTCATAGGACTTATTGTTGTGCTTTCTTTACAAGAGAACATAACAATAGTCATTATAAAAAGCATAATTTTGAGTTTCATCAATTTTAAGATTATTTTTTTAAAGATATATTATCTCTAATGTTAACTTTTTTTTACAAAATAGATGCTTTTTTAATTTCTTTTATTTTGTTAATACAATTTTATTGAGAATAAAAAAAAACAACATTAATATTAAAGAATTTATTTGCATCCTAGTTTTCAAAGTTAATTAAACTTATTTCCTATTTTAGGGTTATATGTATTGATTTATGGGTGCAAATATGTCAATTTATGTTCTTTTATAGCATATTTAAAGGATTATTACTAATTTTAGCAACTTAATAAACTAAATTATTATAATGTTCAAAGAATTTATAAGCATATCCGTTTTCTTTTTTTCAACTTGTTTTTTCTCTCAAAACTATAACGAAAATTTTGTAATTGATTTTATTACAACAAAACAAGGGTTATCACATAATTATGTATCAAGCATTGTAAGCGATAATTTGAATATGAAATGGATTGGCACAGAAAATGGCATTACAAAGTTTAATGGTTATGATTACGAAAACATAAAACCTAGTTTGGAATTTAAAGGCTTACTAAATGAAAATATAGAAGTTCTTTTTTTAGATAATAAATCAAATATATGGATTGGAACCAAAAGTGGAGGATTGTCTTTTTTAGATATTAAAAATTATGAAATAAAAGAATACAACTACTTAGTAGATATTGCTAACGAAGAAGACCTTAGAATAACTACAATTTCACAAGATTCATTAGGCAATATTTGGGTTGGAACATGGAAAAGAGGAGTGTTTATTATTGACACAAAACAAAATAAGCTAATCAAGCATTTTAATTTTTACGAACCAGTTTATAGCATAATAAAGGATTTTAAAAACAATATGTGGTTTTGTAATGGTACAACACTACTTCATTACAATATGAATAACCAAAAGGTTACAAAATACAATTTTAATAATCAAATTACAAATATACTTTCAGATCACAGCAGAAATAAGGTCTGGATAGCATCTTCTGGTGAAGATTCAAATATATATAACTACGATTATCAAACAAAAAAAATAGAAGCAATAGATATTGGAGTTACTAGTGGTTTTTCAAAGAAACTATCTATTGACAAACATAATAGAATCTGGATAGGAACATGGAGAAATGGAATCTACAGAAGCAACAAGAATGTAACAGAATTTAAAAAAATTGAATTAGTATCAGATAATTCTAAAAGATTAAAAGGAAATTATAATACAATTTTAGATATTCATCATGATAAAAATAATGTTACATGGCTTTCTACGGCTGGAGGTGGAGTTATAAAGATACTTGAAGGGAATGGTTTTAATAATATTAATGAAGAAATAAGAAATAAAGATCTTAAAGAAAACTTAAATTGTACAAGTATATATAAAGGGGGTAAAAAAATATTTTTAGGAACATTATTAAAAGGAGTCTTTTATGGAGAGGATTTTTCTAATTTAAAGCAAATAAAAAAAATAGGAAATGTCAAAGTAAACGTATTATATGAAAACAATGAAAAACTATATATAGGTACAGCAGATGGGTTCTTAATTTACAATTTAAAAACTGAAAAAATTTTATTTTCAACTAATATAATCAATAAAATAACTTCCTTTTTAGTAGATGAAGATAAATTGTTTATTGGAATGCAACAAAAAGGTTTGGCTATTGTTGACAAAAAAAACATACATAACCTAAATTCTTATATTTTTTACAAAGAAAATTTAAATAAAAACAAAATTGAAAGTAATAGAGTAACGAATATTGTCAAAGATGAAAAAGGTAATATATGGGTTAGTACATACAACGGTATACACTTATATAACAGAGATAACAAAACTCTTATTCATCAATCTAAATTATTAAAAGAAAAATTACCAAGTGTTATAATTAACTCGATGGCAATTAGATCTGGTAAAATATGGTTAGCAACCCCAAATGGATTGATAAAGTTAAATAAAAATGGTGCGAAATTAAATATAGAAAATATACTAACAAAAAAGAATGGTCTTAATAGTGACTTTATCTGCTCCCTTACTTTTGATAATAAATCTAACTTATGGTTTAGTACACATACAGATATTGTAAAATATGATTATATCAAGAAAACTTTTCTAAGTTATGGAGACATTAACGGCATAAAGTCTACCTCATTTAATAATAATAGTTTTTTTAATTATAATAACGAGTCTATTTTTTTTGGAGGTATAGATAATGTTACATTTTTTAATCCTTCAGAAATTAAAAATTATAAGAATATCCCTGAGATAGTTTTTACAAGTTTAAGGGTCAATAATGAAATTATAAGATATAAATCAAACAATTCAATTTTAAAGAAAAATTTTAACTATGCTAAAACTATAAAATTATCTCACAAACAAAATTTCTTTTCTACAAGATTTGTTGTAAATGATTTTTTAGGAAATTTAAACGTAAAGTATAGATATATACTAGAAGGATATCAAGATAACTGGATAGATTTACATAATAGAAATGAAATTAACTTTGCTGGCTTATCTCCTGGAAAATATATTTTAAAAGTAGCATCTTCAAGAGATAATCAAAATTGGAGCAAACCAAAATCAATAGAAATTACATTGTCTGGTTCACCTTGGAAAAGTCCACTTGCAATCTTTATTTACTTATTTGTTATTTCTTTAATAGTAGTATATTTAATAAGATCTAATAATGCAAAATTAAAACTTAAAAACAAACTTGAAATTGCCAAAATTGATAAAGAAAAAGAAATTAAATTAACAGAAGCTAAATTAAATTTCTTTACAAATATTTCTCATGAATTTAGAACACCATTAACACTAATTGTAAGCCCTCTAAAAGAGTTAATGGACACTGATAACTTACCACCCAAAATATTTAAAAGTCTAAGTTATATGGATAGAAATACAACAAGGTTATTAAACTTAATTAATCAATTGTTAGATTTCAGAAAAGCGGATCATGGCTTACTGAAATTAGATGTTTCTAATGGTAACTTTGTACGTTTTTCTAATGAAGTATATTTGTACTTTAAAGAAGCTGCAGAATCTAAAAATATTGTATACAATTTTAAAACAACAAAAGAAAAAATAGTTTTTCCTTTTGATAGATATAAAATGGAAATTGTATTATGTAATATAATTTCTAACGCTTTAAAATACACTTCTTCTGGAGATGAAATTAAAATTGAAATAGACAATAATGATAGTTTCTGTATTATCAAGGTTACAGATTCTGGTATTGGAATAAAATCAAAACATTTAGATAAAATTTTTGATCGTTTTTTTCAAATAAAGTCGGCAAACAGTGTTAAAATGGTTGGTAGTGGTATTGGATTGTCTTTTTCAAAAAAAATAGTAGAACTACATCATGGAATTATTACTGTAAATAGTAAAATAAATAAAGGAACAGAGTTTATTATAAAACTAGCAATGAACCCAGATTTATATGAAGGTAATATTAATAAGAATTTTATGACCTCTGATAATATTAAAGGATATCTAAAAAATCCAGAGTCGCTAGGTATAAAATCTTTGAGTATTGACTCAAAAAAAGACAACACAGTTCTTATTATAGATGACAATCCAGAAATACTAAGTTATTTAAAAGATATTCTTGCAGAAGATTATAATTTACTTACTGCAGAGAATGGTGATATAGGTTATAAAAAAGCCTCTTCAGAAATTCCAGATTTAATTATTAGTGATGTTATGATGCCAGGGAAAGATGGTCTAACTTTATGTAAAAAATTAAAAGGACAAATAACAACTTCTCATATACCAATTATACTATTAACAGCAAGAACCTCTACTGTATTTGAAATAGAGGGTTTAAAAACTGGCGCAAATGATTATATTACAAAACCTTTTGATGCCAAAGTAATTAAAGCAAGAGTTGAAAGTTTAATAGAAAACAGAGAAAAATTAAGAATTCATCTATTAAATAAAGTTCGTTTTAAACCAACAGCTTCAGAAATAGAATCAGACACTGATATAGAAAATGCTTTTATTACAAAGGCCATTCTTTTAGTAGAAAGTAATTTCGAGAATAGCTCTTTTGGAATTGATACTATGGTAGAGGAATTAAACATGAGTAGATCTAGCTTATTTAGAAAGATAAAATCATTAACAGGTCTTTCTTTATCTGCTTTTATAAGATCTATAAGATTAAAACGAGCTGCTCATTTAATTTTAACTTCAGACCTAAATCTAAGTCAAATTTCGTTTGAAGTTGGTTTTAACGATTATAAATATTTTAAAACTTCTTTTAAAAAACAATTTAACTGTTTGCCTTCTAAATACTGCAATACTTATAAAGAAAGAAGCTAAGAGCAACCTAATAGAGCTATTTACACCTATTATTTGGTTTATTTAACCCTCTTTCAATGCTTCTTTTTACAGAATTTTGTTCAATGAAAAGTTATAGTGACTTTATTTCAATTAACAAAAATTAAAACTCAAACATGAAAGTACTTATTTTCTACATGCTACTATTTTCCACTTTTGGAGGCTTACTATTGTCTCAAAATACCGTTACAGGAACTGTAACAGATTCAAACGGAGAACTATTACCTGGGGCTTCCGTAATAGTCCAAGGCACAACAAGAGGAACCTCTACCGATTTTAATGGAACTTTTAAAATTACCGTTTCAAAAGGAGAAACTTTAGAAGTGTCATATCTAGGGTATGAAACAACAACTTTAATAGTTGGAACTAAAAAAGTATATACAATAGTATTAAAAGAAGGGGGAGATAACCAGCTAGATGAAATTGTGGTTGTTGGTTATGGGACACAAAAAAAGGTAAATCTTACTGGTTCTGTTGCAACTGTAACTTTTAAAGATGAAGTAAATCAACCTGTTACAAATTCTGGGCAACTATTATATGGTAGATTTTCTGGTGTACAATTAACACAATCTTCTGGTAACCCAGGAGCTGATGGGTCATCAATAGTAATTAGAGGTATAGGAACGTTTGGTAGTAGTACGCCTCTAGTTGTTATTGATAACATTCAATATGATAATTTAAGCGCATTCAATAATTTAGCACCTTCAGATATAGAGAGTGTAACTGTATTAAAAGATGCTTCAGCCAGTGCAATTTATGGAGCAAGAGGTGCAAATGGAGTTATTTTAGTGACAACAAAAAAAGGTAAAGAGAATAAATTTGAAATCAGTTATAATCAATATTATGGTTTTCAAAAAACAACAGTAGTTCCTGATTTTTTAGATGCCGTAGATTACTCAACTTTAATAAACGAAAAATTTAGAAACCAAGATGGTGTAGGGTACACTCCAAGATATGATACAGCTCAATTAGAAGCAATACGCACAGGGTCCTTGCCTGATCAGTTTTCTAATACTAATTGGGCAAATGAGGTCTTTAGAATAGCACCAATACAAAATCATAATTTATCTTTTACCGGTGGTAACGATAAAACAACTTTTAGATTATCTCTTGGTTTTTTAGACCAAGATGCTATAGTTAGAAGTAAGTTTAACTCTAAGCGTTATAATTTTAGTTTAAATATTAATTCTAAATTGAATGATTGGTTTACGTTAAGTAGTGTTACCAATACTTTTTGGAAGAGACAAGTTGGTCCAACAGGAGGTCAAAATGCTTTTAGTGGCGATAATGGAATTATTTATTCATTTCAAAGAACAGCGCCAACAATTCCTGTTTATTATAGTAATGGTGACTATGGTGTTGTTGATGGGGCTTATCAAGGTACAAACTTTTCATACCAAACAAGTAATCCACTTAGAAGAGGGTATTTAGGTAATTATGAAAATGATAGAATAAACATTAGTCAAAGAATTGGATTTACTTTCAAACTAACAGAAGATTTAACATTTGAAACTAGTGGAAGCGCAAATGTAATTATTAGTAATACATCAGATTTTAGCCCTACTCAAAGCCAAAATGATTGGGCAGGAAATCCAGTAATTATTTCTACACTTAATAGTTTAGTTAATTCTTCTAGTTTAAATTATAGATTTTTAAATGAAAATATACTTCGTTACTCTAAAACATTAAATGAAGATCACACTTTTGGTGTTTTATTAGGGCATTCAGCTTCATCTTACAGAGGAGATGGTTTTAGAGCATCTTTAAATGGTTTCCCTACAGATAATTTAGAAGAGCTTAGTGCAGGTGGGGTAGTTGATCCTGCAGTTTCTGGAGGGGCAAGTACAGAATCATATCAATCATTTTTTGGTAGAGTAAATTATAATTATAAAGGAAAATATCTTGCAGAATTTAATTTAAGAAGAGATGGTTCAGGAAAATTTGGTCCAGGAGGTTTTAGATATGGTAATTTTCCTTCAGCTTCTGCGGCGTGGCGTATTTCTGAAGAAGATTTTTTTAGTGATATAGAATTTATTAGTAATTTAAAACTAAGAGGTAGTTGGGGTATAAGTGGTAATGATAGAATAGGTAACTATATATTTGAACAATCTTATAATCCTGGGTTAGATTATGTTTTAGGAGATGATAGTACAGTAGTTGGTGTTGCTGTAACAAGTCTTGCAAACCCTCTTATCAAATGGGAAGAAACTACACAATACGATATTGGATTGGATGTTAGTATGTTTAACAATCAATTAGAAATTACTGCAGATTATTTTAATAGAAAAAGTAATGATATTCTTTATAGGAATTTTCCAGTACCAGCTACACTTGGTGTAACTAATTTAGCAGCTCAAAATGCAGCTTCTATGGTAAATGAAGGACTTGAGTTAGGTATTAATTATAGAGGAAGAGTAGGAGAAATTAAATATGCTGCTGGTGCCAACTTTACAAAGTTTTTAAACAATGAAGTTATTGGCTTAGGAGATGGTGGAGAAGAAACAATTGGTAGTTCAACTATTATTAGAATTGGAGAACCATTTAGAGCTTATTATGGATATAAGGCTATTGGAATCTTTCAAGACTTAAATGAAATTGTAAACTCTCCAAGACAATTTGGAAATACAAATACTGGACCTGGAGATCTAAAATATGCAGACATCAATAAAGATGGTGTTGTAGATGCAGATGACAGAACCGTAATTGGTAGCCCTCATGCAAGTTTATTAGTTAACTTTAATGGTTCTTTAGATTATAAAGGAATAGATTTTAACTTTATGTTTCAAGGTGTAAGTGGTGTAGATAGATTGTTAATGGGTAATGGAAATTTACCAATTAATGATAATCGTAGTAATGTTTTATCGTATTGGATAAATCGTTGGACACCAGAAAACCCAGGGAATAGCTTGCCTAGAGTTGGAGGACAAAACAATGCAGAAGTTTCTAGCTTTTATATTCAAGATGTTTCTTATTTAAGGTTAAAAAATATTGAAATAGGTTATACACTGCCAAAAGAAATAACAGAAAAGTTAAACATATCTAAATTTAGATTTTTCATAGGAGGACAAAATTTATTGACTTTTACAGGCTTAGAACATTTTGATCCTGAACGTGCAAATGGATCCCAAAGTAATAGAGGAGTTCCTTTATACAAAACTTTTACCACTGGTGTTAATATTAAATTTTAAAAAAATGAAGAAATTATTTATATTACTATTTACTGCTGTAACTATATTTAGTTGTAGTGAGGACTTTTTAGACCAATCGTCCCAAACAAATATTGCTGAAAGTAATTTTTGGAAAAGTGAAACAGATGCTTTTTTAGCATTAAATGCAGTGTATTCTACCTTACAAAGTAGAAATTTGTATGGAGGAACTCTTAATGGAGGTCAAGGATTACCTGGTTTTGATTGTTTAAGTGATAATGCCTTTAATGCTTGGAAATGGGAAGGTCCAGGGAAGTTTATGGAAGGTACCTTAGATCCATCATATTGGTGGTTAGAAGGTATTTGGAATGATTCATATCAAGCTATATCAAGAATTAATTCTGTTGTAAAAAATGTGAATGAAATTTCTGAGGATTTAGTTTCAGCTGAAACTAAAAAAGAATTATTAGGACAGGCTTATTTTTTAAGAGCTTTAACTTATTTTAATCTGGCCGTTTACTTTGAGGAAGTGCCATTAATTCTAGCGCCTCAGACTTTAAAAGATGCTTACGTTGCTAAAAATACTTATGAGGAAATCAATTCACAGATTATTGAAGATTTAAAATTTGCAAGTAAAAACTTACCAGTTTCACATTCAAGTAATTTATTAGGGTATGCAACAAAAGGAGCTGCATTAGGTTTATTTGCTAGAGTTCAATTATATAATAAAGAATATAATGGTGAGTTTGGTGTTTTAAATTTAACACAGCAAGCTATAGGTTTAGGTTATTCTTTACATTCTGATTATGAAGAGCTTTTTACAACAACAGGTGAAACCTCTTCTGAAATAGTTTTTGCCGTAAGATTTTTAAGAGGTGATGATACTGGGAATGGAGAAATGTTTTCAGCTACATATAAAGCAAGCCCAAAAGTAGATCAACAACCAATGCCTAATTTGGTAAATGATTATTATTGTATTGATGGTTTGCCTATAACAAGCTCTCCTTTATATAACCCAGCTGATAAAAAACAAAATAGAGATCCTAGAGCTGTAGCAACTTTCTTTTTCAAAGGAGATATTTTCAACGAAGATCTAAATAGAGCTTTTAATGAAAATTTAGCAACTAAATTTGGGCAAAGAAAATATATTAGAACTAAAGCAGATGCTGAAGGTAATAATCCTTGGAATGAAGGCTCCCAAGATTTTTATATAATTAGATATGCTGATATTTTGTTAATGAGAGCAGAAGCCTTAGCTGAAACAGGAGATGTTTCAGGTGCAATGAGCTTAATTAATAAAATTAGAGGTAGAGTAGGAATGCCAAAAGTGGAAGATGTAGAAGGTCCAAATCTTAATCAATCAGAAATGATTGCTTTGGTAAGACACGAGCGTAGAGTTGAATTAGCCTTAGAAGGTTTACGATTTATGGATTTAAAACGTTGGGGAGAAATAGAGAATGGAATTTTAATATCAGCCAATGACCCTATAGGACCTTATAATCCTCAGTATCTAGGTGAAAAGTCTAAAGTTTTTCCAATCCCTCAAGCAGAAATAGATGTTAACCCAAACTTATTACAACACCATGCTTGGTAAGTTTTAAATAAATAAAAAATGAAGAAAATAAATAGAATAATTTATATAGTAATTACTACTCTATTACTAACAGGGTGTGAGAAAAATGTATTTGGTGACTTTGAAATACAAGAAACAGATTATAGCACCGAAGTAGGATTAAGTAAAAAAGGGAATGCCTATACTTATAACGCAAAAGCATGGTCTCACAGAACACATAATATTGGAAGCCATTGGTTTTACCATTGGGGAAATGTGCCAAGAGAAGAGCTGCCTGAAAATGTAGAGTATGTACCTATGTTTTGGGGGAAAAAAGTAACAGATGAAGATGTAGAAAGATTAAAACAATTAGCAGCTGAAGGTAAAATAAAATATTTACTTGGGTTTAATGAACCAGATGGTATAACCCAATCAAATGTTACTGTTGATGAGGCAATTGCCGTATGGCATAAACTTGAAGAAGTTGGAGTGCCGTTAATAAGTCCTGCTGTAGTTGGTGATTCATCAGATAATCCTTGGATGATTGAATTTATGGAAAAGGTTGAGCAACAAGGGTTAAGAGTTGATTATATCGGTTTTCACTCTTATCCAGGGCCAAACGTAGGTAGTTTTATGAATAGATTAAGAAAAACTTATGAAGCCTACAAAAGACCTATATGGATAACCGAATTTGCAGTAGCAGATTGGAAGGCTACTAATGATGAAAATAATAAACATTCTGAAGCTCAAGTGTTAGAATTTATGAAAGAGGTATTACCAGCTTTAGACAAAATTGAATGGATTTCACGATACGCTTGGTTTGATGATTCAGATCATAGTAGACCTGCTTTAGCGTCATCAAGGTTATTTGATGATGAGGGTAACCTTACAATGGTTGGACAATTTTATGCGCAACATAACCCAAATGCCCTAATAGGGCCAGGTATGGATACAGAATATATACCACCAGTTGATGATGATGAGTTGATTTTTAATGGTCATTTTGAAGGTGGAACTTGGGAAAATACTCAATGGTCAACTTGGAATACCCCAAATGGATGGGATGGATATCAATCTGATGCTGTGAGTGTAGATGTTACAGACGCTTATACTGGTTTTTTTAGTGCAAGATTACAACACGGTAGTTCAGCTTTACAAACGGTCGTTGAAGTTGAAGCCAATAAGACATATGTATATAAATTACATTCTAAATGGGCTGAAGACAAAGGACATAAACAGAAAATTGTCTTTAAAGATCATATTGCTAATAAAAAAATAGCCAATTCTGATGCGCTATCTTCGACAGCAGATTGGACAGAGTTCACTGGTGAAATTACAATACCATCTGGTGTTTCTAAACTAAGAATTATACTTTGGAATGATAAGCAAACTCATTTTTATTTCGACGATATTTCCCTAAAAGAAAAGATATAAAAATACTATCACTAAGCAACCCATAATATGTTGCTTAGTGATTATAGAATTCTATAATATCTTAAACTAAATTTTAATTATTAAATATCTTATTATGAAAAAAATTACTTTTTTATTTACAATTTTAATTACCTCTGTCTGTTTTTCACAGAATCTTATTACTAACGGTGGATTTGAAGATGGAGCACTATCTGATTGGGGTACACTAAGTTATACTTCAGAGGCTGTAACAAGTCATGAAACAATGACACCTCGTACAGGTTCATATTTCGCAACAAGAGGATTATATAGTGCTGCTTTAATACAGGAATTTGCAGTAACACCTGGCTCAACATATACGGTGGATTTCTATTATGGATATAATTCTGAGGGGACTTATAATAACCCAGGTATGTTTAAAATAAGAAATCGTACTGGTAATACTAATGGGGCTTTTATGGATTTGACACCATTAGTTGCTGACAATGGAGCAAATGCAAGTAATTCTCAAAATTACGGAGCAACTTGGGCTCCTCCTCATTATACATGGAAACAAGGCAGTTTTACATTTGTTGCAGCAGCAGATATGACTTTAGCAAGATTTCAATGGTGGAATGATAGTAATGCAATGGCATATTTAGATGATGTAAGTATTACTGAAAATACACTATCAGTTAAAAATTTTGAAAAATTCAATTTTTCACATTATCCAAACCCTACAACAAATGAGCTAAATGTTTCTTCTTCAAAAAATATTGAAAAAATAGAAATATTTAATCTAATTGGTCAGAAAGTAATAAGTACTTTACCAAACATTAATAAAATTAAAATAAACGTTTCTTGCTTAAATACAGGTGTTTATATTATTAAAGCTACTATAAATGGTGTAACTGATTCTTTTAAGTTTATAAAAGAATAAAAAATAAATCTATCTATTAATTATAAGTAATAGTAGAGAATATATAAATCACAACAGATTTTCAATTCTCTACTATTTTTTTTAAAACAAAAAGAGTATGTTAAAATATTTTAAATTAGTGAAAACCATCGTTTTGATATACAGTATTTTTCTAATCACATATTCTTGTAAAAAAAATAATAGCACTAATACTTCTCTAAAAGTTGTAAAGAATACTCAAAAAAATCAAAACTTAAACAAACTTAAACCAAACATTATTGTAATACTTATTGATGATGCAGGTTATGTAGATTTTGGTTTTATGGGGAGTAAAGATTTAGAAACCCCAGAAATAGATAAACTTGCTAAAAATGGTGTTATTTTTACAGATGCACATGTAAGTTCTACGGTTTGCGCACCTTCAAGAGCAGGTTTAATTACCGGAAAATACCAACAACGCTTTGGTTTTGAGGCTAATGGAACAGGTTATGGAGGCTCTGGAGATATTGGTTTATCAGACGATGTTGTTACAATGGCAGATGTATTCAAACAAAATGGATACAAGTCTATAGCAATTGGTAAATGGCATTTAGGAGGCACAGAGAGTGATCATCCAAATAATAGAGGTTTCGATGAGTTTTATGGCTTTATAGCTGGAGGACGTTCTTATTTTCCTATTGAAAACCCTTCAAAACATCATATGCTACAACAAAACGGAAAACAAGTAAAGTTTAATGGCTACTTAACAGATGTTTTAGGCGATCGTTCAGTGAGTTTTGTTGAAGAAAATAAAGACCAACCATTTTTTATGTACTTGGCTTATAATGCAGTGCATACGCCAATGGAAGCTAAAACCGAAGATTTAGAAAAATATAAAGATCATCCACGTCAAACATTGGCAGCAATGACCTGGTCTTTAGATGAAAACATTGGAAAGCTTCGCAATAAATTAAAAGAATTAGGAATTCTTGATAATACCATAATTTATTTCATTAGTGATAATGGTGGAGCCCACAATAACGATTCAAAAATGGGACCATTAAAAGGTTGGAAAGGTAATAAATTTGAAGGAGGCCATAGAGTGCCTTTTGTAGTTAGTTGGCCAGCAAAAGTTCCTGGAGCACAAACATTTAATGGCTTAACATCTTCCTTAGATATTTTTACAACCTCAATTGATGCTGCAAATATTCAAAAAGATGAAGACCTTGAGTTAGACGGGGTAAGTTTATTACCTTATTTAAAAAACGAAAAACAAGGGAATCCACATGATAAATTATTTTGGAGAAAATTAGATGAAGCAGGTGCACGTATAGGAGATCATAAATTAATTAGATTAGACAATTTTGGCTCTGCCTTGTATAATATTGAAAAAGATTTGGGAGAAACAACTAATATTTTAGAAACTGAAATTGATACTTATAAAACAGTTTTAAACGAATTAGAAACTTGGGAAACGGAATTAATAAAACCACTTTGGCTTGAAGAACCAGAATGGATGGATGTTACCTATAAAATTCATAAACAACTAATACAAAATATTGAAGTAACTCAAAAAGCACCTAATGTAAAACTTAAAGGGCATTAGCATAACAATATAAACTATGAAGAATATATATATAGTATTTTTACTCCTAACATTAAGTTTAAGTGTTAGAGGACAAGAACTTATTGACCCAGATACTCCTGTGGGTCAACAACCTCAAGGTTCTGTGCCAGGTAACTGGGAATTAGAATTTAGTGATGAATTTAATGGCAGCGCTTCTCCAACACCTCACCCTGATAGATGGGTAGTAAGTGTAAGTACAAAAAGTAGAGGATTAGCAAATAGAGATCCAGCCTTATCTGATTGGTGGTGGACAGCCGATAATGTAAGCATTAATGGTGTAGGACAACTTGAATTAGAAGGTGAAAAGTTTGATAGCAATACAATGCACTGTGGAAGTATTGAAAGCAGAAATCTATATGAGCCTACTTATGGATATTTTGAAGCAAGAATACAAATAGCAGAAACTGCAAAGGCTAATCACACAGCATTTTGGTTTCAAGGACATAACCAAGGGAACGTAAATAACTCTGCTGCAGATGGTGTTGAAATAGATGTGTTTGAATCAGCTTGGGTTACTGATAAGGTAAAAACGGTTTTACATTATGATGGTTATGGTTCAGACCATGTATCATATTCTGTTCCATATAATTCACCAGGAATTCACTCAGGGTATCATATTTTTGCATTGCATTGGACACCTGATTTTCTACAAACATACTACGATGGTGTTCCTGTAACTTCTACGAATGCAACTAAAGTGTTTCCAATTGTTGAAAACACTAGTACTTCAAATTTTGGAGATCCCTTAGTGCCACAAGTTCCTGAATGGCTTTGGCTATCGGTGGGAGCTAGCTTTGGAGATGGTGATTTTGCAGGGCAACCTATAGGCACCTTGTCTTCAGCAAAAGTAGATTGGGTACGAGCTTATAAGCTAGCAACGCCTTTAAGTGTTGATAATGTTACCAATGAGGAATTTAAAATATATCCAAACCCAGCAAGCAATATTCTAAATATAAAAACAGATATTCATAATTACAGTGTATTTATTTACGATCAAAATGGAAGGATTTTAAGTAAAACCAAAGAGTCTAAATTGGCAACAATTGATGTTAGTAGTTTCTCAACAGGAGTATATCATGTTAAAATAAACTACGATAACAATATAAAAACACACAAATTACTTATTAAATAAAAAAGCGTGTATGAATTAAATTATTGACTTCCCCAAAATTGATTAATAGCTAGATGAAGCGTTTTAATAATATTATTAAAGCGCTTTGTTGTTTTTAAGACATCTTATTATTCTAAAATAAGTTTTGAAACGCCAATAGATTTTTTATTTAGCTCACTATTTCCTTTAATCATAAAATTCTCTAATACCTCAAAACCACTACCACGAACATTTGGGTTTATAAAATCTGGCTTTGTAAAAACAGCATTTACATCTTTTGGAAGATTACCGATATTGTTATAATACACGTTATTGCTAAATATGGTATTTTGGTCTTCTCCAAAAGAAAAAGTGCTATTGCCTTCAGAGTAAAATATATTATTTTTAAAAGTGGTATTTACTGGCCAAGCCTCACCCCAATTATCCATTTTAACAATAGTATTGTCTAATGATTTTTTAGGTAAAATTATTACGTTATTGTAAATATCAGTATTTTCTACTGGACCTGTTATATGAAATACTGGCGAAAAATCGCCTTCACGTTCAGTTGGATAAGGGCGAATACCATCGTTTACACTAATATTATGTCTAATAATGGTATTTTTTGTGCCCATATTACCAGAAGTTTTATAAGTAAAGCCATTATTACAAACCAGTAAAAATCCACCATAATTATCGTGACTATAATTATACTGAATAATGGTTCCTTCACAGTTATAATCCGAATCATACCCTTGTCCATCCCATTTTGCTCTGTGTCCACTCACTTCATTATACTGTATTACTGTATTGTCTGAACTCCAAGGCCAAATACCAGCTGCTGCTTCTTCGTGCGAAAGCATATCAGGAAAATCTCTAAGTACATTATGTTCTACAATAGCACCATCACAACCAATAGGTACAATACCATCACCTGGAATTTGTTCTAATAAGTTATTGCGAACAATAACACCAATACTAGGATACCATTTTTCTCTATTAATATTTCCCCAAGAATTAATACCATTTCTACCACAGTGATGTAAATAACAATTTTGAATAATTAAATTTACAAAACGTGTTTTTACTTTCTCACCTGAGTTTCTCCATACAATAGCACTTCCGCCTCCATCACTTTTTACTAAACTTCCATTCACATGATGAATTTCAAGACTATCTAATACTATATGATGAACATCTCCAAAATCTTCAGCTTTAATAGTAACACCTCTTCTGTTAGCTACTCTCTCTTTACCGGTATTGGTAATTTCTAAATTATTAACTTCCCAATATTCAACATTGTAGAGCAATAGTGTATGCAATTTTTGTCCTTCACCATGAATTGCTGGTTTTTCCCCTTTGCCATAACGGTTAATAATGATAGGTTTTCCTTCAGCACCACTTCCTTGAGGCTCTAATTGGCCAACATAACTAGTTCCTGATTTAAATAGTATTTTATCTCCAGGTTGAAAAACAACACTATTAACTTTGCTTAATGAAGCCCAAGCTTTTTCTGGTGAATTTCCAGAATTGGAATCGTTACCATTAGTAGCATCTACATAATAGGTTGAAGAACAGCTTGTGGTAATTATTAGCAAAAAAAGTATGAAAAACGGAAACAAATTATTTTTATACATTGTAAAAAGTTACTTAATAGGTTTTAAAATAAAATCGAACTCAATAAATGAGGGGTTAAATAAATAGTGCTCCATTTGTTTTGGTCCACAACTATTGCCACCTAAACCATTTTGAGCTACATCAATATACCAATATACTTCTTTCGTTTTTTCTAAATCGTAAGTGTGTTTTGCTTTGGTTAAATCGTCCAGTGTAAAATGTCTTGCACTTGTTTCAAAAGGTTTTAGAGAACTAACTTGTAGCCCTCTTCCATTTTTATTAATTATTTTAGCCCAACGTACATCTGTTTTATTTCCGTTTTCTTGAGGTACAGGATAATTTACAAATTGTTCGTCAACTAATTTTGAATAAATGCCTAATTGTGCAGCTATATTACGGTCAGGATAATTCTCGTGAGGCCCTCTACCATACCACTCAAATTTATCAAAACCTTTATGTAGTACTAATTCGTACCCTAGTTTTGGTAATACAGGCAATTCTTTTAGTGGATTAAACAAGGTGTTTAAATGAATTTCACCATTTCCGTTTATGGTATATTTTTGTGAAATAGTTGCTAAGTTATTCGTGTTTGAACCAACTAACACACCTTCTACATTAATAATAACATTAGAATCACTTTTATCAATATTAACAGTATTCACTTGAAGGGTTGCGCCTTCAAAACCAGCATCAATCCATTTAACAGCATCTTGATTTGACTTATTTCTCCACATATTTTTATATCCTCCATCATTATCTGTAGGAGCTCTCCAAATATTTAATTGTGGCCCTTTTTCTAGGTATTCAATAGTATCAATTTTATAAGAAGTTATGACTCCCTGCTTTTTATCAAATTGAAGTTGAAAATGTGCTGAACTAATTAAAATATCGTCATTTATCGTTTTATAATCTAGAAGATCATCAGAACTTTTCACGCTTATTTCACCTGAATTCCAAGGTGTTAATTCGAGTTGTTTTTTTGCAATTACAAATCCTTTATTTGCCCAAGAATAGTCTTCAGAAGTTTTTACTGAAATATTCAGCAAATATTCATCATCACTATTTTTAATATAATTCAGTACTTCCTGTGGAGTTTGAACAGTTCCTTTTTCAAGTGGATTTACAGCTAATGATGTAAAAACACCATTTAGTTTTGGAACTCCGTTTTGAAGTAATTTCCATTCAACTTTAAATTTTTTGGTATTGGTAAATGCGTGTTTATTTGTAACTGAAATTAGTTCATTTTTCGTTTTCCAATTAAAATCAATATTCTGGTAACAATCTTTTACTTCGTAGGCTTTAGGCGATAAGCTAAAATCGGAAAATAAAACACCATTTAAGCAAAAGTTTAAATCGTTAGGAGTATCTCCAAAATCACCACCATAAGCATAATATTCTTCGCCTTTTTCGTTTTTAGCTAATATACCCTGGTCTGCCCAATCCCAAATACAACCTCCAGAAATGCCTTCGTATTGCTCATAAACCTCTACATATTCTTTTAAATTACCCATTGCATTACCCATAGCGTGAGCAACTTCATTTACAATAAAAGGACGGTCAAGATTTAATGCATCTATCATAATTAAATCTTTTACAGATTGATATCTACCAAAATTTTGTTTTTTCCCACCTTTTATAACACCACCACCCCAAATATCACCAACTATAGGTTCATCTGAAAAATGATAATGTGTAGGGCGACTTGAATCAATAGCTTTAGATGCTTTTTCCATAGCTACCATATTTACGCCATTTCCAGCTTCATTTCCAAATGACCACATAATTATTGAAGCGTGATTTTTATTTTGAGCCACCATAGCTTCCATACGTTCAACGTGTGCTTTTTCCCAAGTTGGGTCTTTCGCTAAAGATTCTTTACCATAACGCATACCGTGTGATTCAACATTGGCTTCGTCAATTACATAAATACCATACGCATCACATAATTTGTAAAAATAAGGGTCGGTAGGATAATGTGAATTACGAACCGTATTAATGTTTAATTGTTTTAACAATTTAACCTCCTTAACCATTTGTTGTTTTGTAATAAAATGACCTGTTATTGGATTGTGTTCGTGACGATTTACCCCTTTTACAATTAATGGTTGGTTATTGATTAAGATTTGCCTTCCTTTAATATCTATTTGACGAAAGCCTAATTTTGAAGAAACGATATCAATAACTTTGTTTCTTTTATTTAGTAACGATAATTTTAACGTATATAAGTTAGGTGTTTCATTAGACCACTGTAACGGATTTTCAATTTGTATTGAAATGGTATTATTTTGAAGATTTTGATTGTTTTTTGAAAGTTTTTTTAAGGTAGTTTTATGTGTTTTAACTAACTGATTGTTTGCGTTAAACAACTCTACTTTAACTATTCCTTTTTTAAAACATTTAGCGCTTGTATTTTTTAATGCTACGTTTATATCAAGTTGAGCATCTTTAAAATTCTCGTCAAAAGTTGTGGTTGCCAAATAATCTTCTAAAACAACTTTTGGTCTGGCAACTAAATAAACACTTCTGTAAATTCCGCTCAATCGCCAAAAATCTTGATCTTCCAAATAACTACCATCACTCCATCTAAAAACCTGAACGGCTACTTTATTTACTCCTTCTTTTAAATAGTTACTAATATTAAATGAAGCTGTAGTTCTACTATCTTGTGAATATCCAACTTTCTTCCCATTTACCCAGACGTAAAAAGCGGATTCCACCCCATCAAAACGAAGAAAAATATTTTTCTTTTTCCAGTTGTTTGAAATGGTAAATTCAGTTACATAGCTTCCTACATTATTGCCGTTTTCACCAGCTATAAAAGGTGGATTTTTATCAAAAGGATAGGTGATATTTGTATAATGCGGATTGCCATAGCCTTCCATCTGCCAATTTGATGGAACTTTAATGAATTGCCAATCACTTAAATCTGCATCTTCTTTATAAAAATTTTCTGGTTTATCTTTTACGTTTTCAACCCAATTAAATTTCCAATTTCCGTTTAAAGATTGATAGTATTCTGAATCTTCAATAGTACCTTTTAATGCTTTTTTTGACGATGCATAGGAAACTAGTTGTGACGTAGGTTTTTCAGTATTCACACGTGTAATATGCTGATTTTCCCAATCGTTTTGGTTGGATTGACTATATCCTAACATCATACATGAAAAAGTCAATACTATGATGGTTTGTTTTATATTTATATTCATTTTTTATTTGATATTTTTCTTCAAAAATTTATGTTAAAATCGCTCAGTATTTTTGGATTCCCTTGGCATTATTTTCTATAACAAAAGCATTTTATTGTGTTGATATGTTAATTTCGACTTACCTCATTAGAAATAATTCTATTTATTTCAGCTTTAAACTTCTTTACTAATTTTTTATTTTTATCTGCAATGTTATTGCGTTCTTCAATATCTTTAGAAAGATCGAATAATTGAGGGTTTAAAGAAGTTCCTGATTCTATGTTTTTTTCTTCAATCCAAGGTGCTTTTTTCTTTGTAGGATGAATGTATTTATAGTTATTATGTCTTAACGAAAGGGTAACAGACTCTTCTAACAAGTACTTACGACCCTTACATGACTCCCCAGAAAAAGTATTCCACATGGCATAACTATCTGGAGCTTCATTATCCAAAAGCGTATGACCTATAAGTTGTGCAAAAGAAGCATACAAGTCTGTATGTGTAATTAACGCATCGCTTTCTTTTGGTTTAATTGTCCCTGGCCAGTGTACAATTGTAGGTACACGAGTTCCTGCTTCGTAGGCACTATATTTATTACCTCTATATGGTCCGCCTGGTTTATGCTGTCCTAATAATTCTACCGATTGGTCTGTATAACCATCATCTAAAACAGGTCCATTATCACTCGAAAACACTATGATTGTATTCTCTTTTAATCCTCTTTTTTCGAGATGTTTAGTTAGTTCTCCAGTGATATAATCCATTTGAACGATGGCATCACCTCGAACTCCCATTTTTGTAGATCCAATAAATCTATTATCAGGTAGTCGAGGGACATGAATATCATGAAATGCAAAATATAAGAAGAATGGTTGTTCTTTGTTTTTATCAATAAATAAACGTGCTTGATTAAGCATCTGATATGGAACTGTTTCGTCTTTAAAACGTGCCGAATTTCCTCCAGACATATATCCAATTCTACTAACTCCATTGATAATGGTTTTTCCATGGAAATCATCAGAATCGTATCTCAATAATTCAGGATTTTCTATTCCTGTAGGATCATTACCAATCTTTTTCTTGTAACTAATTTGTATTGGGTCTTCTTTATCTAGGTTTAATACATGATGGTTCTCTAGTAATACAGAAGGGACTCTATCTCCTGTTGAAGGAATTAAATAGCTATAGTCGAAACCAATTTCTAAAGGACCAGGTGCAACCTTACCATTCCAATCTACATTTCCATTACCTAAACCTAAATGCCATTTTCCAATAACAGCTGTTTTGTAACCATTTTTTTGAAGCATTTTAGGAAGTGTTTCTCTTTTGGTGCTAATTAATAAAGGGGCATCTCCAGGTAAAACAGCAGCATTTTTACGAAATGCATATCTTCCTGTTAGTAAAGAATAACGTGATGGCGTACAAGTTGATGCAGAACAGTGTGCATCTGTAAACTTAATGCCTTCTTGCGCTAATTTATCAACATTAGGAGTTGTTACTTCGGTGGCACCATAAGAACTAAGATCGCCATATCCTAAATCGTCAACATATATTATAACAATATTTGGTCTTGTTTCTTGGCTAAATGTGTAGGTTGTGAACAATATTAATGTTGCAAAAATCACTTTAATTTTTTTCATTATATCTTTTTTAAATAATTTAAGTTTTCTTATTTCAATTCAATAGCACCAATATCTGGTACTCCGTTAATTTTATTACCTAAAATATCTTCATCGACTTTTAGACCAATTAGTAAGCCTTTCTTATCGTTAGGTATTTTAGGGATAGTTATGCCTTTGTTTTTAATCAATTCAATATTAGTAGGTATATAATCACTAATTTGAGAACCTCCTCTATTTTTAAATTGGGCATCGCCATAGAATGGATTGGCATCTTGAATAGCAATATTTATTGGCCAAGTGTCTTCTTTTAAGAATAAATTATTTTTAAACACAATGTTTTTAGCTTGCACTTTTCCTGCACCTTCTGGCCTATACTGATCGCCTTTAACTGATTTTGATTTTCCTGTAATATGAAAAATATTATTGGCAATCAAAATACCTCGAGCAGATTTACCTACTGCAATTTTAGTCACAATAGTATCTGAAACATACATGGTATTGTTGTAAAAATATGAGTTAAATGGCCCTTTTTGTTTTTTATTATTCCCAACGTAACCACTTAACCAAAAGAGTTTGCCTTCTTGAAAGGCTCCATTTTCTCCTTTAATTCTATAACCATCGTTAATACTTACATTGTATCTGTAACTACAGTTGTAGTTGTTTCCTAAAATTTCACAAAAACCACCTGCATTATTTCTACTTAAATTATACTGAACAATAATATTGCTACAATTAAAATCTATATGAAGTCCAGCAGAATCTCCAGGGCCATTTGCGTTTTCGAACTTATTTTTTTCAATTAATATATTGTCGCAACCCCAAGTCCATAAGCCGCTACCGCGACCCCATTTTCTTGAATCATCATTTGAACCAGATTTGTTTACGGTATTATTATACACATGTCCACTGGAAACATTACTCATTTGTATTCCAGGGCCACCAGTTTTAAACACTTCATTACCAAATAAAGTGATGTTTTGTATAGACCCTTTTTTATTCCCAGTATATTTAATTCCTGTATGACTAACATTACTAATTGAAGAATTGCTTACGGTCACATTTTTAATAAAAGCATTAGGAGTTCTATTAAAAAATCGAATACCATAACCATAACTTTGCGTACCGTTAGCACTTCTTACTTCGGCTTCTGAACGTGTAAATCCTTTATTTTCGAAATAAATATTAGAGATATCAACATTATTAATAGTAATGTTTTCAGAAACTACAGGTTTTGTAGTTTTAACTAAAATACCACATCGCATTGATTTTTTATTGGAAATGATATGGTCATTATTGCTGCCATCTGCAATGATTTTTATGCTTTCAACACATATATTAGAGCAATTTTCTAACAATATTCCATTTAAAAACCCTTTTGAATTTATAGTTGTAAACTGAGTAAAATTACAATCTGATGCGTATGATTTTATTACAATAGGTTGATTTTTAGACCCTTTTTTATTTTTTAAAATTAAACTACCTTTAATTTCGTAACCCGAAGCTAAAGCAATAATGTCTCCTGGTTGTAGATGAAGGTTTTCTATATTTTTAAAAGATTTCCAAGGTTCTTTTATATTTGTGCCAATGCTTTGGTCATTTCCATCTTTAGGGTGGATATAATATGTTTTAGCATACGAAAACCCCATAACCAATAAAAAAATCAAGATAAGTAGGCTTTTATTCATATTATTTTCAATAATTATTTGTTATCCCAATTATCGGTTCTAAAAGAAGATGCAGGTAAACCTTCTACATTGTATAGTGTTCCTTCTACACAGTTTTTAAAAGCATAGCGTACAGCAATGGGTTCTTGCACTTTATCTGACCAAACTGTTAAGGATTTTTTGTGTTTAGTTATTTTAACATCAGCTTCATAAAACACTTTATCATTTCCTGCTATTTCAAAACCATGCAATTTTTTACCAAAACTTGAAAATCCATTATTTGCATAATCAAAGTTTAAAATTGCTTTAGAATCTTCTACTTTCATTTCTTTATAAACAGGCCCACTATAAGTTATTCCTCCAATATTATAGGTTTTAGATAAAGCCCAATAAGCTAATCTATCTCCGACAGGTTTTTTGTTGGAAGGATGGATATTATCACATTCACCTATATCCATAGTTACTGCCATTCCAGAATTTTTTAGAGACTGCATGGTTTTTAACTGGGCTTCTCTTAAATATGCTGTATTTATACCATTGTATTCAAATGGCGCAATTTGAACATAATAAAATGGAAAATCTTGTTTCCAGCTCGTTCTTCAAGAGCTCACCATTTTGGTTACAAGTTCTTGATATTCATTTGCTCGTAATTTGTTAGATTCTCCTTGATACCAAATAACGCCTTTCATGTTATAGCCAATAAAAGGATGTAACATGGCATTGTATAAAAGTGTTGGAACTTGTTGCTTCATCTTTTTTGGTATTTCTTTTGGAATTACCACAGATTCAAATTGAGATAAAGTTTCCTTATCTGTCCATGCCTCTGCTGTTGAACTTCCCCAGGATGCATGTATTAACCCAACAGGAACTCCTAAAATAGCTTGTATTTTTTTTCCATAATAATATGCAGTTGCACTAAAATTGCTTGCCGTTTCAGGTGATGTTTCTTGCCATGTACCACTAACATCATCCAATGGAATTAAGCTTGCATCCTTTTTTACATGAAAGAATCTAAGTTGACTGTTTTTTGAATTTAAAATGGTTTCTAAACTCCCAATAATAGGTTCGTTAACTTTCCCTTTTAAGGGCATTTCCATATTAGATTGTCCTGAACAAATCCAAACTTCACCTATTAGTACATTTTTTAACGTAACGTTTTGACTTCCTTTTATTTTTAGAGTATATGGACCACCTGCTTTGGGAGTTTGAAGTTTAACTTGCCATTTACCATTTGCATCAGTTTCTGTTGAAGATTTCTCTCCCCAACTGCCCATGATTTTAATTTTTGTATTTGGTTTGTCTTCACCCCAGATTGCAACTTTTTCATTTTGTTGAAGAACCATATTATTCCCAAAAAATGAAGGTAATTTTGTTTGTGAAAATAAAAGTGTCCCGTAAAGGAAAAACACTAATAAAAGCCCTTGTTTTTTTAACATCTTTAATAATTTAAGTAGAACATTATTTTTTTGATTCTAACATTTGATTATATTGTCTTGAAATTTTTCCAAAACCAGGCTCAATGCCTTGAGCCATTTGGTCTAATACTTCTGGTTGTTCTTTTTCTAACCATTTTATAATATCGCCAGCATTTGGAGGGGGACAATTAACCCAATTAATTGGGTCTAGTCCAAAATCATGATTTTTAGAATTCCAGTCGTTATAATGGCCACGCATTTTATTGGCTACATCCTTAAATTCTGGATTATCGATTAGATTATTAACCTCAAAAGGGTCATTAATGATATCGAATAATTCTTCAGGTTCTTTTGAAGCTGCAAAAAACTTAGATTGTAATGTATCCAATTCGCCATTTTCTTTTAATCCTCTCATAATATGCACAGCAGGTCTGTGAAATTCTAAATAGGCTTGATGCGCATCATGAGATTGGTCTACAATGTTATTTTTAATATATCTGTATTCATGCGTAGTAATTGCTCTTGATTGTTCTAACACTTCATCCCATAAATCTCTTGCAGAATAAATATATTCGCGAGGGTTTTCATCTTCCTTAATAATGGAACGAGCAGTCATATAATCAGGTAGTTCAACACCAGCCGCGTCTAATATGGTAGCCGCAACATCAACAGAAGCGACTAAACGTGTGTCTTTTTTTCCGCCAGAAAGTTTAGCTGGCCAGTTTACAATTAGAGGTAAGTGTAATCCTGGTTCGTATAAATAGCCCTTTCCTCTTACATTACATCTGCCATTATCGCCAATAAAAATAATGATAGTATTGTCTTTCATCCCTTTGGCTTCTAAATCGGCTAATAATAAACCAACTTCAGCATCCATATATTCAATTTGATCTAAATATTTAGCCCAATCTTCACGAATAACTGGATTGTCTGCATAGTGTGGAGGTAATGCAACATCGTCCGGGTTTACTTTATGGGTTGATTTCTCTCTGATACTATTCCACCAATCGCCTCTATGTGTCACATGCATGGTTACCTGTTGAAAGAAAGGTTGGTCTTCTGGTAAAGCTTCATGTTTTTTATCAAATAATCCAAATTGGGTTTCTCCATCCCATTTACCTAACATGTCATGCTTAAAATTAACATCAATTTTTTGTCCGTTTTGTCTAACTAAATTACTTCCAATAATGGTAGTGTAACCAGCATCTCTTAAATAGGATGTAATTGGTTTATAAGGTTTTGCTAATGGAATTTTTCTGTTTGACCTATGGTGCTGTGCATTAATAATATTTTGATGCACTCCTGTAATCATATTAGATCTACTTGGTGAACAAATAGAATTATTTCCATAAGCATTCATATATTGAATACCCGTTTTAGCTAATTTATTTAGGACAGGCGTTTTAACAGCAATCATGCCATAGCTTTCAATATCTGTACTTATATCTTCTGATAGAATAAATAGAATATTAGGCTTAATGTCTTCTTTTTTCTGATTGGCACAAGATGCTAATACCAATGAAGAAAATAATATTAATAGAAAATTTAAATTATTAGATTTTGTCATTCTATAATAGTTTTACTTTTTAATAAATTTTATAGTTTGTTGAGAATTTCTTGTTGTTATGTTAAGAAAATATAACCCTCCTCTTATACTATATAAATTGAATGTATGTTTACTTTGTTCTAAATTTTTATATTCCTTTTTATAAATAACACTTCCTGTTAAAGAAATAATTTGAACAGTAGCTTTATTTAAATGTGCATGTGTATTTATAGAAATAGCATTCTCTACTATATTGCTTCCAGCAACAGAAAACAACTTGTTTTTTATATTGAATTCTAAATCTAATCCAAGAGTTTCATGTAGCTCATGTGCACCAATAGTAGGTGCAATACCACTAGGAACTGTATTTCCAAAAAAATCTAATCCTCCATTATTTGGTATAATTACACCAGCGGCTTTTGCAGGACTATTTGTTTCTAGTTTGTAGTCATCAGGTGAATTATCAAGTCCTGGATTAACAAATAAAGGATCTGATGTTAAAGCATTTGCCTCTTCTGTAGGAACTGTAATATTTCCATAATACAAATTATGGCTATATGTATTGTTAGTACTTTGTCTGTGCCTGAAAATTGAAAGTTGAGGGTCTGTACTTACAAACAAGTTGTTTTTAAAATGGGTTTGATCAGGCCAACCATTCCAATTGGTTAAGTGAACAAATTCTTCGGCAACCGTAGAAGGTTTGGTATTGTAATAGATGGTATTGTTGTAGATTTGAGTGTTAAGTGTAGGTCCACCAATATGAAAAGAGGGTGCAAAATTTGTTCCAGACCCCCAAGTTCTATACCCATCGTTTATACTTATATTATATCTTATGATACTGTTTTTGTTTTGGCTTTCATTATTATTCAATCCGTTAGATACCACTAAACAAAATCCGCCAGCATTATCATGACTGTAATTGTATTGAATGATGGTGTTTTCACACCTCCAGTCAGAATCAAACCCTTGTGCATCCCAACTAGCTATATGACCACTTACTTCATTATACTGAATCGTACAATTTATTGAATTAAAAGGCCAAATTCCAGCTGCGGCATTTTCAGAAACATCAGGTAAGTTATTTGTAAAGTCTCTGCAAATATTGTATTCGCATAGACTATCTTCTGTTCCGTGCATAACAATACCATCACCAGGTACGCGTTCAATAAGGTTTTGTGCTACATAAACTCTTAAACTTCCATATTGAGTTGACCAATAATCTGTAGATCCATTTATTCCGTTTCTTTCACAGTCATAAATGTGATTTCCTATTATTTGCAAATCTACCAATCTACTTAAAATTGCACCCTGGTTACGAAATCTAATTCCTCCACTTGTTCCGTTAGATTTTACTGGATCTCCAGCAACATCATGTACGTCATTATTCTTTACAATGATTTCAGGAATATCACCTTCGTTATCAGCTATTATAGCAATTCCATATCTGTATCCTGCTACGGTTCCGCAATTGTTAGAAACATCAAACCCATCAAAAACCGTATAGCTAGCATTATTTATTTCTACCGCATATAATACACAAGTTGGGGCTATTTTGGGTTTATTTCCAGTTCCATAAGACGTATAAGTAATTGGATTAGAAGCAGCTCCTTTTCTAGTGATAATAAGTTGCTCTGTCCACGTTTCACCAGATTTAAACAACACTTGATCTCCAGGCATAAAAAGAAAGTTGTTGACTTTTGAAACCGTTTGCCACGCATTACTTTCTGATAAGCCATCGTTAGTATCCAATCCATTTGTTGCATCTATATAATAGGTGCTAACTGGAGTTGCAGGAGAAATTGTTAATTCTATTTGATCTGAAATTGAGGGATTACTAACATAACTAACTTTTAAAGTAATAGTACCTTCCGAAACAGCAGTAATTAATCCGCTTTGGTCTATAGTTGCACTTCCTGTACCATCAACTATTTCCCATAACTCGGTACTTGCGGTTAATGGAATTTTAACTGCTTCGGCTTGGTATGAAAATCCAACTTGCATTGCGTTGAGATTATCAGTATTTATTAAGCGAATTTGATCTGGTGAACTTCCAGTTTCAGTAATCTCAAAATCATCAGCGTATATGGCTCCTGCAGGTGCATTCCATTTAAAAAGACTAAAAGATACTGTACTTGTATTAGCATCTCCATCAGTTGTAAAAGAATACGAATATTGAGCATAGGCTGTGCTTGTATTGACAGTTACATTGTTTAAGTATTTTACAGAAGTAGCATTATTTACAACTTGAATGGTTGCAGTTTGATTGTTAAATTCTGATCTAGCCCAAAATTTAATTTGGTAAGTGGTATTTCCTTTTAAATATATAGCTTGTTGTAAGCTGCCATTACCGTTTTTAATTTTTCCTGCATTAGTGCCAGAATGTACTTCAGAAGCAACACTTGTTAAAGTGTTATTCCAATCGTTCCAAGCTGTCATTCCCTGTTCAAAGTCATGATTAATAATGTAATCGTCTGTTCCAGCTAAAATAGAAGTTACAGAACTTTCACTAACTACAATAAAACTTTGTGTAGTTATTGAAATAAAAAACAAACAGCATATTGAGAGTAGTTTTTTCATATTTAATTTTTAATAAACTTGAGGGTTTGTTGAGCATTTAAAGTTGTTAGATTAAGAAAATACATGCCTGAACTTACATTTTTCAATTCAAATGTATGATTACTTTGCTCAAGGTTATTAAGTTCTTTTATATATACTAGTTTTCCTGTTAAAGAAAAAATTTGAATAGTTACTTTGTTTAAATGTGCATGCGTTTTTATAGAAATAGTGTTATCTACAACATTGCTACCAACTACAGAAAACAAATTGTGTTTTGAAGCAGTTTCAGATTCTACGCCTAGAGGTGTTCCTATAGTTAGCTCAATTTCATCAAAAATTGAAGGGTTATGTAATGAACTTACTTTTAATGTAATTGTTCCATCATTTACAGTTGTTATTAAACCTTTATAATCTATAGTAGCAGACCCAGTACCATCAATTATTTCCCACGATTTTGTACCTAACCAAGCTGTAAGCGGGATTTCTACAGCTCTAGCTTGATAGGTTTGACCAGATTCCATAGCCAATAAACTTTCGACTTTAAGACGAAGTTGATCTGCAGAGCCACCAACTTCGATGATTTCAAAATCATCGACATAAAGATTGCTGTTTCCAGCAATGTCTTTCCATACACTTAAACTTATTTGATTTTTCTCACTTCCAGTTGTAAATGTATTATCGTATTCTTTAAAGGTTCCAGTTGTAGTAATTACATCATCTAGAAATTTAGTGCTAGTTACTTCATCTTGTAGTATGATTTTAGCAGTTTCTCCAGAAGAATTATCAGATTTATACCAAAACTTGAGTTGATAGGCAGTATTTGCCTTTAGCTCCATTATTTGTTTTAAACTTCCTGTTTTATTTGATTTTATCAAACCAGCATAAGTACCCGATTTCACTTTTGTACTTGTTATACTATTATTCCAGTTGTTCCAACCAGTAATATTTCCTAATTCGAAATTATGATTGACTAAATAGTCACTTGGACTTGGACTAGCATAATTTGGCGGATTAGTTATTCCTTGAAAAACGGGGTTAATAAGTTGCGATGTCCAGGCTTCTCTTATATATGCTAATTCATCAACAATTTCTGGTTTAGCATTATAAATATCTGTGGTTTCTCCAATATCATTATCTAAATCATAGAGCTCATGAATACCAGTATGAAAGTATGATACCAGTTTATAACCATCTTTAGTTACAGCATATCGTTGTTGATCAAATTTCCGTAAATAAATTTCAGAATGAGGTTCTTGAGTATTAACATTTGTTAAATAAGGTATTAAATTCACGCCGTCAAGTGGTTTGGCAGGATTCTGTGTAGCACCAGCTAAAGCAATTGCTGTAGCGTATATATCTAAAGCAGAAACCTGTTTATTATAGATACCTGGAGTTATAGTGCCATTATATCGAATAGCAAAAGGAACACGATAACCACCTTCATAAGCTGCACTTTTACCTCCTCTTAAAGGTGAATTGTTAGCATATTGTGTTTTACCACCATTATCTGAAAGAAAAAACACAATTGTATTAGAGTCTATACCTGAAGTTACTAATTGATCTAAAATTAAACCAACACCATCGTCAACAGCACTTACCATAGCTGCATAAGTTTTTCTGTCTCCAGATAAAGTTGGGAATCTATCTAAATATTCTTGAGTAGCCTGTAAAGGGCCATGTGGCGCATTGTATGAAAGAAACAGGAAAAATGGATCTGGATTTACAGCGTGGTTTTGAATAAAACTTACGGCTTCATCAGAAAACGCTTCGGTTAAATATTTTTGACCAACTGGGTTAACAGAATTGTGATCTCTCATAATCCATGTTCTATAACTGTCATTTTCGTTATGTACCGAATAGCTATCTTGTATGGTTAATTCATTTGCAAAATACCTATGTCCACCACCTAAATGACCAAAAAATTCATCAAATCCTCTATTTAAAGGATGGTTGTCAGGATGCGCACCTAAATGCCATTTCCCAATGACTCCAGTATTGTATGCTTCTGGTAGAGTTTCTGCAATAGTGCTTTCGCTTAAAGGGAGTCCAGGGGCTATTTGGTTTGGTTCATATTTGGGATTACGCTCGAAACCAAAACGTTGCGGATAACGACCTGTCATAAATCCAGCTCTACTTGGACCACAAACCGAATAGGTTACATATGCGTTTGTACATTTTATGCCTTCATTCGCAATGCGATCTATGTTTGGTGTTGGTATTTCTGTTGAGCCATTAAAACTTACATCTGCATACCCTAAGTCATCAACCATAATTACTATAATGTTTGGTTGGGAAGGAGGATTAGTTACGGTATTTGTATTCCTGCTAGCTGGTTTATTATTGAACCCAAAGAGAGAAGAACAGGTGACTAGAAGTCCTATTAATAATATTTTTTTCATCTTTTAATTTTTTTGTTTAATGATTCTTACCGTTTCTACATGACTATCGTAGGTCACTTTTAAAAGGTAAATTCCTTGTGGATAATGTTCTAGGTTGACGGTATTGGTGAATGTATTTTTTAAAAATCTTCCTGTAACATCATAAATTGATACAATTAACTTGTTGTTTGAAGTATTGGTTTTAAACGTAATCTTTCCGTTTGTTGGGTTAGGGAAGTAAGTCAAAGATTTTTCTTTAAATTGGTTTAACCCTAAAACAGGAGCACCATTATAAGCACCAATGTTTGGAACACTTGTACTTGATACCAAGTTGCCAAAATAATCAAGACCTCCATTGTTTTGTAAAAAGTTCCAGAAATTAGTACTTCCGTTTATCAATTTACCTGCTCCAATTGATGTACTTCCAGATGCTAATTTATAAGAATCTGGATCGTTATCACCCACAGATACAAATTGTGGATTTGTATAAATAGCATTATTTTGTAATTCTGTTTCTAAAACAAACTGTGATTGTGGATAAAACTGATTGTGGGAAACATCAAGAACATCGTTGCTATTGTTTGTTAAGTCTGTTGCCATTGGCGTACCTCCAGTTTGCTTATAAATTATATTATTAAAAATATGTGTATCTCCAGTTTTAGGCATCACCAAAATTTCAGGATCCATGTTGTTTGGTACATAAACTGTATTGTTATAAATAAAACTTCCCGTATTTGGACAAGCTCCATTTCCTTGTCCACAGTATGGTGACACCCAGAATACACGTCCGTGTTTTACTTCGTTAGGTGGATCTGTACGCCAACCATCGTTAACACTAATATTATAGCGATAACCACAATTAATATTATCGCCCAATATTTCAACAAAACCACCTTCGTTATTATAACTGTAATTGTATTGAAAAACTACATTTTCATTTCCAAAATCAATATGTGCACCATAGGAATCTTGCCATCCACGTACATTTAAAAATTGATTGTGTTGAACTATTACATTTTTTGAACTGAATGTCCATAAGCCACTACCACGTTTCCACATTCTATCGTCCATAGTAGATCCAGTGCCATCAAAAATATTATTTTCTATGGTCACATTATAAGATTTATTTGGAACAATTCCAGAGCCACCAGTATTGTTAAATTCACAATTGTTTATGCTGTAGTCACTAGAATAAAAAGTATAATCTTTACCAGCTAAACCTAGGGGTTTTATCCATATACCATAATGCCCTATATCTGTAAAATAGCTATTGGTGATTTTTACATCATTAATTTTATAATAGTTAGGATCTGAGGATTGCACATCTATTTTAATGCCCCAACCTCTAGATTTTTTTGTAATGTTATTTGGGGTTTCATAATGCGTGTCATTTTCTTCTCCAGCAGGTGGTGTTGGATAAATTTTATGCACTTTGCTATTATCAATTCTAAAATAATTTAAGCTGCGTGTACTTGCCACAATTTTAATTCCAAATCTATTGTATTTTCCATTTCCCCAACTATTTACAGCACCTCCAAACCCTGATAGTGTTTTAGTGCCACCTCCACCATCTAAATGGGAAGCTTCATTAATTAATTCAAGGTTATTAATTTCAATATAATCGTCGTTATAAATTAATATTGAAGCTTGATAACCATCACCATCAATAACGGGTTTAGTTGTTCCTCCATATTTATCTACTATAATTGGGTTGCCAGCAGTTCCTGAACCTTTAAGCCAAAACATGCCTTGCCATACATCACCCGATTTAAACAAAATTTTATCTCCTGCCAAGAAAGTTGTATTGTACAGTTTATCTAATGTTTGCCAAGGTGTAGTATCTGTTAATCCATTATTTGAGTCTAAGCCAGTCAACGAACTTATATAATAGTCTGTTGCATTTGCCGTTAAAGCAAAAGTTATTACAAGTAATTGAATTAATTTGTTTATCATTTTTTATTATTGAGTATTAATTATACTATCTATTTTAGATTGTATCATAACAACAATTTCTTTGTTATTTAAAGCAACATTATTTTGTTCACTTATATCATCATTTAGATTATAGAGTTGAGCTATTTTGGAAAAGCCAGTTTCTATCTTTTTATCGCTAAACCAATTTGGAATAGAATTTTAGTTACCATTTTTATTTATTCTTTTTTTTCTATGCACTAACCCTTTAAAAACAGGGTCTATTAATTCTTCATTCCAAGATTTACGAAGTGCATCAATTTTTTCAACTTGATCAATATGTTGTTTGGCAATATTTGTAGTTTCGCTTAAATCTTTTTCAAGATTATACAATTCTTTTTCCCCTTTTATTACAACAAGTTTATAATCGTTATATCTAACTGCAAATCTATCTTGATCAAACTTTCTTAAATAAATTGTTTCATGTGGCTTTCCAAGTTTTTCTCCTGTGATATATGGTATTAAATTTACACCATCTAAAGGCTTTTCTGGGTTAGTTTTTGCATTAGCCAAAGCAACAGCTGTAGCCATTATATCAAGAGATGATACGGGCTTATCATAAACACCTTGTTTAACGGTTCCTTTCCACCTTATTGCAAAAGGAACATGGTATCCACCTTCATAAACTGAGCTTTTACCTTCTCTTAAGAGACCATTGTCTGAAGCGTTTTTATCTTCTGGACCTCCATTATCTGATAAAAAGAACACCAACGTATTTTCATCAAGATTTAATTCTTCTAACTTATCCATTAATAGTCCCACACCATCATCTAATGCACTTACCATTGCTGCATAAGTTCTCCTTTTTTTACTTTTAATGTTTGGAAATCTGTCTAAATATTTTTGGGTTGCTTGAAGTGGCCCATGTGGCGCATTGTATGATAAAAACAAAAAGAATGGAGAATCTTTATGACGCTCAACAAAAGCAACACTTTCATCAGCAAATTCTTCCGTAATATATTTAGGCGTTGTTATTGGGTTTACTGGTTTGTGATCTCTCATTAACCAAGTTCTGTAACTTTTACTCTCCGAATTTATAGCATAGCTATCTTCAATAGTCCACATATTTGAGAAATATTGATGACCTCCACCAAGGTGTCCGAAAAATTCATCGAAACCTCTGTTTAATGGATGGTTTTTAATATTAGCCCCTAAATGCCATTTTCCAATAATTCCTGTTTTATACCCTACACTTCCTAAATTATTTGCAATAGTACTTTCATCATGAGCAAGCCCCATATTTGGGTCAGATGGATCATATTGAGGATTGCGCTCAAAACCAAAACGTTGTTGATAGCGACCGGTTAGAAATCCGGCTCTACTTGGTCCGCAAACCGAATAAGAAACATAGCCATTAGTACATTTCACTCCTTCATTTGCAATTCTATCAATATTTGGAGTTGGTATTTGTTGGCTTCCATTAAAACTAACATCATTATAGCCAAGATCATCAGCCATTATAACAATGATATTTGGTTGTGAAGGAGGATTGATTAAATCTTTTGTTTTGTTGTTAGCAGAGATATGTAGAGCAAATCCAGTTATTTTTTTTTGCCAATTGCCTTCGTTAAAAAAGTTATCACCAATATTACAATTCCAAACCAAATATTGAAAAGATATTGATACAAATGTTAATAATAAAAAAATTGTTAATTTATTCTTCATTTCGTTTATAAAATAATAAAGCCGTAGTTTTCACTATGGCTTAAATCTAATAATTCAAATTATATATTAAAACCCTGTTCCAGGAGCTTCTGGACTTTGAGCTTGCGCTTTTTGTGGGTTTAAAATCATATACGTACCTAATGCAGTTAATGCTGCATACTTACCGTAATTACCTATCTTTTTTAAGGCGTCTTTACGAGAAATGTCTTGTGCGTGTTTTTCTTGTTTTTTCATCTTTGTATTTGTTTTAAATTCTCGTTAATTATTCTAAAATTATTTTCTTGTTCAGTTTACCTTTGGCAGTTTCTAACTGTACAATGTAAACACCTTTTGTTAAATATGGAAGATCAATGTCTTTATACATTACTGCTGAAAAACTGTTATTTAAAACTTGTTTACCTAAAATATTAAACATTTTTACATTTGTATTTCCATTTGGCAAACCTAAAATTCTCAAAGTAGAATTATTAGGCGCAAATACACTTACACTTTCTAACAACACACCATCTATACTTAAAGCACTGCTTCTTACATGCAAATAAAAACGTCCAATCCCATCTATATCTTTATTTGGCGTAAATTTGAATTCTGCATTTGCACTATTAAGTTGCGTAAACGTATTATTTGTACGATCTTCTAGGTAGACATTAATTCCGTTTGGTAAGTTTTGAGCATCTGCTGTAAAAGTAATTTCTGCATTTGCACTTACTTTTAAACCTACAGGAATAACTATGTTTTCTATATCATTTAAAGATAAAACTTGTCTTGCTAATTTTTTTTGTGAGTTATTTATTAAACCTGTGTAAAGATTAAAGTTAGATTGTACACCTCCAAATAAAGACGCATCATAACCATTGTCAAAATCGTTAGTCCCATTGTTTATATAATGTAAATCTGCACTTTTAATGTTTCCTCCTTGTTTAACAGATAATGAAATTTCTGTTCTACTATTCTTTAAAAAAGTATCTGTTGCACCTCCTCCGTTAAATTGATAAAATTCTATTTGAGTACCATCTCCTGAACTAATAAAAAATGCTTGTCCTGGTGCAATCTCAAAAGCACCATCAGAAGTAGATGTTTTTGGCACATAAGCACCAGATGCTTGATTCCAAATCCAAATAGTATTTTCTGTGAATTTTGAAGCACCATTATTGGTGAAAAATTCTGAAACTGCTAAATATGTTGGGAATGGGTTACTAACTAAATTAAATTTATTTGCATTAGCATTACTTACGGTAGCTGGTTTAGAACCTGTTGGATATGTACCTGTAAAACTAACAGCACCTCCAGTATCACTTCTTAATGCGTATCCTGTAGATGAATTAAAAGTACCTGACCCTCCAGATTGCAGATACACCCATTGTCCAGTTGTAGGGTCTGCTGCTCCATTTTGAAATGTTGCAATACCTCTATTATTTCCTGTACCAGATGCTATATTATTATCTACGACCCAAGTATCATTATATGATTGTCCAACAACAGGAGAACCTACTAAATGCCATTTATCTACAACCAGAGTTCTGTTGTAAGTTATGTTACCCGTAGATGTTCCATCAACATCTAAAGACCCACCACCATTAATAGTTAAAGTTCTTGACCCATCAACTTCTAAATTATAAGCAAAAGCACCAGTTGTAGCAGATATAATAGGCTCGTTAGTAACCCCAGATGATGGTAATACTATATCATAATCTGCAACACTAGAAGTAAAAGTTGGAACAGTATTAATATCCCAGTTTGCTGCAGTATCCCAATTTGAATCTGAACTTCCATCCCAAGTTGCGAGTGGTCTTACAGAAATATTGTCAAATCGTATTGAATTATTTACACCCCCACCACTTCTTGCATTTTTTGATACATGAAACATTAAATCTGATTGCGGTGCAGTAAAAGTATATGTGAAATGAGTCCAACTTGTTGTTGTAACAGGTATCGCTGTTACAGTACCTACATTACCATTACCTGCATAAGTACCATCATTAAGTCTAATTGTAACAAAAGCTTCTCCACCTGGGTTTATTCCTGAGTTATTATACCTAGCATAAAAGCTTAATTGATATTTTGTGCTTGAAGTAGCTGTAAAATTTTGTTTAACAGTTCTAAAGTCATTACCTAAATTCATACTATAAGTTCCAGAATAAATTTCTCCTGCACTAGGTGTAGATACTCCACCACTTGAACTAGAAAAAGGGGATAATACTCCATCTTCTAACCCTTGGTTAGAAATTAAATTTTGGCTAAAAATTATTGAAGGTAAAACCAACAACAACCATAAAATTGTAATTTTTTTCATTATAAATATATTTAATTAAGTATGTAAATAAATAAATAAATATAGAAAAGTGATAGGGGAATATGTTCAATAAATGGGGTAAATAGATAAAACCTCTTATAAAATTACCTTTTTCACAGTAACTTTCTCTTTCTGATTGATTTTGAATAAAATAAACCCCTTTAGAAAAATCTATTTCTGTCATTTTAGAAGTGGTTTTTTGAAGTAATAATTGCTTCCCTTTTGCATCAAAAATTGTTATTTTAGAACCTGATTCATCTGCTTTTATATTTAAATACTCTCTTACAGGATTTGGAAATAACTGAAAAGAGTCATCTAGATTGGCTTTGAAAATCTCCATCATCAAAGCTAGCACCAACAGAAAGCAATAGTCATTCTTTTACTTTTGGTACTAAAACTTGCCCATTTGTTGGATTTGTTGAAAATGGAAAGGGCTTTATTGCATTTGTAGAATTTATTCGAACACTGTCATAATAGATATACATTTCGTTTTCTATCCATAATAGTCCAAAGATGTGAAATTCATCATTATGAATATTTAGCGTATTAAAAGGTATTTATGGTTTTTTTAAAAGCTCCATAACCATCATAATGTACAACTGCTTTTGAAGTATAGCTTTCCCATGCAGATTCGAAAATATCTATTCAGCTCCAACTGCAGCAGAATTATCTACATTCCTTTGATTTTCTCCTTGTAACCAAAATGCAGTTTGATTCCCTTTAAATGTTTTTGCAATTTTAATTTTTGCCTCTAAACATCCATATTTCACTTCATACAAACCTCTAGAATCAATAGAACCACAGCGCATTGTTGTGTTGTTTATTTTTGTAACTCTTAAAACAAGTTGCCCTTAATTATTTAAAAAACATTTTCTACTATCCAACACCAATCTGTAACTCCTAAATTTGTTCTTGGAGATCTTATTTTTGTACTTATACTCTTGTACCATTTAGTTAAATCTAAACTAGTGACTTGAAATTCATCACTAAAATCTAAAAACCAATTTCCGGACACATTTCCATTTGGTTGCGCATTTATAGGTGAATTTACATCTACAAGATTTGAAGCAAAATCTTAATCAATTATAACTACATTATCTATTCCTACAGGTCTGTTATTATTATTGTAGAAAACAATTCTTGCTTGACTAACTTTTGCTGGTGCTGTAAAAGAAAAACTTCCTATTTTCCAGACATCAGAATTTGTTTCTAAATCTATAGTGTTATAACTGAACCAATATTAGCTCCTGTTATTACACGAACAGTCATATCATAGCATCCAGTTCCACTTACTCATCTGTAATCAAACCTAACATTATAAGTTTTACCAGCAGTTAAAGAAAAAACTTGGAGTAAAGAACCTTCTGTATTACTTATATTTCCAACAAAAGAGTTCAATATATCATCTTTTAATACTTGGTTGTTAAAACCTTTCCAGTTATCTTTATTAGACTCAAAATTTCCATATGAGATTAATTTGAGTTATAAATAATATTATTAAAAAAAGGGTGTAATTACGTTTTATTTGTAATTTATATGTTGCTTTAAATTTTCTTTAATCATTCTAAAACTATTTTTTTATTCAATTTACCAGTAGCTGTTATTAATTGAACAACATAAACCCCTTTAGCTAATTTTGGCAAAGAAACATCTTGGTTTCCATTAGCTTTAAATGTAGTATTTATCATTTGTTCCCCCAGAATATTAAATAGTTTAACATTTGCTACTCCTTGAGGTAAGCCTACAATTCTTAAAGTGGTGCTATTAATTTTATAAATACTAGCATTCTCTAAAATTGTATCGTTAATACTTAATGAACTTTTTGCGGTATGTATATAGAACCTACCAATGCCACTTACAGCTTCGGATAGAGTAACTGTATAATTTGCATTTTCCTTATCTAAGTGTGTAAAAGTTTTATTTAATTTATCTTCTAGAAACACTTTTAAATCTGATTGTAAATTAAATACTTCTGCAGAAAAAGTAATTTCTTTACCTGCATCGGCTGTAATACCAATAGGAATTACCATCGATTCTAAATCTGAATCTGGTAATACTTGCTTCATAAAATTAACTCCTTCACTCTCATCAACTAAATGTGAATAAATATTAAAATTTGAAGAAACTCCTGTAAATGTTCCTGCATCTAGCCCTTTATCTAGGGCTTTAGTTGCGTTGGATTTATATTCTATTTCTGTGTATTCAATATTTTGATTAGAATCTGTTATAAATAACTTTATTGATGATAAACTATTTCTATAAAAAAGAACATTATTTTTATGCTTTTGTCTTGCTTCTGTAATGCTAAAGTTATTGGCATTAGAATTTGCTGCATTTACAAAAAATGCTTGCCCAGGATGTATGTAATCAGTACCAGATAATGTTGTATAACCAGCTCCTCCTACTTTGTTATTATCCCAAACATAAACAAATTGATGCGTACCTGTTAAGTTATTTGTATTATCACCAATAATATCACTTACCAATAAATAAGAAGGAAATGGGTTTCCTACAAGATTCCAATTACTAACATCTTGGGTTATGGTTACACTTTGTGTACCTGAAGGAATTGTACCAGAAAAAGTATATAAACCACCACTTATTTTTTTCATAGAATACCCAATCCCTGTATCAAAAGTAGACCCAGTTCCTGTAAAATATCTCCAGGATCCAGTTGTTGGGTCGAGAGTTCCATTACTATAAGTACTTATTCCTTTATTATTTCCTGTACCACTTACAATGCCATTAGCATTTACCCAATTGTTATTTTGTACTTGACCACTTACAGGAGGTGCTATTAAATGCCACTTATCATCTGCTATAGAGGTATAATAAGAAACCCCACCAGTAACAGTGAACCCTGTAGCAATAAAAGAAGCTCCAGAATTAATAATTAATTGACCTACTGTTACATTAGAGGTTAATGTTGGGTAATTTGATAAACCACTAGGTATATAAACTACTTCTGAAGTTGTAGGTACTGTTCCTTCTGCCCAATTGGTAGGAGTACTCCAATTTGTATCTGTGCTACCATTCCAAGTTTTATCTGGTGCAACGGTAATACTAACATTATCTACTCTTATAGGTCTGTTACCACTTAATTTGTTTAATAATATTCTTGCATTAAAAACACCTGATGGAGCAGTAAAAGAAAAATTACTTGTATGCCAACTATCTGGCGTAGTACTTAATGTTGGTACTGCTGGTGTAGTTGTTATATTTGTTGCTCCAGAAACACCCTCTACAATTATAGGAATCATATCATAATTACCAGCACCACTAACCCATCTATAATCAAAAGACACATTATAGCTAACACCAGGTGTTACTTCTAATATTTGAGAAAAAGAGCCTTCATTATTATCAATATTACCCATCTGATTACCAGGTCTAATGTCATCTGTGTTTATAACTTGGTTGTTAAAATTATTCCAGGGAAGTCTTTCTCCTGTTTCAAAATCTCCATTGGTTACAATGTTTGAACTTGGAAGTTCTACAGATTTATAAGCACGTACCCAATCTACTTTTGCTACAGACAAATCTCCAATAGGTTGAAGATTAAACGTACCATCACCAAAACTAGCACCTACAGAAAGCCATAACCATTCTGGAACTTGAGGTACAAGAGGATTTCCATTAGCAGGATCTGTTGAAAACGGAAAAGGTTTATTTATACTCGTTGAAGTTACCTTTACACCATCGTAATAAATATCTATTGTAGTACTAGTCCAATGCGCTCCAAATGTATGATAACCTGAATGAATATTGGGAGTGTTATATGGAACGGTATATGCCATATGATCTGAACCATATCCATCATAATGCACTACTGCTTTGGTTTTATTAGTTATCCAAGCAGATTCAAAAAAATCAAGTTCTGCACCATCTGCTCCAGAATCATTTACATTTCCTTGGTTATGACCTTGCATCCAAAATGCTGTATGATTTCCTTTTTGGGTATTTGCAATTTCTATCCTCGCTTCAAAATAGCCATATGTTGGTTCATACAAACCTATTGTTTCAACACTACCACAATACATTGTATTACTATCAAACTTTGATGCTTTTAATTCCAGTTGTCCAGAACCATTAACACTTACGTGGTCTTGTCTCCACCACCAATCATCCACTCCTTGAAATGGTCTTGGGGCTCTAGAGTTGGCACTTACACTTTCCACCCACCTGTCTGTATTTGGCGTTGGTGAAGCACTCCCGTTAAACTCATCGCTAAATTCTAGCTCCCAAGAACCTGGAACTGAACCAAAAGGCAATTGTCCCACAGCTGTATCTGGATCTATTAATACTGGTGGTGGTGTATAACCATCATTGATGATACTTACATCATCAAGTTTAATAGCATTATTGCCACTTGCATCATAACCCTTTGATATTTCAAAGTACACACTTGTTACACCCGTTGCAGGTGTAAAAGAAAACGTTTCAGTTATATAACTTGTCGCAGTTAAATCAAAGTTTGGAGAAGTTGCAATTATAGCATCATTTACATTATTTTTTATGGTAGCATTTATATCTATTGTTGCTGTACCTGTAAACGTCCTATACTTAAAACTAACATTATATAAAGTTCCAGGTACTACTGTTACAGTTTGCTTAATAGAAGCTGAGCTATTTTTTAAATTACTATTATAAGCTCCAGTTGCAGGATTGGCTTGGATGCTACAGTTGTTTGTGGTCCACCCAGTAAAATCACCTGTTTCAAAACCACCATTTGTAATAAGTTCTTGTCCATTAACGCTTATGCTTACTGTTAACAATAAAATTAATATGCGGATTTCTTTCATCTGTCTTTCTTTTTTTTGTTACTCTTTTTCTTATGTTAAGATTAATATGTTTACTTTTATATTAACTTCTATTGCTCCTAAATCAGGAAGATTTGTAATTATATTCCCTAAAATATCTTTTTTAATATTACCGTAAAAATTCCTGTTCTACTAGACCCACAAGCAGAATAGCTTACATAACCGTTTGTAAAAATCACGCCATTTTTTGCAAGCTTATCTAAATTAGGTTTTTTTAATTGCCTACAACCATTAAACCCAACACCTCAATAACCTTGATCATCAGTTAAAATAATAATCACATTTGGTTTCTTTACTTCTTGAGCACATTGTATAAAATCAATACATAAAACTAAAAGATATAATAAGGAAGTGCTTTTTTTCATTGGTAGGAATTACTTTCTTAGTACAAAATTAAAAATTAATGCTTTTTTATTAAAGGGGTTTAAAGACCAAATAAGGGTGGTAAACAGGTAATTAATAATAAAACTATATGACCAAATTATAAGTGTAAGTAAATTATTTTTTGAATTATATGCCCCATTAATTGAATCATTACCTACACTATTGTTTGTTTTTATTTCATAATTTTACTTTATACAAAATAACTTTACATATGCAAATGCTCACTTTTTTAGGATTTACAATTTTAGTCGCAGTAATCTCTTATCTAGCAACAAGAAAAACAAAAGAATCTTCTTCAGATGGGTCTTTTTTAGATCTTTTTAAAATTGAGTAATAAAACAAAAATTAGCATATAAAATTAAGTATAATTAGTTAAAAAAAATATTATGACAGCAGGATTTGATTTTTGGGATTATGTAGTTTTCATTGCATATGCCTTTTTAATTTTAGGAGTTGGTTTATGGGTTTCTAGAGACAAAAAAGGGCATCAAAAAAATGCAGAGGATTATTTCTTAGCTAGTAAGTCTTTACCTTGGTGGGCAATTGGTACTTCTTTAATTGCAGCAAATATTTCGGCAGAACAATTTATTGGTATGTCTGGATCTGGTTTTGCACTTGGTATTGCCATTGCATCTTACGAATGGATGGCAGCTTTAACCTTGTTAATTGTAGGTAAATACTTTTTACCGATTTTCATAGAAAAAGGATTGTATACCATTCCTGAGTTTGTTGAAAAACGATTTTCTACAAACCTAAAAACAATATTAGCTATTTTTTGGTTAGGACTATATGTTTTTGTAAATCTTGCTTCTGTACTATATTTAGGAGGTTTGGCTATAGAAACCATTATGGGAGTAGACATGTTGTACGCCATTATTGGTTTGGCATTATTTGCTGCAGCCTATTCTTTGTATGGAGGTTTATCTGCAGTGGCTTGGACAGATGTTATTCAAGTAGTTTTCTTAGTTCTAGGAGGATTGATTACGACATATTTAGCATTAAACACCGTTTCTGGAGGAGAAGGAATGTTGGCTGGTTTTTCACAAGTTTTGGAAGCCGCTCCAGAAAAATTCCATATGATATTAGAAGAATCTAATGACAACTATGTAAACTTGCCAGGTATTTGGGTACTTGTTGGTGGTTTGTGGGTTGCAAATTTATATTATTGGGGTTTCAACCAATATATCATACAAAGAACTTTAGCGGCTAAATCTTTAAAAGAATCTCAAAAAGGGATTTTATTAGCAGCATTTTTAAAACTTATCATTCCGTTTATCGTAGTTATACCAGGTATTGCAGCATATGTGATGGTAAATGACCCAGACATAATGGCTAACTTAGGAGGAGCAGGAATGTTAAATACACCATCTGCAGAACAAGCAGATAAAGCTTACCCTTGGTTATTACAATTTTTACCTACAGGTCTTAAAGGAGTTGCTTTTGCAGCTTTAGCAGCAGCTGTAGTATCATCTTTAGCTTCTATGATTAATTCTACATCGACTATTTTTACGATGGATATTTATAAGCAATACATAGATAAAAATGCCAATGATAAAAAGACAGTTAATGTTGGAAGAATTTCTGGAGGAATTGCCCTAATAATTGCGGCTATTGTTGCGCCACTTTTAGGAGGTATAGATCAAGCATTTCAGTTTATTCAAGAATATACAGGTATTGTGAGTCCTGGTATTTTAGCCGTATTTATGTTAGGATTATTTTGGAAAAGAACCACAAATAATGCAGCAATTTGGGGAGCAGTTTTATCAATTCCAATTGCTTTAGCATTAAAATTTATTCCGATTCCGGCTTTTGAACCTTGGATGCATCAAATGGGAATTGCCACTGTATTAACTATGATAATTACTGTTGTTTTAAGTCATATTCAAAATAAAGGAGCAGATGATCCTAAAGGTATAGAGATTACAAAAGATTTATTTAAAACAACTCCGCTGTTTAATATTGGTTCTTTTATAGTTTGTATATTATTGGCTGTATTGTATGCGTTGTTTTGGTAGTTTTCTTATTACAACCATATGAATTTTTAATTAATTCAAGCTATAAACTATTTTTATAGATATCATTCTAACGCCTTCTTGCGTTGTAAAAACTGTTTTCATAATACATAATTTTAAGGTTATGCATCAGGTAATAAAATTTTAAAAAAGGAGGTTCATTTATTTTGACTGAACTGTCCGTATTCTAAACTACCGTGGCTGTTGTGCTCGGTTGGTACGCCTTTTGCGTTCCCTATACCTTACAAAGACACAAGTTTTCTTTATTAAAATATCCAAAATTAATATATTAATAACAAGACCCCTTCCTCACTTGTTGCAATATAAAGAATGAATATTCTCTTATGATTTATTCTAATACTTCTCAATACTCCTTTTCTTAAATATAAAACATCACTTTGATAGAAATATTTTAATGTTTTTAAGTCTTAACTAAACGATACCAAATCCTATTCCTACCTCTATTATTAATGTAAAATCGCTACAACGACTTAATCGAATCTGATCTTTTTAATAGATATTTGAGTGTACCACTTGGCATTTAGTGCATCCTATTATATAACAACAAGTACAAATACCCAACTGGTACATTTATAGAGTCTTAATAAAGCATAGTTTTTACGAATCTATATCTAAATGACTAGAGGGAGTATTTTGTATAAAAAATTGAACAAGAAAGAGCTTTTGATTCGATTAGAGAATAAAAGAGAACTATAAGAAAAGGTTTAATTTTTTTTTTTAACTGAGCCACGTGATTAATGAGTAATTCTAAAGAGACAGCTTAAAAAATGCTTACCACGTTTACCAACTCTTTACCACTAAAATAATCGCTGGACCCCTTGATATTGTTGAGGTGTCCCAGCATTACCGCGTTTACCACCCTCCCTATAAGTATAAGTGTTTATTTGATTCAAAAAAGTTTGAACTAAAGTATTTTAGTTTGCTTTCGGTTCCTAAATCATCAATCCAAATGATGCCTGCTTTTTTATGTAGTTTGGATTTGCTGTATTTCTGAATTACTTCATAGCCTTCTGTTATGAATTCAAAACTTAATTTAGATTAAATAATAAAGTAAATCTCCTTACAGCGAGTTAAATCACCTTGACCTTATATATATACTATTTTGAGTGTACCGCTTCTAGACAACCCCTTGTATTATATATAATCAAGGGTATTCTATATGTGGTACATTAAAAGATATCATTTAATCAAATGATTCATTAAAAACAAATTAAATAATGTGTAAGAGTCACTATTACTTTTCAACTCACACAACGAACCCATCAATTTACAAATGGTTAGAAGCCTTCAAAGAATCTAAAAACTTAAGCGAAGAAGGTTTAGACATGCTCAATGTATTGATAGAAGAATATCACAAAAGAAATAAAAATTTAAGTGTAAAGGATTTCTGCTCAACTTTCATAATGAAGTACAAAGAACAACTTAACAAACATATATGTCCGAAGATACACCACTTAAAAGAATTTCTATACAATTTCATAGGGTACGATCAACAATGGAGAGCTAGCACCCGATCTTTTGGAAAAAACTCAAAATCTCTCGCAGATCAAATCACTGAAAAAGATCTTATTGAAGAAATGGTAAATCCGAATAAATCTCTAAAAAAGCTTTTGGATGCTTCAGGAGGAGATCTTTCTGCTGTAAAACCTTTCTTACCTGCTTTAATGATATCACTAAAAACAAATACGAGAGATAAGAGTAAGATACAATTCAAGCATACAGGCGAATTTTGTTTTGATTTCGATAAGTTTAAGGACACTGAAGAAGCAATATTTTGGATGGAGAAAGTCTTTGAAGCCACAGAAAATATTAAACCGTATTTAAGTTTCATTTCTTCTAGAGGGAAGGGTTTTAAAATATTCTGCAAAGTAGATACTTCTGATAAAGACTTTAAAAATGATTTTAAATCTGAAGATCCTGATGTCGTAAAAAAACATCATAAAACTTGGTATGAAGGAGCTAGAAAAGAATTAATAAAAAATTTCCCTCCTCTGGAAGATAAGTTTGATAAATCTACCAATGATTCAACGAGGCTAACTTATATTCCTTTTGTTGCTGATGAGGAAAATAGATTAAAGTATAAGCCAAAAAGAATTTCTAATTATGCATCAATTGTGAATCAAGAAAAAGAATTAGCACATCAAAAACTGAAAAATGATATTGCCAAACACCAGAAAGAAATAAATCAAATTATGAAAGAGCAAGGTATTTCTTCTCAAGAAGAAGCCTATTATATCTTTGAAAAAAAGAAAATCATTCCTTTTGATCTAGAGTCAGAAACAGAGAAATTTGAAAAAGTAATTGAATATTTAGAAGAGCTTTCAAATCAAGATTCAGTGGTAGCACGATTTGTTTCTGAACATTTTGATGATTATGGGACACTCCAAAAATTGAGCTGGGTCTTATACGGAGTTTTTGGAGAGCTAGCTATAGATAATCTTCTTAAGTTAGTTCCTGAAGGTTCAAACAAAAAAGATGAAAATCATAACGATTACAGATGGACAGTTCGTTCAAAAGACGACTATAGTGCTAAAGAATTAAAATCTATGACCCCAGCTCCATTTTATTATATCGTCCGAAAATTAGAAGAGGTTGATGATTTTATATACCAAAACTTTGGAATGTCAACTACTGATAAAACTGAAATTAAACTCTTGAGTGATTATTATGATACTTATATTAGTCATCTAAATCTTGAAGCTGAAGGAAGTGAAAATGCAGATACTTCAGAATTTCTAGATGATATCACAAAATATATCGAAAAGAAAAAAATACGTCTTCCTCTTATAGAAGAACTAGAGACAATTAATCCAGAATTTACATTAGGACCTAATGATTATTTAGACAAAAATGTAATGCATGATCTATTTCAAAATAAATACACAGATAAAAAAATATTCCATTTAAGGAGCCAGTGCGGTAAGTAATAGTGCCGTCTCAAGGTGGGAGCCTTGAGTAATAAAATCTTTGAATTCAGAGAAGACTAAGGGTATAGATATATATCTATTTCTATGTTAATTCTGAGCTAAGTAAATCGTTTAATATTGAAGTGTACCGCTTCTAGACAACCCCTTGTATTATATATAATCAAGAGTGTTCTAGTATCGGTACATGAGATAGAGATTTAAAAGTGCAGAGACTATCCCAATTTGGGAGTACATCAGAAGTCTGGTGGAAGCGGAGGTTGCCTAGAACAGGTAAAGATATAGTCCGATCTTATAGGAAATTATAAGCAGAAAGATATTATATAATTCTTTCGGGAATGAGAGCAAAACGGCTCATTCTGAACATAAATGACTGGAAAAAATAGTATTACAGGTAATTCTAAATTTAAAATGCCTGGAAGAATTCTACTTTGCTCTCCTTATACAAGTATTTTAAATCAAGCTGCATATGATGCTTGGCATTCAAATGATAATGGCCCCAAATTATTTTCACATTCTAAAATTGAGGAGGTTATAGGTAATTTGAAAAAAACAGACGATGAAACGATTCGTTTTGATTATGAAAAAACATTCAAAGGTAAAAACATACCTAATGACTCTGAACTTGTAATTCATACAACATACAATCAAATATTAAACATATCCTATGAAGAACTTGCTACTCAGGATTACATCACAATTGATGAGTGTCATTCCCTGTCAGATGGAATAGATTACAGAGCAACATTAATTGCTGAGGTTATAAGTTATTTAATTGAATTTGTTAGGAGAAAAGTCGATGCTACAACTAAAATTATTTTCATGTCAGGAACACCAAATGTTGAGACTCATGTGGTACAGGATCTACTGCAGGAATATGAACTAGACCATCTTTATCAACGAGTAATTGTAAATAAGAAATATAAAAACCAACCTATAGTTAATATAAGACACCTCGACACAAATAATGGCGAACAAAGGTCCAATGCTGTTATTGAACAAATACACAAGTATTACAAAAGAGGAAGAAAAGTTGTTCATATTTTCAACTATAAAGAAAAAATGGATAAATATGTTAGAGAAATTCAATCAAAGCTTGATGCTGACATTAAAGTAGGTCTTTTCTATTCCGGCTCTAAAGGAGTATGTAGGGATAATATTTTAAAAGGAAAGTTTGGAGATTTTGATGTCATTCTAACAACCACCTATTTTATTAACGGAATTAACATCAATAAAGATGGGATTACTGAGGATGATTTTTTGGCAGGAGAATCTTCTAAACAAGAATATGGTGTTGTAATAGATTTAGGTAAAACCCATACAAAGATTAATGCTAGTGATGCTGTTCAAGCAATTAATAGATTCAGGAATAGAAAATGCTATGCTACAATTTTCTTTCCTAAGTTATTCAGGACTGATCACTATAATACCAACAGAAAGTTTGATTATAATTACGCTGGAAAAATAATTTTGGGTATCAACAAATACAACAATCACCTTCTTTCTGTAAATAAAAATCTCGAGGCGGTTACAAAAGAAGACAAAGAAGTTGAAGAGGATATCGCTTTTTTAGATAAAATAAGAAATAACCCTAGTCAAATCAATTATTATGATATTCGTAACTATCAGAAAAAAACTGAAAAGATAAGGGATATTATAAATCGTTTAGAAAAGAAAAAAAGCATTTATGAAGATTGGTTGTGTTCTTTGGATGGTTATCATTTTATGACAACAGATGCCGGTTTCTTATCTGTAATTTTTGAAGGTCATATCAATGAACCATTGCCTGAAATGACTGAAGATCAATTAGCATTAGAAAATCAGGTCATTCGTAATTTTTTAGACAATGACGATGCGTTGTTATTTTTGTCTAATCAAATGGATATAGAGAAGAGGTTTTTGGTGAGAGCTTCTAATGCGATTAAAGATCCTTTCAGTACTAAAATAGGAAATTTCGAAGCTGTTGATATAAAAAATAATAAATTCATTTTTGAAGGAGATTTTCACGTTTCCCACGAAAGTGCGATTAACAAGTTAATTAGAAATCATTTACAATTTACGTATTGGTATGATCCTGATAAAGTTTTGGAAATCTTGAGGTATCTTATAAATCCTGAAGTCAAGCTGCTACCAATAACCACTAATAGTTATCTTAAGAAAATTACAAGTTACCTCAAATCATTCAAGGTCTTTAAAAGCTTCAACTGTAAAGATGGAATGAATTACCTTATATTCCTCGATTATTTAGCAGATAAAAATTTAGGTATCATTAAAAAGATATCTCCTACTTATATCTCTTATACAAATACAAATACTGATGTAGATTTTAAAGAGATTTGGGCGCTAATGCAAAAACAAAAGACATCATACTTAATAGACCACTCTCATAATTCTATAAAAGATTATCTTAAAGAGCATACCAAGAATGATGAACTGATGAAAAAAATGGATCTTGAAAAACTAGACAATCAATTACATAGATTGTCGATCTACAAGCCTTTAAAGTATGCTAAAACTGGCGACATTAAATCTTATGAAAACATAACCATTCCACGAATTCTGAGGAGTGATAAAATGATATTGGCATTAAATGATTATGAATATGACGTTGAAGAACCAGAGAATTGCACCTATGACGAGAGTAAGATAGAATTTGAGAGTGTTTGGAAAAGACTAAGCATAAGACTTGAAACCTACCTCAACAGTGAATTACGAGCTAATCATATTCACTTAAATACAATCTACAACACACTAAAGGATTTTATAGACGAAAAAAACTTTCAAAAATTAAGTAATTACATCAATACGCTGTTGAGTGATTCTAAAAAGAATGCTCTTCCAGTTGTGACAGAGGTAATTCAAAAACTAAAGAAAGATTTAAAAACAATAAATACCTTTTTACTGACTGCATGTAAGGCAGTTGATTACAATACCTATAAAAACTTAAAACATAAAATACCTATGAAATTTATAACTCAGACCTTATTTTGTGAGGAAGATTTTCAATTAGCAACTATTAACAAGAGATTTAAAGCTAATTTAAAAAAGATCAACCAATATGATGTGTATAATAGTTTATTCAAAAATTCTAAAAAATATAAAAATTCTACAAGATTAAGTGTTCATACTCCTAAAGGAAGAGTTACAATTAACTCTGCTAATCATGAAGCTGCAAAAATTACTAGACCTGCTTATCTAGTTTTAGACGATGTCGGAAAACTTCTTTATGCTGATTTTTCTGCAGAAGAAACCTGCAGTTTTTTATGCTCTTATGCGTATAGTAACAATAGTTTTGAGATGAAGGATGGTAGCATCCCTACTAAAATTTACAACAAAGGAATATATAATCCTAGTACATTTCTAAATGATTATTTTGCGAATAGTTCTGATAGTAAGACCATAAGTAATTATAATATTAAAGTCTATAATGTGAACCTTCTAGATTATAGAAAATTTGCCGATGCTAAAAAGAGAAAAAAGAAATAAGAATTGATCTTACTCTTAAATAAACAAACCAAACCCAATAATGGGTTTGGTTTGCTTTTTTGATGCTAATCACCTTTTTTCTTCTTAATCCAGAGAATAATTAACTGGCATCCATCTTTGATCATTTTGATAATTAGGTCATTTGCATCTTCTTTTTTATCCATAATTTATATATTTTATATTACAGATATAAGGTTCTGTGGAGGTATTATGGGCCGAGTTTAAAATTATTTTAATATAAACGATAAAGTACTTTTTTACTTCAATTCCTTTACCCACCCCTATCAAAATGCATTTTATAATACTAACACATTTAGGATTAAAGTCGCCATAAAATATACAGAAATGAAGAAATTGAAATAAGCATATCAAATGTTAGGGTATATTTTACTTTCTTTAAAATCAAAAAACTAGTTATGAACCTCATCAGAAAGAAGCTTGAGAAAAAAGTAAAATATATTTTAGATAAGGGGTTGATGAGGTTTTCATTTTCATACAATAATATTGATTTAAAATCTCTTGTGATTCCACAAGTTTTACAAATCACATTATACTTTTCTTGGTAAAAACAAGGAACTTGGAAATTATAAAAAAAGATAAAAGCAATTATAAATACTATAATCAGTGAAATGTTTATGATTAAATAAATACTATTTTTCTTCAATTAATTGTTTTGAAATCCCATTCACATATGCATTGATGACATCCAAACCTTTTGATAGTTCAGCTCCTTTAAATCCTTGGATGTCCTCTATTCTAATATTATCGTTGTAGAATTTTAAATACTTCTCTGATAATGGAATATAAGACCAATGCCATCTTTCTAGATTGTATCCTTTTCTTCCTTCATTTTTAGAAGTATAAACTTGATAAAATCCATAGTTATTTGCATTTTTTAAAAGCCATTGATATTCTTTAGCTCCTCTACCATTTTCAAAATATGAATTGTTTAGATTAATTAAATCAATATCTGTTCCCCAGTGATGTCTTGAAGTAGAAGGCATTGAGCTGTATTCTAAAATCTTTTTAGCTCTGTTAATTGGAGAAAGACTTTTATATTTTTTCCATTTTCTTTCCCAAATTGCTTTTTGCTCATAAAAATTACGTGTTCCAGAAATAATTTTTATGTTGATGTTTTCTGCTTTTGCTTGTTCATACATTTTAATAAATGAATGGTAAGCTTCCCTTTTTAAATATATTGATCTAGAAGAATGTGATGTTCTGACTTTAATAAAAGAGGTATCTTTTCTGTAATTAAATTTACCTAAAACGAAATCCTTACTAATATTTAAATCCTGCTTAATAGAATCTTTTGGCTTTACTTCTATACTTTTTGGTGGCACATTTCTATCAGTTATAGAAGAAGTTTTGTGTTTTTTACAAGAAATAAAGAATAAGAGGGTTAGTAGAATAAATCTCATTTTATTGTTTTTCAAAGCAACATCCATGAATCCAACCAATATTTCCAGAAGGTGTTTTAATTTGGTACCAATATTCATTTATTTCTACTCCTTTAATTGTAACTTCAGTCTTATGTTCTGACCTTTTATCTAAATATTCAACCATTGTATTCAGAGGTAAGTTTTCCAATTTTTCTGCATCTAAATCTGGACTTGTTCTTACCCTTAAATTATCAACGGTAATTAATAATTTTTTAGAGTTATCCGTTTGTTTATTAATAACATTCGTCTTATTCTTGTTATCAACTTCCTTCTTTTCTTCTCTTATAATAACCTTCACTTTTTGAAAATCTTCAATCGTTTTTATGTTTAGAATATTTGAAGATTTTATAAGATCAGAGGTAGCATTGATGTATTCGTTTTCATATTTTGAATCCGATTCTTTATTTCGACCAGTAAAATTTCTATAGAAATGAGGCTTAGTAAACATTCTTACACCTTGATCCAAAACACTTTTAGTATCTAATTCAGGTGTATAGTTATAATTATCTTTGTAAAACTTACTACCGTTATAGTAATCTAAATATCTGTTGGTTTCATAAATATCATAATTATGTCTTATGAAATCTAGGTCTTTGATTTGTTTTCCGTTAATTAAAAATTTATACTTAATCTTACTTACCGATAATTCAGCATACATTGAATTCATGTATCCATTTTTATCTTTACCTTCTGTGGGGTTACTAGAAACTACCTTCGTTTTACCTAACGGTTTGGTTTCAATGAGCTCAACTCTATATTCATAATTAAGTGGTAAACCATTTTTATCTGTGACTTTTTGTGTAGATTTTTTGATATGGTCTAAGACAAATTCGACATCTTTATCTCTTAAACTGGTCTGCTTCTCTGCTTTATTCTCTTTATTGTCAATACTAGTTTCTTTTATAAATTCATTTGTGATACTATTCATTGTTGCATATTGCGAATACGCTATACCACAACCTAACAAGGAACAAATTATAGCTCCTATTATTAAACCCTTTTCATGATGGTGCTTTAAAGCTATAACAAGACCAACTAAAGATACTATAATTGCTATTATTCCAAAGAATACTGTAAAGAGTCCAAAACAAGGAATAAAAGATACTAATAATGTGACAATTCCTAAAACTAATCCTGTTATTCCTAAACCCTTTGATAATGATTCATATTTTACTTTTTGATTGATTTCTGTTTTCATAATTTAGTTTTAATATTTTAACAAATACATAAAAAAGGTTGTATTCAACCTATTGTATACAATTGGTTATTTAAACTTGATTGTTGGCATATTTGATTTATGTTAGAGCGCAAACGAAAAAAAAAAATTCCTGAATTCTGTATTGAATTTGGAAAACATATTAGAGAATTAAGAAAAAAAGGTAATCTGAGTATTGAAGAAATTGCTTTTAAAGCAGGAATAGATGCTCAAAACTTAAGAAAATATGAATTGGGAAAACAAGAAATGAAAATTTCTATGCTTAAAAGAATTGCAGATGCATTTGGAATTTCTCCTTCACAGCTTATTGATTTTTAATGTTTTTATTGACTTGAAATATTTTTGATAATCTTAAGTTGGGGCTCTTTTTGTCTCTGCTCTAACATTTCAGCATTTTCATTCATTCTAATAGACATTTGAGTTATCTGATCATCATTGATAGAACTTTCATTAATATATTTATACAACATCTCATCGCTTTTATGCCCAGTTACTGCCCTTACGTTATAAGCACCAATGACTTTAACATAATTAGTTGCAAATGTTCTTCTAAAACTATGATTCGTAATAATTTCATATTTTTTATAGGTATTTGATATTGTACGCCTAGTCTTCCTTCCGTTAACAATAACACTTTGTGATTTTCTACTTTTAACTACCTCATCTAAACCAGCAATTTCACAAATCTCTTTTATTTGTTTGTTTAAGATTACATCATCATTTTCTTTAAATGTAGTTTTAGGTTTACCGTAACAATCGATGTATTTCAATATTCTTTTATTGATAGGTAAAACAACATCATAACCAGTTTTTTTGTTCCAAAATCCCCAATATTTCACACCATGTTTATTAGTTTTAATATTCTCATCCGTTAGTTTATTAAAATCTGACACTCTTAAACCCACCTCACTTATAAATAAAATTGTTTTCTTAGCATCTTGAAGTTTTTTTGGCACTTCTGTATTATGTATCAAATCTAACTCATCAAAAGACAAAGGGATAACAATTTCATCTTTTTGTTCTCTTATTTCTGACTTTGTTAATTTCTTATACTTAATATTATTTATATTATGTGAAACCTCAACAATATTAGGAAAAGCGTTTTTTTGATATCGAATGGCGTGAGTAAGGCTTTTACAGTGTTTATTTGAAGTTGCATGGCTATGTTTAAAATAAGTAACTAAAAAAGCATAAAAGCCATTTATAAAATCTTGAGTAACATCTTTTGTTCTAAGTTTTACCTTCTTTACTTTTTGATATTCAATAATCTTAGACATTAGTTGACTATACAATCTTAAAGAATCTATTTTATCAAAATATTCAACTTCAATAACTCTTTGTATTGCCGATGTAACTAAATTAGTTTTATAAACGTTTTGCTCTTTATCAAATATTTCTAGCTCTTTTTGCTCTTTGGTTCTTTGCCTCTTTTCAATTTCTGATTTATCAATAACAATTGTCACTATTTCCGATAATGCTTCTTTAAACCATTCTTTCGAAATAATTACTCCTTCATTAAAATCTTGAGTAAATTTCATCAAAAATTTATCTCGAATATCTTCTAAATCTCGTTTATGGTTTTTCACAACACTAGAGCCACTACTTGCAATATTATTTAAATTTTTATGCTTACCTGTTTTAGTAAACCAGTATTCTTTATTAGATACAATTTTAGTTGTATATCTGTAATGAATATTAGACGAGTGTCTAAACCTGATAGTCAAATTTCCTTTATCTTTTTTACTTCTATACAAGAATTGTAATGTTGCCATTTGACCTAAATTAAATTTACACAACAAATATATAAAAATGTGACCGTTTTTGTGTCCGTTTCTATATACTACATTAAATTAATTTCAATTTCATTCAATACTACCCTCGCTATATCCTAATAATTAAAGAGGTGTTAAGACTAATACGAAATAATGAGATAAACTAATTCGGGTATCGGCGTCTCCACTTTTAACCCTGTAAAACAATGTTTTACAGGGTTTTTTTTGAGTTTCAAAAGAATCTATATTACTTACTAAACTCTTTAGAAACTCTATTAATTTTAATATAAAAAGCACCCCAATCTACATTTTTATCGGTTGTAAACCAAGCACCAATTTTTACACCACCAGATTTAAAGTTCATTGTTCTACCATCGCTAATTGCTTCTGTAGACAATGTTCCTTCTCTTCCTTTTACAGCATCATTAATAGCTAAACCAGACTCAAATGGCCATCTACTTAATTCAATTTCATAAGTACCAGATTGTTCAAATTCAACGGTAAACTCTCCTCCAAATGGATTCTTTTTAGCTTCTCTTATATAATTCTGATTCCATGGAATTTTCGAATCTAAAATATGTCCATCATGACAAGTTAATTCTATTGGGTTTTGTTTATCAGAACCTAAAATAATTACTGGAAACTGATTAAACTCTGAAGAAACTGAACTCCACCATTCTTCATAATGATTTCTCATCTTACTTACAATCTCTGGGAATTGCTTTGCAATATCATTTTCCTGACCTTTATCATTAGAAATATCATACAATTCAGTTCCATTTACAAGGCGTAATTTATTGCTCATAACTGTACTTTTTCTCCATTTTATAGGACTTTGTACACGTTGAGAATCCGTAATTAAATATTCTCTTCCAATGGTTTTTTTATCACCTAAAAGTAAAGAGGAAATATCTGAACCATCCATTTTCTTTTGCCTTTCTGGTAACTCCAAGTCGCACAAAGTAGCTAATGTTGGTAAAATATCTAAATGAGCTGTTAAATCTGTAACATCTTTTCCTCCTTTAATGTTTTTTGCAGGATATGATATAAAAAACGGAACTCTATGTCCTCCTTCATATTCACTATTTTTTGTTCCTTTCATTCCACTATTGAAACCGTATAACTTACCTCCTACTGTTTTATAACCAGAAGCAGTTCCATTATCGGTCATAAAAATTACAATTGTATTGTCTGCAATCTTTAAATCTTTTAACTTTTTTTGAAGTTTCGCAAAGTTTTCATCAACATTTGTAATCATTCCATAAAATACTTTTTGGAATTCTGGAATGTCTAAATCTTTGTATTTATTATAATATTCTTCTGGTACATTATACGGTAAATGTGGTGCATTTGTAGAAATGTAAGCGAAAAATGGTTCGTCTTTCTTTTCTTCAATATATTTTATAGCTTCATCAAACCAAACATCTGTACAATATCCCTCGTATTTTGTAGGAACTCCATTTTTAAAATAAGTATCATCAAAATAATCATTATCCCAATAATCTGGAGTCTGACCAACACCTCCTCCTCCATGAGCAACAGTATATTTAAAACCCTTGTTCTGCTTGTCTAAAAGTTATTAATTGGTCTATTAAGCTTAAAAGTCTGTGCGTATTTCTTTTTATAATTGCTAAAAATCGTTCGCTTTCTGGGTTACTGTTATTTTCTATAACCCTATCTAAAGGCCCAGAAATTAATGTAAGTGGTGTTCTAAACTCGTGAGATAAGTTTGTAAAATATCTAAATTTACCTTGATTTACTACCTCAATTCTGTCTTTGTCTATTTGCTCATAGATTAATTTTTGTTTCAACTTTTCATGTCTAACAAAATAGAAAACGATGCCAACACCAACACCTAAAAAAACAAGTACCAGTAAAGAATAGCTCCACCAAGTTTGATACCAAAGTGGCAGTACAATTAAGGTTAATGTTTTTGTTGAAGCACTCCAAACACCATCTCCATTGGCAGATTTTACTCTTAACTTGTAGGTACCAGCAGATAAGTTAGTGTACGTTATTGGAGATTTACCTTTATTTATTTCTACCCAATTTTTATTAAACCCATCTAATTTATAGGCAATTTTATTTTTAGAAGGTGCAGCTGTATGTTCTGCAACTAAATTAAAGGAAATAATACGTTGACTTCTACAAACGGTAACTGTATCTGTTTCTGAAATTGCCTTTTTAAGAATAACAATATCATTAAGTTCTTCACCAATTTCTATAGGTTTATTATTAATTAATAAAGAAGTTATTAAAACTCTTGGAGGTTGTTTGTTTAAAAATATTTTTTGCGGATTAAAAATAGTTAAGCCATTTAAACCTCCAAAATACATAAAACCAGATTTTCCTTTGGTATAGGCAGACTGTCTAAAGTTGTTGTGAAACAAACCATCACTGACATCAAATACGTTTACTTTGTTGGTTTCTTTATTAAACCTAACTAGTCCCATATCTGTACTAATCCATAAATAATTGCTATTTTCTTGTGGTAAAATTCCGTAAATAGCGTCATCAGGTAAAATATCATTTTTTCTAAAATAATCCATTTTTACAGGATTATTGTCATTGTTTAATGTTAGTTTATTTATTCCACCTCCAAAAGTACCAATCCAAACATTTTTTTTATTGTCTTCATAAAGAGAAAAAATACTGTTGTAACTTATTTTGCTACTTCCTGTTTTATTTTCTTGGTATTGTTTTGTTACAGTAATTTTTCCGTTTTCATATTTACACTGTAACAAGCCATAATCTGTACCAAACCATAATTGTCCGCTACTATGTTGCAAAAAGCATTGTACTCTACTTGCCGCAATTCTTAAACTAGACTGAATATTAATTTCTGGTGTTCTTTTTTGATCTATTTCTTTCCAAGGATTTTTTATTACTATGATTTTATTCCCAGATAAAACAATATCTGTTTCATTTATTTGTGCAATATTTCTTGTGGAAAGTAATTGTGTTTTATCCTCTTTTGAAGTAAATTGAACTTCTTTGTAGTCTTTCTTTATTGGGTTATAAACAAATACTTTTTTATCTGTACCAAACCAAATGTAATTTTTTTGATCTTGATAAATACATCTAATAACATCATTATCTTCTAAAGATAATTTGGCTTGTATGTCTTCGAACTTAATGTTATTTAGATTGTTTTTATTAATAACATCTATACTTCTAAATAGTTTTTTGTTATAACCAGAAACCCAAATTTTACCAGTATTATCTTCTAAAATTGATGTTATTAAATTATCTCCAATAGAAAATTTATTATACGGATTGTTTCTATAAGAGAAAAATGGTTTTTGAGAAAGGTCTAATTTATTAATACCCCCTTGTGCAGTACCAACCCATAATATGTTAAAACTGTCTTGATAAACAGCATTAATTTGATGACTACTAACGCTGTTTTTATTTTTAGAGTCGTAATTAAAGTGACTAAAAGAGTTTAAAATAGGATTGTATTTATGAAGACCATTTGCTCTAGTTCCAATCCAAATTGTGTTTTCATTATCTGTAAAAAGACTATTTACATAAAAAGTTGTGTCTTGGTTTGGTATTTCTATTTTCTTAACTAAATATTTAGAACTAGAATCTAAATTAGAACTGTATAAACCATCTGTAGTACCAACCCAAAATATATTATCTACTTTAATTATTTCAGTAATTTCTTTATTATCAAAAAAACTAAAATCGTTTAAATTATTGTTTTCAATTTTTAATATTGGAATTTCTGTTTGGTAATCTACTTTTTTAAGTCCCTTATTTGTCCCTAAAATTATAGAGGAATTATAGCCGAAAGAAAAAGTATTAATCTTAACACCATTTTCTTTTAGATCGAGTATGTTTTCAGGAAAATCGAAAACCCCTTTACTTACATCTGTTAACTTACATCTTATTAATTCTTTAGATGAAGTAATCCAAACATAGCCATCTCCTTTAGCATCTATTTTATTAACATCTATTTTATATTTAAGCGGAACCGTAAAAAAACGTTCTAACCAAGGCACATAAATGTTCACTCCAACATTTGTTCCTATCCATAAAATTCCATCTTTATCGTTAAATAAATGAGTTACATTATTGCTAGAAATAGCGCCTTCATCTTTAGATTGCGTGGTAAATGTCTTAAACTCATAACCATCATAACGTATTAATCCATTTGGAGTTGCATACCACAAAAAACCATATTTATCTTGTACTATGGCATTAACAGTATTTTGATTAAAACCTTCACTATTAGAGATTCTATCAAAATTTTGAGAAAAAATTTGTTGAGTAAGTAGTAAAATTACTACACCAATAAAAAAAATAATTTTACGCATGTTTCTTTTATTAGCTTTAAAAATATGACTTTTATCCTTTAATTTTCGATAAATTCTTGTAATTTTTTTATCATAGAACTACTTCCGCAATAAAATGCTGCACGCTCATGAATATCTGTTGGAATAACATCCATAATATCTTGTTGCCCATTAGTTGCAATTCCATCTGCTTGTTCAGTTAAAAAAGCTATTGGATTACATTCATAAAGCAACCTTAATTTTCCTTCTTTATTCACTGTACTATTTGGATATAAATAGATACCTCCTTTTATCATATTTCTATGAAAATCGGAAACCAAAGAGCCAATATATCTATGTGAATAAGGTCTATCTTCTTCTACTTGCTGACAATATTTTATGTATTTTTTTACGGGTTCTGGAAAATGACCATAATTCCCTTCATTTACTGAATAAATATTTCCTTTTTTAGGGAATTTCATATCAGGATGAGAAAGATAAAAAGAACCAATTGCTGGGTTTAATGTAAAGCCATTTACGCCATCTCCTGTTGTATACACCAACATTGTAGAAGTACCATAAACAACATAACCAGCAGCAACTTGCTTTCTACCTGGTTGTAAAAAATCTTTTGCTTCTACTGGTGTTCCTTGAGGAGTAATTCTTCTAAATATTGAAAAAATTGTTCCCACGGAAACATTTACATCAATATTAGAGGAACCGTCTAAAGGATCCATAAGCACTACATATTTACCATTAGATTTTTTGTCTTGCCCTTCTATGGTAATAAATTCATCATTTTCTTCGGATACAATTCCACAAACAATATCTCTATTTTTTAGAGACTGAATAAATGTTTTATTTGCAAATACATCTAATTTTTGTTGATGTTCTCCTTGCACATTTACGTCTCCAGAATCTCCAAATATATCTACTAAACCGGCTTTATTAACTTCGTGATTTACCACTTTTGCAGCTAAACGTAATGCGTTTAAAAGACTCGATAATTCTCCACTTGAATAAGGAAATGAAGATTGATTTTTAATAATAAATTCTCCTAAAGTACTTTTTTGGTGACTCATTGTTTTATATTAAATAATTTTTCTGATACGTTTTACAGATAAGATTTCATCATTAATGCAGCACCTAAAGCGCTTTCATTTTTACAATCAGAAATTTTTAAAATAATATCACTCTTAAGTAGTTTTAAAAAGGTAATAAATATTAGGTTTTTATTAAATCCACCAGAAATAAATACATTATTAATTGGATTGTTTTCATCAGAAATTAAATTAATTCCGTCAATTACTTTTTTACTAATTTCAAATATTAATTGGTAATAAGCAGTTTCATAATTTGCATAATAAGTTAATAAATTAGGATGAGCTTCAAAATCGCTATCAATACCTTCTGATAAAAATACGCGTGAGTCTTCATACACTAGTTCATTACACAGTTTTTTATTTAACTGAAGTTGTAAGTGCTTATTTTTATCTACTTTAAAATAAGAACTTAATGCCGTTAAATATACTTCGTGAATTTTACCTAAAAATTGCATCGAAGATTTTATTTGCTGCTTTTCTGGGGTCATAAAACACAAACAATTATTTTGTAATTGATCTTGTGTTAAAGTTTCCTTACTAAAAGGATTCATAGCAATAATCCAAGTTCCAGTAGACAATAAAATAAATTCTTTATTCTTTTCTGTTTCTAATAATGGTATTATAGATGCGGAACTATCGTGTAAACCACTACCAACTGCAATTTCTTGATTGTTAATAGTAGTTATTACAGCTTCTTTTCCATTTTTAGGAATTGGTAAATTCAATTTATAATCAGAAACCCATTTATGGTAACTCATTTTATCAAAATCCCAAGTTGCTGTATGTGCACCAACTGAAGTAAAATCTGAAGTAATTTTTTTTGTAAATAAATAACTTAAGTATTGCGGATAATGTAAAATAGTTTCTACATTCTCCCAAATACTTGATTTCTCTTTTTGTAATTTTAATATTTGAAGTCCCGTATTTAACATTCCATAAGCGGGAGATGCTGTATTTCTTGAAAACTCCTCTTTACCACCAAAAGACTCATAAAAACCTTCATATTTTTCTAAATCTAAAGGTTTTAAATAATTATATAATGGTGCTATTCTTTTTCCTTCTTTATCTAAATAAATTAAAGATGCGCCATGTGTGCTAAAATTAATAGCTTTTAAGTTGTAATAATCGTTGCTTTGTATTTTTTCTATTTCATCAAAAATCCAACTTTCTATTGCCTCTAAATTATCACAAGGAAAACCATCATCGTCAAGTATTTCTTCAAACTGGGTTGAATTTTCTGAATAAACTTCAAAATTTTCATCAAATAAAAATATCTTTTTATTTGTTTTTCCAATATCGATAACTGCAATAACATTTTTCATCTTTACTAACTTTAATTATTATGAAAACTTTAGGAATTTATTGTCAAGCATCTATAAAGTTCTTGCCTTTATAAATGCCTGAAAATTATATTAAAAATTTTAGTTTTTTTTGCTAAAAACTATTCTTTGAAGCCGTATAAAGGACCATAGTTTTTACAAGCTCTGTAATCTGCTCCTTCTAAACCTTCTCCAAAAGCAGACCAAGCACTTGGTCTAAATACATCATCTTCACTAACATTATGCATGTTTACAGGAATACGTAACATTGCTGCTAAAGAAATTAAATCTGCACCTATATGTCCGTGAGAAATTGCGCCATGGTTTGCGCCCCATTTAGCCATTACTGTATATACATCTTTAAAGAAACCTGTACCTGTTGTTCTTGGCACAAACCAAGTTGTTGGCCAAGTTGGATTTGTTCTTTCATCTAAAATTTCGTGAACATCTCCAGGTAATTCTACACTCCAACCTTCAACAATTTGTAAAACGGGTCCAATTCCTTTTACAAGGTTAAGTCTACACATTGTTAATGGAATAGTTCCTTTTGTTTTAAATTGAGAAGAGAATCCTCCACCTCTAAAATATTCAGCAATTGCTGCTGGCCATTTGGTGTTATCTAAACATTTTTGAACTTCTTCTTCTGTAATATCCCAAAATGGTTTCATTGTAGGATTTCCTTCTGCATCTGTTTGTTGTGCAGTTGCATCTAATGTTGTAGAACCAGAATTGATTAAATGAATAATTCCGTCTTTTGCAATTCCTGTTAACTTTTTACCCGTAACTCTTTCTACAGATTCTGGACTCCAATAAGTTCTTACATCTGAAAATAATTGTGCTTTATTAGTTAACAAATGCCCAAACAACATAGAAATAGCGTTTAAACAATCGTTTTCTGTTGCAAAAGTATATGCTTGTCTAATTCCATTCCAATCGAAAGATGAATTTAAAATAGACTCCGTAAAATCTGCATTTGGTTGGTAATCTGTCCACTGACGTTGCCCTTGGAAACCTCCCATAATAGCATTTCTACCTTTAGACTCTTCGCCAAATCCCATTTCTTTCAATTTAGGATTTCCGTTCATTAAATCTTTACAGATTAAAGTCATTTTTACAACTTTTTCCCATTCTTCATCTTTAACCTCTGCAGATTTTTGAGCTTCTGGACTGTTATAATCTTTTCCTTCTTTACAGTTCTCTTTCGTCCAAGCTAATGCTTTTGCATATTCATCTTGGTCGAAGATACCTTCATCTATACGTCTTAGAATCTCTACAGATTCTACAAACTCGGCTCTAACACCTAAATAATCTTGTAAAAAGTTTACATCTACCATAGAACCTGCAATTCCCATAGAACTATATCCTATAGATAAATAAGATTTACCGTTCATTTGAGCAACAGCTAAACCTCCTTTTACAAAACGTAATATTTTTTCTGATACATCTTGAGGAATGGTTTGATCGCCACCATCTTGCACTTCTTTACCATAAATTCCAAAAGCTGGTAATCCTTTTTGAGAATAACCTGCCAATGCTGCTGCTAAATAAACAGCTCCTGGTCTTTCTGTTCCGTTGAAACCCCAAACCGCTTTAGGAGTTAAAGGATTTGTATCCATAACTTCTGTTCCATAACACCAACATGGCGTTACTGTTAATGAAACTTCTACTCCTTCTCTTTTAAATTTATCTGCACAAGCTGCTGCATCTGCAACACCACCAATAGTAGTATCTGCAATTACAACCTCTACTTTTTCTCCACTTGGAAAACGTAATGTATCTTCAATTAGTTTAGCTGCAGCTTTAGCCATGTCCATAGTTTGAACTTCTAAAGACTCTCTTACACCTAATTCACGTCCGTCAATTACAGGACGAATTCCTACTTTTGGTAGTCTACCTATTAATCTACTCATGATTTATATTTTTTTTATAATTTATATAAACTGCTCTAATTCTGTTAACTGTGCATTTGAAAGTCCAGCTGGTTGAAAACCTGCTGCCCAACACATCATTAACATTTTGGCACCTTTATTTGCTACATCTAAAAAGTCCCAAGCTTTCATAACATCTGGCGCAGTTGCTGTTGCTCCGTGTTTTTCCCAAAGTGAAACGTTTCTTGTTTTAAAAGCTTCAATTGTAACTTTTGCTAAATGCTCTGTACTTGACAATGCATAAGGTGTACAATGAATTCCTTTTGGTACAAATACTTTAACTTCTGGACACATAGCCCAAATTTGTCTGTTTAATTCTTCTTCATTATCGAACAATTCGTGATGACTCATACAAATCAATTCTAATGGATGTGTATGAACAACCGCTAAATTTTCTGGATGATATTTTGAGTTAAATAAATGAATACTTGCATGAGAAATTAACTCACAAGTTGGTCCAAAATTAGGTCTGTTTCCTCCCCAAATAATAGAATAAGCACTTGCATCTTCATTAATATAAAGAATACATGATACCTCTTCTAACATATCTACTAAATCTCTTAAGTAACATCCTGTTCCTGTAATATAAATTACAAATCCTGCAGATTCTTTCGGAAAATCGAAAGGCACCTCTTCTCCTATTCCTTGAACATCTTCTTTTTTAAAGAAAGACGTTAAGTTCATCGAAATATTTCCAGCATTTCTTTCTGCCCATTCTCTTTGCCATAAATACCCAGCTACTGTAGATACTTTTTTTAATTCTTGTTGTACTTCTATTGGAAGTTTTAGAGTCTTCATAATCTTTAGTAATTTAGTTTACAAAACTATCATTATATTAGCTTTTAAAAATATTTAAAATCTGTATTTTTGTATCTAATTTAAACATTCTCTAAAAAAATGAAAATTTCTAAAAACATCGGTTTAGGAGATCCATCCACTAATTTTCAGAATTTTATTGACTTAAAATTAAAATTACTTTGTTGCAGATATTGGCTATTAGACTTGTGGGATTGCCATGACATGGTTTTTCCTTATTGGAGAATCTATTGGAATAAAAATGAAGGTGGAGAATTAATGCATGATGATAAAGTAACACCTATGAATCCAGATATGTTATATATAATCCCTCCATTTACTTCTTTCTCTTCTCGCTTTACCAAAAACCACATCTACAAAACGGGTATTCATGTTACTGGAAAGCATTTAACAAATGATATAGATGAAATAAATAATGAAGAAAAATCACTAATCCACTTTTTTACTCATTTTAATTTAGGGGTTCCTTTTGATAATGTTTACCCAAGTATTATTGAAATTAAATTAACCGACTATTTAAAAGAGAGGTTAACTTATTTAACCGAAAGACTAAAAATAGAAAACAAAGACTTTAAATTAACTTTTAATTTAAAACTACAAGCATTTATAAAAGAAACACTTACTAATATAGGTCCAGAATTATGGAAAACTATAAATATGGATGATCGTGTTTTAAAAGTGATACGTTTTGTTGAAATGAATGTAGACAAGAAGTTAAGTAACGCAGAAATTGCTAATGTAGTTCACATGGCATCAAATTCTTTTGCGAGACTATTTAAAGAAGAAATGAATATTTCTGTACATAATTTTATTCAAAATAGAAAAATAGCAAAAGCTTGTGATTTATTTGAACATTCAAATAACACAATTGAAGAAGTTGCCTATAATTTAGGTTTTTCGGACAGATATCATTTTTCAAGAGTTTTTAAATCAGTAACCGGCTTAACACCTGCTGTTTACAAATCCGGGAAATATACTTAACAGTTATTAAGTCAATTGTTTTTTATCACAATTAAAAAGGTCAATGTTTAAATTATACATATTATTGATTGTTATGGATAAATAATTAAGAGCATTCTGTGCATAAATTTGTCCATAATCAATAATGTAATTTCTTATTCCCTTACAGAAAAGAGATTACACAGTTTTGAAAAGCATAACTGAATACTAAAACATAAAACCTTTTAACATGAAACAATTTGATCAATTTATAAACGGAAAGTTTGTTAAATCAACTTCTACAGGAGTAACAGAAGTTTTAAACCCTTGTACAGAAGAAGTTCTTTCTACAATACCAAAAGGATCTATACAAGATGCTAACATGGCAATTGATGTAGCTTTTCATTCTCAAAAAAAATGGAGAACTCTTGCTGCAATCGAAAGAGCTAATTTTTTAAATAAAATGGCTACAATTATCCGTGAAAACAGAGTGTTTTTAGCAGAAACTTTAGCCGCTGAACAAGCTAAAGTAATAGGTTTAGCACAAGTAGAAATTGATGTAACAGCAGATTATTTTGATTATAATGCAGGTTGGGCTCGTAGAATAGAAGGTGAAATTATTCAAAGTGATAGAAGAAAAGAACACATCTTTTTACACAAAGCTCCAATTGGAGTTGCTGTAGGTATTTTACCTTGGAACTTTCCATTCTTTGTAATGGCAAGAAAAGTAGCACCATCTTTAGTAACAGGAAATTCTTGTGTTATTAAACCAAGTTGTGTTGCTCCAAATACAGTAATGGAATTTGCAAAGTTAATTGCAGGAATTGGTTTACCTGATGGAGTATTAAACTTTGTTTGTGGTGCTGGTGCAACTGTTGGGAATGCGCTTACAAGCAACCCAAATACTGGTATTGTAAGTTTAACAGGAAGTGTGTATGCAGGTCAGAAAATTATGGAAGCTGCTGCACCAAATATTACAAAAGTATCTTTAGAGTTAGGTGGAAAAGCGCCGGCAATTGTTTGTGCAGATGCTAATTTAGAACTTGCTGTAAATGCAGTTGTAAATTCTAAAGTAATTTTTAGTGGACAAGTTTGTAACTGTGCAGAAAGAGTGTATGTAGAAGATTCTATTTATGATGAATTTATGGATAGAGTTACAAAGAAATTCAACGAAGTAAAAGTTGAAGATGCTTTCTCTACAAACAATCCAGACATGAGTAGTATGGTTTCTAAAGCGCAAATAGATAAAGTTGAAGAAATGGTAAACTTTGCTAAAAAAGAAGGTGCTGAAGTTGTATTGGGAGGAAATAGATCAAGTCAGTTTGACAAAGGTTATTTCTACCAACCAACTCTTTTAACAAACGTTACACAAAACATGCAGATAATTCAAGAAGAAGTATTTGGACCTGTTTTACCAGTAATGAAATTTGGTAGTTTAGATGAAGCAATTGCTTTAGCTAATGATTGTGAATATGGTTTAACATCATCTATTTTCTCTGAAAACTTTAATAAAGTAATGCATGCTGCAGACAGTTTAGAGTTTGGAGAAACATATATTAATAGAGAGCATTTTGAAGCTATTCAAGGTTTCCACGCAGGTTGGAAAAAATCTGGTTTAGGTGGTGCAGATGGTAAACATGGTATGGAAGAATACTTACAAACAAAAGTAATCTACGCTCAATACCAATAGAATATATATTTAATCAAAAAAATTACTATTTAGGATTAAAGATAAAACCCTAAATAGTAATTTTTATTTATAATACTTTAAACCGATAAAAGTTATGGCTACATCAAAAAAAATACCTGTAGTATCCAAAGAATACTTACTTCCATTTATAGTTATAACTTCATTATTTTCTTTATGGGGTTTTGCTAATGATATTACAAATCCAATGGTAGCAGCTTTTGCTACAGTTATGGAAATATCGTCTGCAAAAGCGGCATTAGTTCAGTTAGCTTTTTACGGAGGCTATGCAACAATGGCAATACCAGCAGCTCTTTTTGTTAGAAAATACAGCTACAAAAGCGGTATTCTTTTAGGGTTATCATTATATGCAATTGGTGCATTATTATTTTATCCTGCAGCAGAATATGAAGTTTTTGGTTTCTTTTTAGGATCATTATATATTTTAACTTTTGGTTTGGCTTTTTTAGAAACTACTGCAAACCCATTTATTTTATCAATGGGAGATGAAAAAACAGCAACACAACGTTTAAATCTTGCACAAGCTTTTAATCCAATTGGTTCCTTATTCGGAATGTTTGTAGCTTCAAAATTTATTTTAGTTGCTTTAGATTCTGATAAAAGAAATGAAGCTGGTGAAATAATTTTTAGCACATTATCTGAAGCTAAAAAAGCAATTGTAAGAACACACGATTTATCTATCATAAGAAACCCTTATGTAATTCTTGGTTTTGTTGTAATAGCCATGTTTATTATTATCAGTTTAATAAAGATGCCTAAAAGAAAAAATATTGAAAACCCAACTAGTGCTAAATCTTCTTTTCAAAGATTATTTAAAAACAGCAAATACAAAGAAGGTGTTTTGGCACAACTTTTTTATGTAGCTGCGCAAATAATGTGTTGGACATTTATTATACAATATGCTGGTAATTTGGGTATATCTAAAGCTGAAGCTCAAAACTACAACATTATTGCAATGACAATATTTTTATGTAGCAGGTTTGTGAGTACTTTTTTAATGAAGTATATAAACTCTAAAAAATTATTAATGATTTTTGCACTTTGTGCAATGGCAACAATTTCTGGTGTTATTTTAATTGAAGGAATGATGGGACTTTATTTATTAGTTGCAACATCTGCATTTATGTCATTAATGTTTCCAACAATTTACGGAATTGCTCTTGATGGGTTAAGCAAAGAAGATACTGCTCTTGGCGCTGCTGGTTTAGTAATGGCAATTGTAGGTGGTGCTTTAATGCCAATCTTACAAGGAACTATGATAGACATGGAAAAAATTGGTCCTTTTTCTGGAGTTAATTTCTCGTTTATACTTCCTTTTATTTGTTTCTGTTTTATTGCTATTTATGGTTATAGAACGTTTAAAATTCACAAATAACAATACTTTTTATGAAAATATATTGTTTCGCTTTAGACCTTATAAATGATTCTAAATTAATTTCTGAATATAAAAAATATCATGAAAAAATTTGGCCTGAAATTACCAACAGTATAAAAGCTGCAGGGATTGAAAATTTAGATATTTATTTAATAGGAAATCGATTATTTATGATCATGAAAGTTAACGAAACCTTTACTTTTGAAAAGAAAACGATAATGGATTTAGAGAACCCAAAAGTTCAAGAATGGGAAAACCTAATGTGGAATTATCAGCAAAAATTACCTTTTGCAAAAGAAGGCGAAAAATGGGTTTTAATGGATAAAATTTATCAGTTGTAAAAAATAAAAATTATGGAATTAACAATAAATCCAAAATATCCATCTGTAGATGATTTACGAAAAAGAGCTATGGTAAAAATGCCAAAGTTTGCTTTCGAATATTTAGATGGGGGATGTAATGAAGATATCAATTTAGATAAAAATAGAACTGATTTACAGAAAATTGAGTTAATGCCTCAATACTTATCAAAGTTTGAGAAATCAGAAATGAAAACAGAATTATTTGGACACACTTATGATGCACCTTTTGGAATTTCTCCTGTAGGTTTACAAGGTTTAATGTGGCCAAATTCTCCAGAAATTTTAGCAAAATCTGCACACAAACATAATATTCCTTTTATTTTAAGTACTGTTACTACTTCTAGCATAGAACGTATTGCAGAAATTACAGAAGGAAAATCTTGGTTTCAATTATATCATCCTGCAGAAGAAAAAGTAAAAAGGGATTTATTAGATAGAGCCGCTGCTGCTGGCACAGATGTCTTGGTTATTTTAGCAGATGTACCAACTTTTGGCTATAGACCCAGAGACGTACGTAATGGATTGGCAATGCCACCAAGTATGAGTATTAAAAATATTCTTGAAGTAATGACAAAACCGGATTGGGCTTTACAGACTTTAGTACATGGTCAACCAAGTTTTAAAACATTAGAAAAGTATATGCCAAAAGGACTTAGCTTAAAAAAGTTAGGAGAATTTATGGATGCAACTTTTTCAGGTAGATTAAATGAAGATAGAATTGCTTCAATTCGTGACCAGTGGAAGGGTAAATTAGTTATTAAAGGTGTGGTTAGTGAAGAAGATGCGCAAAAATCTATAGATTTAGGTGTAGATGGTATTATTGTATCTAATCATGGAGGTCGTCAATTAGACGCCGGACAATCTTCTATTGTACCAATGACAAGTTTAGCTGAAAAATTTGGAGACAAGACAAAAATAATGGTAGATTCTGGTTTACGTGGTGGTCCAGATATTGCAAGAGCAATGGCAAGTGGAGCAGAATTCACATTTATGGGAAGAAGTTTTATGTATGGTGTTGGGGCTTTGGGTAAACAAGGTGGAGATCATACAATATCTTTAATGAAACGAGAATTATTACAAGTTATGGAGCAAATTTGTTGTCAAAAAACAGGTGAATTTAAACCACATTTGATTAAGTAATTTAGTAAAATCTAATACATCAATATTTACATAAATACTCAATTTTAAAAAATTGAGTATTTTTTTTTACCAGACATTACATTTTTAAAAACTATTGACTAAAGAATGATCTAAACCAATTATTATTAAATAGAAAAAGATAATTAGACTTTACAGATATTATTGTTAAGATAAAAAGAGTTGTTTTATTATTTCACTTAAAAAAAACAATTGAAATAAGGTTAAACATTTTACTAAAATTAAAAAGCTCCATCATAATGGAGCTTTTTAATTGAATAAACAATAGTTTTAATTATACTTCAATTTGTCTTAAAGTACTTTTTTGTGTAACATATTTTATATCTAAAATAGATATAAATATGTATTTCGTTCTACAGTTAAAACATTTGTAAAATTTTGAATTAGGTATTAACTTAAACAAGAAACTTCTAGAAATTCTTTTTTGTTCTGCAGAATTGCAGCAAGGACATGTTTTCATTTTTAGGGGATTTAGGGGTTAAAATCATTGTCTTTTGTAAATCTATATTTTTTAACAACAAAAACAAAGAAAAACTTAATAAAAATTATTATTTAATATGAATTACATAAAAAGTGCAAGAAATATTTTATTTAAACATAATTATTACTTTATTCATTTTTTAAAATAAGGGTAATACTTATTCTAATTTCTGAATAGGAAACTTCTTCGTTTAATTTTTCGTAAATCGGTTTTAGCTCTATTTTTCGGTCAAATTCATGAAAAGCAACGCGTACTTTATCTATTGTTTCTTTACTGACAAATTGTTCTAAATCAATATTTTTTCCTTCGGAATATAATTGCGACAAATGCGAAAAAATAGTAGTAATAGATAAATCTCTTTCTTCAGCAATTTCTTTGGGTGTCAATCCTTCTTTATATAAACTGAATGTCTTTAATGTTGTAGGCGTTTTTCTTGGCTTCGCAACATTTTTATATTTTCGAATAATGTTCATAAATTCATCTCCATACTTTTCCATTTTGTTCATTCCTACACCAGAAATTGATAAAAACTCGTTTTCGGTTGTTGGAAGTTCGCTCGCCATTAACTTTAATGATTTATCACTGAAAACAATATAAGCCGGCATTTTTTCTTCTTTAGAAATAGCATATCTTAATTTTTTTAGTTCGGTAAATAAGTCTTTATTTGTTTCGCCTTCAATTACAGTTTTTACCGTTTTTTTAATTTTCTTTTTTTCATCAATACTTATTGGAGTTGTTAATCGGATTGTTTTTTCTCCTTTTAAAACTTTCCATCCAATAGGTGTTATTTTTAAAGCAGAACTCTCTGCGTACATTATTTCTATTAAACCTTGATTTGCCATTTGAATGATGTAATCTCGCCAATTAAAAAAAGAAACATCTTTTCCTATTCCATACGTTTTTAGGTTGAAATACTGTTTTGAGTGAATATCTGCATTATTACTTCCTCTTAAGACATTAATCAGCATAGTAATTCCGTCTTTTTCGCCCATTCTTGCAATTCCAGATAATGCTTTTTGAGTTATAATAGTACCATCAAAATCTTTGGGCGGGTTTGCACAAACATCACAATTGCCACAATTTTCGGTTAAATGTTCCCCAAAATAAGATAATAATATTTTTCTTCTACATGATTTTGCTTCTGCAAATTGAAGCATTCTATTGAGTTTTTCTTTTTGCATTACAGAATTTGCGCCTTCTTCTGCAAACTGACTATACAAAACAAAATCTCTCATATTATAATAAAGCAAAGTTTCAGATGGCAGACCATCTCTTCCTGCTCTTCCTATTTCTTGATAATAACCTTCAAGGTTTTTCGGTAAATTATAATGAATTACAAAACGAACGTTCGATTTGTCAATTCCCATTCCAAAAGCAATCGTAGCAACAATTATTTTTGTATCATCATTTATAAAATCAGTTTGTGTTTTTTCTCTGTCTTCATTGTCCATTCCTGCATGATAAAAAGCAACAGAATGTCCAAGTTCTTTTAAGTGAATGGCAACTTCTTCAGTATTTTTTCTACTCAAACAATAAATAATACCACTTTCGTTTTTTCTTCGATTTATAAAACTGACAATTTCTTGTAATTTTTTCTTTTTTTGAACTTGTCCACGGACTTCAATACTTAAGTTTTTTCTATCAAAAGAAGAAATAAATAATTTGGATTTCTGTAAACCTAATTGCTCTTCTATATCTTTTCTTGCCGATTTATCAGCAGTAGCAGTTAATGCCATAAAAGGTACATTTGGAAGCGAATTTCTAAATACTTTTAACTGTGTATATTCTGGTCTAAAATCATGGCCCCACATACTTACGCAATGTGCTTCATCAACAGCAACTAACTTTATATTTAGTTGTTTTAGCCAGGTATTACTAACTGATAGTAGTTTTTCGGGTGATAAATATAAAAGTTGTAAATCGCCATTAATAGCTTTTGTAATGACTTGGTTTTCTTCTTGTACAGAAATGGAGCTATTAAAAAAATCAGCTTTAATTCCGTTTGATTTTAAAGCTTGTACTTGATCTTTCATTAAAGAAATCAACGGAGAAACCACCACAGTAATTCCATCAAAAAGCAACGCTGGAATTTGAAAACACATCGATTTTCCACCACCAGTTGGCATTAATACAAAACTGTCTTTTCCTTCTATGGTTCTATTGATAATTTCCTCTTGTAAAGGACGAAAGTTCTCATAACCGAAAACATTATTTAATAAAGCGTGAGTCTGTTTTTTCAATTTATTAGCAATTAAGTAACAAAAATACAGATTGAATTTTAGAATTGTTTCAATATTGTTAAAATACGAACAAAAAAAATCCAACTCAAAAGAGTTGGATTTGTACTATTTACTAATATCTAAAACTAGATACTAACTTTTATAATTCTAACAATCCGTTTGTTTTAGAAACACCTTCAGCAGATTCTTGTAAATGTGCTTTTTCTGCATCAGATAAATTGATTTCAACAATTTTTTCAATTCCGTCTTTACCTAAAACAACAGGAACTCCAATACATAAATCGCTCAAACCAAATTCTCCATCTAATAAAGAAGAACAAGGGAATATCTTTTTTGTATCACATGCAATTGCTTGTACCATTCCAGAAACTGCTGCTCCAGGAGCATACCAAGCAGAAGTACCTAACAAACCTGTTAATGTAGCTCCACCAACTTTCGTGTCTTGCATCACTTGATCTAATCTTTCTGCCGAAATAAATTCTGAAACTGGCACAGAATTTCTTGTTGCCAATCTTGTTAAAGGCACCATTCCTTTATCAGAATGACCACCAATTACCATTCCATCAACATCAGAGATAGGTGCTCCTAAAGCTTCTGCCAATCTGTATTTAAAACGAGCTGAATCTAATGCTCCACCCATACCAATAATTCTGTTTTTTGGTAAACCTGTAGTTTTATGAACTAAATAAGTCATAGTATCCATAGGATTAGAAACCACAATTATAATTGTATTTGGAGAATGCTCAATTAAGTTTGAAGAAACTGTTTTTACAATTCCTGCGTTAATTCCTATTAATTCTTCACGAGTCATACCAGGTTTTCTTGGTATACCAGAAGTAATTACACAAATATTAGAATTTGCTGTTTTAGAATAATCGTTTGTACTTCCTGTAATTTTAGTATCAAAACCATTTAAAGAAGCAGTTTGCATTAAGTCCATTGCTTTTCCTTCTGCATATCCTTCTTTAATGTCTAACAAAACAACTTCAGAAGCAAAATCTTTAATTGCGATGTATTCTGCACAACTTGCCCCTACTGCTCCTGCTCCAACTACTGTAACTTTCATATTTTTAGTTTTTATATTATATTAAATAATTGATTGCTAAAGTACGATTTTAAGATAATTTTTTAGCACTTTTAAACCAAAAAAAAGACATCTAAACTAGATGTCTTTTTTTGTTAAAATTTTCAATTTTTTATCTAATACTTATAGCAACTCCTAAATTAGCTGTATTGTATTCTTGCAATGTATAACTACCAAATATTTTTAAAAACCCTAAGCTTAATCTTGTACCAATAGTAGTTCTAAAACCACCTGCATTAAATTCAGAATTTATTGGATCTGATATTGTTCTCGAAAGTGCCCCATAACTTAAAGTATAATCACCTAACATTTTAAGTGTAGAATTCCCAGAACCATAACCTATTCCTCCATAAATATTTATAATTGGAAAATTCAAAGAAGCAACTGCTTGAACAGTGTAGGCATTTAATTTAAATTCAGCTAACCCATCTTGCACAGAAACATCTCCACTACTATTTATATTATAATCAACTGTCATAGTTGTATAAGCAGCTAAAAGAGAAACATGTAAAGGTGTTTTATCCATTGGACCAAACCAACTAGTAATTTCTTTTTTTAATCCAAGACCAAATAAATTTCCTTTCACATCATCTGAACCAACTTTAGGTACTAAACGTAAACTAACTTCAAATTTTGCAGGTAAACCTAAACTTAATTGAACTGCTGGTGCAGGAACTGCATTTAAAGGTAAACTTTCTTTTACCCCTCCTGGTGCATTAAAAGTTGTACTATATGTGGTACCATTTTCTACAAAATTAACAGTTGTAAGTGGTGTATTGTCTTCTGATCCAGCAACACTAGCTGCTGTTATTGAACCTGTATTAACAGATGTTAAACCTGATAAAGTGAACATCTCATCTGCTTCTGGAACAATAGATGCATTTAAACCAATAGAAATATCAAAACCAAAAGGTTTGTGCACTTTTGCAGTGTGATACCAACCGTTATTCATACCATAAATTAAACCTTTCATTGCTGGGTCTATATAAGCATCAATAAGTTTACCTCTATCATTATTATCGGCTAAAAGATACCCTTCAAAACCATCTTGTGCCTTTGCATTAAACGTTAAGGCGAAAACGCCTAAAAAAATTAAAATAGATTTTTTCATTTGTTGTAAGTTTGATTAATATTTGTTTTTTTTAGGGATTAATTGTAGCTAATATATAAAATTATGTTAATAAAATATAGATTTACAGCTTCTTAAACTAAAAAACAGGGAAAAACACTTAATTAAAGATAGTAAAAAACCCCAATGAATTGTTGGGGTTTATATAAGCTAATTGAAAGTTAAAATAAATTACACATCAATATTTGCATACTTTGCGTTTCTTTCAATAAAATCTCTTCTTGGCGGAACATCATCTCCCATTAGCATAGAGAAAACTCTGTCTGCTTCTGTTGGGCTATCAATAACCACTTTTCTTAAAGTTCTAAATTCAGGGTTCATGGTAGTGTCCCATAATTGCTCTGCATTCATCTCTCCAAGACCTTTATAACGTTGAATAGAAACAGATCCTCCCATTTGCTGTGCGATTATATCACGTTGATTATCATCCCAAGCATATTCTTTTTTCTGACCTTTTTTTACTAAATATAAAGGTGGAGTTGCAATGTAAATATAACCTTGCTCTACCATTTCTCTCATATATCTAAAGAAGAAAGTTAATATTAAGGTAGCAATATGCGAACCATCAACATCGGCATCACACATTATAACTACTTTATGATATCTTACTTTAGATAAATTTAAAGCTCTTGGGTCTTCTTCTGTTCCGATAGAAACTCCCAAAGCAGTAAACATGTTTTTTATTTCTTCGTTTTCGAAAACTTTATGTTGCATCGCTTTTTCAACATTTAAAATCTTTCCACGAAGTGGTAAAATTGCTTGAAAATTACGATCACGACCTTGTTTTGCTGTTCCACCTGCAGAATCTCCCTCAACCAAGAATATTTCACATTGTGCTGGGTCAGTTTCTGAACAGTCAGATAATTTACCAGGTAAACCACCAATAGACATTACAGTTTTACGTTGCACCATTTCTCTGGCTTTACGTGCTGCGTGTCTTGCAGTCGCTGCTAAAATTACTTTCTGAACAATTATTTTTGCATCATTCGGGTTTTCCTCTAAATAATCTGTTAACATTTCTGAAACCGCCTGCGAAACTGCAGAAGTAACTTCTCTGTTACCTAATTTTGTTTTTGTTTGTCCTTCGAATTGTGGTTCTTGAACTTTTACTGAAACAATTGCAGTTAAACCTTCACGAAAATCGTCTCCAGCAATATCAAACTTTACGTTTTTCAATAAGCCAGATTCATCTGCATACTTTTTTAAAGTACCTGTTAAACCACGTCTAAAACCAGATAAATGTGTTCCACCTTCATGTGTGTTAATATTGTTTACATAAGAATGTAAATTCTCTGCATAAGAAGTGTTATAAACCATGGCAACTTCCACAGGAATACCATTTTTTTCACCTTCCATAGAAATTACAGAACCAATTAATTGCTCACGAGTAGAATCTAAATATTTGATAAATTCAGGTAAACCTTCTTTAGAGTGAAATGTTTCAGAAACAAAGTTTCCTTCATCATCTGTATTTCTTTTATCTGTTAGGGTGATTGTGATACCTTTATTAAGATACGCTAATTCACGCATACGCGTTGCTAGCGTTTCATAGTTGTATTCTGTAGATTGCTGAAAAATAGAAGTATCTGGTAAAAAAGTAACAATTGTACCTGTAAAATCTGTTTCTCCTATTGTTTTAACAGGATATAAAGCTTTCCCTTTTTCGTATTCTTGTTCCCAAACTTTACCTTCTTTATGTACTGTTGCTCTTAAATGGTCTGAAAGTGCGTTTACACAACTTACACCAACACCATGTAAACCTCCAGAAACTTTATAAGAATCTTTGTCGAATTTACCACCAGCACCAATTTTAGTCATTACTACTTGTAAAGCAGAAACACCTTCTTTTTTGTGAATTCCAACAGGAATTCCACGTCCATTATCTTTGGTTGTAATAGAATTGTCTTCGTTTATTGTAACATCAATTGTATCACAATAACCACCCATTGCTTCATCAATAGAGTTATCTACAACTTCATACACTAAATGGTGTAAACCACGTACGCCAACGTCTCCAATATACATGGATGGACGCATTCTTACGTGCTCCATTCCTTCTAATGCCTGAATACTGGACGCGTCATAATTATTTTTGTTTTCTTCGCTCATTATAAAAGTGAATTATTTATTTTAAGGTTGATAAAACTCGTCTTGAAAAACGAATTTTGTAAACTCAAATTTACGACTTTCAGGCTATTTTTCAAATGTTTTAAGCGATTTAGTTCTAAAATTATCAACATTTGTTGATTTCTTAAAAGTCTCTTAAATCGCTTAAAAATGATTTTATTTTTGAATTTTGAATTTTTCTTTCGATATTTAAAATTGAAATTTGATAAAATTGCTTAAACCTTTAATTTTTGATTTTATTTTTTCTTGTTTTTTTATGATTTTATGCAAAATATCTCTTCCAAGTCTTAATTATTTTTGAAGTAACAAACTCGCGTTAGGGATTGCAGTGGAAATCCTTTTGCCTTTTTTAAGGCAAAAGATTGTAGCGAAAAGCCCGACCTTTAGGGAACGCCCAAATAATTATTAGAAACTTTTTAATGTATTTAACACCATAATTTATGAAATTAATAATTATAGTTCGAATTTTTGATGATACTATAATGACTGCATAAAATCGTAGAAAAGAGGTTTTTGAACCATTTATTCTACATATATTTGCTCGCATAAGAATTAAAATGACAAATAATAATAACAATCGTAATTTCAATAATCCTAATTTATAGGACGGAAGGTTGTTGTTTAAAAATATATAAAGCCTTCCTAATCGGAAGGCTTTTTTTTGAATCAAAAAACTAAAGAAATGAGTAAAATAATGACAGTCGACATTTTGTCGAGTATTAAAGGTGCAGAACCATCGGAATCTGTGAATAAATTATTTGACGTAATTAAAAATGCGAATCAGAATAATAATGCTAATAATACTGTCAAAAATAATGTGGTTTCTTTAAATGATTTAAGAGAAGATGTTGTAATTGAAAGCTCAAAAATTGAGAAAGAAATTATAAAAGAAAACTTTCCAAGAGAGAAAAACGGATTTTTAGTGGTTGCTAAAGTGATAGAAGATTAATATGGAGTCGCAAATAAAAAAGCTGCATCAGCAATTGGTGTCTAAAGAAATTTCGTGTACAGATTTGGTGCAAGAAAAATTAGATTTATTAAAACAAAATACACATAATACTGTCAATTCTTTGTTGGATTCTATGGCTTTGGAATTGGCTTCTAAAGTAGATGCAAAAATTGCAAATGGCGAAGAAATCGGTCTTTTAGAAGGAATTCCATTTGGAATTAAAGATGTGTATATGGTTCAAGGAACGTACACAACTGCAAGTTCGGATTTGTTGAAAAACTACAAATCTTCTTATACAGCAACTGCAATTCAGAAATTATTAGACGCTGGTTCAATTCCTTTAGTAAAAGAAAATTGCGATAGTTTTGGACATGGTTCCTCTTCTGAAAACACCATTTTTGGTTCGGTTAAAAATGCAATAAATCCCGATTTAGTTGGTGGAGGTTCTTCTGGAGGTTCTGCTGTAAATGTGGCGAAAGATTTTACTACGTTTTCAATTGGTGGCGATACTGGAGGTTCTATTCGTCAGCCAGCAGGTTACAATAAAGTGTATGGTTTAAAACCAACTTACGGACGAATTTCTCGTTACGGATTAATGGCATACGCATCTTCTACAGATTGTGTTGGGCCAATTGCAAAATCTATTGAAGACATTAGAATTGTATTGAATATAATGAGTGGGAAAGATGTTAGAGACCAAACTACTTTTTCTTCGGAAGAAATTATGGAGAATACTGTCTCGAATTCATCAACAATAAAAACAGTTGGTTATTTTAAAAACTTTATTGAAAGTGAAGCAATTTCACCAGAAATAAAAGCTGATTTTTTAGCAACAATTGAAAAAATAAAGGCCAAAGGAATTACAGTTAAAGAATTAGATTTCTTTAATGCTGATATTTTGGTTTCTACATATTATACATTAGCAATGGCAGAAACAGCTTCTAATTTATCTCGTTTAGACGGAACAAATTACGGAGCAAGAATTGAAGGTGAAAATTTAAAAGATACCTATTCAATTACACGATCAGAGAAATTTTCTGAAGAATCGAAACGAAGAATTGTTGGTGGAAACCAAGTTTTATCGCAAGGTTTTTCTGATGAAATTTACTTAAAAGCACAAAATTTAAGAGACCAGATTTCAGCAAGATTTAGTGAAGATTTTAATGAAGTTGATGTTATTTTATCTCCAGTAACTCCTGCTAATCCGCCTAAAATTGGAGATAGTTTAAATGATCCTTTAGCAATGTATTTGTCTGATGCTTATACAGTTGGTTTTAGCTTGGGAGAATTACCAACATTAACGATCCCAAAAGGAACTGAAACAGGATTACAAATTACGGCAGACAAGAAAAAAGATGCACAAGTCTTACAATTTGCGAACTTCTTAAACGATATTTTATAATGGAATTAGATCAAATACAAGATGCTTTAAAAGCACACGATTTAGAATTAATTATCGGTTTAGAAACGCACGTTCGTTTAAATACAAACTCAAAATTATTTTGTTCTTGCCCCAATGAAGAAACTGAAATTCCTAACACAAATATTTGTTCCGTTTGTACAGGTCAAATGGGAGTTTTGCCAGCAATTAACAAAGAAGCAATTACAAAGGCGATTTATTTCGGAAAAGCAGTAAAATCTACTTTTTCTAACGAAGTTATTTCTTGGGACAGAAAACATTATGAATATCCTGATAATCCAAAGAATATTCAAATTACGCAGTTTCATAATCCTGTGATTCCAGATGGAGAAGTTTCTTGTTATAGAAACGATGGTTCTCAATTCACTGTGAATTTAACGCAAGTGCATATTGAAGAAGATGCCGCAAAATTAATGCACGAAAAGAAGATTTCGTTAGTCGATTTTAACAAAGCTGGAGTTCCCTTAATTGAAATTGTAACTGAACCCTGTATCAGAAATATTGAAGATGCTTCAACGTATGCACAATATATTCAGCGAATTGTTCAGAATTTAGGAATTTCGGAAGCGAATTTAGAAAAAGGGGAATTCAAATCGGATGTTTCTGTTTCACTTCGAAAAAAACACACTTATAATTTAAATCCAAGAACGGAAATCAAAAACCTGAATTCTTTCAAGTTTATGGTGGATGCTTTAAAGGAAGAAATTGAGAAACAACTTAATTATTATACAGAACATAAAGAATTTAGACCAGACCAAACAACGGTTTTGTGGGATGCAGATTTAAAGCAAACCAAAACAATGCGTAAAAAGGAATTTGAAGCAGATTATCGTTTTATTTCTGAACCAGATATTCCTTTTGTTTCGATAAAAGACGTAGTAAATTCTATAAAAATTGATGCAAGTGCTTTGCCTCACGCAGTTGAGTCTGTATTAATTAAAGGCGGAGTTTTACCACAAGATGCCAAGTTTTTTACTGCAGATGCCATTCGTTCTAAAACATTTATGACCATAAATAATGCTTTGCAAGATCCGTCTTTTGTGGCAAAAACGTTGGTAAATAATATTGGTGCAGAGGAATATGAAAATATTCACGATATCAATCATTTAATTGAGATTTTTGAGCTTTTTAAGGCTGATAAAATAACGTCTGTTTTAGTTCAAAACGGAATTACATCCTATTTAAAAGACAGAACTTTTGACTTTAAAAAGTATTTTGATGACAATACAATTTCTGAAGCTCAAATTTTTGAAGCTATCGAAAAAGTAATTTCAGAAAATGAAGCCATCGCAAACGATATTAAAGCAGGAAACCAAGGGAAAGCAGGAATTCTTGTTGGAAAAGTAATTGCAATTATTGGAAAAGGAGCTTCTGGGAAAGTGATTCGTACTGGTATATTGGAGCAACTTGCAGGAGAAAAAGCTGGAAGTGGGAAGATGGAAGTTGGAAGTAATAAATCTGAAGGTGGAAGTGGGAAGTTGGAAGCTGGAAGTGAATCGAAATTTGAAAAAGAAGAGGAATTACCAGAAATCCCTATTGTTATAAAAGAAGAATACAGAACCCATAAAATATCTCAATTATCAGAAGAATCTATCACAGAAAAAGTAACATTATCTGGTTGGGTTTCAAGTGTAAGAGATCATGGAGAATTGATGTTTATCGATTTACGAGATTCAAGCAATCAAGTTTTTCAAGTTCGTTTGAGTAGAGAGTCTTTCCCTAATTTAGATGAATTAGTGAAGTTGAAACCAGAATCGGTAATTTCTGTAACAGGAGTTGTCGTTCAAAGAAATGAAGACGATTACAATGCAGGTTTAAGAACTGGTAAATTAGAATTAGAAACTTCTGATTTAGAGATATTAAACCTTTCTAAAACATTGCCTTTTGAAATAAAAAGAGCAACAAAATCGAATGAAACAGTTCGTTTTCAATATAAATTTTTAGACCACAGAAATGATGATGTTCGTAGAGCCATTGTAAATCGTCATAAAGTAATTAAACTATTACGTGACATTTTAGATGAAGAGGAATTTTTAGAAATTGAAACTCCTATTTTAACTGCAGGAACAGATGAAGGTGCAAGAGAATTTATTGTGCCAACAAGAAAACAATCTGGTTCTTTTTACACGTTACCACAAGCGCCACAACAATTTAAGCAAATGCTAATGGTGGGTGGATTTGAAAAATATTTTCAAATTGCACGTTGTTTTAGAGATGAAGATTCACGTGGAGACAGACAACCAGAATTTACACAATTAGATATCGAAATGGCGTACGCAAGTATGCAACAAATCATAGATTTAAACACCAAAATGTTTAATGAAGTGGTGCGTAAAATTTATGGTAAAAAATGGATTTTGCATCCTTTTGAAGTTATTACTTATAAAGATGCCATGGATAAATATGGTTGTGACAGACCAGATTTACGTTACGGATTGCAAATGCAAGACATTACAGATATTGTAAAAGATACTACTTTTCAGGTTTTTAGCAAACCAATTGAAGAAGGTGGAATTGTAAAATGTATTAAGGTTTCTGCGAAAGAACAAGGAAACAAAAGAATGTCTAAAGGTCAGATTGAAAACTTGACAGCTATTGCACAACAAAATGGTTTAGGTGGTTTGGCTTACATTATTGTAAATGAAAACGATTTACAATCGCCAATTATTAAATTTTTAGGTGAAGAAATTGCCGCAAACATTATCAAAACAACCAATGCTCAAATTGGTGATATTGTATTTTTCTCTGCTGCAGATTATGCAACTGCCAACAAAGCTTTGGATGCTGTTCGTCAAGAAATGGGACGAATTTTAAAGTTGATAAATCCGAAAGAATTAAAACCAGCTTGGGTGGTAGATTTCCCAATGTTTGAAAAAACAGACGAAGGAAGATGGACGTTTACGCACAATCCTTTTTCGATGCCAGCAGTATATGATTTAGAAAAACACATGACTGGAAATGATGATGAAATCGGAACAATAATCGCACAACAATACGATTTAATCTTAAATGGTTACGAAATTGGTGGAGGTTCCGTTCGTGCGCACAAAGCAGAAATTTTAGAAGCAACCTATAAAAATATGGGTTATGATAAAGAAGGAATGCTAAAAAGTGTAGGAACAATGTACAAAGCATTCCAATATGGAGCGCCACCACATGGAGGAATTGCTTGGGGAATTGACAGATTAATGATGATTTTAGAAAAGAAAGCTTCTATTAGAGAAGTTATGGCGTTTCCAAAAACAGGTTCATCCGAAGATTTATTATTTAATGCACCTTCTATTTTATCAGATAAAAAAGTGGAGGAAATGAATGTGAGGATTATTAAAAAATAAAAATCATTTGAAAGGTTGTTTAATTAAGAAATCTACCTTATTTTTGTAGAACAATGAAATCAATTACAAAAAATACATGGTGGTGGAACTCTCTTAATTCATAAGTGAGAACTAAACCTATATTATAAATATAAAGAAAAGGCTTATCTCACGATAAGCCTTTTTTCAATTTTAAGAAATGAACAATATAAAATTTAAAACAATACATAAAACAAAAATCGCAGACACAGTAACACCTGTTGGTTTGTACTTGCGTTTTAGAGATAAATTTGCAAACACGCTTTTATTAGAAAGTTCCGACTATCATAGTAAAGAAGAAAGTTTCTCTTTTATTGCTGTAGAACCAATTGTTTCTATGAAAGTTGAAGATTATCAATTTTCTGTTTCTCATAAAGGAACACAAATTGATTCTCAAAAAATCGACAAAAATTTCTATGAATTATTCGATAAATTCAGCAATTCTATAGATTTAGATTGTCCTGCTGAATTAAAATCATTTAATGGTTTGTATGGATATTCTACGTTCGATTCTGTTCAATATTTCGAGAATATTCAATTTAAAAACCAAAAAGCACCTTCTACAATTCCAGAAATGCAATACAGTTTTTATCGATTTATTATTGCTATCAATCATTTTAATGATGAAATGATTCTGATAGAAAATATCGAAGAAGGCACTCAACCTCGCATTAAAGAAATTCAGACAATTATAGATGCACAAGCATTTAACACGCAAAAATTTGAAATTGTAGGAGAAGAAACTTCAAATGTAACTGGCGAAGAATTTATCGATTATGTTAGAAAGGCAAAATCTCATTGTAAACGTGGTGATGTTTTTCAATTAGTTTTATCACGCCAATTTCAACAAAAATTTAAAGGAGACGAATTCAATGTTTATAGAGCTTTGCGTTCTATAAATCCTTCACCATATTTGTTTTATTTCGATTATGGGTCATTTAAATTGATGGGGTCTTCACCAGAAGCACAAATTAAAATTGTTGCAGGTAAAGCTACTATTAATCCAATTGCTGGAACTTTTCGAAGAACTGGAGATATGGCAGAAGATATTAAATTGGGTAAAAAATTATCTGAAGATAAAAAGGAAACTGCAGAACACGTAATGTTGGTAGATTTGGCACGAAACGATTTAAGTAAACATGCTGATAATGTAACTGTTGAAGTTTTTAAAGAAGTGCAGTATTTTAGCCATGTAATACATTTGGTTTCAACTGTTAGAGGAAAAATTAAAGGAAATCCGATTGAAATTGTCGGCGACACTTTCCCTGCAGGAACTTTAAGTGGCGCTCCAAAGTACAAAGCAATGGAATTAATCGACAAATACGAGAATCAAACACGTGGATTTTATGGTGGCGCAGTTGGAATTATCGGTTTAGATGGTTCCGTAAATTTGGCGATTGCCATTCGTTCTTTTGTTAGTAAAAACAACGTTTTGTATTCGCAAGCTGGCGCAGGAATCGTAATTCATTCCGACGAAAAAAAGGAATTACAAGAAGTAAATAACAAGTTAGCAGCGCTAAAAAAAGCGTTAATTTTAGCGGAAAATATATAAAAAGAAGCCCATCCCAACCTTCCCAAAGGGAAGGAGCTATAGTGAGTTTCAAAAAAATAAATAGAATTATAAACACATAAAATATCCACAAACAGTTCCCTCCCTTTGGGAGGGTTAGGGTGGGCTTGAATTATGAAAATATTAATATTAGATAATTACGATTCGTTTACCTACAATTTGGTTCATATGGTAGAGAAAATTACAGGAAATTTCCCTGCAGTTTTCAGAAACGACGAAATCAGTATTGCAGATGTTGGAAATTTCGACATTATTATGTTGTCTCCAGGACCAGGAATACCAGATGAAGCAGGAATTTTAAAAGAAGTAATTAAAACGTATGCAGGCATAAAACCAATATTCGGAGTTTGTTTAGGTTTACAAGCAATTACAGAAGTTTTTGGAGGAAAAATCATCAATTTAGACGAGGTTTTTCACGGAGTTGCCACAGAAATGAGGGTCACAGATAAAAACGCTATTATATTTAAAGATGTTCCTGAAACATTTTTGGCAGCACGTTATCATTCTTGGGCAGCAACAGACGAAGGTTTTCCAGAAGAAATTCAAGTAACCGCAAGAGACGAAGATGGTTTAATTCAAGCAATTGAACATAAAATATTTCCAATTTCTGCTGTTCAATTTCACCCAGAATCAATTTTAACAGATGTTGGTGAGCAATTGGTTACTAATTTTATTAATAAGCATAGCAAAAGCCCATCCTAACCTTCCCAAAGGGAAGGAACGAGTAAGTTTGTGCAAAAAAATAAAATATTATATTTCTGTGAAAACAGAAATTTTAAAAGTATAAGAAAATAAAACTAACACAAGAGTGTTTTCCCCTTTGGGGAAATTAAAAGGGGCTATATGAAAGCAATTTTAAACAGACTTTATAATCACGAAAGATTGTCTAAAGAAGAAGCAAAACAAATCTTAATAGATATTGCTTCAGAAAAATACAATGATGCACATTTAGCTTCATTTATGACCGTTTTTATGATGCGTCCAATTACTGCAGATGAACTTTCTGGTTTCAGAAATGCTTTAAAAGAATTGGCTATAAAAGTAGATTTTACTGATTATAATACCATAGATATTGTTGGAACTGGTGGCGATGGAAAAGATACATTTAACATATCTACTTTAACCTCATTTATAGTTGCAGGAACAGGTCAAAAAGTTGCAAAACACGGTAATTATTCTGTGTCTTCGCAATCTGGTTCATCAGATATGTTAGAAAGTTTTGGGTACAATTTTACAAACGATGAAAGTGTTTTAAAAGAGCATTTAGAAAAAGCGAATATTTGTTTTTTACATGCGCCAAAATTTCATCCAGCTATGAAAGCTGTAAGTCCAACAAGAAAAGCATTGGCGTTAAAAACGTTTTTTAATATGTTAGGTCCTTTGGTAAACCCAAGTTCGCCAAACAACCACATGTTGGGGACTTTCAATTTGGAAATTGCACGTTTGTATAATTACATTTTGCAAGAAGAAAATATCAATTATGGAATTATTCACGCGTTAGATGGTTATGACGAAATCTCATTAACAAGCGGTTTTAAATTTTTTACCAAACACGGAGAACAAATTATAAATCCTGAAGATTTAGGTCAGAAAAGAATTCAGCAATCAGAAATATTTGGAGGAAATTCTGTGGCAGATGCAGCAAAGATTTTTAAATCTATTTTAGATGGAAAAGGAACAGATGCACAAAATAATGTGGTGTTAACAAATGCTGCTTTTGCATTAACAATTGTTGATGATGCAAAGTCTTTTGAAAATGCTTTTGAAGAAGCAAAAAAATCGCTTTTTGGATTGAAAGCAAAGAACACATTAGAGAAATTAGTAAGTTTATAAGATGGCAAAAAAGAAAAACAATTTAATTCTAATTATTCCAGCTTTCCTTTTAATGGGAGCAGCTGTTGGTATTCAAACAAAAAGTGTAATTAAGCATACTGTTGTTGGTTTGATAGTTGGGATCATAGTTTACTTTTTTTTGTTATATAGAAATAAAAGATTGAATAATTAACAATTACGAATTAATAATTACGAGTGATGAAAAAGGATAACATAATTCAGACTAAAAGCTATAATTTTGCAGTTAGAATTGTGAAATTATACAAGCATTTATCACAAGAGAAGAAAGGATTTGTATTAAGTAAACAATTATTACGTTCAGGCACTTCAATAGGAGCAAATGTTGAAGAAGCAATTGGAGGGCAAAGCAGAAAAGATTTTTTCGCCAAATTAACAATAGCTTACAAGGAAGCTAGAGAATCTCATTATTGGATTCGTTTATTAAAAGATACTGATTTTTTATCAGACAAAGAATCAGAATCTTTAATCACAGATATTGAAGAAATTTTAAAAATTATCGGAAGTATTCAAAAAACAATTAGAAACACAAATTCGTAATTCTTAATTTAGAATTCATAATTAATTATATGACAATTTTAGATAAAATAATCGCATTTAAAAAGAAGGAAGTTGCAAAAATAAAAGCAGAAGTTCCTGTAAAGAAATTAGTAGAAAGTCCGAGTTTTGGAAGAACAACTTTTTCATTAAAGAAATCTTTGTTAGAAGTTGGTTCTACAGGAATTATTGCTGAATACAAAAGACAATCTCCTTCCAAAGGAATTATAAATGATAAAGCAACGATTGCAGAGGTTACAAACGGATATTTAGATGCAAATGTAGCTGCACAATCTATTTTAACGGACACTTCATTTTTTGGAGGAACAATGGCAGATTTGATGGAAGCAAGAGTTATAAATCAACAAAAACCAATCTTAAGAAAAGATTTTATTGTTGATGGATTTCAAATTGTGGAAGCAAAAGCCATTGGAGCAGATGTAATTTTATTAATCGCTTCTTGTTTGACTTCAACAGAGCTAAAAAACTACGGAAATTTAGCGGTGGATTTAGGAATGGAAGTTTTGTACGAAGTACATACGCAAGAAGATTTAGATAAAATTAATGATTTAGATAACAAGATTATCGGGATTAATAACAGAAATTTAAAAACTTTTGAAGTTGATTTAGAGCATTCTATAAAGTTATCAAATCAAATTCCTGATACGTGTTTAAAAGTTTCAGAAAGCGGTATTTCTGACCCAAAAATTATTACTGGATTAAAAGAATTTGGTTTTCACGGTTTTTTAATCGGAGAAAACTTCATGAAAGAAGAAAACCCAGGAGAAGCTTGTCAAGAGTTTATATATCAAATTAGATAAGTATGAAACTGAAAGTTTGTGGAATGAAATACACAGAAAATATCGAACAAGTTGCAGGACTTTTACCTGATTACTTGGGTTTTATTTTCTATGAGAAATCAAAAAGAAATTTTGAAGGAATTATTCCTGAACTTCCAAAATCAATTAAGAAAACAGGTGTTTTTGTAAATGAATATAAAGAAATTGTAATTTCTTTAGTTGAGGAATATGGTTTAGATGCAATACAGTTACATGGAGACGAATCTGTGGAATATGTTTCTGAATTAAAAAATCAATTAACAGAAAGACGCGCTTTATTTATTGAAGAAAATAAGCACATCAAAAAGCAAAAAAACAAACACACTATTTCTAAAAATGAAATAGAAATTATAAAAGTATTCGGAATAAAAGATGATTTTAATTTCGATATTTTAAAACCTTATGAAGCTATTGTAGACTTCTTTTTATTTGATACAAAAGGAAAAGAACGTGGTGGAAATGGAGTAACGTTTAATTGGGAAGTTCTTAAAAATTACAATTCTACAAAACCATTTTTCTTAAGTGGAGGTATAGGATTAGAGCAAATAGAAGAAGTTAAAAACATAAGAAAAACAGATTTACCAATTTACGCATTAGATGTAAATAGCAAGTTTGAAACAAAAGCTGGTTTAAAATCAGTAGAAAACATAAAGAGATTTAAGCATGAAATTTCAACCAACTAAAGAAGGTTATTACGGACAATTTGGTGGCGCATTTATTCCAGAATTATTGTACCCAAATGTAAAAGAGTTAGAAGATAATTATTTAAAAATTTTAGAATCTGACGAATTTCAAAAAGAGTATAAAGATTTGTTGCAACATTATGTTGGAAGGCCAAGTCCATTGTATTTAGCAAAAAGATTGTCAGAAAAATATGGCGCAACTATATATTTAAAACGAGAAGATTTAAATCATACAGGTGCACATAAAGTAAATAATACTATTGGACAGATTTTAGTAGCAAAACATTTAGGGAAAACAAAAATTATTGCAGAAACTGGTGCAGGACAACATGGTGTTGCAACAGCAACTGTTTGTGCTTTAATGAATTTGGAATGTACTGTTTTTATGGGCGAAGTTGACATTAAACGTCAGGCTCCAAACGTTGCAAGAATGAAAATGTTAGGCGCAAAAGTTGTGGCAGCCACAAGTGGAAGTAAAACACTAAAAGATGCTACAAATGAAGCGATAAGATATTGGATTCAGAACCCAGAAACCTATTATTTAATTGGTTCTGTAGTTGGGCCACATCCATATCCAGATATGGTTGCACGATTACAAGCTGTAATTTCAGAAGAAATGAAAGCACAGTTAAAAGAGCAAACTGGTAATGAAAACCCAGATACAATTATAGCTTGTGTTGGAGGTGGAAGTAATGCAGCTGGTGCTTTTTATCATTATTTAGAAAACGAAAAAGTAGAATTAATTGCTGTGGAAGCTGCTGGTTTAGGAGTTAATTCTGGCGAAAGTGCTGCAACATCTCAATTAGGAGAAGTTGGTGTAATTCATGGAAGTAAAACTATTTTAATGCAAGATGAATATGGACAAATAGTAGAACCATACTCTCTTTCAGCTGGTTTAGATTATCCTGGAGTTGGTCCTTTACACGCCTATTTATTCGAAACAAAACGTGCAAAATTTATGAACGCAACTGATAAAGAAGCATTAGATGCTGCTTTTGAGTTGACGAAGATAGAAGGAATAATTCCTGCTTTGGAAACTGCACATGCTTTAGCTGTTTTACCAAAGATGGATTTGAAAAAAGACCAAGTTGTGGTGATAAATTTATCAGGTAGAGGAGACAAGGATTTAGAAACTTATATTAATCATTTAGAAAAGTAAGCTATGAATTCGATACAAGAGTTATTTCAGAAAAAAGATAAGAATTTATTGTCTATCTATTTTACTTGCGGATATCCAAAATTAGAGGATACTACAAAAGTAATTTCAGAATTAGAAAAAAGTGGTGTCGATTTTATTGAAGTCGGTTTGCCATATTCAGACCCTTTAGCAGATGGACCAACTATACAAGATAGTAGTCAAAAAGCATTAGAAAACGGAATTAATTTAGATGTTATTTTTGAGCAGTTATTAGCTCTAAAAGAAACAAATAAAACGCCATTAATTTTAATGGGATATTTAAACCAAATGCTAAAATTTGGTGAGGAAAAATTTTGTCAAAAAGTAGTTGATTGCGGAATTGACACATTAATTCTGCCAGATTTACCAATGATAGAATATGAAAATCATTACAAACAATTATTTGAAAAATACGGTTTAACGAATGTGTTTTTAATTACACCTCATACTTCAGAAGAGAGAATTAGAAAGATAGATTCTTATTCTAAAGCTTTTATTTATGTTGTTGCTTCGGCTTCAATAACTGGAGCAAAAGGAGAAATTTCTAACAATCAAGTTGCGTATTTCGAAAGAATTAGAGCAATGAATTTACAAAGTAAATTGATTGTAGGTTTTGGTATTTCAGATAAATCAACCTTTAATACAGCTTGTAAATATGCAAACGGAACCATTATTGGTTCTGCATTTATAAAATATTTAGGTAAAAATGGTGTTGATAAAATTGATGGTTTTATAAAACCAATTATATGTTAAATTTTTAGCAGAAACATTTTAAAACTTTATTATTCATTAATTTAGCTACTTAAATTTAAAACAATGAAAAAAAATATATTTCTAATATTACTTTTTACAGGTTTTTCAATCTATTCTCAAGAATATCAAAAAATGATTGATGACGGTAATTTTTCAGTTAAAAAAATACAAGAAACTGCTGAAAAATATTTTGAAGGAAAAGACAAAGGTAGGGGTTCTGGTTATAAACAATACAAGCGTTGGGAGTATTTCGCTTTGAAACAGCAAGATAAAAATGGTTTGATTAAAGACCCTGTTTATTTATACGACGAATGGAACCAATACTCTAAAAAACAAAATATTAAAAATGAAAATTCAGCAAGAGGTTTTAATGATAATTGGTCTGAAGTTGGCCCTAAATATTGGGATGACACTAGCGGTTGGAATCCAGGAGTAGGAAGAATTTCTGGCTTTGCTGTTGAAAAAACAAATCAAAATCATATTATAGTTGGCTCTATTGGAGGTGGTATTTGGAAAACTACAAATGCAGGTGTAAACTGGCAACCTTTAACAGATAATCATGGTAACATGTTTGCTTATTCTCTAGCAATAGACCCAATTAACAACTCCACTTACTACTGGGGTTCTAGTTCTGGTAGAATTTATAAATCTACTGACTCTGGAGCAGTTTGGACACCAATTGCTAACGCAGGAAACAGTAATATTTTAAAGATACTTATTCATCCTACAAATTCTAACATAATTTTTGCAACGTCGGAAAACAGCGGTCTTTATAAATCTACTGATGCTGGAAATTCTTGGGTTAATGTAATCTCTGGAAGCTCCTATGATGTTGAATTTGATCCTAATGACAGCTCAATTGTATTTGCTTCTGGATCAAAAATACATAGATCTACAGATACTGGAAGTAATTTTACTGAAATTACAGGTTTAGGAACAGGAGTTAAAATGCTGGGTGTAACAAAAGCAGATTCAAATAAAGTATATATCGTTGAAGCTTCTGGAGGTACATTTGGTGATTTTTATTTTTCATTAGATAATGGCCTTAGCTTTTTTAAAGTAACATCACATTCTGGTAAAAACTATTTTGGATATGAATCTAATGCTTCAGACAATAGAGGACAAGCTCCTAGAGATATGGGTATTGCCGTTTCTCAAACTAATGCAGATGAAGTTCATATTGCAGGAATAAATACTTGGAGATCTACAGATGGTGGTTTAAACTTTACTATAACTTCTCAATGGCAACCATCAGAAGCAATTAATGAAAACATTGGTTATTGTCATGCAGATGTAGATGATATTGAATTTATTGGAGATAATTTATACGCTATTACAGATGGTGGTATATATATATGTGAAGATTCACCAACACTTAACAAAGATTATTACAGAGATTTAACAACAGGTCTAGGTATTAGACAATTTTATTTATTCGGAGTATCTCAAACAGATCCTGTAATTATTTCTGGAGGATCTCAAGACAATGGTTCTTCAGTTTTAAGAAGTGATGGAACTTGGGTAGATTGGTTAGGAGCAGATGGTTTTGAGTCTTTAATTGATGTTAATGACCCTAATACAATTTATGGCTCTATTTATAACGGAACTTTTTATAAATCTACCAACCAAGGTACATCTTATACTAATTTACCAAGACCAGAAACAACTGGTTGGGTTACACCTTTTGAACAAGATAATACAGGTACATTGTACTTTGCAGGAAAAAAACTTTACAGATCTGATGATGCTGGAAGTACTTGGGTTGCAGATAATTTTGATTTTGATAACTTTATAAACCAAATTAAAATAGCTCCTTCAAACAAAGATTACATATATGCTTCAACAGAAGGTGGAAAAATGTATAGTGCAGTAAGTACTCCAGTAGGAAGTATTTGGGAGGAGATTACAGGTTTTTCTGGAAACATAAATAGTATTTCTATTCACCCAACAGATCACTTAAAAGTAGCTATTTCTGTTACTGGATCTTCTGAAAAAGTTTATATTACTTCAGATGGTGGATCAACTTGGACTGGCTACAGCAACAACTTACCAAATTTTACAGCCTATGCATTAGTTTGGGATAATAATGGTAGAGACGGATTGTATTTAGGTATGGATTATGGAGTTTATTACATAGACAATCAATTTACAGAATGGAACTTATTTAACACAGGATTACCAAATGTAAAAGTGACAGAATTAGAAATAAATTATGCCGACAATAATTTATATGTTGCTACTTATGGTAGAGGTGTTTGGAAATCTCCAAGATCTAATGGAGTTTTAAACATCGAAAATCATATTTTAGAATCTTTAAATGTTTATCCAAATCCAGCTACAACAAAGCTGAATATCTCTTGGGATAAATCTGAAAACGTAGCTTTAAGATTGTTTAATACAAATGGGCAATTGTTATATTACAATAAAGAAACAAGCTTAACTAAACCTTTAGAAATTAATACTTCTCAATTTGCTAGTGGAATTTATTATTTAAAAGTAAGTTCTCATAAAGGAAATTACACAAAGAAAATAGTATTAAAATAGATTCTATATTTCATAAAAAAAGCGAAACTAATTAGTTTCGCTTTTTTTTATGATTAAATGTAGCTGTGTTTAGTTTACACTTTTTAATGTAATATCAAAAACTAAAACGGCTCCTCCAGGAATAGAACCTCTTCCATTTGGGCCATAACCTAAATTAGAAGGAATTATTAAAATACCTTCTCCTTTTTCCTTAAAAAGCTGAATACCTTCTGTCCAGCCAGCAATAACTTGATTCAAATTTGTAGTGTAACCACTTTTATTTTCATCAAAAACTCTACCGTTTAAGAAATACCCTTTGTAAATAACTGTTACGTTAGCGCTACTATTTGCAGGTCTAGGTCCAGTTCCTTCTTTATTAATTACATAGTATAAGCCCGAACTCGTTTTTTTTGCGTCTAAATTATTATCAGCAATGTATTTAATAATATCTGCTTCTGTTTGTGGTTCAAAAGAAGTGTCATCATTAGAACAGGACACTAATAAAAAGGCTATAAAAAATATAGATAAATAAGATTTCATTTTTTTGATTTTTTTTTAAAATATTGAAGGCAAATATAAATTGAAATTTTAATAAACTTGCTCTCCATTTACAAAAGTTGAAACTACTTTAGTTTCAGGAATTTTACTTCCTTCAACTTCCATAATATTCTGATTCAAAATTACAAAATCTGCAAATTTACCAACTTCAATACTACCCTTTTCATCTTCTTCAAAATTAGAAAAAGCTGCCCAAATGGTCATTCCTTTTAGCGTTTCTTCTCTAGTTAACGCATTTTCCATCTGAAAACCATTCTCAGGATAATTATTTACATCTTTTCTAATAGTTGCTGCATAAAAAGTTAAAAACGGGTTTACTTGTTCTACCGGGAAATCAGTTCCCAACGCAATTTTCCCATATTGATTCAATAGGTCTTTAAATGCATAGGCTCCTTTTACTCTTTCTGCTCCTACTCTATCTTTTGCCCAATACATATCTGATGTTGCATGAGTTGGTTGTACAGAAGGTAAAATATTATCGAAGTTTTTAAAATCTTCTTTAGATATTATTTGCGCATGTTCAATTCTCCAACGTCTATTTTTAGCATTTTTTAAAACTTCTTTGTAGGTTTTTAACATCCAAGTATTTGCAGAATCTCCAATAGCATGCGTATTCATTTGATAATCGGAAGCAGCAATTTGTTTCGCAATTTCTTGATATCTTTCTGGGAAATAAATTAACGCTCCAAAATGATTCTCTCTATCTGAATATGGTTTACGCATTGCAGCACCTCTAGAACCTAAAGCGCCATCTCCATAAACTTTAAAAGAACGCACATTTAATCTATCCGTTTTTACAATTCCTTTATTTATGTAATAATCTATTTCTTGTTGATTATCACCAGAAACCATTGCATAAACTCTCATTTTTAAATCGTTTGTTTGCTGTAAACTATCTATTAATTCAATTGTTTGTTTAGATATTCCAGCATCATCTACAGTTGTTAAACCATAAGAAAATGATATTTTCTCTGCATCTAACAATCCTTGTATTGCTTCTTTTTTAGAAGTTGACGGAAACTTGATGAAATCCATAGCAGCATCAATTAAAACACCTGTCATTTCTCCGTCTTTCATAATTATCTCACCTCCAGAAACTTTGGTGTTTTTTGATATTCCTGATAAATCAATTGCAGCTTGATTTACCAAAAGTGCATGACCATCTACCCTACCAATTGCCACAGGGATTGTTGGAAATAGTTTATCTAACCTATCTTTAGTTGGGAATTCTTTTATTTCCCAATCGTTTTGGTCCCAACCTCTACCAGTAATAAAAGTTGTATTCTTTTGTTTTTGAAAAGCAACTAACTTTTCTAAAACCTCATCATAACTTGTTGTTCCTTCTAATGATACTTTTTGCTGTTGTAAACCCATTCTGTAAAAATGACAATGTGCATCTATTAAACCTGGCACAATTGTTTGGTTTTTTGCATCAATCGTATTTTCTGATTGGTATTTATTCTGAATTTCATCACTAGAACCAACAGCAATAAACTTTCCGTCTTTTATTGCAAAAGCTTCCGCTGATTCAAAATTAGAATTAACTGTATATGCGTTTGAGTTGATAACAATCATATCTGCTTTTTCTTTCTGACAAGAAATCATCAATATTGATACGATTAAAATTGAGAATAAACTTTTCACTTTTTAAAAATTTTAAGAGTTTAAATAAATTAGGCATGCTAAATACATCAATAAAAATTGAAGTAATATTCTAAAAACTGCAACTTTTTTAGAACCAATTGCTGGTCTAATTTTTGTTGCATCCCAAATATGAATTGGAAGAAAAAGAATCAACAAAATAAAAATTCCTGCTGCTGCACTTTTAGTTATTGAAGTAAAAAACAATGCTATTCCTAAACCAAATTCTATAACACCAACAACGTAATTTACCAATAATTTTGGTAAAAAATCTGGAATAAAATACTTAAAAAATTTAGGTTTTATAATATGCATAGTTCCTGCAAAGCAGAAAAAAGCTCCAAAAATAATTTTAAGAATTAAAACAAAAACTTCCATAAGATTATGGCTTAACTGGTGTATTTTTATATAAATATTTATCCATTAAATAAATAATACTTGCCATAGAAGCACTCCCTAATTCTAATTCCCTTTTGTTTACTTTATCGAAAGTATCTATGCTTGTGTGATGATAATCGAAATATCTTTGAGAATCTGGTCTGTAACCAACTAACGTTACATTATCGTCTTTTAATGGAGAAATATCTGCGCCAGAACCACCTTTGTCTAAATCATGTAAACCATAAGGAGACAATAGTTTTTTCCAACTTTGTAATAATTTTGTATTTACAGCATTTGCATCAATAGTGAAACCTCTTGGGGTATGTCCTCCAGCATCAGATTCTAAACCTCCAATATGGTTTTCTTTGTTCAATTTTGCTAATTCAGCATATTTTTTTGCACCTCTTGTTCCGTTTTCTTCATTCATAAAAAACACAACTCGTAATGTGTTTTTAGGTTTAATGTTATTCTTTTTGAATAAATAAGCAACTTCTAAAGATTGTACAATTCCTGTTCCATCATCGTGTGCACCTTCACCTAAATCCCAAGAATCTAAATGTCCGCCAACAACCATAATATTTTCTGGAGTTTCAGAACCTGTAATTTGTCCAACCACATTAAAAGATGGTGCATCTGGCAAAGTTTTGCAACTTTGTTTAAAGTAGAATTTTAAATTAGGATATTGCTTTAAATCAGCACTTAAAATTTCTGCTGCTCTAGAACTAATTGCAGCTGTTGGTGTGTATTGTTCTATGGGAATATCTCCATAGCTCATAGTTCCTGTATGAGGATTATCGTCAATTACATTAGTCATAGAACGCACAATAACACCTTTTGCTCCAAATTTACCACATACTCTTGCGCCAGAATAACGCTGACCTACACAACCTCCATAAGCCTGAAAAGTATTTATTAATGTATTATCGAAAGCTCCATTAAAAAAGACAATTTTATCGCGTAATTTCTCGCCCATTTCTTCCGCTTCTTCCAAACTTTTTACCTCAATAACTTCTGCTAAAATTCCAGATTCTGGTGTTGCAATAGAAAACCCTAATGCACAAATTGGTACATTTTTCTGACCTCCATCTGTGGTATAAGTTGCTATTTCTTTTTCACCTCTAACCCAATGTGGCACCATAACTGGTTGCAACCAAACTGAATCTAAACCAACTTCATTCATTAATTTCGTGCCCCATTCTACTGCTTTTGCAGCTTCAGGAGAACCAGATAAACGTCCGCCAATATTTTTAGTTAAATCTCTTAACCATTCGTAAGATTTACCTTCTGTTAAAGCACTGTTGAATAAAGTTTTTATACTTGTTGAATCGATTTTTTCTTCTGAAGATAATAGATTAGAATCTACGACTTTTTCTTGTTTTTGATTACAAGACAATATAAATAATGAAGTTAAAAATAAGAAAGTGATTTTTTTCATTTGGTAGTTATTTATTAGAATTGATAAAGCTACAAAAATGAAATGATAATTTAGCAACTAGAAAAATCAATCTATTGAATAACAGAGAAACTTAAAAATCAAACTTATAAGTAATACCCGCCAAAGCTTGAAAACCTTGTGTGTCGAAATTTGCAAAACGTTGGTATTCTGTATTTAAAACATTGTTCAGTTTTAAGAAAGCAGAAAACTTATCGTTAAAATGATATCCACCATTTAAATTCACATCAATGAAAGAATCTATGGTTTGTATTCCACTAAAACTTGAAGGAAATTCTCCATTATATAAACCATCTTTTCTTTCACTTACATAAAAAGCATTTGCAGATGCATACCATTTATTCTTTTTATATTCTGTTTTTAAAGATGCTTGTAAAGTTGGTAAATTCCATTCCGTTAAGGCATTTGTAACAGTGTAATTATCGAATTGTATTTGTGTAGTAAAAGTGATTCTTTTAGAAAAATCGTATTGAACTTCTGCAAACAGTGAGGTTGTTTTAACATCATCATAATACACACTAAATGAGTTACCAAACTCATAACCTTTTAAAAGCGAATTATTAACAACTGCAGTAGAACCATCTGATTTAGATGCGTTTCTTAAAAACAAGGGTTTGTCTTCTTCATTTTTAGCACTTGCTTTTAAATTAAAACTGATGTCGTTTGTTATATTTCCGTTGAAGCCTAGAAACCAATTAGACTCTTCTAAGGTTTGCGTAATAAATAAAGTAGGTGAAATAAAAGGGTTTTCTTCTGTAAAACTCTTGTAAGTGTTTGTGTGTAAATCGCCTGAAAAACCTCCATAAATATTTAGGTGTTCTTTTATTATTGGTCTTTGAAGTAATACATCTGGAATTAAGAAAATATTACTAGCATCATTTTCGGAATCTAAAGAAACATAGGTTTTTAAACCTGCTTTAAATGCAAAACCTAAATATGCAATTTTATATTCTGGATTTATTTTAACAGTAATAATGCTATATTTTACAGGATTATTGTCTTTATAACTATTCTTAAATTCGCCTTTTAAATATTCTACACTGGTTTTAATTGAAATATCATTTAAATTAGGTTTTATAAAATCTAAAGGAAAATCTAGCTTGGCATCAAATTTTGCTAAAATTTCTGTGCTATTATAATCGTCTGTAAAGTAAGAGGCAGAAATTTTACCAAAATCTATATATGAATCTTTAAAAGTGAATTCTCCAATAACATTAAAATAGTTATAAGTTTGTTCTTCATTTATTGAATTTACAGTAGTTTCTGCAAACACTATTTCTGGCAGGCCATACCAATTGTATTGGTTTCTCTCTGAATTTAAACTCACTTTCCAATCGAAATAACGATCTTCTTGTTTGTAAAAAGCTCCTACATTAAAATTAGAAAAAGTACTATTTAAAACAGATTTTCTAACATTTTCTTCTGAAGCTAAATATTTAGCAGATAAACCAAACTCGTTTTCGAATCTTGTACTGTGATGTAAAAAGGTTTCTACAAAAGGAGTTGCATAATTACCATAACCTACTGCTAAATAATTTTTGTAAATACGTTCTTTAACACCAACATCTATCCCTTTTACAACTCCACTTTTAGGGATAAAAGTAGAAGCTACAGGTGCAGAAAAAATAGTATATTCTAATTTCTTCTTTTTACTTTTCTCAAAAATTTTTAAAGTAGGGTTCTTCTTTATTTTTTTTGCATCAGCAATTTTTGGATTGTATTTTGTAACTACTTCTACAACTTCTGTTTTTACAGTATCCTTAACTTTTTCTATAGGCTCTTCTTGTGCCTTTGCAGAAAAAATGCCCAATAGAATTAGTAATATGGTAAAGCCTTTTTTCATTTTATTTTTTGTTTTCTTTTTTAGGAGTTTCTGTCTTAACTGGTGTAACAGAGTTATTTGTTTTGGCTTCGTTTTCTTTTATAGTATCTAATTCTGTTTGTGCTTCTTCAATAATATCTTCGAATTGTTTAAAGTTTTTAATTACATTTTCTAACACAAAAGTTGCTTGATACACATCTTTTAATCCGTAATAATTTTTACCCATTATTACGTAACTCTTAACAGCCCAATACTTATGTGCTGAATAATTAGCTATTAATTCTTGAACTACTTTGTTAGAATCTGCATAGTCTTGTTGTTGGTTTTTAAAGAAAGCATTGTAAAACAAGGCTTCTGCTTTTAACTCTCCTGTTGCATTTTTTTCTACTTCACCATAAAACTCTTCAGCAGTTAAAAAATCTTCAGTTTTATAAGATGCTCTTGCAATAATTGTTTTAGCATCATACTCTAAATCTTGTTCAACTTTCTCTCTTAACAATATTTTTTTAGCATATTCTATGGCAAAATCATAAGCTTCAGTTTCATAATACCCTTTCATTAAATTACTCTGTGCAAAAAGCACGTTTTCTGTTGCATATGCTTCTTGCTCTAACCTATCTAAAAGCGGAAGTGCATTGTTAAAATCTCCTTTTTGTAAATAAATTTGAGATAACTTACTTAAAGACTCTTCACTAAACTCATTTTGTTCTTCTTCTAAAACAACTTCATAATTTGCAGCTGCTTTGTCAAATTCTTTTACCTTAAAGAGGATATCAGCTAAATAATAATTTGCTTTTATTTTATGAATTCCTTCAGGAAAACTTCTTGTATATTTAAATAGGCTATTTACAATTGCATTACCATCTTTTGAGCCAAAATATAATTTTTCAGCAACTGCAAATGTTGTATTATCTAAATCTGAATTGGTAACATTTATAAACTTTAAGTCTTTAATCCAATTAATATAATCATCTAAATTACCATTATCTATATAAATATTTCTTGCATTTGCAACGGCCTCAAAAGCATCTGGTGAATTTGGAAATTGACTTGTAACTCTTTTAAATTTTTGTAAAGCGTCTTGATTTTTATTATCATTATAATACATTAAACCTTGCCTTACCAATGCTTTTGGTAAGAAAACACTTTTTGGATGTTTATCTAACAATCTATCAAAAGCTTGCTGTGCTTTCTCATTGTTTTTAAGAGCTGTATACGTTATTCCCAATTGATACAAAGCATCATCTTTTAAAGATGAAACTTGAAAATCATTCACAACTTTTGTAAGTGCTATAATTTTTTTATCATTTTCATCTGTAAAACCATAGCTCATTCCTATTTGGTACTGTGCATAATCTGCACCAGAACCTTGTTCTTTTATTAATTTCTCATAAGACTCTACAGCATTTTTATATGCTCTTTCTGCAAAATAACTATCTCCCAAGCGAACTAAAGCGTCATCTCTAACATCATTCTCTATTGAGTCTTTCTTTAAAAAATCTTCAAAAGCTATACTTGCTTTATCATATTCTTTCAACTTAAAATGACTGTAGCCAATATTGTAATCAATTAACGAAAACTCATCTTTATCAGATTTTAAAAACTTTTTTAGTACAACATACTTTGTTAGTGCATCTTTATAATCTTCTAATCTATAAATAGTTTCTGCTTCCCAATATTGCGCTTTTTGATTTACTTCTGGGTTATTAGAATTCTTGCTTTTTGTAAAATATGGCAACGCTTCTTTTAGCTTTCTCTCATTAAATAATTGAATTCCTCTGTAAAAAGAAACTTCTAAAGACATTGCTAAATTTTCTTTAGATTTCTTTTTTTCTAAAAACTCTAAAGCTCCTTTATAATCTTGTTGATGGATATATGATGAAACCACCAATTTACTGATCTCATCATAAGATTTAGATTTCGGATACGCTTTTAAATAATCTTGTAAAACTTCAGCTACACTTTTAAAAGGATTTCCTTCTTCGTAACTTAATTTTACATAGTTTAAAGCGGCATCTTGTTTAATTTCTCTATCGAAATGCATTTCAGATGCAGATTTAAAAGCATTTAAAGCTTCTGCTTTTTTATCTAAATTTAAATAACATTCTCCTAAATGATAGTAAGCATTTTGGGCAACGCTATTTTTTTCATCAATTATTTTATTAAAATTACTTACAGCATTTTCAAAATCATTTTGTTTGTAGTAAGCATAACCTAATTGATAAAAATCTGTATTATTCCACTTTCCTTTTTTACCTCTGTATTCTTTTAAATAAGGAATAGCTTCTGCATATTTTTTTAAGTTGAAGTAACTTTCTCCTACAATTTTAGAAATTTCTGATCTTTCTTTTCTCTTTACAGTCTTTAACAATTCTTCTCCAACAATTGTACAACGCTCAAACTTTCCTGCTTTAAAACTAATATCTAACAAATAATAAGAAATCTCTAATCTATAGGTTTCATTATCTGCAATTTCTTTTAAAGTAGATTCTGCAATTCCATAATCTTCTAATTTATAAGCAATATAACCATAATAATATCTAGAATCATTACCATACTTGGGGTCATTAATTAACCCTAAAAAATGTGGTTTTGCCAAAGAATAGTTATTAGTAACTAATAAACCATATCCTTTTTTAAAATTAAGTTCTTTTCTGTTATCATCAGAAAGTAAATCTGTATTTACTTTTCCGTACCATTTTAAAGCGTAAGCCGCTTTTTTATTTGCAAAATAATAATTGGCAACATTAAAATAGGCTTTATTCTTCTTGTTACTGTTGGGATTTTCGTCAACAAAAGCCAAAACTTTTTTATCTGCATCTGGCTGATTTAACTTTACAGCGCACATTGCTTCATAATAAGCAGCATCAGATTTTAAATTAGAACTTTTTGTAGCTTCATTATTTACTTTTGTAAATGTTTTTTGAGCAGCAGCATACGCCTTGTTATAAAACAAATGCAACGCATTATTATAATCCGTTAAAACATTAGTTTCTGCAACAGATTGTTGGCAAAAACCTGATACAGAAAGTAATAAAATAAAAATGAATAGAAACTGTTTTCTATTAAAACCAAACTTCATACAATTATTTTTGATGCTCAAAATGAATAACGCACATTTTTTAGATTTGTTTGATGGGGGAAGAAAAAATGTTGACAATTTTTAATCAAAAATAAGAATTGTTTGTAATTATTGTTAGAAAATCGTTAGAAACTTATAAGTTTGTAAAAAACTATTTATCTTATGGAAAAACCAGTTTTACATTTAGAAAACGCAGACATTTATCAAAGAGATAATTTGGTCTTGTCTAAAGTGAATTTATCAATTAATAAAGGAGATTTTTACTATTTAATTGGTAAAACTGGTAGTGGAAAAAGTAGTTTAATGAAAACTTTATATGGCGATTTACGTCTACAAAGAGGTATAGGAACCATAGTAGATTTTGATTTAAAAAACTTAAAAGACAAAGAAATTCCGTTTTTAAGAAGAAAAATAGGAATTGTTTTTCAAGATTTTAAGTTGTTAAGTGACAGAACCATTTTTGGAAATTTAGAATTTGTTTTAAAAGCCACAGGTTGGAAAGACAAAGAGAAAATGAAAGAAAAGATTAATGAAGTTTTAGATAAAGTTGGGATGAAATCTCAGTATTACAAGAAAACCTACGAACTTTCTGGTGGAGAACAACAACGTGTTGCAATTGCAAGAGCTTTGTTAAATGATCCTGAATTAATTTTAGCAGACGAACCTACTGGAAATTTAGACCCAAAAACATCTTTAGAAGTTATGGAGCTTTTAAACGACATTCATAAAAGTGGAAAAACCATTTTAATGGCAACACACGATTATCAATTAATAGTAAAGTTTAAGCAAAAAACCTTAAAATGTGAAGGTGGAGAGTTGTTTGAAGTTGCACAACAAGCAACTACTTAATTTTTAGCGGAAAATAATATCTATTATTTTTTGTGCATTTTCTGTTGGATTAAAATCTAATAATTTTTCTTGACGAGTTTTTACTTGTTCATCAGAAAAATCTTTTGCAAATAAATCTTCTGTTTTATTAATGATTTCTTGCTTGGTATTTGCCAATTCACATAAACTTTCTAAACCAGTTTCTTCCACCATTTTAGAATTTGCAATTATGTGCTTCCCTTGATATAGCGTATTTAATAATTTTAGTTTAATTCCCGTTTTTTGGAAAGTCAGCAACGTATTAACATGCGCTTTTTTAAACAACTTTTCTAAATCTTCTTGTGTTGGAATATCTTCAAAAGAAATGTTGCTATGCTTTTTTACTTCTCTTAATACTTTTGCGTTTTTACAACTACTTGCAATTACAAACTTAATAGAAGTTTCTTTATACACATCAATTAAAAATAACGCTGCTCTAATATTATCCGCAATTCTTAAATCTCCATGATATAAAACGAAAGCACCTTTTTTAGTCTTGTTTTCGATTTTTTTTGAATTGTGAAAAACAGGAATATAAACTGCTTTTTCTCCATAATTATTAGAAAAATATTGTTGTTCGAAAGGAGAAATTGTAAAAATTCCAGTTACGCTTTTCAATATTTCCTCAAACTTTTTTAGCTTTTTTGCTTCAATACTATAAAAGATTTTTTTGAAAATATTTTTCTCACTTTTCTGTAATCCGTAAAAATAATCGTGTTCGATATTATGCGTTCTTACGTAAGAATCTTTAAAATCAAATTCTAAAATTGGATGTGTAGCATGCAAGCCTTCAAAAATAATAGGCGCTTTAATTGATTTTAAATTTGCAACTAACTCTTTATTATTTCTACTCTCAACTCTATAAGGTAATTTGGAAAACAAAGACAAAAAACTATTTTTGCGATTGTAATAAAATACTTTTTCGCAGTATTTTTCTAATTCTGGTTCTTCTTCTTTGTTATTGTAAATATACGTGTGCAAATATATTGAAATGCCTTGCCTGTGTAGTTCTTTAATTTTAAAGAATACATCTATAATTCCTCCGTAATTTGGCGGATAAGGAATATCAAAAGAGACAAGATGTATACTTTTTTTCATGATTTACAAATGTAAAATTTAAAAAATGAATACATTTATACTTTCTAAAAAGAATTATGGAGTTTAGCCGAAAAGAAATAGCATCACTTATTTTTAAAAACCTAGAAGGTAACAAAACTGATTTAAAAAAACAGTTTGCTGCTCATAAAAATGATATTGGTTTTTTTTATTTAGATGATTTATTACCTAGTGAATTAGCTCTAGAAATTCATAAGAACTTTCCAAACACAGAAGAAACCGTTAAAAGAAAAAGCTTACGAGAGAAAAAATTTACTGCTTTTCAAATGGATAAATACAATCCTTTATTAGAAGAAGTAATTTATGCTTTTCAAGATGATAAAATAGTAGCATTAATTGCTGAAATATGTAATATTGATTCCATTTTTCCTGATGAATTTTTATATGCTGGAGGTTTATCATTGATGCCGAAAGACAATTTTCTGAATCCGCATTTAGACAATTCTCACGATAAAGACAGAAATAGATGGCGCGTTTTAAACTTGCTCTATTATGTAACGCCAGATTGGGAATTAGAAAATGGCGGTAATTTAGAAGTTTGGCCAAAAGGTTTAGAAGAAAAACAAATTACTATTACTAGTAAATTTAACCGATTTGTGGTGATGGCAACACATAAAAAATCTTGGCACTCTGTTAGTAAAGTTACAACAGACAAAGTAAGATGTTGTGTTTCTAATTATTATTTTTCTGATGAACCTTTAAAAGAATCTGACAGTTTTCATGTAACAACTTTTAGAGGAAGACCTCAAGAAAAATTAAAAGACAAAGTTTTACAAGTAGATAATGGAATCCGTTCTTTTCTGCGTAAAATCTTTAAAAAAGGAATTCGTGAAAACCCACATCAGTATAAAAAGTAGTTAATTACAACTTCTAAATATCTCCAATAATTCTTCTTCTTGATTTTCCCAAATAAGACTTGTTTTGGCTTTTTTTAATGCTGCTGAAAAATCTTTTTCAGTTAAACCAATAATCTGCTTCGCAAGTTTTTCTGGCATTCTATTCAAGACAATTTCACCAACTTTATATTGCTGAACAACCTTCTTCATCTCTGGTAAATTAGAAACTAAAACAGGAACTTCTGCTTGTATGTAATCGAATATTTTATTTGGAAGTGCAAATCTATAATTCAAGCCTAAATCTTCTTCAATACTAATTCCTAAATCTGCTAAAGGTGTAATTTTATGCAATTCATTAGGGGTTATTTTTCCCATAAAGAAGATTCTATCATTCAATTTTTTGTTTACTACTTGCTCTTTCAATTGACAAATAATATCTCCAGATCCAATAATTACAAATACATGATTTGGTAAAAACTGCATCGTTTCAATCATCAATTCTAAACCACGACCAACATTAATTGCTCCTTGATATAAAATTATCTTTTTATCAGCAGTTTCAAAAGGCAAGGTTCCCTTTTCAACTTGTTTTTGAGTTGGTAAATTTACAATCGTTTTAAAATTTGTTTGATATCTTTCATTGTAATATTCTGCTATACTATTACAAACTGTATAGGTATTTTTCAATTTTGGAAGTAACCATTTTTCTAGGGAAGTCCAACATTTTTTCACAAATGGTCTTTCTACTAATTCAGGAATTTCAGAAAATAACTCATGACTATCATAAACTAGTTTTTTTCCTTGAAATCTGCTGACCAAATAATTTGGCAACAGCGTATCTAAATCATTAGAAAGCAATATATCTTTCTTTAAAAAAAGCATCAGAAAAAACAAACGAAAATTATATTCAGCATAAAAAAGAAAGCTATTATTAAATAATAATTTTATTCTTTTAGTTTTATAATTTCTGTGGATTTCTTTACTATCAGAAAGTTTTCTACCAATTAATAAAATTTCATAACCTCCATTTACCAAAGTATTACAAACTTTTGCAACACGTTGGTCTGTAGATAAATCGTTAGAAACGGAAACTATAATTTTATTCAAAATGAATTTTTATTTAAGACAATCCAGAAATAACTCCATTATTATCTATGGTCATATTTTCTGAAGCTGGAACTGAAGGTAAACCTGGCATTCGCATCATTTTTCCTAAAATGGGAATTATAAATTGTGCACCAGCAGCAATTTCAATTTCTCTAACCGTTACTGTAAAACCTTCTGGTCTTCCTATTAAAAATTCATTATCTGAAAAAGATTTCTGTGTTTTTGCCATACAAATTGCAAAATCATTAAAACCTAATCTGTTTATTCTTCTCAAATTTAATTGTGCTTGCTTGCTATATTCAACATTTTTTGCTCCGTAAATTTCTTTGGCTATAATTTCAATTTTATCAGTTACTGGAGATTTCCAATCATATAAAGGTTTGTATTGTGTTGCTTTATTTTCTACAACATTTACAACAGCTTTTGCTAAATCTCTTGTTCCTTCACCTCCTTTTGCCCAACCTTCAGACAAAACTGCTTCAACCCCTAAACTTGCACATTTTTCAATTACAAAACTTACTTCTTCATCTGAATCTGAAACAAAAGAATTTATAGCTACAACAGGTTCAATATTATATTTTCTGATGTTTTCTATATGTTTTTCAAGGTTTTTAAATCCTTCTGTAACCTTTTCTAAATCGGGTGTATTGTAAGCTTCTGACTTTGCTCCTCCATGATGACGCAAAGCTCTTATGGTAGCAACTAAAACTACACATTTAGGGTTCAATTTTGCAAATTGAGATTTAATATTTAAGAATTTTTCTGCTCCTAAATCCGCGCCAAAACCAGCTTCTGTAACCACATAATTAGATAAAGAAAGTCCCATTTTGGTAGCAATAATTGTATTTGTTCCTTGAGCGATGTTTGCAAAAGGTCCCCCATGAATAATTGCTGGATTTTCTTCTAAAGTTTGCACTAAATTAGGTTTAATGGCTTCTTTCAACAAAATTGCCATTGCATTTTCAGCTTTTAAATCACGTGCAAAAACGGGTTCATTTTTATAAGTAAAACCTATAAAAATATCTCCCAAACGTTTTTTTAGATTTTCTAAATCTGAAGCCATACAAAGTATCGCCATTACTTCAGAAGCTGCTGTAATATTAAATCCGTCTTGTCTTGGCACTCCATTTGCAGTTCCGCCCAAACCAATTGTAATATCTCTTAACGCACGATCATTCATATCAATAACTCTTTTCCATAGAATTGTTCTTGGATCTATATTTAAGTTATTTGTTTTACTTTGAATATTATTATCGATTAAAGCTGATAATAAATTATTTGCTTTTTCTACGGCACTAAAATCGCCCGTAAAATGCAAATTAATATCTTCCATTGGTACAACTTGCGAATATCCACCTCCTGCTGCGCCACCTTTTATACCAAAAACAGGTCCAAGAGATGGTTCTCTTAAAACTACTGTTGCTTGTTTTCCTATTTTATTTAATCCTTCTGTTAAACCAATAGAAACTGTCGTTTTTCCTTCTCCTGCAGGTGTTGGTGTTAATGCTGTAACTAAAACTAAATTATTGTTTTCTATCTTTTTATCATCAATTAAAGACAATGGTAGTTTGGCTTTGTATTTACCATACATTTCTATGTTGTCTTCTTCAACTTTTAGCTTTGCTGCTATATTTTTTATGTGCTCTAGTCTTTTTGCTTGTGCAATTGCAATGTCAGATAAATGTGTCATATATATGGTTTACAAACTTTATTCTTTCAATTAAAAAATTAAAGATAATTAATTTTAAGAATTGATACTTGTTTTTTGTTTTTATATCAGAAAAAGCGAAGAAATATTTAGAGTTTAACTCCAGAATAGGCAACTATTTAAGATTGAATTTAGTCCATGTAAAAGCAATCTTTTTTATATATTTGAAGCATGAAAATAAAATTGTACTTCGGTGCACTATTTTTAATGTTGATCTACTTTGGTACGTTCCAAGAACAAGTTTCTAGAACGAATCAAGAAATTGTTTTGGAATTTGTTGATACTAAAATTAACAAACAAGAAATTAGTTCTACAATTACCAATATTAAAGAGAGACTTTTAAAAGTTGGTGTTTCTAATATTAAAATTCAAGAAACACAAAAAGGTACGTTAAAAATCTCTTATTACAGTTTCGTTCATACCTCTGATATTAAAGAAGCGCTTGTTTTTGATAATCAATTAGCTTTAAACAAAAATTCAGAAAAGAAAGGTGATAAAAACGATACTTCTACTTACAATATTGATGTATATGAAATAACGAATCAAACTAATATTTCTGACCAAAATGATGAATATATATTTGAAATTAAAGTTAATTCAGACAGGTTTACAACAAATTACAATTATGTATCTACAAGAAATATAGATGCTCATAAAGTAAACCAACTCTATACAACTGCATACAATACTTATAAAAATCATCCTTTTACAAAGGATTACTCTTCACATCAAGAACCAGAAGTTAGAGCTGGACCGCACAAAAACTTTTTATAGAATTTCATCTTGTTTACATTTTTTAAAATCACTTTAAATTAATGTATATCAATATCATAATTAGAAAAAACAATACATAAAAAAATTGTCAGTTTTACGAGAAGCTATATATTTGCTCGTTTTTAAAAAAACTAGACTTTAAAATAATACAACAATGCAAAACAAAGGACTTATTAAAGTATTCGCTATTCTTTTCGGATTAGTGAGTTTATATCAATTATCATTTACGTTTTTAGCCAATAAAGTTGAAGACGATGCAAAAGAATATGCAAATGTAAAAGGTGTTGATGCTGATGCTAGACAAAAAGCTACATTCGAAAGAACGTATTTAGACAGTGTTGGTAACAAAAATACGATAGATTTAGGTGTTACTAAATTTAGCTACAATGATGTTAAAGACAAAGAAATGAATCTTGGTCTTGACTTAAAAGGTGGTATTAACGCAATCTTACAAGTTTCTGTAAAAGAAGTTTTAAAAAGTTTATCTAACGACTCTAAAAATGTAGTCTTTAATCAAGCTTTAGAAGCTGCAGATGAAAGGTTAAAAAACGATAATGCAAATTATTTAGACATCTTTTTTGAAGAGTTTGAAAAAATTGCTGGTACAACTAAATTAAGCGACCCATCTATTTTTGGAACAAAAGCTTTAAGCGAAAAAATTACTTTTAACGAAGAAAATGCTACAGTTAAAGAAACTTTACAAGAAGAAATAGATAGTTCTATAGGAACTGCTTTTGAAGTTTTAAGAAGTAGAATTGATAAATTTGGAGTTACTTCTCCTAACATTCAAAGAATTGGTAACTCTGGAAGAATTCAAATTGAATTACCTGGAGCTAAAGATATTGAGCGTGTTACGAAGTTAATTACTAGTAAAGCTGAATTACAATTCTGGGAAGTATATACAAATGCAGAAGTACAGAATTATTTCTTTACTGCAAATGCTAAAGTTGCAGAATTATTAAAAGAAGATGTAGATACAGAACAAGTTATAGATTCTACTAAAAAAGATGACCTTGATGATTTATTAAGTGATACTGCAGATTCTACAAAAGTTCAAAAAAACCTATTTACTTATTTATTTCCAAACGTAGCACAGTCTCAACAACAAATGAGTTCTTTAGTTGCACAAGCTAAAGTTTTAGATACTGCAATGGTAAATAAACTTTTAAGAAATAAAGAAGTTAAAGCTTTATTGCCAAATGAATTAAAGTACGCTAAATTTTTATGGGATTATAAATCTAATAAAGGTACTGACGGAACTGAATTAATTGGTTTATATGCTATAAAAGGAAACAGAAATGACAAACCAACTATTGAAGGTGATGTTATTTTAGATGCTGGTCAAGTTTTTGACCAACTTAATAAGCCAGAAGTAAGCATGACAATGAATAGCTCTGGAACAAAACAATGGGCAAAAATGACTGCAGATAATGTAGGAAGTTTTGTAGCTGTAGTTTTAGATGACTATGTATATACTGCTCCTTCTGTAAACCAAGCAATTACTGGTGGTAGAACTTCTATTTCTGGAGGAACTATGACAATTGCAGAAGCTGAAGATATTTCTACAGTATTAAAAGCAGGTAAATTACCAGCTGCTGCTAGAATTATTCAAGCAGAAGTTGTTGGGCCATCTTTAGGTCAAGAAGCTATAGATGCTAGTTTTATCTCTTTTGGTTTAGCTATCTTTTTAGTTTTACTTTGGATGATTTTATACTACGGTAAAGCTGGTTTATATGCGGATGTAGCATTAATTGTAAACATATTATTCATTTTTGGAATTTTAGCATCTTTCAACGCAGTGTTAACATTACCTGGTATTGCAGGTATTATCTTAACAATTGGTATGTCTGTAGATGCAAACGTTATTATCTTCGAAAGAATTAAAGAAGGTTTATTTGGTAAAAAAGGATTAAAACAATCTGTAGAAGATGGTTTCTCTATTAAAGGAGCTTTATCTGCAATTATAGATGCAAATATTACTACTTTATTAACTGGTATTATTTTATATGTTTTTGGTACAGGGCCAATTAAAGGTTTCGCATTAACATTAATGATTGGTATTGCTACTTCTCTTTTTACAGCGGTTTTCATCACTCGTATTTTAGTTGATGGAGCATTAAATAAAGGAAACAACTTAACATTTAATACTTCTATCTCAAAAGGATGGTTCCAAAATATAAATGTAGAATTCTTAAAGAAACGTAAGATTGCTTACTTCATCTCTGGAGCAATTATTCTTGCAGGTATTGTTTCTATATTTTCAATTGGATTAAAACAAGGTGTAGACTTTAAAGGTGGTCGTTCTTATGTTGTTCGTTTCGATCAAGCCATGAGTGCTACTGAAGTTGCAGGAACTTTAAAAGATGCTTTTGGTACAGCACCAGAAGTAAAAACTTATGGAACAGACAATCAATTAAAAATAACAACTGTTTATAGAATTGATGAAGAAGGACAAAATGTAGATGATGAAGTTCAAAACACTTTATTTACAGGTTTAAAATCTTATTTAGGTTCAACAACTTATGAAAACTTTAAACCAGGTTTCGAAAAAGAAGGCGCTGGTGTAATGAGTTACATGAAAGTAGAACCAACTATTGCAGATGACATTAAAACATCAGCATTATATGCAGTATTAGGTTCTTTATTAGTAGTTTTCTTATACATTTTATTACGTTTTAGAAAAGTATCTTTCTCTATTGGAGCAGTAGTTGCAGTTTTCCATGATGTATTAATTGTATTGGGTGTATTCTCTATTACATATAGCTTTATGCCTTTTGATATGGAAATAGGTCAATCATTTATTGCGGCAATCTTAACAGTGGTAGGTTACTCCCTGAATGATACCGTGGTAATTTTCGATAGAATTAGAGAATTTACTGGAACACATCCTCAATGGAAATATAGCGCAGTTGTAGACAAAGCTTTAAGTTCTACGTTAGGAAGAACAATAAACACTTCTTTAACAACATTATTAGTAATGTTAGTAATCTTCTTATTTGGTGGAGATTCTATTAAAGGATTTATGTTTGCCTTAATTGTAGGTGTAGCTGTAGGTACATATTCATCATTATTTGTGGCAACACCAATAATGTACGACACAACAAAGAAAGAAGAAAAGAACAAATAATTCTTCATTAATATAAGTTAAAACCGTTTTCTTACAAGAAAACGGTTTTTTCATTCAAGATATAGCCATTATATTTGCAAACTTATGAGCATTATAAAACTTCAAGATTTATACTTTAAACCTTATATCAATAAGGTAGAAATTGCTACAATTGTAAAGCATTTAGCAAATCAAGTAAAAGCAGACTTACCAAAAGACGAAGTTCCTATTTTTGTTGGAATTTTAAATGGATGCTTTTTATTTGCTGCAGACTTTATTAGAGAATTTAATGGAAACTGCGAAGTTTCTTTTGTAAAGCTAGCTTCCTATGAAGGAACATCATCTACAGAAAATGTAAAACAATTAGTTGGTATAAATGAAGATTTAACAGGCAGAACTGTAATTATTTTAGAAGATATTATTGATACTGGTAATACGCTTCAAGAAATTTATAATATCTTTAGAAACAAGAATTTAAAACAACTAAAAGTTGCAACATTATTTTTTAAACCGGATGTATTTAAAAAAGAACTACCAATAGATTATATCGGAAAAAGTATTGAAGATAAGTTTATTGTTGGTTACGGATTAGATTACAACGGTTTGGGAAGAAATTATCCAGAAATATATCAACTATCAACACAACCAAAAATGAAAAACATCGTATTATTTGGCCCTCCAGGAGCAGGAAAAGGAACACAAGCAGAATTCTTAAAAGACATGTATAATTTAGTACATATTTCTACTGGAGATGTGTTTCGTTTCAATATTAAAAATGCTACTGAATTAGGTTTATTAGCTAAAAAATATATGGACGAAGGAGATTTAGTACCTGATGAAGTAACCATTAATATGTTAAAAGCAGAAGTAAATAAAAATGCAGATGCTAATGGTTTTATTTTTGATGGTTTTCCAAGAACACAATCTCAAGCAAAAGCTTTAGATGCTTTTTTAGCTGAAAAAGGAGAACAAATTAACGGAATGATTGCTTTAGAAGTCCCAGAAGATTTGTTAGTAGAACGTTTATTAGAACGTGGAAAAACAAGTGGAAGAACAGATGATACAGATGAAAGTAAAATTAGAAACCGTTTTAATGAATACAACACAAAAACGGCTATTTTAAAAGACTTTTTCAATTCTCAAGATAAATATTACGGAATTAACGGTGTTGGTTCTATTGAAGATATTACAAAACGTATTGCTGAAGTATTTGATACTTTATAAATTGTTTGTCTGTGTATTTTGTTTATTCGTAAAATTGCGTATAAACAGTTAAACAAATAAACGTATAAACTGAAATAATGACTGAAGGAAATTTTGTTGACTACATAAAAATTTATGCATCTTCTGGAAAAGGAGGACAAGGATCTATGCACTTGCATAGAGAAAAATTTATTACCAAAGGTGGTCCAGATGGTGGAGATGGTGGACGTGGAGGTCACATTATTTTACGTGGCGATAAAAACATGTGGACACTTTTTCATCTAAAATTTAAAAGACATTTTAGAGCAGATCATGGAGGTTCTGGAAGTGCAAGTAGAAGTACTGGCGCAGATGGTAGTGACGTATATATAGATGTACCTCTAGGTACAATTATTAGAGATGCAGATACAGATGAAGTGATTTTAGAAATTACAGAAGACAAAAAAGAAGTGGTTTTATTGCGTGGTGGAAAAGGTGGACTTGGAAACTGGCATTTTAAATCTTCTACAAATCAAACTCCAAGATATTCTCAACCAGGAATGGATGGAGTTGAAGGTTGGTTTAGAATGGAATTAAAATTACTTGCAGATGTTGGTTTAGTTGGTTTCCCAAATGCAGGAAAGTCTACATTATTATCTGTTTTAACCTCTGCAAAACCAAAAATTGCAGATTATGCTTTTACTACTTTAAAACCTAATTTAGGAATTGTAGAACACAGAAATCATCAAACATTTGTTATTGCAGATATTCCTGGTATTATAGAAGGTGCAGCAGAAGGAAAAGGTTTAGGACATCGTTTTTTACGTCATATAGAACGTAATTCTGCCTTGTTATTCTTAATTCCTGCAGATAGTGATGACATTAACAAAGAATATGATATTCTTTTAAATGAACTTAAAAAGCACAATCCTGAATTGTTAGATAAAGATAGGTTATTAGCAATCTCTAAAACAGATATGTTAGATGATGAACTAATAGCTGAAATAAAACAGGATTTACCAAAAGGTATAGAAACTGTTTTTATTTCTTCTGTGGCAGAAATTGGCTTACAAGAACTAAAAGACAAACTTTGGAAAATGTTAAACTCCTAGAGTTATGACATTTAATATTTTACTAGTTCCAATATTATTCTCGATTCATTTGAGAATAGTATTGGAATTATTCTTTTAGTTGAATACGTATTGGCAGCTCATATTTTGTAGTAACAGGAATTCCTCTTTTTATTGCTGCATAAGTTTTAGGAATCTTAATAATACAAGCTTGCAAAACACTATCTAGTTCTGGTAGTTGTTCTTTTATTACTGCAGATGAATTAATTCCCTTTAAAATAACTTCTCCTTTAGAATTAATTATTAACTGTACAGTAACTATTTCATCAATAGAATCTTTAATGGTAAATGTGTGTTTCTGAAGCTCCTCTCCTATTTTTTTATGAATTGTATTTCTAAAACAATTGGCTTTTCTTTCTTTAATAATAATGGAATCGCAAACTTTAAAAGAAGGAAAGGTATCTACAGTAGAAAAATCTACAATGGTATCTAAAGACTGAATTTGCTTGTTTTTTGAAAATGAAAACTTATCGCAGGAATTGCAAAAAAGTATCAAAATTATAAAAGAGAGAAAACGCAAAAACATGAATATTAATTATTGTGTGAAAATACTAAATTAAAAATGTATTTTTAGTTTTTATTTTTTCTAGCTTTTCTTTTCTCAATTCTTTTTTCTCTGCGTTCTTTTTTTGATTCATCTATAAATATTGTAATTGGTATAGAATATTTCACTCCTACAATTTTACCATTTTGTTCTCCAGGAATCATTTTAGGAAGTTTTTTAATTACTCTAATTATTTCCTTTTCTATTTTTAAATGAGGTGCATAAACTTTAATACTATCTGATAATCCCTTATTATTTATTTTAAAATTTATAATTATATTTTTTCTGCCAGATGGTAATCCTAAAGAATTAGGTAGATAAGAGTCAAATTTTCTTGAAAAAAATTTTTTGAAAGATTTAGAAAAACATTCATGTAACTCTTCATTACTTCCTTTACAACCAGGATAAATTGGAACTTTCTCTAAAACATCTAACTTAAAGTCTTTCTTTAAACTTGATTCTTGAGAAAAAGTATTTAATGATATAAAGAATAAAAAAAACAGAATACAATTAAAATTTCTCATGCTATGCTCATTGTAAAACATATCTTAATTTAATTAGTAAAGATATTGCGTGAAATTACTGAAATTTGTTCAATTTATGAACCTAATTCTTTTACTTTTAAGACACTACAACTCTTATTTACATAATTATACTTTTTATAAATAGAAGTATAAAAAAGTCGAAGGTTTCGCTTCGACTTTTGGTAAACTCTATAATAGTAATTTGAAAATTTTATTTTTCTAAAAAACTAATCTATTTTACAATTATAACAAATGGTATAGAAAACTTCACCCCTACATTTTGTCCTTTTTGTGTACCAGGAATCATTTTTGGTAAAGTGGTCATTACTCTTAATACTTCTGCTTTAATTTTTGGATGCGGAGCTCTTGCTTTTACATCTACTACTCTACCTTCTTTGTCTACCATAAAACCAATAAAAACTCTTTTCTTTCCTGCTTTTAGTCCCAATTTATTTGGTAATTTAGAATCAAAATTTTCTATAAAATGTTTCTGTACCATTTCAGAAAAACATTTTTTATCCCCAGTTTCACAACCAGGAAATGTAGGTGCTTTTTCAATTTTCATAAAAGGAACACTTTCTTCCACCTCAATAATTTCACCATTTTCTATATCATTTGTATTTTCAATTTGTGATGACTGCTCAACAACCTCTATAATTTCCTCAACCTCTATAAGAGGTTCTATTTCTTCATTTTTACTTGTTTTTGTACATGAAATGTAAAAAAGCAGACTTGCCAATACAGGAATCAATACTAAATATTTTAGCTGATTCATTTTTTTAGATTTGTTTTTCGTCATCATAATAATTCTTTTTTTTATTAATGTTTGTTTATAAAATTGATTAACAAACGCTATGTTTTCAACCTGAAAAAAGTTGGATAATAAGTTGTTTATATAATTTTCTTTGGGTGTTAACTTTGTAGCAATCTCATCTGAAATATATTCATGAACTAGGGTTATTCTTTTCTGATAAATAAAAATCATGGGATTAAACCACATTACAATTTTTAGAAACTCGAAGAATAATAAATCTAAAGAATGTCTTTGTTTACTGTGTACTAATTCGTGTTCAATAATTTGTGATTTTTGAGATTCTGGAATTTCTTTCCCTAAAAAAATGTAATTAAAAAATGAAAAAGCAGTTGTTTGTTTTGAAAGGTGAACTAAAGTAAATCCCTCCTTTTTTTCAATTTGATATTTTTTTATTAAAATAAAAATCTTAATTAATTTAACTAAAAATAAAATTGTAAAAAAACTTACGCCAATCCAAAATATAACATTTACATAATTTATAGATTGATAAAATGTAGTTTTCTCGATTATTTTGTTGGGAGCTATAACTATCTCTGGCAAGTAAACAAAAAACTTTTCTGGTAATACTTTTTGAAACGTTTGTATTTTAATAAAGGGTAAAATAAAAGACAATATTGGAGTACCTAATAGATACCATCTATTTTTATTAAAAAAAGTTTCTTTACTTAAGAAGAGGTCATAAATAACTAAAAAGAACACTTGACATAAAACAACTTGAATTATATAATTTATCATGACTTTTTATTTTTATTTACTTCTTTTAAAATAGATTCAAGTTCTTCAACATCCATTTTATTTTCTTTTACAAAAAAGGAAACCATGCTTTTAAAAGAACCATCGAAATAACCATTCATTAATTTGTGTAAACTTTGGTTACTATAAGTCTCTTTTTCAATAATTGGGTAATAAATAAAACCTCTGCCAACTGGTTTATGATCTACAAATTCTTTGGTTTCTAAAATTCTTATAATTGTAGAGACTGTATTGTATGCTGGCTTTGGTTCTGGTAATTTATCAATTACTTCTTTTACAGAAGCTTCTTGTAAATCCCATAAAACTTGCATAATCTGCTCTTCTGCTTTTGTTAATTGTTTGCTCATAATTATAACTAAACTTTTAGTTCAACATGACAAATATAACTAAAAAATTAGTTTAAACTAATTTTTTAGTTATAAATTTTTGTAACAAAGGTTTTGTACTTTCGTCATATTCTAAAATTAACTATGGATATTTTCTTACTCATTATTGGACTTTTATTAGTATTGTTAGGAATTATTGGCTCTTTTTTACCTGTTTTACCTGGACCTCTAACTGGTTGGTTTGGTCTTTTAGTTTTACATTTAACTTCTGTTATTCCAATGAATTGGACTTTTTTATGTATAACTTTAGGAGTAGCAATTATAATTTGGGTGCTAGATTATATAATTCCTGCAATTGGTACAAAACGTTTTGGTGGAACAAAATACGGTGTATATGGAACCACGATTGGTTTAATAATTGGTTTGCTTACTCCTATTCCGTTTGGAATTTTAATTGGTGCATTTTTTGGTGCTTTAATTGGCGAATTAATGTTCGATAGTAAAGACACAAACAGAGCAATAAAAGCTTCTTTTGGTTCTTTTATTGGGTTGTTAGCTTCTGCAACTATTAAGTTTTCTGTTGCTGTGGTTTATGTGGTTTTATTTTTTATTAAATTCTGGGAATATAAAGGAGCATTTTTTTAAATCGTTTTAACAAAAAGCTAGCAAACTAGTCTAGCCCTGATTGTAGCAATTGTTTGAGCTCTTTTTTTTATGCTGAACTAGACTCAGTATCTGTTATAAGTATGAAATTATTTATTTAAAAAAGCGAGATGCTGAAATAAATTCAGCATAAAAGAAAAGCGAGTGCGGAAAGCAGGAAATAGCTTCAAAAAAAAAATAAAAGGGCAAAAAAAAAGCGTCCCATTTAAGGGAAGCTTTCCATTGGTTAACAAAACCAAGACACTTTTACTAAAGTGCCAAAACAACACAACTAAATGCTACTTCAACAAAAAGTAGCGGGCAAATATACAACGATTTCGTAATTACACAAATAAATAAAGAGATTTTATTAATTCTGCAAATTGTCTAATTCTTTAATAGATTGTATCTTTGCTGTCTTTATAAAAAATCACTAATAATTTAGACAGAATGCAATTATCAGAACAAGAAGTTGTACGTAGAGAAAAGCTAGCAAAATTAAGAGATTTGGGTATAAACCCTTATCCTGCAGATTTATTTCCTGTAAATTCTACTTCGAAGGAGATTAAACAGAATTTTGAAGAAAGCAAACAGGTAATAATTGCTGGTAGATTAATGTCTATAAATATACAAGGAAAAGCTTCTTTTGCGCAGTTACAAGATGGTGAAGGTAGAATACAAGTGTATTTTAATAGAGATGAAATTTGTACAGGTGAAGATAAATCTTTGTACAATGATGTCTTTAAGAAATTATTAGATTTAGGTGATTTTGTTGGTATTGAAGGTGTACTTTTTACTACCAAAGTTGGTGAAAAAACTGTAATGGTTAAGAATTTTAAGTTACTTTCTAAAGCCTTAAAACCTTTACCAATACCTAAAGTGAAAGATGGTGTTACTTATGATGCTTTTACAGATCCAGAAATGCGTTACAGACAACGTTATGCAGATTTAGTGGTAAACCCACATGTAAAAGAAGTATTTGTTAAAAGAACAAAATTGTTTAATGCAATGCGTTCTTTCTTTAATGATGCTGGATATTTTGAAGTTGAAACTCCGGTTTTACAACCAATTCCTGGAGGAGCAGCTGCAAGGCCTTTTATAACGCATCATAATTCTTTGGATATTCCATTATATATGAGAATTGCTAACGAATTGTATCTAAAAAGATTGATTGTTGGTGGTTTTGATGGCGTGTATGAATTCTCTAAAAACTTTAGAAATGAAGGAATGGACAGAACTCATAATCCTGAATTTACAGCCATGGAAATCTATGTTTCTTACAAAGATTACAACTGGATGATGGATTTTGCAGAGCAATTATTAGAGCACTGTGCAATTGCTGTAAACGGAACTTCTGAAGCTACTTTTGGTGAACATAAAATAGACTTTAAAGCGCCTTATGCAAGAGTAACTATGGCAGATTCTATAAAACATTTTACAGGTTTCGATATTACTGGTAAAACTGAAGATGAAATTAGAGCTGCTGCAAAAGGAATGAATATTCCTGTTGATGAAACAATGGGTAAAGGAAAATTAATTGATGAAATTTTTGGTGAAAAATGTGAAGGAAATTACATTCAGCCTACTTTTATTACTGATTATCCAAAAGAAATGTCTCCTCTTTGTAAAGAACACAGAGACAATCCAGAACTTACAGAACGTTTCGAATTAATGGTTTGTGGGAAAGAAATTGCAAATGCATATTCTGAATTAAACGACCCAATTGACCAACGTGAACGTTTTGAGCATCAACTAAAATTAGCGCAAAAAGGAGATGATGAAGCTACAGAATTTATAGATGAAGATTTTTTACGAGCTTTAGAATATGGAATGCCACCAACGTCTGGAATGGGAATTGGAATGGACCGTTTAATTATGTTTTTAACAAACAATCAATCTATACAAGAAGTTTTATTTTTCCCTCAAATGAGACCAGAGAAAAAAGCGCCTTCTATTGAATTAAATGATGAAGAAAAAGCCGTTTTAGCAATTATTACAAAAGCTGAAAAAATAGATTTAAACGAATTGAAAACTCAATCTGGTTTGTCTAACAAAAAATGGGATAAAACCATTAAAGGTTTAACTAAAAAAGATGTTGCTAAAGTTTCTAAAACAGATGAAGGTTTGTTTGTAGAAGCTTTGTAAAGGAGTAATTTTCATAAAATTTTTATAAAAGGAATTACAGAAATGTAGTTCCTTTTTTTATTTCTAAAAAGTTAACTTCGCTTATTCAATCTATAAAATGGAGATAAAAGTATACCAAAAAATAATTACCGAGATTTATTCTGATATAAAAAATGTTGAAGATCTTGGTAAAGTAGCCAATTATATTCCAGAATTGGGAAATGTTTCTGCAGAAAACTTTGGAGTAAATCTTACAACCATAAAAAACGAAAGTTTTGGCATTGGTAATTTCGAAGAAAAATTCTCCATACAAAGTATTTCTAAAATACTTGCCCTTACTTTAGCTTATAAATTAGAAGGGGAAAAAATATGGCAAAGAGTAGACGTGGAACCTTCTGGAAACCCTTTTAACTCATTACAGCAATTAGAATCCGATAACGGAATTCCGAGAAATCCTTTTATAAATTCAGGCGCAATTGTTGTTTGCGACGTTCTATTGAGTCATTTAACAAATCCAAAAGAAGAATTTTTAGCTTTTTGTAAAGAATTATCTAATAACTCCTCATTAAATTATTCTGAAAAAGTAGCAAAATCAGAAAAAAATACAGGTTTCAGAAATGTGGCTTTGTGTAATTTTATAAAATCTTTTGGTAATATTAAAAACAATGTAGACGAAGTTTTAGACTTCTATTTTCATATTTGCTCTTTAGAAATGAGCTGTAAAGAATTATCGGAAATCTTTCAATTTTTAGCAGACGATAATTTTAGAACACATAAAGGAAACTACGTAATTACAGAAAGCCAAGCAAAAAGAATAAATGCAATTATGCTTACTTGTGGTTTTTATGACGAATCTGGCGAGTTTGCTTTTAGAGTTGGTTTGCCAGGTAAAAGTGGTGTTGGTGGAGGAATTGTGGCAATTCATCCAGATGAATTTTGCATTGCAGTATGGAGTCCAAAATTGAATAAAAAAGGAAATTCTTACAAAGGAATGTTGTTTTTAGAGAATTTTACTACAAAAACAGCGTGTTCTATTTTTTAATTATTACAAAATATCAAAAAAAGGAAGCATCAAAAATATCGTTCCTTTTTTATTTATATTTGATTTATGAACTGTAAAAACTGCCAAGATTCTTTAGAGGAAAATGCTCAATTTTGTGATAATTGCGGCGCAAAAGTAATTATAGATAGAATTACTTTTAAACAACTAATTACAGAATTAATTATAAATGTATTTGGGATTGATAGCAAATTCTTCTTGACATTAAGAAAAATGGCTACAAAACCAGATGAAGTTCTTAAAGAATATCTTTTAGGAGTTCGTAAAAAATATGTGAATCCATTTGCTTTTTTAGCAATTGGCGCAGGTTTATCTCTTTTAATATTTAATTATTTTGCTGATGATTTTATTGCCATACAAAGTAATTTTAATTCAGAAGAAACTGCAAAAATAAAAGAAATGGCAGATTTAGATTTGTCTACACTAAAAAATATATCTGAAAAAGAACTTAAAATATTGGAAGCAAAAAAGAAAGTAGCACAAATACAGATAAAATCTATGGACAAAATGCTACAGTTTATGCTTCATTATTACAATTTACTAACTTTTATCTTTTTACCAATTTATTCGCTTTTAAGTAAATGGACCTATAAAAAACCACATAATTACGGAGAGCATATTGTTATAAATGCATATATCTATGGCTTTACAACTTACTTTTCTATAATCGCTTTTTTTGCGGCAATGTTAATTCATCCATCAATCTACCTATTTAGTATGGTTGCATATATTGGTTATTACTTGTATGCATTTGGTAAACTATACAACCTTACTTTTGGGAAATCAGTTTTAAAGCTTTTACGTTTTTTATTAGGGTTAATTTTATTTTCTTTAATAATTCTAATAACAGTAGCAGTAATAGGTTTTCTTATAGGAAAGCTTGGTTTAATTTAGTTCTTACAAGTGAACTAACAAGTGATTTAATTTAAAAAATAAACAAAGTATAATGACTGAAATTTTAACAACAATATTTTTCATTTTTGCGGTAATAGACCCAATAGGAACAATACCTGTTTATCTTGAAGCTACAAAAGAATTTGATATAATTCATAAAAGAAAAATTGCAATTAGAGCTTCTATAATAGCTTTTTTTATTCTATTATTTTTTATTGTAATTGGACAATTAATTTTAGAAGGCATGTCTGTTTCATTAGATGCTTTTCAAATTTCTGGTGGAGTTATTCTTTTCTTGTTTGCATTAACAATGATTTTTGGCGATGGTAAACCAGAACAGGAAAAAAGTCAAATTACGGATTACAAACACGTTACCATATTTCCTATTGCTATTCCTTCAATAGCTTCACCAGGAGCTATTTTAGCCGTCGTTTTAATGACAAACAACCACATTTACACAATACAACAACAAGCCATTACAACAGTAATTGTATTACTAGTTATTGGCATTACTTGCTTAATTCTTTTAACAGCAAATCATTTACAAAAAAGAATTGGTAATTACGGAATTACAGTTTTAAGTAAAATTATGGGGCTTATTTTAGCTTCTTATGCTGTACAAAGTATCTTAAGTGGAATTAGTAGCTACTTCATTAATGTGTAAGAATTATATTCAGGAATTTTCTCTTAACCAACTATCATTCGTCATTTTATTATGTCCTAAATAATTAAAAAACTAACATAATGATGTTAAAAGCATAAAAAAAGGAATCTCATTTTAAGAGATTCCTTTTTTTATTTATTTATTTTTTAAAAGCTAAAGTTAAGCTTCATCTTTTGTAGTTCTTACAAGACTAATTCCATAGGCGAAAAATATAAATCCTAAAATTCCAAATACAATCATAGAAGCAAAATCACCTCCACCTTGTAAAACCATATATCCTGTATAAATTAATCCAATAATTCCTAAAGTAGTTAATACTGCACCAAATGTTCTTTTTAAATTCATTTTACTTTTTTTTAGTTGTTTAGTAAAACTAATAAAAAGAAATATGGTATCTAAATTTCACAATCGTATGAACAACAAATTGTAGTATATGAGTTCTTTTTTACTGTTTTATAACAAATTACCCCTTAAACTTCATTCCTAAATGAACAACTTTTTTTGTTTCAAAAAATTCTTCCTCGAAAAAATCTGGCAAATTGTAAATGGTTGCAGAAGTATATAATTTTAATTCCTCAGTTAAATCTCCACCTTTTAAATATAGAATTCCGTTTTTTAAATCGTGATTTTGTTTTTTAGCAATTTTACCTTTGTTCCAACGCACAAAAGTTTCCATCTGTGCAACTGCTCTACTTACTATAAAATCGTACGTATCTTTTACTTCCTCTACTCTACCATGTGTAGTTTTTACATTTTCTAAACCCAAACCTTCAGCAACTTCATTTACTACTTTTATCTTTTTACCGATAGAATCTACCAGATGAAACTGTGTTTCAGGAAATAAAATAGCTAATGGAATTCCAGGAAAACCTCCTCCGGTTCCAACATCCATAACTTTAGAACCTGGTTTAAACTGAATTATTTTTGCAATACCTAAAGAATGTAAAACGTGACGTAAATACAATTCGTCTATATCTTTTCTCGAAACAACATTTATTTTTAAATTCCAGTCTTGGTATAATTCTTGGAGTTTAGTGAATTGTTCGATTTGTGTTTCTGATAAATTTTTAAAATATTTGTGAATAATATCCATTTGTAAAATGTTTGAAATGCAAAAATAGTTATACTTAACAAACAATTGGCAACAAAAACTGACGTTTATCATATAAAGCAAATTCAAAAAGTTTATTTTTGCAAATCATTATTAAATTACTGAATGAAAACAATAAATTTCTCAAGAGTAGATAAAGCTAAATTCTTTAGAACTCTAAATAAAAGAGTAAATACATATTTTAAAGAAAATAATTTAAAAAGAACTGGAAACTGGAAATTGTACACAAAAGCAATTATTATGTTCTCATTGTTTTTAGTTCCTTTCATTTTAATCTTAACAGTTTCTATGCCTCAATGGGTAATGATTCTTTTAATGGTTGTTACAGGAATAGGAATGGCTGGTGTTGGTATGAATGTTATGCATGATGCTAACCACGAATCTTTTTCTAAAAGAAAATGGGTAAATAAATTAATGGGAAGTAGTATTTATATTCTTGCCGGAAACGTGTATAATTGGAAAGTACAACACAACGTTTTACACCATACTTTTACCAATGTAGAAGGCCATGATGAAGATATAGATGCTGGAAGAATTATACGTTTTTCTCAACATTCTTCTTGGTTACCAATTCATAAAATTCAAAAATATTATTCTATATTTTTATATGGTTTGCTAACTATAAACTGGGCAATAACAACAGATATTAAACAAATGCGCAGTTATTTAAAACGAAAATTATCTTATGGTAAATTTCCAAATCCTAAAGTAGAGTGGACAAAATTAGTGGTTTCTAAAATTGTGTATTATGCACTTTGGATTGTTTTACCATTATTAGTTTTAGACGTTGCTTGGTGGAAAGTTTTACTTGGTTTCTTTGTAATGCACTATACTGCAGGTATGATTTTAAGTCTAGTTTTTCAATTAGCACATATTGTACCAAATACAGAAATGCCACTTCCAGATAAAGATGGAAATTTAGAACACACTTGGGCAGTCCACCAATTATATACAACTTCTAACTTTGCGCCTAGTAATTGGTTGGTAAACTTCTACACTGGTGGTTTAAATCATCAAGTTGAACATCATATTTTTCCGCATATTTCTCACGTACATTATAATAAATTGGCTAAAATTGTAAAAGAAACGGCTTTAGAGTTTAATTTGCCTTATAACGAATACAAAACAATGTCAAAAGCAGTTGTAGAGCACTTTAGACATTTAGGTGTTTTAGGACAAAAGCCAGAATTAGCATAAACAAACACACAATTAACAGTACAATGACACATCCATTATCGGACAGAATTAACAGTTTACCTGTTTCTCAAACTTTAGCAATGGCTGCAAAAGCAAGAGAATTAAAAGCAGCTGGAAAAGACATTATCAGTTTAAGTTTAGGAGAACCAGACTTTAACACACCAGATTTTATTAAAGATGCTGCAATTGAAGCAATTAATCAGAATTATAATTCTTATTCACCAGTAGATGGTTATTTAGAATTAAAAGAAGCAATTTGCACGAAGTTTCAAAGAGATAATAATTTATCTTATGAACCAAACCAAATTGTAGTTTCTACAGGTGCAAAACAATCAATTGCAAATGTTGCTCAAGTTTTATTAAATCCTGGAGACGAAGTTTTATTACCTGCACCTTATTGGGTAAGTTATTCTGCTATTTCAATTTTAAGTGAAGCAAAATTTGTAGAAATTCCTTCTTCAATAGATGACGATTTTAAAATTACGCCAGCACAATTAGAACGCGCAATTACGCCAAAAACAAAAATGATATTCTTTAACTCACCAAACAATCCTAGTGGATCTATGTACAGTGAAGAAGAATACAGAGCCTTGGCTGCAGTATTAGAAAATCACCCACAAATTTATGTCTTATCAGACGAAATTTACGAACACATAAACTATGGAGCAAAACCTTTTAGTTTTGCAGCTATAGAAAGCATGTACGATAGAACTATTACTGTAAACGGTTTGGCAAAAGCATTTGCTATGACAGGTTGGAGAATTGGTTATATAGGTGCTCCAGAATGGATTGCTAAAGCTTGTACAAAAATGCAAGGGCAAGTTACTTCTGGTACAAACTGTATTGCGCAAAGAGCTGCAATTACTGCAGTTTTAGCTCCGGTTTCTAAAATTCAATTTATGGTAGATGAATTTAGAACTCGTAGAGATATTGTAATTGGCTTATTAAGAGAGATAGATGGTTTTAAAGTAAACGTACCTGAAGGTGCATTTTATGTTTTCCCAGATATTTCTTCATTCTTTGGGAAAACCATTGATGGTGTAAAAATCGAAAATGCAAATGACTTCTCTCTATTCATTTTAGAGAAAGCAAACGTTGCAACTGTAACTGGAGATGCTTTTGGTGCTCCAGATTGTATTAGAATGTCTTATGCGGCATCAGAATTACAGTTACGTGAAGCAATAAAAAGAATTAAAGAAGCTTTGAGTTAAAAAACTTAATTTCTTATAAATATAAAATCCATCTTTAATTAGATGGATTTTTTTGTTTTGGGCATGTTTTTGATTAAAACAAAAAACGCGCTATCCACTATATCTTTTTAAATTTATCAATTAGAAATTTACGTTATTTTAAAATATAATAAACTATTTATTTAATAAGAAATAATTTCTTTCAATCACATTTAAAAAGGATGCCGTTTCTATCGCTCATGCGAGTTAGTTTAGTAATTACCTTATATTCTAAATAAAGAAGTTCAAAAAAATTAAATTACTTAAAACGAAATCATAATAATTGCAATTGCAAAAAGCGATACTCTTAAAATAGTTCCTGTCTGGCTTTCTAAATTACTTTGATTCATAATAAGAGATTTAATTCCCGATAAAGATTTAGATCTTTCAATTCTTATGTTTCTATTTATATCTTGTTTGTAAGCAGAAGTTAAAATTCCTCTTTCTAATACTGATGTTGTAGTTGTGTATTTCATGATATTTAGTTTAATTGATTATATAAAGAAGACGACAAATAAATTTATTTGTTACAACAAAAAAAGCTGTCAAAACTCAAAAAAATGCGTTTTTATAGCGTTCATGGTTTACGACAATTAGAAAAAAAAGTAAAAAAATATTTATAAAAACAAAAAAACCACATCTTTTATGATGTGGTTTTTAGCCTGTAAGGGGTTTTTATGAAGTGGCTAGTCTACATTATCATGTAAAAAAGAATTGTTAGACTTAAAATCTATTTGGTCATCTTCTTTTTTAATAGCTGTTTTAGACTGACTAATTGGAGCGTTTACGTTTAAATCTACACCTTGTCTTTTATATGCAGGCTGACGTTCGATTTCATCTATATTTTTACTTAACTGATCGTTAAATTTATAGTTGAAGCCTTTCATCTTTCTTCGTCTTTCTTCTGCTCTTTGTTGCAACTCTGAAATTGTTAAATCTAATGGCGAAACTTCTTCACTAATTGTTTCAACACTATTTATTTCATTTTGTGGGGTAGAAGTTTTCAATTCAAATTTAACTTCTTCTTCGATAACTTCATTATTTCCAGCTATGTGAGAACTTTTTCCTATGGTAGGTTTTGCATCAAATTCTTCAAGAAAATATCTCTTTTCAGATTCAACTTTAACTTCTTTAACTTCTAAGTTATTAGTGTTTAAAGCACTTTCTTCTGTTAAGTTAAATTTAATTTCCTCTTCTTCCTTTACCTCTGTGTAAGAGTTTAAGGGTAAATCGAATAACAAATCTGCTTGTAATTGTACTGGCTCTTCTTCAATTACCTCTTCTACAACTGGTGTAACATCTGTAATAATAAAATCCTCTTCAGCAATTGTTTCTAGTTGAATTTCATCGTAAGAAACTGGCATACTTGCAATAATTTCTGATGTTTGTACCAAATCCATCTTTGGAGTTTTTGGCTCCGTTAATGTATCTGTATCATCTTCTAAAGTATGTACAATTTTTTGGTCAGATTTATTAGAAATTGGTTGATCTAATGTTGGTGATTTTGTAATTGTTTTTTCACCGAAATTATAGGTTGCTTTTTGCTCATCTTCTAGAGTATGTACAATTTTTTTAACTTCTGTATTTGTAATTGTACTTTGTTGATCTGCTGCAAAACCTGTAGCAACAATAGTTACAGAAATGGCGTCTCCTAATTCTTCATCTTCTCCAATACCCATTATAATGTTGGCGTCATAACCAGCTTCATCTTGAATAAAGTCGTTAATTTCTCCAATTTCGTCTAACGTAACTTCGTTAGTTCCAGAAACAATTAATAACAATACATTCTTTGCTCCTGTAATTTTATTATCGTTCAATAATGGAGAATCTAATGCTTTTACAATGGCGTTTTTAGCTCTATTTGTACCTTCTTCTTTTGCAGAACCCATAATTGCAGTTCCACTATTAGAAAGCACGGTTTTAGCATCGTGTAAATCTATATTTTGTTTATAGTGATGTGTAATTACTTCTGCAATACCTTTAGAAGCTGTAGATAAAACTTCGTCTGCTTTAGAAAAACCAGCTTTAAAACCTAAATTCCCGTATACTTCACGTAATTTATTGTTATTAATTACAATTAAAGAATCTACATTTTGGCGCAGTTGATCGATTCCTAATTGTGCTTGTTTAGAACGCATTCTACCTTCGAACTGAAATGGCATAGTTACAATACCTACAGTAAGAATGTCCATATCTTTTGCAATTTTTGCAATAATTGGCGCAGCTCCTGTTCCAGTACCACCACCCATACCAGCAGTTATAAATACCATTTTAGTTTGGGTATTTAGCATTTGCTGTATCTCTTGCATACTTTCTTTAGCGGCTTGTGCACCAACTTCTGGATTTGCACCAGCACCTAGACCAGATGTTAAGTTAGCCCCTAATTGAATTTTATTAGGAATTGGACTATTTTCTAGAGCTTGTGCATCTGTATTACAGATTACAAAATCTACTCCTTTAATATGTTGCGTAAACATGTGGTTTACTGCATTGCTACCTCCACCACCAACACCAATTACTTTAATAGTGTTAGATTGTGTTTTTGGCATGTCAAATGAAATGTTATCAAATTCTGCGCTCATAATAACGTAACTTTTATTTTTAAATTTTTAATTTTCTTTTTTATTCTCATAGCAAACTTTAACTAAAAAGTTTAAACTATATTTTACTCTGCGTTGTCTAAAAAATCTTTTAAACCTTCAGTAAACTTTTCGAAAAACGACTTTTTCTTTGGTTTTGGTTTTGGCTCTACAATTGGTGTAGCTTCTTCAATTTCTTCTTCAGTTTCGTTGATAATTTCTTCAACAGCTTCTGTAATTTCTTCTTCTTCTTTTACACCTTTTGCTAATCCTTCCATTAACAAACCTACAGCAGTTGCGTAAGCTGGACTTGATAATGCGTCATCAGAATCTCCTGCTAAATGTTCATTTGGAAAACCTATTCTTGCATCCATACCAGTTATATATTCTACTAACTGACGTAAATGTTTTAATTGAGACCCTCCTCCTGTCAAAACAATACCTGCAATTAATTTTCCTTTTGCAGTTTCATGTCCATAATTCTTAATCTCTAAATAGACATGCTCGATAATTTCTTGAACTCTTGCATGAATAATTTTTGATAAATTCTTTAATGTAATTTCCTTTGGTTCTCTTCCTCTTAAACCTGGTATAGAAACAATTTCTGTTTCTTTATTTTCACCTGGCCAAGCAGAACCGAATTTTATCTTTAACAATTCAGCTTGTTTTTCTATAATAGAACAACCTTCTTTAATATCATCTGTTATTACATTTCCTCCAAAAGGAATTACAGCTGTATGACGAATAATTCCGTCTTTAAAAATGGCTAAATCTGTTGTACCACCACCTATATCTATTAAAGCAACTCCTGCTTCTTTTTCTTCTTGACTTAAAACTGCTGATGCAGATGCTAAAGGTTCTAAAGTAATATCACTTAAATCTAAACCTGCACTTTTAACACAACGTCCAATATTTCTAATAGATGACACTTGCCCAACTACCACATGGAAATTAGCTTCTAAACGTCCACCATACATACCAATAGGTTCTTTGATATCTGCTTGAGAATCTACTTTAAATTCTTGCGGTAATACATGAATAATTTCTTCTCCTGGCAACATTACTAATTTGTGAACTTGATTTACCAAATTCTCAATATCAACATCATCAATAACTTCATCTGCGTTATTTCTTGTGATATAATCACTGTGATGCAAACTTCTAATATGTTGACCAGCTATACCAACAACAACTTCCTCTATTTTAACACCAGAAACACTTTCTGCCTCATCCACAGCTTGTTGAATGGATTGTATTGTTTGCGTAATATTACTTACAACACCACGCTTTACACCTAAACTTTTAGCTTTACCTATACCAACAACCTCAATTTTATCGTACTCGTTTTTACGACCAATCATGGCAACAATTTTGGTTGTACCAATATCTAAACCAACTGCTATTTTATTGTTTTCCATTTTTGATTTATTTTGTGCACACAACTTGGTTGTGATATTTTACATTAATCATTTTATAATTATCAATCGTTTTATCTCTAAATGTTTTGTTATAAAACGCTTTTAATTTTTTAAATTTTACATCTATTTCGGTTAATTTTCCAAAATCGATTTTATAATTTCCACTTCTTACGGAAAATTGATACTCATCATCGTCAGATTTCTGTATACCAACGACTTCTTTTTGCAGAAAATTGTCCTTTAAAATAATCTTTATTAAAGGCAATATTTCCTTTACATCTTCTTCATTTTTAATACCAGACACCAACAACACTCTTGCTGAATAATTATCAGACAATGGTACTTTTACACCTTGTCTATCAATATAATAAGAATTAATTTCTGATATAATTCTTGCAATTGGTTTGCGTTGTTTTACCACAGTTTTAAGCACACCACCAATGGTAAAAAAAACAGCAGCTTTTTCTACATAAGGGTTTTTTAAAACGGTATTTTCTAAACCATATAAATCTAACGTAGATTTTGCTTTGTTTCTAACAATTTCACTATTTTGTATTAACAATTTATTAACCATAGAATGTGTTAAGAAATTATTATCTCCAGCTTCAAATTCTACAACAGGTTCTGCTATTATTTTTGCATAATTTCTTTTTGATGAAAAGCTATACAAAAACCCTAAACTTATAATAAGCGTAAGGAATAACAAGTATTTTAAAAACCTTTTAAACTTCATTTTGCTCTGGTTTTAAAAGTTGATTTGTTACCTCATTAATTAATACTCCAATATCTCCAGCACCCAACATTACCACCACTTTTGCAGATGAATTTTTAATATCTTTTAGTAAATTATTTTTTTGTACAAGTTTTTTTTGTGAGTTATTAATTTTATTTAATAACCATTCAGAATTTACTCCAGGAATTGGTTCTTCTCTTGCTGGATAAATATCTAATAATAAAATTTCATCAAACTTTGATAGTGCTCCTGAAAAATCATCAACAAAATCTCTAGTTCTACTAAATAAATGTGGTTGAAATACAACTAACACCTTTTCATTAGGATACATTTCTCTTACTGAATTTTCTACAGCATTAATTTCTGTTGGATGATGTGCATAATCATCAATTAAAACAAAATCTGATGTTTTTATTTTGTAAGAAAACCTTCTTTTTACGCCTTTAAAAGTTGACAAACTCTCTTTGATACTCTCTAGCGAAATTCCATAAACATCAGCCATAGATAATGCAGCTAAAGCATTCATTACATTATGTTTTCCTGGTAAATGAAATTCAATATTTTTTATTTCAGATATTGGTGTTTGTACATCAAAAATGTATTTTCCACTTTCAATTTTTAAATTAAAAGCTCTATAATCCGCATCTTCATTAATGGCATAAGTTAAACCTTTTAAAGGCAAACCTTTTGCTACAATTAGCGTACTTGAAACTCTTTGAGAAAAATCTATAAATGATTCTTGCAATGCTTCTGGATTACCATAAATGTCTAAATGATCTGCATCCATAGAAGTTACACAAGCAATATTTGGGCTTAAGTTTAAAAACGACCTATCAAACTCATCTGCTTCTACTACAGAAACTTTGTCTTCACCTAAAATTAAATTTGAATTATAGTTTTCTGCAATTCCACCTAAAAATGAAGTTGCATTAACTGTATTCATTATATGACCTAAAATAGCAGAAGTTGTTGTTTTTCCATGCGTTCCAGCAACTGCTAAACAAAAGGTTGTTTCTGTTATTTTTCCTAAAATTTCTGACCTTTTTAAAACAGTAAATTTATTATCTAAAAAGTAATTTAATTCAGTATGATTTTTAGGAACTGCAGGCGTATAAACCACCAATGTTTTTTCTTTGTTTAAAAAAGAAATAGGAATATTTTTCAAGGCATCTTCAAAATGAATTTCTACTCCCAATTCTTCTAAATCTGATATGATTTTAGATGGTGTTTTATCATACCCTGCAACTTGTTTTCCATTGGCAGCAAAATAACGCGCAATTGCACTCATTCCTATGCCACCAATTCCGACAAAATATACGTTATGTATGTTTTTTAAATTCACTTTTTTAATAACTTTTCTACTTCGTTTACAATATCTGTTGTTGCGCTAGGCAACGCTAACTCTTTTATATTTTCAGCTAAACTTTGCTGTTTTCCTTCGTCTTTTAATAGCGTTTCAAAAACTATTGGAAATGTTTCTAACTCACTTTCTTTTAACAAAATTGCTGCATGCTTATCTGCTATAGATTTGGCATTTTTTGTTTGATGATCTTCTGACACATTTGGTGATGGAATAAAAACTACAGGCTTGCCAACAATACATAATTCGGATACTGAGCTTGCTCCTGCTCTAGATATAATAAAATCTGAAGCTGCATACGCAAAATCCATTCTATTTATAAATTGATGCACTTGTACATTCTCTAAATTATTGTGTTTTTTATACTCGTTAAAATATAATTTTCCACATTGCCAAATAACCTGAATTCCTTGTTTTTTAAAGAATTCTAAATTTGTTTCTATTAATTGATTTACTCTTCTTGCCCCTAAACTTCCTCCTAAAATTAAAACAGTTTTTTTTGTTTTATCTAACTTAAAAAAATCTTTTCCTTCTGCTGTTTTAGAATAAATTGATAATAAGTCTTGACGAACAGGATTACCTGTTTTAATTATTTTATGAACAGGAAAAAAACTTTCTAAATTATCATAAGCAACACAAATTGTATTTGCCTTTTTGCTTAATAATTTATTAGTAATTCCTGGAAAAGAATTCTGCTCTTGTATTAATGTTGGAATTCCTTTTCTATTTGCCATCATTAGTGTTGGCCCACTTGCAAAACCTCCAGTTCCAATAGCTATATCTGGCTTAAATTTTCTGATTATTTTTCCTGCTTTTAACAAGCTACTTCCTAGTTTAAAAGGGAATGATAAATTATCTACTGAAATTTTTCTTTGAATTCCAGAAATCCACAAACCTTCTATTTTATATCCAGCTTGCGGCACTTTTTCCATTTCCATTTTATCTTTTGCACCAACAAACAGAAAGTTTGCATCTGGATAACGTAATTTTAATTCGTTAGCAATTGCAATTGCCGGATATATATGTCCGCCAGTTCCACCTCCAGAAATTAATATGTTAATCGATTGTTTCATGTAAAATATCTAAAGGATTATCATCTAAAATTTCTTCTTCTGTAACTGTTTTTGTTGCACTAACACTTAAAATCATTCCTAAAGCAAAACAAGTCATCCAAATTGAAGTTCCTCCACTACTAATAAGTGGTAGAGTTTGCCCAGTTACAGGAAATAAATTAGTTGCAACTGCCATATTTATTGTTGCTTGAAAAATAATTGGTAAGCCAACTCCTAAAACCAATAATGTTCCAAAAATTGTGGTTGTTTTTCTAATAACAACAAAAATTCTAAATAGTAATAAGAAATAAATAGATAGAATTATAAAACCACCAACCATACCATATTCTTCAATAATAATTGCAAAAATAAAATCGGATGAAGATTGTGGTAAAAAGTTTTTTTGAACACTTTTACCTGGACCAACTCCAATAGCTCCACCTGTTGCAATTGCTATTTTAGCTTTTTCTACTTGATAAGCTTCCTTTCCTCCTTCTTGAGAAAAATTTTCTATTCTATTTTGCCAAGTTTGTACCCTATTTGGCATTGCATCTGGAAATGCTTTTGCTATCAACACAAAAAATGTAAGCACCACAAGACCTGCTCCTAAAATAAAAGCAATGTATTTTAATGGATATCCACCTATAAAAACAATTACTAAAATCATTGTAAAAATGATTGCTGTTGTTGAAAAGTTTGCTGGTAAAATTAGAATTAAAACCAATGATACTGGCAACCAAAGTTGCAATAGGCTTTCTTTAAATTTAATTTCTTTCTCTTTGTTTCTTGCTAAATACCTTGCCACATACACCATTAAAACCAAACCAGCTAATGTAGAAGTCTGAAAACCAATACCTCCAATACGAATCCATCTACTTGCATTTGCTCCTCCAATAGTTGTTCCTTGAGCTAATGTTACAGCCAGTAAAACAATTACAACAGGCAACATAATTACTGAACCTCCAGAGAAATATCTATAAGGCACTTTATGAACTCCATAAATAATTGCAAAACCCATTATTAATAAAACGGCATGTTTTATTAAATGACCAAAAGTAGACCCATTACCAACAACATATACCAAGTTTGTACTTGCGCTATACACAGGCATAAATGAGAATATTGCCAAAATAGCAACAATTGCCCAAATGGTTTTATCTCCTTTTATATGTTGAAAAATAGTTTTCATTAATTTTTTTACTCGAATTTTAAATAACTATATTTTATTATAAATCAATTAAATTATCTTAAAGACTTCTTACCGCTTTTTTAAATTGACGACCTCTGTCTTCATAATTTTCAAACAAGTCGAAACTAGCACAAGCTGGCGACAATAAAACTGTTTCTCCTCTTTCTGCCAATTTATGAGAAACTTTAACTGCTTCTTCTGCTCCAGCAGTTTCCACAATAATATCTACAACGTTTTTAAAAGTATTTTTAATTTTCTCATTGTCAAGACCTAAACACACTATTGCTTTAACTTTTTCTCTAACTAGGGGTAATAAATCATTATAATCATTCCCTTTGTCTACACCACCAACAATCCAAACTGTTGCAGTATCCATACATTCTAACGCATAGAAAGTTGCATTGATATTTGTAGCTTTAGAATCATTAACATATGCAACACCTTTAACTTTTGCTACATTTTCTAGACGGTGTTCTGCACCTTCAAAATCTTCTAAACTTTCTCTAATAGTCTGCTTTCTAACTTTAAGTAACTGTGCAGCCATTGTTGCTGCCATTGCGTTTTTTGTATTGTGTTTTCCTTTTAATGATAAGGCTGAAGTTGGCATATGTATTGTGTCTTTATTAATGTTGATTATAATATTGTTTTCTTTAATGTATGCTCCGTACTCTAATTCTTTTTCAAGTGAAAACGGAACCAGTTTCGCTTGTGTTTTATTTTCTTTTAACCAATTATTGATAGCTTCATCATCTGCATCATAAATTAAAAAATCGTTTGCAGTTTGGTTTTTAGTAATTCTAAATTTTGACGCTATATATTTGTTAAAATCATACTCATATCTATCTAAATGATCTGGTGTAATGTTGGTTAAAATTGCAATATGACTATTAAAATCTTCAATTCCATCTAACTGAAAACTACTTAATTCTAACACATAATTGCCATATTTCTGCTCAGCTACTTGTTGTGCAAAACTGTCACCAATATTACCTGCAACTCCAACATTTAATCCTGCATTTTTTAAAATGTAATGTGTTAATAATGTTGTGGTTGTTTTTCCATTAGAACCAGTAATCCCAATAATTGTAGCATTTGTATATTTTGCTGCAAATTCAATTTCAGAAATCACTTTTATTCCATTTTCCTTCAACTTTAAAATCAAAGGAACTGTATCAGGAATTCCTGGGCTTTTTACAACTACATCTGCATTTAAAATTTTTGCTTCAGTATGATTTTTCTCTTCAAAATCTATCTCGTTATTTAAAAGAACTTCTTTATATTTTTTTGATATTTCTCCTCTATCAGAAACAAAAACATCATATCCTTTTTGCTTTCCTAATATTGCAGCTCCAACACCACTTTCTCCACCACCAAGAATTGTTAGTTTTTTCACTTTTATCTTAATTTTAAAGTAACAATTGCAAATACTGCTAATAGAATTCCTACAATCCAAAAGCGGACAACTATTTTACTTTCGTGATAACTTAATTTTTGATAATGATGATGTAGAGGCGACATTCTAAAAATTCTTCTTCCTTCTCCGTATTTTTTGCGCGTATATTTAAACCACGAAACTTGCATGATTACTGATAAATTTTCTATCACAAAAATTCCTGCTAAAATTGGCAACAACAATTCTTTTCTAATTGAAATTGCTATTACTGCTATAATTCCGCCAATAGTTAAACTCCCAGTATCTCCCATAAAAACTTGAGCTGGATAAGTATTGTACCAAAGAAAACCAATTAATGCTCCAGCAAATGCTAGTATAAAAACTGTCATTTCTCCAGAGTTTGGTATGTACATAACATCTAAATAATCGGCAAAAATGATATTACCAGAAACCCAAGCAAAAATTGCCAATGTTATTACCATAATTGCAGATGAACCAGCTGCGAGACCATCTATACCATCTGTTAAATTTGCTCCGTTAGAGATTCCAGTTACAATAAAAACCGTTACAAAAATGAAAACTATCCATCCATATTTCTCATAACCATCTCCTAAAAAATTGAATGCTTTAGAGTAATCTAATTCGTTATTCTTAAAAAATGGAACTGTTGTTTTTGTAGATTTATGAGCTTCACCAAATACTTTTTTTCTTCCGTTTTCTTGTGTAATTTGTTGCTCTATTGGTAGTTGTTCTTTTATAGTTACATCATCATTAAAATATAACATAGACCCCACAATGACACCTAAACCAATTTGGCCTAAAACTTTAAACTTCCCGCTTAAACCTCCTTTGTCTTTTTTAAATACTTTAATATAATCATCTAAAAAACCTATTAACCCCATCCAAACTGTAGTTATTATTAAAATAATAATGTAGATATTATCTAATTTTGCTAACAAAATTGCTGGAATTAAAGTTGCAACAATAATGATAATTCCACCCATTGTTGGTGTACCTGCTTTTTGAACTTGCCCCTCTAAACCTAAATCTCTAATAGACTCTCCAACTTGTTGTTTTTGTAAAAAGTTGATAATTCTCTTACCATAAATAGCAGAAATTAATATGGAAAAAATAAATGCTGCTGCTGCTCTAAATGTGATAAATTGAAACACACTAGCACCAGGAAAACTGAATTGACTTTCTAAATATTCAAATAAATAATACAGCATTCTTACTAATTTTTAAGTTGATTGAAACATTTTTTAACCTCTTCTAAATCATCAAAATGTGTACGAATACCATTTACTTCTTGATAATTTTCATGTCCTTTTCCTGCAATTAATATGATATCTCCAGTTTTAGACAATTTACATGCTGTTTTAATTGCTTGCCTTCTATCTAAAACCGTTAATGTTTTTTTATAGTTTTCTGGAGAAACACCAAGCTCCATTTCATCTAAAATGATTTGTGGATTTTCTGTTCTTGGGTTGTCTGATGTAAAAATTACCTGATTACTTAATTGCGAAGCAATATGTGCCATTTTTGGTCTTTTGGTTTTATCTCTATCACCACCACAACCAACAACAGTAATTACGTTTTCGTTACCAGTTCTAATATCATTAATTGTTTCTAATACATTTTTAAGTGCATCTGGCGTATGTGCATAATCTACAATTGCAGTAATTCCATCTTCAGAAACCACATATTCGAATCTTCCACTAACGCTTTCTAACTCACTTACAATTGTTAATACCTCTAATTTTTCTAATCCTAGCAATTCTGCAGTAGCAATAATTGCTGTTAAATTATAAATATTGAAAACACCTATTAATTTAGTCCAAACCTCTATTCCATCAACAGAAATTAAAGTTCCAGACAATTGTTTTTCTAAAATTTTAGACTTAAAATCTGCCAAGGTTTTTAAGGCATACGTTTTCTTTTTCGCTTTTGTGTTTTGCAACATGAAGTCGCCATTTTTATCATCGATATTTGTTAAAGCAAAAGCCGATTTTGGCAACGCATCAAAAAATTGTTTTTTAACATCTCTATATTCTGCAAAAGTTGAATGATAATCTAAATGATCATGAGAAAGATTTGTAAAAATTCCTCCAGCAAAAACTAAGCCTTCTGTTCTCTTTTGATGTATTCCATGAGAACTTACTTCCATAAAACAGAAATCCACCCCTTCATCAATCATTTTATCTAAATAACTATTAATAGTTACCGAATCTGGAGTTGTGTGTGTGGCTTTAAATTCGGTTTCATCAACTAAAATTTTAACCGTAGATAACAAACCAACTTTATAACCAGCTTTTTTAAATAGTTGATATAAAAGTGATGCGATTGTTGTTTTCCCATTTGTACCTGTAACTCCTATTAATGGGAGTTTAGTTGAAGGATTGTTATAAAAATTTGACGCCATAATTGCCAAAGAAATATTTGCATCAGCAACCTGAATATATGTTATTCCTTCTTTTTTATCTGTAGGAAAATCTTCACAAATAATTGCAGTTGCTCCTAAACTAATTGCTTTATCAATATATAAATGACCATCTACAGAAACTCCTTTTTGAGCAATAAACACATCATTTTGTTCGATTTGTCTAGAATCGAAAACAAGATTATTTACATCAATATTTGTACTACCAAATACTTGATGAATTGAAACCTGATATAATATGTCTTTTAAATTCTTCAGTTTATGAAAGTTTTAAAATAATGGTTGCTCCTTTTATTAATTTCTCTCCTCTTTTAAGTGATTGAGATTCCACTTTTCCAACGCCAGAAATCTTTACTTTTAATCCAATATTCTCTAACAACGATAATGCATCCATACCAGACATTCCTTCTACATTTGGCACTTTATTGTAATCTTTATTCAATTGCGTATTATATTTTAAATACTGATCATTTATAGAAGTAAACTCTGTTTTATCATCTACAGATTGATTATCTATTGGCGTAGTTGTGTAAATTTTTTGTGCAATTTCTTTAAAAACCGGTGCAGCAACTGTTGCTCCATAATATCCTTTCTCTTTTTTAGGATCGTGAATCACCACAATGCATGAATATTTAGGGTTATCCGCAGGAAAAAAACCTGCAAACGACGCTACATAATGTTTGGTAGAATAATGACCAGAAATAGTTTCTCCTTTTGCATTTTTGTGTCTAGGAATGTATTTTTTTGCTGTACCTGTTTTACCAGCCATAGAAAAATTAGAAGAATAAATATTTGTTGCAGTACCTTTAATAACAACATTTTCCATTACTTTTCTAATCTTCTTTAAAGTTTCATCTGAAGCTATTTTTGAGTTTACAACCTCTGTTTTAAAAACCTTTTCTAATTTCTCTTGTCTTCTTAATTCTTTAATAAAACGCGGTTTTACCATTACACCATTGTTAGCAACAGCATTATAAAACATTAAAGTTTGCATTGGCGTTACCGAAACTCCATAACCCCAAGACATCCATTCTAAAGATATCTTACTCCAAGCTTTGTCTGTTGGAATTGGCACATAAGGCTTTCCTTCACCTTTAATCTGAAAACCTATTGGTTTTGTAAATCCGTATTTTTCTATTTTGTCGATAAACTTTTGAGGATTTTTATCATAATGCTCTTTAATTATCTTTACAATTCCAACGTTAGAAGAAACTTCAAAAACTCTAGCCGCAGAAATTTTACCATAACCACCTCTATGAGAATCTTCTACTTTTCTATTATGAATGTAAATCTTCCCTTTTTCTGTATCTACAACAGTAGAAGTATCTATTAATTTATCATCTAAAACTGCCATTAAACTTGCTAGTTTAAATGTAGATCCAGGTTCATGACTTTCCCAAACTGCATAATTTCTTTTCTCGAAATATTTTCCTTTTGACGTTCTACCAAGATTAGAAATGGCTTTAATTTCTCCCGTTTCAGTTTCCATAACAACAGCACAACCATGGTCTGCTTCAAAAGCCTCTAATTGACGTAATAATGCGTGATGTGTAATATCTTGAATATTAACATCTATTGTTGTGATAATATCATGCCCATCTATAGGCTCTTTTTCATTTACATCGTTAATTGGTTTCCATTGGTTTTTTGCGATTTTTTGTTTCCAACGCAACCCATTTTCACCTTGCATATATTCAGTAAAAGCCCCTTCTATTCCAGCTTCTCCTCTGTAATCATCATAACCAATTGTACGTTCTGCAATTTTACCAATAGGATGCGCACGAACTGTTCTGTGCTCTGCAATAAAACCTCCTCTATAAACCCCCAAATTAAATATTGGAAATTCTTTCATTTTTAGATAATCATTATAGCCAATATTTCTAGCAATTAATAAGTATCTGTTTTTTCTCTTCTTGGCAGTTCTTAATCTTTTTTGATAATAGCCAGCAGAATTACCCAACATTCTAGAAAGTTCTTTAGATAACCCTGCTATATTTTTTTCAAAAACCTCACTATCTACAGCAACTGCATCCATTCTAATTGTAAATTTAGACATAGAAGTTGCTAGTAAATTTCCATCTGAACCATAAACATTACCTCTATTTGCATAGATAGTGTCTTGTTTAATTGTAAGTTCTGTAGAAAGTTTTCTGTATTTTTCTCCTTGAGAGTACTGTATATTAAAAACCCTAATAATGACCGCAATTAAAAAAAGCGTCATAAAAGCAGCTACCAAGTAGAATTTTGTAAGTATGCTTTTTTTATGAGTTGCCAATTTTATTCTTTTTTATAGGTTACTTTAATTTTTTTTGGAGGGGTTTCTGAAGGTTTTAAACCTCGTTTTTTTGCTTTCTCTCGAATACTGGATTCCATTTCCATTCTAGTTAGAATTGTTTCAGTATCTAAAGACTCTGCTCTTAACTCTCTTTTCTTTTTATTTAATTCCGATATTTTAATTACTTTTTTATCGGCATTGTGTGCACTAGAAATCATAATTAACAACAGTAACACAACAAAAATGATAACTCGCCAATTCTTAAAAGCAGATTCATCTGTAAGAAAACTCCCTCGCAGAAAATCATAAATTCCTTTTTTAACTTTTGACATTATCTCTATTGATTTTTAAAAAACACAACATTAAACCTTTAAAGTTGCAATTCTTAATTTAGCGCTGCGAGCCCGATTGTTAATTTTAATTTCCTGTGGGGTAGGCACTATTAACTTTCCTACTTTCTGCAACGGAACATCACTGTTACCGAAAACATCTTTTTCTGGCTCGCCACTAAATAACCCTGTTCTAATAAATCTTTTCACCAACCTATCTTCTAAAGAATGATAAGAAATAACACTTAACCGTCCTTCTTCTTTCAATAAATTTGGCATTTGTTGTAAAAACTCTCTCAACACATCAAGTTCCTCATTTACTTCTATTCTAACTGCTTGAAATATTTGTGCTAATATTTTATGCTCTTTCGCTTTTGGCAAATACTTTTGCAACACTTGTTTTAACTGAAAACTAGTCTCTATTCTCTCACCTTCCCTGCTCTCAACAATTGTTTTTGCTATGTTTCTCGAATTTCTTAACTCACCATACAAAAACAATATTTCTGCTAATTTTTCTTCCGAATAACTATTAATAATTTCTTTGGCCGAAACTTTAGATTTTTGATTCATTCTCATATCTAAATCACCATCAAAACGAATAGAAAAACCTCTTTCTGCTTCATCAAATTGATGAGAAGAAACACCTAAATCCGCCAAGATTCCATCAACTTTTTTTATCCTATGAAACCTTAAAAACCTAGATATAAACCTAAAGTTTTCCGGAATTAAAGTAAAACGCTCATCCTCTATTTCATTCTCTAACGCATCTGGATCTTGATCAAAAGCAAACAACCTACCATTTGGCCCGAGTCTTTTCAATATTTCTCTTGAATGTCCTCCTCCTCCAAAAGTGACATCTACATAAACACCATCTTCCTTAATAGCCAAGGCATCTATACTTTCTTGCAATAAAACTGGATTATGATAACTCATCTGCATCTATATTACCCATTACTTCCTCTGCCAAATCAGCAAAATCTAAAGCCGCATCATCTATTGCTTTTTCATAGTTTTCTTTATCCCAAATCTCAATAATATTAACCGATGAAGACATTACAACTTGCTTCTTAATATCTGCAAAACCACATAAATCTTTCGGAATTAAAATTCGTCCAGAAGCATCTAATTCTACAATTTTTACACCTGCTGTAAACCTTCTAATAAAATCGTTATTCTTCTTCTTAAACTTATTTAACTTATTAATTTTTTCCATCATTAAATTCCACTCCTTCATTGGATACAACTCCAAACAAGGTTGAAAAACCGCTCTTTTAACCACAAAACCTTCAGACAACACAGAAGACAACTGCTTTTTGAAAGCTGATGAAAACATCATTCTTCCTTTAGCATCTGCCTTACATTCGTATGTACCAATTAGGTTTATCACTTAAAAATTAAATTAGTTTAATAGATATCAAAAATATATAAAATTTACCACTTTTTACCACTTTTTACCACTTTGTTAATAAATAACGCTTTTATTAACAAATTGTTATCTGTAAAAGGCTAAAAAGAGAAAAATGAGCGATTTACGAAAACAATATTTATATCATAAAAAAGAATTACATTTGCGATTGAGTGAAATCAAACAAAAATCAATGACTGACCTGTTAAAAACTGAAGGAAAATTTACATACGCAGAAGCTGGAGAAGGTCCTGCAATCATTGTTTTACATGGATTAATGGGAGCTTTAAGTAATTTTAACTCTACATTTAATCATTTCTCTAACAATGGTTATAAAGTTTTAATTCCTGAATTACCTTTGTATTCATTACCTCTTTTAAAGACGAATGTTAAGAATTTAGCTTCCTTTTTAAAAGAATTTATGGAGTTCAAAAAAATAGAGAGTGCTGTTTTACTTGGAAATTCTTTAGGTGGACATATAGGTTTATATTTTACTAAACATTATCCAGAGAAAGTAAGTGCACTTGTTTTAACTGGTAGTTCTGGTTTATACGAAAAAGCAATGGGAGATAGTTTTCCTAAAAGGGGAAACTACGAATACATAGAAGAAAAAACTAAAGCTGTTTTTTACGATCCAGAAATTGGAACAAAAGAAATGGTTGATGATGTTTTTAAAATTGTAAACGACAGAAGCGCCGTTATTAGAACATTAGCAATTGCAAAAAGTGCCATTAGACATAATATGGCAAATGATTTACCAGAAATGACGCAACCAACTTGTATTATTTGGGGTAAACAAGACACTGTTACTCCACCAGAAGTTGGTGAAGACTTCCATAAATTATTACCAAATTCAGATTTATTTTGGATTGATAAATGTGGACATGCAGCAATGATGGAAAGACCAGAAGAATTTAACAAAATTCTTCAAGATTGGTTTACTTCTAGAAATATTTAATGCTCGCAGTAAAGAGTACTTAAAAAAAAGAATACACTACAATGAAAATTAAATCTGCCGAGTTTGTAATGAGCAACAGTAATGTTACTAAAGCTCCTAAAGACAGAATACCAGAATACGCTTTTATTGGTCGTTCTAATGTTGGTAAGTCTTCATTAATTAATATGTTAATGGAGCGCAAAGATTTAGCCAAAACATCTGGAAAGCCTGGTAAAACTCAACTTATTAATCATTTTAAAATAAATGACGAATGGTTTTTAGTAGATTTACCTGGTTATGGTTATGCTCAAATTTCTAAAAAGAAAAGAACCATTTTTCAGTTTTTTATCGAAAACTATTTTAAAGAAAGAGAACAATTAGTTTGTACTTTTATTTTGATAGACTCTAGACACGATCCCCAAAAAATTGATATTGAATTCATGCAATTTTTAGGAGAAAATCAAATTCCATTTTGTATTGCATTTACCAAAGCAGACAAGTTAAGTAGCTCTAAATTAAACAAACAAATTACTTCTTATAAAAAGAAACTTTTAAATACTTGGGAAACTCTGCCAACCTCTTTTATAACCTCTTCTTCTAGTGGACTTGGTCGTAAAGAATTTTTAGATTTCATTGATGGTGTAAACGAAGATGTAGCCAAAGACTTTCAATAGAAACTAATGCAATCTACCAAAGAAAATTTACAAGTTTTATTTGAAGATAATCATATTATTATCGTTAATAAAAGAGCTGGAGACATTACACAAGGAGATAAAACTGGAGATAAACCTTTAAACGATGTTCTAAAAGAATACGTAAAAGATAAATACAACAAACCTGGCAATGTTTTTATTGGCACTGTACATAGACTAGACAGACCAACTTCTGGCATTGTAATTTTTGCAAGAACCTCTAAAGCTTTAGAGCGCTTAAATAAAATGTTGCGCGATAAAACCATTAACAAAACATATTGGGCAATTGTAAAAAACACTCCAAAAAAACCAACTGATACGTTAGTAAATTTCTTAAAAAAAGATACAAAGAAAAACAAATCTTTCGTTTATAAAAAAGAAATTGAAGGCAGTAAAAAAGCAACTCTACATTATAAAATTCTTAAAAAACTAGAAAACTATTCTTTGTTAGAAATAGATTTAGAAACGGGTAGACATCATCAAATTAGAACTCAACTATCTCATATTGGAAGCCCAATAAAAGGCGATTTAAAATACGGCTTTAATAGAAGTAATAAAGATGGAAGCATCAGTTTACATGCTAGAAAAATAGAATTTATTCACCCTGTTTCTAAAGAAAATATCTTAATTTTTGCTCCTACACCAAATGATGTAATTTGGAACGCTTGTAACTAATGTTTATCTTTAGAAAAATTAGTGTTTTTCTAAAATAAAAAATACAAGAAATTTAATTCATGGATATTCATCAACTTTTACAGGAACAAAAAAATTACTTTTCATTACAACAAACAAAAAATATTTCTTTTAGAAAAAACTGCTTAATAAAACTTCAAAAAGAACTGATAAAAAAGGAGTCTGACATAATAAAGGCACTTTATAATGACTTTAAAAAATCTGAATACGAAGCTATTTTAACAGAAACCTCAATAGTTTTAAGTGAGTTAAAAATGACTATTGACAAACTAAATTCTTGGGCAAAACCAGAACGAGTTTTACCTTCACTTTTAAACTTTCCATCATCAGCAAAAATATATAAAGAACCTTATGGAAACGTTTTAATAATTTCTCCCTGGAATTATCCTCATCAATTAGCTTTTGCTCCATTAATTGGTGCAATTGCAGCCGGAAATACTGTGGTATTAAAACCCTCTGAACTAACTCCAAATACAAGTGCAATTACGAAAGAAATAATCGAATCGGTTTTTAGTAAAGAACATGTTGCTGTAGTTGAAGGTGGTGTTGATGTATCAGAAGAATTATTAAATCAACGCTGGGATTATATTTTTTTTACAGGAAGTGTTCCTGTAGGAAAAATTGTTGCCAAAGCAGCAGCAGAACATTTAACGCCAGTTACTTTAGAATTGGGTGGAAAAAGCCCTTGTATTGTTGACAAAACTGCTGACATTAAATTGGCCGCAAAGAGAATTGTATGGGGAAAATTTATAAATGGCGGACAAACCTGTATAGCTCCAGATTATTTATTAATTCATAAATCTATAAAAAATGAATTTGTTAATTATTTTAAAGATGAATTAACAAAAGCTTATGGAGATAACCCAGAAAATTCTGCAGATTTTCCGAGAATAGTAAATGCCAAAAATTTTAACAGATTGGCTTTAATGTTAGAAAAAGAAACCTTTTTAACGGGTGGAAAAACAAACAAAGAAGACAATTATATCTCTCCTACTTTAATTGATGAGCCTTCATTAGAAAGCGAAGTTATGAAAGGTGAAATTTTTGGACCAATACTCCCTCTTATTTCTTTTGAAAATGAAGAAAAAATTGAAGATATACTTTCTAAATACGACAAACCTTTGGCCTTTTACATTTTTTCTACGGATAAAAAAATTGTCAAAAAAATGATTAAAAAACACTCTTTTGGCGGTGGAACAATTAATGACACAACTGTACATTTTGTAAACCATAGACTACCTTTTGGTGGCGTTGGAGAAAGTGGAATTGGAGGTTATCATGGTAAAAAAACTTTCGATACTTTTTCTCATAGCAAAGGAGTAGTTACAAGAGGTAATTGGTTAGATTTAACTATTAGATACGCCCCTTACACAGATAAATTGAAAAAATTACGCGCTTTATTAAAGTGGACTTAATTTTACAAACTATACAATGACAAACGAAAAAACTGTTTCAGAAGCTATAAATTATAGACGTTCTGTAAGAATTTACGATTCAGAAAAATCTATTGATAAAAATATTGTTAAAAAATGTTTAGAGCAAGCAGCATTGGCTCCAAATAGCAGTAATATGCAATTATGGGAGTTTTATCATATAACTTCAAAAGAAACTATTTCTAAAATTACACCTTTTTGTTTTAACCAAAATGCTGCAAAAACCGCACAACAATTAGTTGTTTTTGTTTCCAGAAAAGATCTATGGAAAAAACGTGCAAAAGCTAATTTAGCTTTTATGGATAATACTTTTGGTGAAAATAACCCAAAATCTGAACAGAGCAGCAGAGAAAAGGTTGCAAGAAATTATTATGGAAAAATAATTCCCTTTGCATACGCAGATTTTTTAGGAATTTTTGGCTTTTTTAAATATTTACTAGTTTCTATTATAGGTGTTTTTAAACCAATATATAGACAAGTTAGAAATAGCGATATGAGGATTGTGGCTCATAAAACATGTGGTTTGGCTGCAGAAAATTTTATGATTTCTATGGCTGCAGAAGGTTATGACACTTGTCCTATGGAAGGTTCAGATACTTTACGAGTTAAAAAGTTATTGAACCTACCTTCTAGGTCAGAAATAAACATGATTGTTTCTTGCGGAATTAGAACCGATAAAGGAGTTTATGGCGAACGATTCAGAATACCTTTTAAGGATGTATACAAAGAAATTTAGAGATAATTAGAGAAGTTTTTAACTTAATTGGTAGCAAACTAGGTGGATTTATGTCTCTATCTGTGAACAATTTTTAGAAAACCCAAATTTAGTTTTTCTGAATATTTAAACGGTCCCAAAAAATCTAAAAACTATTTCGATCAGCAAGGACATCGTCTTAATAATATTCTTGTTGAAATATTTATTGTGGTTTTAACATTCTCAATTACAACCTAATCCTTCAACCAAAAAAAACACACACCTCCACTGTTTTAAGTAGCTGAAATTCAAATTTTTACTCTTTTCTTTCCAGAAACAAATTCATAAAATATCCCCATTGTAAAACCAATTGTTATAAAATATAGCATTTCTGTATAAGGGATATTTAAAAAGGTAATTCCATATTTTGTGTTTGCTAATAAAAAATATTTCTCCCAATATGTTGGTGCAAAAAAAGTAAATAAAGGAATATAAATTACCATCTGTATAACCCAACTTAATAATGCAGACCATAAAGATGCTTTAATTAAATCTGGTCTAAAAAATACCATAATAACTGCGTAAAGTATAAAAAGTCCGCAATAAGAAAAAATGGAATTAACACCCAACATACCAGTAAAAACATACACAGCTATAAAACTTAAAACAAACATTGTGTAAAATAAATATCTTAATTTTTTTTCTTTTCTGTAGGTTATCAATTTTAAACTAAAAACTGTTTCATAGATTGTTGCAACAACACTAATAATCATAGCACCCATAATTACATCCTCTAAATAGATATAACCATATTTTAAAACAGAAGGTGGCGTCCAATAATCTTTAAAGTGAAAATATTCTGTTATTGGAGATATAATTGCCCCAGCAATACTAGTTCTAATTAATTTCTTTCTTAAATCTTTTCTTTTGAAAAAAATAAACAACCAAATAGGCACATAAGCTAAACATAAGTATAAAAAAGCATATTCTTCTTTCATGAAATTTATTTTGGTTTCAAAATTAACCTATTTTTACTTAATTCAATTTCGTCTTGATTCATTTTCATCTTAACAAATTCACCATCTAAATATTTTTGAGTTTGATCTTTATAATGTTCACTAAAAAGGCGTCCTGATTGTCCTGTTGGTAAAACTGCAGAACTATTTTCTACATCAGAAAAATCGATAACTCTTCTTGTTGAAGGACCAGCTGTTATCTTATAGTAACCTGTGCTATCTAATTTAAATATTTGATTATTTATTACCTCATTACCTCCAATAGTTTCAAAAGGACCAACATTAAAAACAGTTCTTAAAACTCCACCAGCTTTCCCTATTGCGTGTTCATATTCAACAGAAATTACTCTATCCCAAGTCCAATCTTCTACATTAGCTCCTAACTGATTTTGCAAGAAAGAAATTGCGTTTTTATAAGATTGGTGTATAATATCATTTTTAGATTCAATTTTGTCTTTTGTAGAAATATCATCCCACCAAACAGATTGCTCTCTATTTATTTGTGTTAATAAAACTTGGTCTTGTAGTTGAGAATTTATGAATAAATCAAAACTACCCCCTAATTCATCTTTGTATGTTGCGTTTAAAAACTCATATAATAAACGATTATAAATTGTTGGTGCAACTGACTTTTTAAAATAAGCTCCATCCCAATTTTCTAAAACAGAAAATGCTTTTTTTGCTGATGGAGAAAGATCAGATTTATCTACACTTTTTAATAAATTTTGAATAATTTCTGGAACTGTCGCAGATTTCACATCATACATCATTGCTTCTACATCTTCTTTAGAAAAATCATCTTTGGTATCTAACAACTCAACAATTCTTTTTGCCCTGTCTTGGGGTTGATAATAACCAGGATATAATTTACCTCTTACAGAATCTATTTGATGATTTGCTGAATATACATAATTCCAACTTGGATTTATTGCTTGCGGGTTTTCAGAAAATGGTAAAATCTCAATAATTTCATCTTTTCCTGAAGCTCCATTTAAATATGTTTTAGAAGACAAACTATCTCTTAATTGATATAATTTTGCTGAAGAAAACCAAGCTATATTATCTTTTGCATCACCATACATTACATTTAAACCTGGCGCATGAATTTTAGAAACAGATGCTCTAAAATCTGTAATTGATTTTGAATGCGAAATTCCGTGAGAAACAGATAACATTTCATTTGGTAATTGCGTATAAATCCAATTCATAGCAATCGGTCTATCATCAATTATATGCTCTATTAAACCATTCATTATTGGTCCATGTCTACTTACTTTTACTTGAAAAGTAGTATCTGGTTCATTTTTTATATGAATCGTTTTATCTCTTAATTCATACTTTTCAAAACCATTTTCAGTCTTATATTCTAAAGAATTATCAGGATTATTTTCTTCCACATAAAAATTTAAATCGTCGTTTGCTAACATGGTCAAACCATAAGCATATTCTTTATTATGACCGATCAAGGGAAATGGCATTAACGCAATATTAAATCCGTAGATTTCAAAATCTGGCGTTTTTATATGATTTTGATACCAAACTGAAGGTTGAGAAAATGCAATATGGGGATCATTTGCAAAAATCACTTTTCCGTTTTTAGTTTTATCAGCGCCAATAACCCAAGAGTTACTTCCTATAAAAGGAGAAACAGGTAAATTGTCCATAATACTACTAACACTTTTAGAAATTGTAGCATTAATTTCTTTAGGAATACTTGTTTTATTTACTGTAAGATTTTCTGTAAAAGAACCTAATAATTCATTTAAGTAATCAGCTCCTAATTTTTCTTTAATCTCTGTTAACAACGGGTCTGTTTTGTGTGCCACTGCAAAGCTAAAAGACATATAACCAAAGACATTATACATATCTTTTATGGTGTATTTCTCTTTTTTTAATCCTACTAAAGTAAATTCTAAAGGTGTTTGCCCTTCTTCTATATATTGGTTGATACCATCTAAATAAGCTTGTGATAAAACATAAGATTCTGATGTTTTATCTAAATTAGCAATCGTTTTCTCTGCAGCTTCTTCAATACCTAATCCTCCAAAAAACTGATCTACTCTAACTAAATCCTTTCCAAAAACTTCTGCAAGTCTTCCAGCAGCAATTCTTCTAATCAATTCCATTTGCCACAATCTATCTTGAGCATGCAAATAACCTAAAGCAATATAAGCGTCTTTTGGGTTAGATGCGTTTATGTGAGGTACTCCAATTTCATCAAAATAAACAGTAACTTCTTCTGTTAAATTTTCAATTTCTAGTTCTCCAGAATATTTTGGGGTTAATATTTTTGAATAAATCCATCCCAAACCAAATAGTAAAACTACAAGTACAACAGCTATTTTTAATAAACTCCTTAAAAACTTCATAAATATTCATTTTCATCAAAGATAAACCATTTATTATTTCCTTATTCATGCAGAAACAATGAAAGTTTGTTTGTATTTTTGAGTTTCAAAATTCTTTTTATGAAAAAAATTCAAATGGTTGACCTACAAGGTCAATACACGCAAATAAAAGAAACTGTAAATACTTCTATACAAGAAGTTTTAAATACATCTTCTTATATAAATGGACCTTTAGTTCACGAATTTCAAGCGGATTTAGAGAAATATTTAGACGTAAAACACGTAATTCCATGTGCAAATGGAACTGATGCTTTGCAAATTGCAATGATGGGTTTAGGTTTAGAACAAGGTGATGAAGTTATTACTGCTGATTTTACTTTTGCTGCAACTGTAGAAGTAATTGCTTTACTAAAACTAACACCAGTTTTGGTAGATGTTGAAAAAGATACTTTTAATATAGATATTGAAGCTTTAAAAAAAGCAATTACACCAAAAACAAAAGCAATTGTTCCTGTTCATTTATTCGGACAAGTAGCTAATATGGATGCCGTTTTAGAAATTGCAAAAGAACATAATTTGTTTGTAATCGAAGATAACGCACAAGCAATTGGCGCTAATTACACTTTTAAAGACGGCACAAAAAAGAAAGCTGGAACCATTGGAAATGTTGGAACTACCTCATTTTTTCCTTCAAAAAATTTAGGTTGTTATGGAGATGGAGGCGCAATTTTTACAAATGATGATGAATTAGCGCATACTTTAAGAGGAATTGTAAATCACGGAATGTACACACGCTATTACCATGATGTTGTAGGAGTAAATTCACGTTTAGATTCTATACAAGCAGGAGTTTTAAAAGCAAAATTACCACTTTTAGATTCTTATTGTAATGCTCGTAGAAATGCTGCTCGTTTTTACAATAATGCTTTCAAAAACAACCCAAATATAATTACACCAACTACAAAATCGAATGCAACAAATAGTTGCGGCGAAATTTGTGATGTTTGTGATTGTCATGTTTTTCATCAATATACATTGCAAATAACCAATGGAAAAAGAGATGAATTACATAAACATTTATTAGATAAAGGAATTCCTAATGCAATTTATTATCCAGTTGCGTTGCATGCTCAAAAAGCATATCAAGACACTCGTTATAAAGAAAGTGATTTCCCAGTAACCAACGAATTAATTAAAACAGTAATTTCTTTACCAATGCACACAGAGTTAGATAAGGAACAATTAGAATTTATTACAAGTACAATTAATAACTTTATCAACTAAAAATGAAAAGAATATTAGTAACAGGAGGTTTAGGTTTTATAGGTTCTCACACAGTTGTAGAACTGCAAAATGCAGGTTTCGAAGTTGTAATTATAGATGATTTATCAAATACAAGAATTTCTGTTTTAGATAAAATAACTGAAATTACGGGGATAAAACCAGACTTTCATCAAATTGATTTAAGAATTAAAAATGATGTAAAAAATTTCTTCGACAATAATAAAATTGATGGAATTATTCATTTTGCGGCTTTTAAAGCAGTTGGAGAAAGCATGCAAAAACCATTGGACTACTATGAAAACAACATTGGTTCTTTAGTATATCTTTTACAAGAAATGAAAGATAGAAATATAGATAATTTTATATTCTCTTCTTCATGTACAGTTTATGGCCAAGCAGATGAGTTGCCTATTACAGAAAATGCACCTGTAAAAACAGCTGAATCTACGTATGGAAATACAAAACAAATTGGTGAAGAAATTATAAAAGAAACTTGTAAAGCACATAACTTAAATGCAATTGCTTTGCGTTATTTTAACCCAATTGGTGCGCATGAAAGTATAAAAATTGGAGAATTACCTTTGGGAGTTCCGCAAAATTTAATTCCTTTTGTAACACAAACTGCTGCAGGAATTAGAAAAGAATTATCTGTTTTTGGTGATGATTATCCTACTTCAGATGGAACTGCAGTAAGAGATTACATTCATGTTGTAGATTTAGCAAAAGCACATATTGCAGCCTTACAAAGACTTATCAATAAAAACAACAAACAAAATTTCGAATTTTTCAATGTTGGTACAGGAACTGGAAGTTCTGTGTTAGAAGTAATTAAAGCCTTTGAAAAAGCTTCTGGAAAACCTTTAAATTATAAAATTGTTGGTAGACGTGAAGGCGATATCACTGCCGCTTATGCAGATACAACCATCGCAAATAAAGAACTAAACTGGAAGACTGAAAAGAGTTTAGACGAAGCTTTATTAAGCTCATGGAAATGGCAACAAACTTTGTAAAGAAATCTTCAATATAATTTAAAAATCCTCAACTATAGTTGAGGATTTTTTTTCTTCTAAAAAAGGAACTTTAGTAACTCTTTAACTAAATGAAATCTTTAAAACAAAGATTTAGGCCTTAAATTTGCAAGTTGAAAAATTGAAAACAATTTAAGAATGCAAATAAAACTACTTTTACCAACTTTACTCCTATATACAGTTTACTCATTTTCTCAACACCCCACAGAATCCACCACCAAATTAGAAGAAACTGGTATTTGGTTAGGCTCTTATTTTAAAGTAAGACTTAATGACAAATTAGGGTATTACAGCGAACACCATTACAGAGAAAGAAATGCTCTAAATAACGTAAACTCTTTTATTGGTAGAACTAGACAAATATATAATCGTTTCGGGCTTAATATTTTTGTAAATGAAAATTTTGAAATTGTTGTTGGTCCAACATTAGTTTTTAATTTTTCTCCCGAACCAGGAAATATAAATTTCGAAAAATATACTGTAGAACCTAGAATTTGGCATCAATGGATTATTAAGTCTCCAAAAATTGGCCGTGTAAAATTCATACACCAATTTCGATTCGAACATCGCTGGAAAAGAAGTAATGTTGTTGACGCGGAACATGATTATACAAATAGATATCGTTATAAAATTTTCTCATACATTCCTTTAAACAAAGATGTAATTGAACCGAAAACGCTTTTTTTCTCTCCGAGTGCCGAAATATTTATGCAATCTGGAAGCTCAATTGTTAGGAACCCAATGGAAGATTTTAGAACCTATAATGGATTCGGATACGTTGTAAATAAATCAATTACTTTATTTGCTGGACATATGTGGACTATAGGACAAAAATCTAGTGGTTACGAATACAAAACAAGTCATGTTTTTAGATTCAACATATATATTGGAATTGACGCTAGAAAAATGGCAGATAAACTTCCAAAAATTAATTTAGGCTATTAAAAAATTGAAAAAATGAAAGAAACACAACCTAAAAAAAATAAATTTGTTAAAGTCATTTTACTACTACTAATAATATCAATAGTAATTAATATAAAACTTAGCATAGATAATAAGAATACACAAGAAATAAAAAACGATAAACAATATTACAACCTTAGAAATCAAGCAAATAAACAAATTTTAAATGGAGACTATGAATTAGCTATTAATACTTATAAAAAAATTAAAGAAAACTTCCCTTTAAAAGACAATTTTGACTCCTCTATTAAGTTAATTTTAAATCAAAAAAACAGATCAAATGAATATGATAGTTTAAAAGAAAAAACTAATACATATATTAAAGACATTAAAAACTTGGAATCTGAAAATATCATTATTAATAATCATTATAAAAAATTATTGCAAGATTTCAATACCAAAAATAATAAGTTAACCTTTAATAAAACAACTTCAAATACCCCCCCCTTCAAAAAGACCAGGTACTAATAAGTATATTTTAAATATAAAAAATTATGACGGTATTAGTATTAAATATATTGGTGAAGTAAAAAACAAAAAAGCAAATGGTTTTGGTTTTGCTATTTTTGATAAAAAGGGTTTCTATGAAGGCCAATGGAAAAACAACAGAAGAAATGGTGAAGGGTTTTACTATTGGCAAAATGGAGATAAATATGAAGGAAGTTATTCAAAAGGAAAAAGAGAAGGTAAAGGAACATATTATTTTAAATCTGGTGAAATTTACCTAGGAAATTGGTCAAACGATTTAAGAAATGGCTTTGGAACAATATTGGACAATAAAGGAAAAATAATTTTTGAAGGTGAATGGAAAAATGATAAAATGATTCCTTCTAAAAATAAATAGTTATAAACACCTTAATTTCACACTAACCAAAAAAAATAATTTTTAAAAAGAAATTACTCGATTTTAACTCTTTTTTACTTAAAATTAAGTATTTTTCTTCATTTTTAATCAAAAAATAGTGTTTTCTGATTTTTAGTATGATAATTACAACAGCTTTAAGTTATCATATCAACAAACATTCAACAACATATTTTTCGGTCTTACATTTCTCGTTTCATTTATCAGGTTTTAACAGTTCTAAATTGACATCAACAGATATCAACCTTAACTTTGTATCTGATATTATTAATGATAAAAGATAACCAATGAAACTGATTAACATTAAAAGAAAAACCCAATTAGAGCATCGTCACACAAAAAAAATGGGTGCATTAACAACCAATGTAACTTATATTAAGAAAATGCTCTTCAATTTAATTCCGTTAGCTACACTTCACAAATACAGAGAAACGTATTATGGAGAAATAAAAGATTGCGAAGAATGCGTTTTAGCAAAATAATTTAAAAAAATCCTGAACTTTAAAGTTCAGGATTTTTTTTGGCTTTATTTAACAATATATCAATTTAATATCCATTTCATTTTAGTAATTTTATTTCTTTAAAATCAATCTAAAAATGAAAAAAATAACCTTCGTATTTACCAGCATTTTATTATTTATTGCTTGTGACAATTCAACCAAAGAAATTGCTTCCGAAGAAAAAGAACTAAGTATCAACTATGAAAAAATCGAGTTAGATAATGGACTTGATGTTATTTTTCATGTAGATAAATCTGACCCAGTTGTTGCAGTAGAATTAATGGTTCATGTTGGTTCTGCTAGAGAAGTAGAAGGAAGAACTGGTTTTGCACATTTATTTGAGCATTTACTTTTTTTAGAATCTGAAAATTTAGGAAAAGGTGGTTTGGACAAGATGAGTGCAAGAATTGGTGGTTCTGGCGCAAATGGCTCAACTTCCAGAGACAGAACAAATTACTTACAAACCGTACCAAAAGATGCTTTGGAAAAAATGATTTGGGCAGAAGCAGACAAATTAGGCTGGTTTATAAATACAGTTACAGATCCAGTTTTAGCAAAAGAAAAACAAGTTGTTAAAAATGAAAAAAGACAAAGTATAGATAACAGACCTTATGGACACAACCAATATGTAATTGGTAAAAACTTGTATCCAACAAATCATCCTTATAATTGGCAAGTAATTGGTTCTTTAGAAGATTTACAAAACGCCACTCTAGAAGATGTAAAAACATTTTTCAAAAAATGGTATGTACCAAATAATGCGACTTTGGTTTTATCTGGAGACATAGATATTGACCAAGCAAAAGAATGGGTGCACAAATATTTTGATGAAATTCCTAAAGGCGAAGAAATTCCTGCATTAGATAAAAGACCAGGAAATGTAGCAGAAACAAAGTTTTTATATTATGAAGATAACTTTGCTAGAGTACCACAATTAACAATGGTCTGGCCAACTGTAGAGTCTTATCATCCAGATTCTTATGCTTTAGAAGTATTAACTCAATATTTAACTGACGGAAAATCGGCTCCTTTAAATCAAGTTTTAATAGACGATTTAAAATTGACTTCTTATACATCAATGTTTAATTATATTTCTGAAGTAGCTGGACAAACACAACTTTCAGTAAGAGCTTTTAATGACAAAAATTTAGATGAAGTAAAAACAGGAATTGAAAAAGGTTTTGCAAAATTTGAGGAAGAAAGAATATCTGAAAAAGATTTAAATAGAATAAAAGCAGGACAAGAGACAGATTTTTATAGAAGTTTGTCTAACGTATTAGGAAAAGGTACAAACCTTGCTTCTTATAATACCTATACAGGAAATCCTGGTTTTGTAACTGAAGACATCAAAAGAACTTTAGCAGTTACTACAGATGATGTAATGCGAGTTTATAATACATATATTAAAAACAAAAATTATATAGCGACAAGTTTTGTTCCTAAAAACTCGGCTGAATTAGCTTTAAAAGGTTCTGTATTAGCAGAAGTTGTTGAAGAACAAATTGTACAAGGAGCAGAAGAAAAATTCGATCCAAAAATTGCTGCAGAATATGAAAAAACTCCTTCTTCTTTTGACAGAAGTAAAGAACCTCCTTACGGAAAAACCCCTTCTTTAGCCGTTCCAAAAGTATATGAAAGTAGTTTAGATAATGGATTAAAAATTTACGGAATAGAAAGTGATGAAGTTCCTTTGGTTCAATTTAATATTACAATTGATGGTGGACAATTATTAGAATCTATGGACAAATTAGGAGTTGCTAATTTAACTGCAGATTTATTAAATAAAGGTACAAAAAATAAGACTGTTAAAGAATTAGAAGAAGCAATTCAAGAATTAGGAGCATCCATTTATGTTTATTCTGGAACAGAAGAAATAACCATTAGCGGAACAACATTATCTAAAAACTATTCCAAAACTTTAGCTTTAGTAGAAGAAATGTTATTAGAACCAAGGTTTGATGCAGAAGAATTCGAGCTACTTAAAAAAGCAACAATTGCAAGCTTAAATCAACAAGAGGCAAACCCAAATTCTGTTGCAAGAAATGCTTATAATGAGTTGATTTATGGAAAAAATAACATCCGCTCTAAAAACAATTTAGGAACAGTTTCATCGTTAGAAGCTATTACTTTAGAAGATGTAAAATCTTTTTACAACAATTATATTTCGCCTTCTGTTGCTAAAATATTAGTGGTGGGAGATATTTCAGAAAAAGAAATGATTGCATCTTTAAATAATTTAAATTCAAAATGGGCTTCAAAAGAAGTAACAATTCCAGAATATAAAACGCCAGATGCGCCAACAAAACCTGCTGTTTATTTTTATGACATTCCAAATGCAAAACAATCTGTTTTACAATTTGGCACACCAGCTTTGGCTGCTACAGATAAAGATTTTTATGCAGCTTCAGTTATGAATTACATTCTTGGTGGTGGTGGATTTGCTTCTCGTTTAACACAAGAATTACGTGAAGGTAAAGGATATACTTATGGAATTCGATCTGGTTTTTCTGGCACAAAAGCAAAAGGTGCTTTTACTATTTCAAGTGGCGTAAGATCTAATGTTACTTTAGAATCTGCACAATTAGTGAAGAAAATTTTAGAAGAATATCCAAATACATTTTCTGATAAAGATTTAGAAACTACAAAAAGTTTCTTGATAAAGAGTAATGCAAGAGCATTTGAAACTGCAGGCGCAAAATTAAGAATGTTGTCTAATATTAGCGATTATGGTTGGAAAGCAGATTATGTAAAGGAAAGAGAAGCAACTGTAAATAATATGACAAAAGAGCAAATTAAAGAACTGGCAAACAAATACATAAACCCAGATAAAATGATTTGGTTGGTTGTTGGAGATGCAGAAACGCAATTAAAAAGAATGAGAGAATTAGGTTATGGAGAACCAATTTTGTTGAATAAAACACAGAAACCTATTAAGAATTAAGAATTAAGAAAAAATCTCACAAAATAAATCCCATTTTCTACTTTAGAAAATGGGGTTTTTAAATACAATATTTATTTTTAGTCTTACGTCATAAGTCATTTTTGTCATGAGTTAATAAATAATAAACCTACTGACTGCAAACTGCCGACTGAAGACTGCCTACTCAAAAGAAGCTCCACTCGCAGTAACACTTCTATCTATTTTACGCATTAAACCTTGTAAAACTTTTCCAGGTCCAACTTCTATAAATTCAGTTCCACCATCAGCAATCATTGCTTGTATAGATTGTGTCCATTTTACAGGCGCAGTTAACTGAATCATTAAATTTTTCTTAATCTCATCTGCACTTGTAACAGCACTTGCAGTTACATTCTGATAAACAGGACAAGTTGGCTCACTGAATTCAGTTGCCTCAATTGCAGCAGCTAATTCCTCTCTTGCAGGCTCCATCATTGGTGAGTGAAATGCACCTCCAACAGGTAATAAAATTGCTCTTTTTGCTCCTTTTTCAGTTAAAACTTTACACGCTTTTTCAACCGCTTCAATTTCTCCAGAAATCACCAATTGTCCAGGGCAATTGTAATTTGCAGCCACTACTACTCCATCTATTTCTGCGCAAGTTTCTTCAACAATAGTATCTTCCAAACCTAAAACAGCAGCCATTGTAGAAGGTGCAGCTTCACACGCTTTTTGCATTGCCAAAGCACGTTTAGAAACCAATGTTAACCCGTCTTCAAAAGACAAAACTCCGTTTGCAACCAATGCAGATAATTCTCCCAAAGAATGTCCAGCAACCATTTCTGGTTTAAAATCGTCTCCTAAAACCTTCGCCAAAATTACAGAATGTAAGAAAATTGCAGGCTGTGTAACTTTCGTTTCTTTCAATTGTTCTGCAGTTCCTTCGAACATAATATCTGTAATAGAGAACCCTAAAATATCATTCGCTTTCTCGAAATATTCTTGTGCTAAAGGCGATTTTTCGTACAAATCCAATCCCATTCCTGTAAATTGTGCTCCTTGACCAGGAAATATATATGCTTTCATTTTTACTATTTTTATTCGTTTAGTTGTCGGCAAAAATAATCATTTTTATTTGAAGCTATTTCCTGCTTTCACTACTCGCTTTTTTTTATGCTAAATTTATTTAAGCATCTCATTTTTTTAAAAATTAATTTCATTATTCTAACTGATACTGAATCGAGTTCAGCATAAAAAAAGAGCTCAAACAAACCGTTCAATCAGGGCTAAACTTGTTTGTGAACTTTCCCTCTTTATCAAACAGAAACAAAACCTATGTTTTCTATGTTTCTATGTAGTCAGTTTTTTTAAAATCAATTACCTTTGTAAAAACAATAACTACACAACAACAAACAAATGAGTAATTTAATTGCACCTTCAATTTTAGCAGCAGATTTTGGTAATTTGCAAAGAGACGTAGAAATGGTAAACAATAGCGAAGCAGATTGGTTTCATATTGATATTATGGATGGTGTTTTTGTGCCAAATATTTCTTACGGAATGCCAGTTTTAAAAGCAATTTCTAAACACGCAACAAAAACTATAGATGTGCATTTAATGATTGTAAATCCAGATCAATACATACAAACATTTGCAGATTTAGGCGCAAACATTCTTACAGTTCATTACGAAGCTTGTACACATTTACACAGAACAGTTCAAGCAATAAAAGCTGCAGGAATGAAAGCAGGAGTTGCTTTAAATCCTCACACACCAATCTCTGTTTTAGAGGATATTATAGTAGATTTAGATTTGGTTTGTATTATGAGTGTAAATCCTGGTTTTGGCGGACAATCTTTTATAGAAAATACTTATAAAAAAACGGCACAATTAAGACACTTAATCGAATTTGCAGAATCTAACTGTCAAATAGAAATTGATGGAGGAGTTACAAATCTAAACGCTAATAAATTAATTGAAGCTGGAGCAAATGTGTTAGTTGCAGGAAGTTATGTTTTTGGAGCAGAAAACCCAACAGAAACAATAGAAGATTTAAAAAACTTAATAAACTAATTGCTATATACAGTAATAGACATAGAGACTACAGGAAATGGATATAAAGGTTCTAAAATAACCGAAATATCCATTTTTGTTTTTGATGGAAAGAAAGTTGTAGACGAATACACAACACTTATAAATCCAGAACAAAATATCCCGCCATTTATTACCAATCTTACAGGCATTACAAATGCAATGGTAAGGAATGCACCTAAATTTTATGAAGTTGCTAGAAAGATTGAAGAAATTACAAAAGACACCATTTTTGTAGCACATAATGTAAACTTCGATTATAACATAATTCAAGCTGAATTTAAAAGTTTAGGATTCGATTTTAAACGAAAAAAACTATGTACAGTTCGTTTGTCGAGAAAAATTATTCCTGGTTTAAATTCTTACAGTTTAGGTAATATTTGTACTTCAGAAAATATTCCAATTAACGGCAGACACAGAGCCAAAGGCGATGCAGAAGCCACAACAGAATTATTTAGAAGGTTAATTGAAAGAGATGATCAATTTATTATTAATTCATTTCTGCACCCACGTTCTAGACAAGCAACCTTACCACCTCTTTTAGATAAAAAAGTTGTTGATAATTTACCCGAAACTTTTGGCGTTTATTACTTTAAAAATTTAGCAAAAGAAGTTATTTATGTTGGTAAAGCTAACAACATAAAGCAACGTGTAATCAGTCATTTTTACGATAAAAAGAAAAAGGAACAAAATATGTGTTTAGAAACCGCAGACATTTCTTTTACAGAAACTGGTAGCGAATTACTAGCACTACTTTTAGAGTCTGAAGAAATTAAACACATTTATCCAAAATATAATAGAGCGCAAAGAAGAGCAGGAGAAGCTGTTGGTTTATTTTCTTATGAAGATCAAAAAGGGATTATTCATTTGGCTTATAACCGCTTAAAATTAGCTCCCAATCCAATAATGAAGTACTATTCTGTTGCAGAATGTAGAAATCATTTAGAGGTTCTTTGTAAAGAATTTGAATTATGCCCTAAATATTGTCATTTACAAACCAATGTCTCTAGTTGTTTTCATTATCAACTGAAAGAATGTAAAGGTATTTGTTGCGATAAAGAAGCTGTGGATGATTATAATATTCGTGTTAGACAAGCCATTAAATCTGTAGGAATTGATGCAGAAAATTTAGTTATTAAAGAAACAGGAAGAACAAAAGACGAAGTAGGTTTTGCTTTAATTTTAGATGGAATCTACAAAGGAATTGGTTATTTAGATACTTCTCAAGATGTGCTATTAGAAAAACCAGCAGATTATCAATTCTTTGTTGAACCAAAAAAAGATAATAGAGATATTCAAAGAATTATTTCAGCATATTTAAAGAAAATTAATAGCCATTAATTTATTAATCTAAACAAAAAAAGAGAGGCTAAAAAAGCCCCTCTCTTACTAACTAATCAATTAAACTACTGTAATTGAGCTACTAAATAATTTATTAAATCTCTTGTTGTTACAATTCCAACCAATTCACCATCTTCTACCACAGGTAGCGCATGAAACTCTTTCTTTGTAAGTAATTCTGCCACTTCTTTAATTGTAGCATAAGGTGGTACCATAATTACATTCTTTGCCATTACTTGTTCTATTGTAAAGGTATTATAAACATAAGTTTCCACTCCTTTTTCATCATCTGTTACGTCTGAATATCCTATTTTTAGAATATCTGTATAACTTAACATTCCTATAATTTCCTTATCTTTTACAACTGGAATATGCTTAATTTTATTCTCTAAAAATAATTTTTCTGCAGTTACTAAATCATCACTTATATTTAGTGTTACCAAATCTGTTGCCATTATTGCTGATACAGGTGTTCTTTTTTTCATGATATTTTCTTTTAATTTCTATATCAAATTTCTTAATTTATTAGAATATAAAAGATGATTTTTATCAGTTAAAAGAAAGAATTTTTATAATATCTTATAAAGATAAAAAGCTTAAGAAATTTAATTCTTAAGCTTTTATGAATACTATAACTTTACTGATTTTTTTTTAATATTAAAGCCCTGAATAAAAGGTGGGATTAAAATTTTTTGGGGAAATTTTAAAAATTGCATTAAAAGATAAAATGTTTAAAAAAGATCTTTTAAGAACCACCTTTTAGTTGGTTTTTTTATAAAACAAAAGCAACAAGCTCTATTTAGAGTTCGTTGCTTTTTTGTTTTTTTATAATAGTTATTCAATAACTATTTTCTTGCTAATTTTTCCTTTGTTGGTATATACATTAACAATGTAAATCTGGTTGACTAAATTTTTAGTTTCTAGTCTGTTCTCTGGTTTAGATTCTAGGTTTTTCCATTGTGCTACTTTTTGTCCAAGTATGTTAAACAATTGCACTTTGGTAATCTCTAGGTTATCTAAATTCTGAATCACCATTTCTTTATTCGCGTTGTCCATAAACACAGCGATTGTTTTCTGTAATTCTTCATTGATGTTATCATCTACACCTAAAGTAGAATTCTCTACAAAAGATAACACAAATCTGTCTGTGTAAGTACCTTTTTCTAATTGGTATACAGCACTTTTATCGTTTATTTGCTGTGTTTCTCCTGTAAGCTTGTCTTTGATAAATACATCTTGATTGTTAATGTATTTCATCTCATCAATTGTAATGGTAATTAAACCATTTTTATTCATGATTACTTCTAAAGGAACTTCTAAATCATTAGAGATTTCTTGCACTCCTGTAATTACATAGCCTAATTCATCATTTGGAAACTTCCAATAGAAATCCGTAGTATTGGTATCATACATTTCAGAGTCATATCCTTTTTCAAAGGCAAAAGAATTTGATGAATGAAAAGAGGCTCCAATTTGACGGTGAAGGTTTGTTCCTTGGTCGTCTTGGTAGTTCATTCCTAGTTTTATAATAGGTAACTCAAATCCAGTAGTCTCATCAGATTTAGCACTTTCACCTCTTAAGAATACAGAAGAACCTGTTCCTTCTGTTTTAAATTCTCTTTGACTGTTGTTAAAGACAATTGGGCCACCATCTGTTGCATCTCCTTGTACAAAGAATCCTTGTCCAATGGCAATGTAAGGTTCTGGAGCCGTGTAAGAATCTGCATATTGGCTACCACCTGTACTTGGTGCACATACAATTTTCCCATCATCTTTAAAGATGACACTGTCTACGAAAAAGTCGTTGGTGTCGTTAGAGGTTAATGTAACATCACTACCAGGTTCTATACATATAATTACATAACCCTCGTCATAAGAACCATCTGTATGTTGAAATACAAAGTTTCCTTTATCAGCATTGTCTATTTTAATTTTTATGTTTTTATCTACCATAGATTTGTACACAACTCTTAAAGTATCTAAACCTCTAGAGATGTTAGAGAACTTTACAAAGCTAGTATTGGTGTTCATGTTTGCTACATCTAAAGCTTGATCTTGTGTAATAGAAACATTATACTCATCTGCATCTTCTACTTCTACAGTATACTCAAAAGGAGCATTTGCAGAAGGGTCATTTGCAGTAACCCCCATAGAGATATTTCTTGTAGCATACCCACCAATGTATCCTGCAAAATTATGTCCGGCAGAACCTTCGTCAACAGTACTTTCTGACACATGCTGCCAAAAATATAATGTTGCATTGGTAGAGTTTATATTGTCTTCAATAAACTTCTTAACACTCATTGCAGACGGGAATGGGTTTCCTATTAAATAAGACTCATTAGCCCCTACAGGCGCAACCGTATTAAAGTTACCATCGTTAGGAGTTCCTAAAAACGTGTAGTTTTGTGGTCTTCCTGGTCCTTTAAAGATATATCCGTCTCCTTTATCTAAAGGAAGTCCTCTATATTTATGAGCCCAATTAGATCTTCCGTTAGATCCTGGTGAATATGAATATACCCAGTGTTCTGCTAGCGTAATAGGATCTGTTGTTGCTCCATCATAACCTCCAACGAAAGTAATGTCTTTAGCAATCGTTCCAATACTAGATGTAGCATCTAAAGGTGTTGTTCCGTCTTTTAAAACAGTTTCTAAAGAGTAGGTGTTTGCTCCAATAGTATTTACTGGAGAACTCATGTAATTGTATCTATACAAACTAGGTACTGTTGAGTTTTGGTCTACTAATAGTTTTCCACTACCAGATACTTTAGTTGTTCCTGTATGGGTTTGTATCAATTGTGAAGTACCTACTAAACGAATCTCATCATTAGAATTTGTTAAAGTGATGTCATTAGTAACTACTAATAACTCATCTGTAACTGCTAATTTACTATTGTTATTCACAACAAGTTTTCTTGCGCTTAATCTACTACCAATATGGTTGTAGTTTTCTTCTACAACTGTGTGCCTAGATCTATCTGGGAATCCGTTATTCCAAACATTACCTGTTCTTGTAGTAACATTGATTCTATGCAAACCTAATCTTGTGTTGGCATCTGTGTTAGAATTAATGATTTCTGAAATAAGAGGATCATGTGGATGTCTTTCTGGACCTCCATCTCCTAACAATTTGTACGGATCTAAATAATCTGGATCTGTTACAATATCGTTTACAAATACAACCCACTCGCTAGGTGTATAGTCTTTATTTGGTACTAATGTCTCATCGATTCTAACATAAGAGGTCTTATCTGCAAAACCTGAAACAGCATCGTATCTAAAGTTATATGAACCTTTATCTGTAATAGCAGATAGAGTAATAATATCATTTGCTCCACCAATATCTGTAAGTGCATCATTTGTGATTACTCTTGCTGGTTCTGAATTATCGAAATTAGTGATCACATTCGAAGAGTTTCTAAATAATACAGATTCTCCTGGATCTAGAACTGCAGGAACGATAAAGTTAACATCTGGAAGTACTCCTAACTGGTCTCCTGTTTTATCTTTATATAATTGAATTTTAATAAGATTTGCTGGAATACTATTTGTTGTACTAATGTTTGTGATTTCAATCCATCTTTCTGAACCAAATTGATATACTTGCGTAATCATTGGGGTTCCATTTGCTCCTGTATCTCTATAATCGAAATCTCCAATTGTATTAAAATCATTGTCTACATCACCTAAATCGGCAACACTAGGTGGATTGTGATTATCATTTACAGTAGATCCTGAAATACTAGAATCGTTATTTTCATCAAAAATATCGTATAAACCATCTCCATCTACATCACCTCCTGATAATACATTATGTGCAGGAACTCCGTTTTCTGCGATGTCTAAAATACCATCATTGTCTGAATCTGTATCTAAATAATCTGGTATTGCATCATTAGTGATATCTGTGTTTTCTGTTAATAGACCAACTAAATTATTTGGAATATCTTCATAAACATCATCTACACCATTGTTATTTACATCTGTAATACCTGTACCTTGTCCACTTGGTGTAATATAACCTTTAGAAGGTTGTCCTTCTACGTTATCTGGAATACCATCATTGTCTGCATCGATATCTAAATGGTTTAGATTTCCATCTGTATCTAAATCTCCATTTGGATATGTATTTGGTTTTCCATCATTATCTGTATCAGCACCCGTAACTATTGTTGCATTACTGGTGTTGGCACCTGCTGTATCTGTTCCGGTTGCTAATGCGTTTGTTGGATCTCCATCCACAACATCATTAAACCCATCATTATCTGCATCTACAAAAGCATCTTCTAAACCGTCTCTATCTACATCTGTTCCGCCAGCTTCAACAATATCCGTAATACCATCGTTATCAGCATCTAAATCTAAATGATTTAATTTTCCATCGCCATCTGCATCTCCTTTTGTGTAAGAATTTGGCTTTACCATCATTACCTGTATCTGTGCCTGTAAGGATTAATACGTTTGCAATATTTTCTGAAGTACCATCTTGTCCTACATCACCATCAACGTCATCGTTAAAACCATCGTTGTCAGTGTCATCGAAGTTATCAGCACGACCATCGCCATTTACATCTGTTCCTCCTGCTTCCACAACATCTGGAATACCATCATTGTCTGCATCTAAATCTAAATGATTTGGGAATCCATCTTTGTCTGTATCTGCATTAGCACCTTCACCATTTACAAAAGTAATTGCAGCATCATCTGCTTTTCCATCACCATCTGTATCTGTTCCACCTGTTTGTAATAGTGCATCGTTTGCATCTTCTACACCAGAAGTTCCATCATCATCCGTATCATAAATATCTGCAAAACCATCTTTGTCTGCATCTGTTGTGTTATCAACTAAACCATCTCCATTTGTATCTACACCACCAGCTTCTACTAAATCTGGAATACCATCATTGTCTGCATCTAAATCTAAATGATTTGGGAATCCATCTTTGTCTGTATCTGCATTAGTCCCTTCACCATTTACAAAAATAATTGCAGCATCATCTGCTTTTCCATCTCCATCTGTATCTGTTCCACCTGTTTGTAATAGTGCATCGTTTGCATCTTCTACACCAGGAGTTCCATCATCATCCGTATCATAAATATCTGCAAATCCATCTTTGTCTGCATCTGTTGTATTATCAACTAAACCATCTCCATTTGTATCTACACCACCAGCTTCTACTAAATCTGGAATACCATCATTGTCTGCATCTAAATCTAAATGATTTGGCAATCCATCTCCATCTGTATCTGCATTAGTCCCTTCACCATTTACAAAAGTAATTGCAGCATCATCTGCTTTTCCATCTCCATCTGTATCTGTTCCACCTGTTTGTAATAGTGCATCGTTTGCATCTTCTACACCAGGAGTTCCATCATCATCCGTATCATAAATATCTGCAAAACCATCTTTGTCTGCATCTGTTGTGTTATCAACTAAACCATCTCCATTTGTATCTACTCCTCCTGCTTCTACTAAATCTGGAATACCATCATTGTCTGCATCTAAATCTAAATGATTTGGCAATCCATCTCCATCTGTATCTGCATTATTCCCTTCACCATTTACAAAAGTAATTGCAGCATCATCTGCTTTTCCATCTCCATCTGTATCTGTTCCACCTGTTTGTAATAGTGCATCGTTTGCATCTTCTACACCAGGAGTTCCATCATCATCTGTATCATAAACATCTGCAAAACCATCTTTGTCTGCATCTGTTGTGTTATCAACTAAACCATCTCCATTTGTATCTACACCACCAGCTTCTACTAAATCTGGAATACCATCATTGTCTGCATCTAAATCTAAGTGATTAGGGATTCCATCTTTGTCTGTATCTGCATTAGTCCCTTCACCATTTACAAAAGTAATTGCAGCATCATCTGCTTTACCATCACCATCTGTATCTGTTCCACCTGTTTGTAATAGTGCATCGTTTGCATCTTCTACACCAGGAGTGCCATCATCATCTGTATCATAAATATCTGCAAAACCATCTTTGTCTGCATCTGTTGTGTTATCAACTAAACCATCTCCATTTGTATCTACACCACCAGCTTCTACTAAATCTGGAATACCATCATTGTCTGCATCTAAATCTAAGTGATCAGGGAATCCATCACCATCTGTATCTGCATTAGCACCTTCACCATTTACAAAAGTAATTGCAGCATCATCTGCTTTTCCATCCCCATCTGTATCTGTTCCACCTGTTTGTAATAGTGCATCGTTTGCATCTTCTACACCAGGAGTGCCATCATCATCTGTATCATAAATATCTGCAAAACCATCTTTATCTGCATCTGTTGTGTTATCAACTAAACCATCTCCATTTGTATCTACACCACCAGCTTCTACTAGATCTGGAATACCATCATTGTCTGCATCTAAATCTAAGTGATCAGGGAATCCATCACCATCTGTATCAATTGAATTACCATCACCGTCTAACATATTACCAGTGGCGTCAGTTTCTACAAGAGCAATACCATTTGTTCCATCTGGTCCAGGGCCGTCGGTTGCATTTTCATCATAAATATCGGCAAGACCATCTTGATCAACATCTGTTGTATTATCTACAAGTCCATCTCCATTAGTATCTACACCTCCTGCTTCCACTAAATCTGGAATACCGTCATTATCTGCATCTAAATCTATAAAATCAGGAAAACCATCTTTATCTGTATCTCCATTAGGGTAGGTGTCTGGTTTACCGTCGTTATTAGCATCATCTCCAGTAACTATTAAAGCATTTGCAGTGTTTTCTGAAGTACCATCTTGACCAACATCTCCATCTACAAGATCATTGAACCCATCTTTATCTGTATCTACAAAACCATCAGCTCTACCATCTCCATTTGAATCTGTTCCACCAGCTTCTACAACATCTGGAATACCATCATTGTCTGAATCTAAATCTAAACTATCTGGAATTCCATCTCCATCTGAATCTGGATTTGTTATCGCATTACCATCTGTTCCTCCTGTAACATCTGCATCATAACGATCGTCTAAACCGTCATTATCAAAATCATTTACTAAGGTACCATCAGTGTTAATATCATCAATAAGTCCATTTCCGTCTGTATCTTCTCCACCTGCTTCTACTAAATCTGGAATGCCATCATTGTCTGAATCTAAATCTAGATAATTTGGAACACCATCGCCGTCTGTGTCTTCACATAAAAACAATTGAATATTTACACCTGTAGCTGGATTACCTGCTCCTTGAATACTGATTTGTGAAGTTGGCTGGTTTGTTGTTATGGACCATGTACCATTACCAGCTGTAATGTTTGATCCTAATACAGGTCTGAACTCAATGTAATTAGCTCCTCGAGATTGTATAAAAAGTTGATTATCTGGATCATTTAAAATTAAAGGAGTTGCTGAAGTTACTCGAATTTCATCTCCACCCGAAGATAGACCATCAAAACCAGCAATACTAGCAGTTATATTAGATATAAGTACTTTTACAGGCGAAGGAAAATTCAATTCATACAAGTCACCTAAAGTATAATCAGGAGGATTTGGAGCATTAGTATTACCATCTGACAGTCTTATATTCCCTAACGCATCTCCTCGAGCATCACTTCCGGAAACTGCTGTTAGTACTCCAGAACTTATAGTTATTGAAGACCCCGTAGAAGTAGTAATAACTTGATTTGTGAAATTAAGTGTTGAAAAATCTGGATTTACAAAACCACATTCTATAGTATCTAAAACACCATCATTGTCATCATCTAAATCTACATTATCAGGAATACCATCATTATCTGTGTCTTTGGCATCTCTATAATCTAAATCTCCTGCACCTGGATTAAAGTCATTGTCTTCATCTCCATAAGCAGTTTCTAATGTTGCTTCATCTGTAACTTTGTCGTTAGCTCCTAAACCATCATTTACGGTAGCGCCAGAAATTCCAGAATCATCATTATCATCAAAATTATCATCTAAACCATCATTATCTGTATCTGTCCCTGCAAGTTCATTGTCTGTATCTCCATTTTCTTGGATGTCTAAAATACCATCATTATCTGAATCTGAATCTATGTAATCTGCAGTGTCAAAATTATCTGTATTTTCTGGATCTAAACCAACGATTGCGCCGGTTTCATAAACATCATCTACACCATTTTTGTTTGCATCTGTAATACCTGTACCAACTCCACTTGGAGGAATATATCCATTTGAAGTTTGGGCTTCTATATTATCTGGAATACCATCATTATCTGCATCTATATCTAAATAATCTGGAAGTAAATCTCCATCTGAATTTGTTGGTGTAACAACCCCTGTTCCTGCAGAAGTTGGTATACCATTAGTTGCAGTATTGTCTGCATTATCATCATCATCATCTGCCATACCATCTCTGTTGGCATCTGTACCTCCAGATTCTATAACATCTGGAATACCATCGTTATCTGAATCCAAATCTAAACTATCTGGAATACCATCTCCATCTGTATCCTTACAAATTGTTTGTCCTTTAAAGCCAATATTTGGAATTGTAGCTGCATCTCTACCAGCACTAGATGGACTTAAATTTAACGTTTGAATAAGTGTTGCTGATTGCCCCACTGATAAATCTATCTTATACATTGCCAATGTAGAATTTCTTACGAAATACATACTACCATTGGTTAAATAAAAACTTCTTCCATAACTACCTGATGGCAGACCACTTACACTACCAATATTAGTAGTTGTTTTATTTGAAATGTTTATACGGATAAGGTCTGTTGTATTATTTCTAATTCCGTAAGCAAAACCGTCATTTGAATTAAATGATATATCGTTAAAACCTGCAGCTATTGTATTTGCAAAAGAAAATTTAACTTGACCATAAGTTGCAGATGTTGGGTCTCCATCCAACACAAAAACTGTTGCAGCACTATTAGCAATATATACTTTCTGTGCAGGATTATATGTTGCTGATATTACATTTGGTAGCGCTGTTGCTGGTATCGTGTTTATTTTTGCAAAGTTGTTAGAAGGATCATAGACAGCCAATTGGTTTGTGCTTCTATTGTTAGTCCAAATATACTTATCTGAAGTATTGTATGCCATTGCATTATGCCTTGCAGTAAGTGTTGCTTCTGTAGTTAGCGTATTCGTATTTACATCATAACTATATATGATACCTGGATCGCCAGACATTGTAAGTATTTTTGAAGCCAAATCTACTGTAGTTGTAATTGTTCTACAGCCTTCATCTTCATCTAAAATACCATCATTATCATCATCTAAATCTACAGCATCTGGTACACCATCTTTGTCTGTGTCTTTTACATCTCTATAATCAACATCTCCAGCACCTGGGAAATTATTATCTTCATCTCCATAAGCTGTGTCTAAAGTTGCAACGTCTGTTACTTTATTACCAGTACCTAAACCATCATTTACTGTAAATCCTGATATATTAGAATCATCATTATCATCAAAAGCATCATCTAAACCATCATTATCTGCATCTGTGCCAAAAGCAAAATTGTTTGCATCTCCATTTTCTTGAATGTCTGGAATACCATCATTATCTGTATCTAAATCTATATAATCTGGTATTGTATCATTAGCACTGTCTGTATTAGGTGGAGTTAAACCAATTCCGCCAACTTCGTAAACATCATCTACACCATTTTTGTTTACATCGGTAATATTTATACCAACTCCACTAGGTTCTACATATCCGCTTGAGGTTTGTCCTTCAATATTATCTGGAATTCCATCGTTATCTGCGTCAATATCTAAAAAATCTGAATTAGTATCTCCATCTGTATTTGCTGGTGTATTTCCTGTACCTGCAGTTGTAGGAATACCATTTGAACCTGTATTGTTTGCATTGTTATCATTATCATCTGCTCGTCCGTCATTATTTGCATCTGTACCACCAGACTCTATAACATCTGTAATTCCATCGTTATCAGAATCTAAATCTAAATGATTAGGAATACCATCTGAATCGAAATCTGCAACACAAGTTCCTACAGTTGGCCCTGTAAATGCTGTTGAATTGAATAAATAACCGGTATTACTAACCCTTTTAGACATTGTTATATCAAACTTATCTACATAAGGCATTTGAATACCAAACCATAATTTTTCATCTAATACACCTCCGGCATTATCTGTTGATGTAACTTTAAGAAAATCTCCTGATGCACCTGTTGAAGATGTGGTGGCATTATTAACTTCAATTGCTGTAGCTGTACTTACTTTATAATTTAAAATATTTGCAACATTAAACTCAATTAATTCTCCAGGACTAGTATTGTCTATATCTTGAAACACCATGTTTGCAGGTACTTTAATAAGTGTGCTGGTTCCGTTTATTAAAAACTCGAAATCGAAATTTACAAAACCAGTTCCAGCGCTTGTTCCATTAGTACTTGTTAAATGAATTGGATATAATATAACAGGATTACCATCCATAGGATCGAATTCATAACCAGAAAGGTCTGCATCTACTAAACTTGGATTTGTATTACTTGCTACTGTTATTCGCAAATCTACTGCTACACCTTCGAAAGTACCAACATTTGCATATCTTGCTACATCGCCAACTTTACCTGGGTTACCATTTGATGTATAGGTTAAATTTGGTTTGGTAAGTGATATATCCATTGTTTTTAATGATCCACATTCTACAGTGTCTAGAATTCCATCATTATCATCATCTAAATCTACAGAATCTGCTACGCCATCATTATCTGAATCTTTAATATCTCTATAATCTACATCTCCTCCAGAACCAAGATCATTATCTTCATCACCTAGGTTAGTTGCGTTTGGTGGGTTAATACCATCATTAACTGTAGCGCCTGCAATAGCAGAGTCATCATTATCATCGAAATTATTATCTAAACCATCTCCATCTGTATCTAACCCTGATAACTTATTGTCTGTATCTCCATTTTCAAAAATATCTGTTATGCCATCATTATCTGAATCTGAATCTAAATAATCTGGTATTGTATCGTTGCCACTGTCTGTATTTGGTGGATTTAAACCTACAATAGCTCCGCTTTCATAAACATCATCTACTCCATTATCATTTACATCTGCAAATGTTGAACTCGGTGCTGTATAACCGCTAGTTGTTTGCCCCTCTATATTATCTGGAATACCATCATTATCTGAATCGATATCTAAATAATTTAATAATAAATCTCCATCTGAATCCAGTGGAGTTAAACCTGTTCCTGCAGTTGTAGGAATACCATTTGAACCTGTATTATCTGCGTTGTTATCATTATCATCTGCTCTACCATCTCTGTTAGCATCTGTACCACCAGCTTCTATAACATCTGGAATACCATCGTTGTCTGAATCTAAATCTAAACTATTTGGAACACCATCGCCATCGGAATCTATAAAACATGTTGCAGGCCCACCACCAATGTTGTTGGTTTTTATAAATCTAATATCTATCTCTGTATTAAACCTAAATTCTTCAACAACTACAAGAGATATTACATCACCCGCATTAAATGTTATACCTGCAGATACTGTATTGTAGCTAGCATCTTGAGGAAATGGACCATAAGCATTTTGTACCTGATATTGTTTTACACCATTTATATAGAAAAATATATGATCATCTCCATAATCTATATCAAAATTATAAATACCTTCTTCAGCTGCAGTAATAGTTTTAGTAAATACAATTGCAGCATCATCATCATTTTCTGGGATTGGGGTTCCTGAATAATTAGATACATCTCCGTCTGAAGATGTATGTAAATCGAATGGATTTTCTTTAAAATCTATGTAAAACCCTTTACTTGTTCCATTAAACTCTTCGTAATCGAAAGTAGCTACTTGTGAAAAACCAGTTACAGGAAAAGTATTAGAAGCAGAGATTAAATTCCAAGAATTTTGACCAGATACACCATCATATACTACTGCACTATAACCTTGAACTTCAAATATTTCGCAAGAACTTTCATCTATATCTAAAATACCATCATTATCATCATCTTCATCTACATCATCTCCAACTCCATCACCATCTGAATCTTTTTGAGTTGTTACACTTATAGTAGCTGAGTTAAATGTTCCAGTATCTATATTAGCATTATCAGAAATATTTAAAGTCCAAGTACCATTAGCATTTTCATTATCAAAAGTACTTAAAGCATCTTCCGGTATTCTTATAACTGTAGTAGAATGATTTGCATTATCTGCAGTTATAGAAGTAAGGCCATCATCATCAAAATTTACTTTAAGATTATCTGAAGCACCTCCATTTTGGTCTGTTAAAGTTATAGTTGTATTGTCTGGTGATCTTAAGGTTAATATTAAATCTCCTCTATAAGTATGGTCGATATCTACAACTATTGTTACATTACTTATTAAACCACTATTAACTACTGGAAATGTTTTGGTAATCCCAGTACTATTGTTGTCAGGAATTGATTGCGAATTAGTATTAGAAATCGACTCTGTAGATTGACTATAAAAAACCGAACTTAATAATAAAAAGAATATTATTAAATAATGTGATTTTGTACAAAACCTTCCCCAAAAGAGTTTTGTTATATTGATATTGTTTTTCATTTTAAACATTTAAATTTATAGAGCAAAAATACTAATTATTTACTATTATATAACCTATTAGACACGGCCTGACATATTTGGTTACTTAACCCTACAGTTAAGATACAAGCTATTTTCCTCATTACTACAAAGCAGTAAGGTTCTTACAATTTAAACAATAAATTTTACAAAAAAAAATACTAGTATTCTTCTTAATTAATGTTTTTCATTAACATATTTTGAGTGAGATTGTTGCAGAAAACTTAATTTAGGATTGATAAATTTCACACAAAAAGGTTTTTTAGGATTCTTAAAATAGTAGTTTTTAAAATTTTCTTCTGATGGTTTAAAATCTAAAAATGGTAAAATTTGGGTAATTAATTTATTATCGAAATTGACTTGTAATTTACTTAAAATACGGTTTAACTCAATTTCCTCTTTTTCTTCAAAAAAATAAATTGCAGAGCGATATTTTTCCCTCATGCTATGGTTAGAAGTACTTTTGTGTGTATGTAAATGAATTTCTATAAGTGCTTTTAAAGGAATTTCATCTGGATTAAATTCAAGAATTACGGCTTCTGAAAACGCAGTAAACTTTCCTTCTGAAGCAACCCAACCTTGTTGAACATTATAGACTCCTCTTAAAGATTGAAAAACAGCTTCTGTACACCAATGACAACCTCCACCAAAACCTATTTTTTGTATAGTCATCACGCTTTATATTATCACTTTAAAACTTCTTAACGCCAAGTTAACTCTTTTCTTTCTTGCCAATATTCTTTTGCAGAAATCCCAAAATCTGTAAGTTTTTCAATTTCCGAAGGCAATAATTTAAAATCATTTACTTTTAAATTTGATAATAAATGAGAGCTTTTTGTTACTCCACTTAGGACTTTAGCACTTGGAAAAACTTCCAAACAATATCTTAAAGCAATAGCATCTTCACCAACATTGTATTTTTCTGACAACAATTTTATAAAAGCATATAAATTTGAGTATTCAGGGTAATTTTCATTTGGAATTAAACGTCCATTTGCCAATGCTTCTTTTATAATAAACGAATCTTTAAGGTTATCTAATTCTTCTCTAAAGCTAAAAATACTCTGATCTAAAATATTAAATGTGCATTGAAAAGATTGAAATAATTTCTCGCCTTCAACTTTAATTTCTAGTGCTTTTTTTAATACTTCTATTTGATGTATTCCTGTGGTTGTTAACCCAATAATTAGATTATTTTCTTTTTTTAATTGATGTAATCTTTTGTGAATTGATTCATCTTCTAAAATGCCAGAGTCTAAAGTTGCAGAATGAACTTGATAAATTTTTAAATATGGTAGTAACTTTTTAGAAAAACTCCATTGCTCATTTAATTTTTGCAAAGAATGTTCTTTAATTTCGTGCACTTTTGCATTAGGATCGAAGTTAGCTACATAGGTATAACCCCATTTTGTAGAAGCTATTATTGAAGCATCATTTTTTTTCTGAAGCCACTCTAACAATAATTCTTCTGCCATACCATAACCTGGTGAAGTGTCAAAAAAACGAACTCCATTTTCGTATGCATTATCTAAAATTTTTAGTCCACTTTTCTTAAAATCAGACAAAGAGAAAGGTGTTTTGTTTTTATCTTTTTTTAGATTGATATACAATGGTCTGCCAATTGCTGCAGTTCCTAATCCAATGCTCATAATTTCTTTATTAGAGTTTACGATGATGTTTTTTCTGTTAAAAAAGTATCAAAACGCTCGAAATGACAGGTATAACCATTTGGTATTCTAACCAAATAATCTTGATGTTCTGGTTCTGCAACCCAAAAAGGTGCAAATGGCTCTAAAGTTGTAACTACTTTGCCTTCCCATTTATTAGAATCTTCAACAATTTTTATTACTTCTTTTGCTATTTCTTTTTCTTCTTCATTCTGAAAAAATATAGCAGATCTATAACTAGAACCTTTGTCATTTCCTTGTTGATCTATTGTTGTTGGATTATGAACTCTAAAGAAATAATCTAAAATTTCTTTAAAATTAGTTTCTGCAGGATTGTAAGTAAGCTCTATACCTTCTGCATGTCCTGGATGGTTTTTATAGGTAGGATTGTCATTTTCTCCACCAATGTAACCAACTTCTGTATCTAAAATTCCTGGTCTTACTCTAAATAAATCTTCCATTCCCCAGAAGCAACCTCCTGCTATATATGCTTTTTTATAACTCTTCATTTTTATGTTCTTTTAAATCTTATTTTATATTTTTTCTAATTATGAACTACAAGAAAGTCTAGAACAACCTATTTTATTTCTTGCCCAATCTGGTCTTTTTACAAACCATTTTTCATGTTCTGGTTGCTCATCATATGGTTTTTTAAGTAATTGATAAAGTTCATCAATTAATTTATAATCTCCTTTATCTGCATCGTCAATTGCTAATTGTGCCATGTAATTTCGAAGTACATATTTAGGGTTTACTGCGTTCATTTTTTTCTTTCTTTCAGTAGCAGACAAAGTTTCAATTTTTAATCTGTTGGTGTAATCTACAAACCAATTTTCCCATTTTAATTTAATGTCTTCTTTAATTTCGTTAGAGTCGTAAAATGAATCCCAAACTTTCATTAACCCATCTTTTTTATCATCTGAAGTTATAGAACTTAGTAATCTAAAAAAGATGGTCATATCTGTTTCTGAAAGCTGTAAAATTGTTTCTAAATCATTTATCAATCTTGCATCATTAACTTCATTTTTCTCTAATCCTAATTTAGATTTCATCATTACTAAATAACTTTCTACCAAATTATCTCCAAAAGAATTTAAAACTTCTTCTAGCGGAGAAGCTTCTTCAATTATTGGATACAAAGCATTTGCTAATTGATATAAATTCCAATACACAATTTCTGGTTGAGCGCCATATCTATATCTTTTTTGACCATTATCTGTGGTATTTGGTGTCCAACCATGATCATAACCCTCTAACCAACCATAAGGCCCATAATCTATGGTTAAACCTAAAATAGACATATTATCTGTATTCATAACTCCGTGCACAAAACCTACACGTTGCCAATGTATTACCATTTCTAAACTGCGTTCTGCAACTTCATTAAAAAATTGTATATAGGTTTCTTTTGATGGTTTTCCTAGATGTGAAAAATGATGTTTTATGGTATAATCTACCAAAGTTTTTAGTGTTTTTGAATCTTGTCTTGATGCAAAAATTTGAAAACTTCCGAACCTTAAAAACGAGGCTGCAGTTCTAGAAACAATGGCACCTTTTTCGTAATCTGGATTTCCATCATACATAACGTCTCTTAAAACTTTATCTCCGCTTAAAGACAAAGACAATGCTCTTGTTGTTGGTATACCTAAATGAAACATTGCTTCGCTACATAAATACTCTCTTATGGAAGAACGCAAAACTGCCAAACCATCTGCATTTCTAGAATATGGAGTTTCTCCAGCTCCTTTTAATTGAATTGCCCAATTCTTATTATTATGTGTTACTTCTGCTAGATTAATTGCTCTTCCATCTCCTAATTGGCCAGCCCAATTTCCAAATTGATGTCCTCCATAACACATTGCGTAAGGTTTTGTACCTTCTAAAATTGTATTACCAGTAAAGACATTTAAAAAATCTTTAGTTGCGGCATCTTCTTTTGTTAAGCCTAATTCAGTTAACATTTCTAGTGAAACATGAATCAATTCTGGTTTAGATGTTTTTTTTGGGTCAGCATAAGAAAAACAAGCTTCTGTTACTTGACGTCTTGTATTTTCTTTAATAGGATCTTCTGGAAGCTCTTCATTAAAGTAATCTTTTATATTCAGTTTAAAATCCATACTTCGCTATTTTACACAAACAAAGGTACTATAAGTAAGAAGAAATGATAACAAGAAAACAACTCATAAAGTATTATTTAACTATTTTTTATATGATTATTTATCGAATACTAACTTGTTTAACCATTTTGTTAGTTCTTCTTCATTTGGATTGCGAAATTTCTTTTTACCTATTGTAATAGTGGGGAAATTAAGTTTTCTACTTTTATACAAACCCAATAACTCTTCTGCATTTTCTTTATTAGCTTCAACATCTAAAAACTCAAAAGACAAACCTATATTATTAAGTAATGTTTGATAATAATGCGTTTTATGGCATCTTTCTGCTCCGTACAATTTAATTTTCGGAATTGTATCCATTATTAAAATTCTTAAAAAAATTAGTCTTAACTTAAAAACAGAGAAGCATAAAATACTTCTCTGTTTTTTTTATTGGTTAGAAAAAAAATAAAGTTCTCTTTTTATTCTTGGAGTTTCATAGATTCTGAATTAATGCAATACCTTAATCCACTTGGTTCTGGTCCATCAGGAAAAACATGTCCTTGGTGAGCATCGCAAGTATTACACTGCACTTCTACGCGAATCATACCAAAAGATACATCTTTTATATATTTAATTGCATTTTCTTTTATTGGTTGAGAAAAACTTGGCCAGCCAGAACCTGAATCGAATTTTATTGACGAATCGAATAAAGGCGTATTACAACAAACACAGTTGTATTTACCAGCATCGTGAGCACTACATGAATCTCCAGAATTAGGAGCTTCTGTTCCTGCTTTTCTAGTAATTCTAAATTGTTCTGAAGTTAATAATGCTCTCCATTCCTCTTCAGTTTTTTCAACACGTTTGTCTGGTGATGGTCCACCGTTATTTGCAAAATGTATGATGTCTTTCCAAGTTAACATATCTTTTCTATTTTTAGGTTCTTATTGGTGACTCCAGAAGGATTCGAACCTTCAACCGTCAGAGCCGAAATCTGATATTCTATCCAGTTGAACTATGGAGCCATTTTTTTTTATGCTAAATTCTTTTTTACCAAAGTAGAAATTGTTTTTCCATCTGCTTGGCCTGCCAATTCTTTAGAAACTATACCCATAACTTTACCCATATCTTTCATTCCAGCAGCTCCAACTTTATTAATTGTAGCAATAACTACTTCTTCAATTTTATCTTCAGATAATGCTTCTGGCATAAATTGTTCTAAAATTGCAACTTCCGCTAATTCTGGTTCTGCTAAATCTTCTCTACCTTGTTTGGCGAAAATAGCTGCACTATCCTTTCTTTGCTTCACTTGTTTTTGAATAATTTTCAACTCTTGTTCTGCTGTTAATTCTTCCTTTACACCAGTTTCTGTTTTCGCTAATAAAAAGGCCGATTTTACTGCTCTTAAAGCTTGTAAAGCAACTGTATCTTTTGCTTTCATTGCTTCTTTCATTTTATCCATTACTTGTTTTTGCAAACTCATTCTTTATCTATTTAATTAATTATTTCTTTGTTTTCTTTAAGTACAATACATTCTTTTTATAATCTATAAAAGCTTTCCCTTTTTGTAGAATATCTGCACCAATAATTCCGTGTACTTCTTTTGCTTTATGTTGTGTTAAGGCTGTATTTACATGCGATAAATTGAATAACACCAAATGACATTTGTTTGTTTTCCAATCTCCAATTTTTAAAGAATTGTTTTCAGATTTTTGAGTTTCCATGTCTGTAGCTCCCGCACCAGCAGCTTTGGTTTCACTTTCTTCTGCAATTAAATTAAAATGCGCTATTAAATCGATTCCTACACAAGAGTTTGATGCTCCTGTATCTAAAATAAACCTGCCTTTAACATCGTTTATTGATGCTTTCAATTCTAAATGATTCGTAGCAATTTGTTTTAATTTTATTTTAATGTATTTATTCTTTTTTAAGATTTTTTCAATACGTTTCATTCTGAATATTTCTAGTATTCAAAAATACGATTTATAATATTGTTAAGAAAAGGACTTTCATTCTAATTGAAAAATAGTAATGCATTATAATTTCAATTTGTGTTGAGTTATAATATTACTTATATTTAAAGTGATTAAAAGAATATATTATGAAAACATCTAGAAGATTAGAACAAGCTTTAATTAAACTGTATAATGCTTTTCATAATAATAAACTAAACCCAGAAGATTGTACAGCTTGTGCTGTTGGTAATATTTTAGACAATCATGATAGTTGGAAACATCTTTCTAATGAACATGGCTCTTTAGAATTAAGTTACGTGGGTAGAGTTCATCAAAATTTAGGAAGAAAATTTAATGGCTATTCTCCACAAGAAATATTACAAATAGAAAAAGTGTTTTTAGAAGCTTGCGGTTTTAAAACTCCTTTATGTCATTACAATTCTAAACCTTTAAACCCAAGAAGTAAAGAAGTTCTATTTAATGGTTTATCTGCAGTTATAGCATTATTGTGCAAATTAGATAATACTACTAATATTATGGATTATTCTAAATTGTTTGAACAAGATAATGGCGAACCTACTTATCACTTAGATACTTTTTTAAATTAATTGTAAATGGAGTAACAATTAAATTTAATGAGCAAAAAATTGAACTTATAGTATTATAACTTGCAGCAACTTTTAAAACTATAAATTATGAAAAAATTAATGTTTGTTGCTTTTTGTTTAGCAATATCATTCAGCTCTTGTAGGGAGGATAAGAAAAAAGAAAAAACTGTAAAAACTGAAGTAGAAGCAAAGAAAAAAGTAAGTATTGAAACTTCTAAAGGGAGCATTAAAGCTGATGACAAAGGTAATGTTGATGTTAAAATTGAAGACAATAAATAGATTTATCTTCTATAATTCCATAAAAAAAAACTTTAATAAAATATTAAAGCTTTTTTTTTATGGAATTTATATTACACTATATAAGTGACTTACTTTCAATAAAATAATTCTTGCGATAGAAACGAATCCAAATATATTTTTTACGACAATTATAGCATTTTTTTATACCCAACAAAGGAACAAAATCATAAATAACTAATTTTTTCTTTTTATCTCTACTACAAACTGGACATTTAGACATTTTCTTAAATTGAGGGACTTTTTCAAGTAGCTAATATAAAAATAAATAATTTTAAATTATTCTTAAATGTTCTGAACTATTGATTTTATACTCTAAAAATTTTTTATTAAAATAAAAAAACCGACTCATTTCTGAATCGGTTTTATAACATATTATTTAATGTTGAAGTCTATCCTCCAAAGTCGTCAAACCTAATGTTTTCATCTGCAAGACCAAAGTCTTCTCCCATTTTCTGAACTGCTTTGTTCATTAATGGTGGGCCACAGAAATACAATTCTAAATCTTCTGGAGATTCATGAAGGCTTAAGTAATTATCTATTACACAATTGTGTATGAATCCTACGAAACCATCTCCAGCATCATCACTAATATCTTTCTTTACTTTCCAATTATCTGAATCCAAAGGATCTGATAATGCGATGAAGAATTTAAAGTTTGGAAAATCTTTTTCTAAAGCTCTAAAGTGTTCAATGTAGAATAATTCAGCTTTTGAACGTCCACCATACCAATAAGTTACTTTTCTACCTGTTTTTAAAGTTCTGAACAAGTGATATAAGTGAGAACGCATTGGTGCCATTCCTGCTCCACCTCCAACATAAAGCATTTCTGCTTCAGATTCGTTAATGAAGAATTCTCCATAAGGTCCAGAAATTACACATTTATCTCCTTTTTTCAAGTTGAAAATATAAGAAGATGCAACACCAGGATTTACATCCATCCAGCCACCTTTTGCTCTATCAAATGGCGGAGTTGCGATACGTACATTTAACATAATTTCTCTTCCTTCTGCAGGATAAGAAGCCATAGAATATGCTCTTTCAACAACTTCGTTGTTTTTCATTACTAATGGTCTCAACTTAAATTTGTCCCATTCAGCTTCGAATTTATCTGGAGTTTCATGTTCTTCTGGATGTGCAGTTATGTCCATTTCAGAAAACTTTACTTCACAAGGAGGAATTTCAATTTGAATATATCCACCTGCTTTGTAACCCATATCTTCTGGAATTTCCACAACAAATTCTTTAATGAAAGATGCTACATTGTAATTTCTTACAACAGTTGCATCCCATTTCTTAATTCCAAAAATTTCTTCTGGAATAGAAATATCCATGTCTTGTTTTACTTTAACTTGACAAGCTAAACGTATACCATGTTTTAATTCTTTACGTGTAAAGTGAGGTGTTTCTGTTGGCAAAGCTTCACCTCCACCAGAATTAACATGACACTCACATTGTACACAAGAACCTCCACCTCCACATGCAGATGGTAAGAATATTTTCTCGTTTCCTAAAGTTGTTAAAAGTGTGCTTCCAGAAGCAACTTCTATTTTTCTTTCTCCATTAATAGTCAATGTTACTGGACCAGAAGGAGATAATTTTTGTTTTACAAATAATAATAACGTTACTAATATTAACACAATAGCTAAAAAAGCTGCTACTGTTGCTAAAATAGTTCCTGTAGTACCTGCTGCTAATATCATATTTACTGCTTGTTTGTATTTAAGTTTTCTGCTACAATTTCTTTAGCATCCTCTTTTTTAATTTCTTCTTTTGTTTCTTGTAATGTAACTTTTGGCTCTGTAGAAGGTTCTCCCTTTTCATCTCCACCAGTTAACATTCCACCAAAACTCATAAAACCAATTGCCATTAATCCTGTTATAATAAAAGTAATTCCTAAACCTCTTAAAGCTGGAGGAACACTTGAATAACGAATTTTCTCACGAATAGCTGCTATTGCTAAAATTGCTAAAAACCATCCAATTCCAGAACCAACTCCGTAAGTTAATGATAAACCTAATGTTGGAATTTCTCTTGATTGCATAAATAAACTTCCTCCTAAAATTGCACAGTTAACTGCAATTAATGGTAAGAAAATACCTAATGAATTGTATAATGAAGGTGAAAATTTTTCAACAATAATTTCTACCAACTGAACCATGGTTGCAATTGTTGCAATAAACATGATAAATGATAAAAAACTTAAATCATAAGCTGCATATTCTTCACCTAACCAAGACAAAGCTCCTTCTTGTAAAATGTATTGATCTAATAACCAGTTTAAAGGTACAGTTACTGCTAATACAAAAATAACAGCAGCTCCTAAACCTACAGCTGTAGCTACTTTTTTAGATACAGCAAGGTAAGAACACATTCCTAAAAATGTAGCAAATACCATGTTGTCTATAAATATCGATTTGAAAAATAATTCTATATGTTCCATATATATTTTGTTTTTTGTAATTAGTTTTTTGTGGTTAAGACTAAATCTTAACAACCATCAACTAAAACCCAAATTTTAATTTTCTTCTATTAATGATGTATTTCTACTACGTTGAATCCAAATGATTATACCAACTACAATTAATGCCATTGGAGACAATAACATAAACCCGTTATTTTCATACCCTATTGCATACAACCCAGTTTTTTCGATTGGATCTCCTAAAACTTTAAATCCTAATAAAGTACCAGAACCTAATAATTCTCTAAAGAAACCAACTACTATTAAGATTACACCATAACCTAGTGCATTACCAATTCCGTCTAAAAAAGATTTCCATGGTCCGTTTCCTAAAGCAAAAGCCTCAAAACGTCCCATAATAATACAGTTTGTAATAATTAATCCTACGAAAACGGATAATGTTTTACTTAATTCATAAGCAAAGGCTTTTAGAACTAAATCAACAATAATTACCAAAGTTGCAACTACAATAAGTTGAACAATAATTCTAATTTTAGATGGAATGATATTTCTCATTAAAGAAATAACTACGTTTCCTAATCCTAATACAAATAATACAGAAACCGACATTACTATTGAAGCTTCTAGCTCTGCTGTAATAGCTAAAGCAGAACAAATACCTAATACTTGAATAGTAATTGGGTTATTATCCGCTAATGGATCTGTTATTAATTTTGCGTCTTTTTTTGATAAAAGTCCCATAAATTATTTTTTTAATGTTTTAAAATATGGCACATACATTGCCAAATCTTTCTTAATCATTGCAGAAACACCATCACCAGTAATTGTTGCACCAGCAATTGCATCTACTTCATAATCTGTTTTTTCTTCGTTCTTTGGATCGTTGTTACCTTTGGCAACAGTAATTCCTTGGAAATAACCAGAATCGTCTAACAAATGTTCACCAATAAAATCGTCCATAAAGTAACGTTGTTTGATGTTTGCTCCTAAACCAGGTGTTTCTCCTTTATGATCGAAATATGCTCCTTGTACAACCATATTTTCATCCATAGAAACATATCCCCAAATTGCATCCCAAAGACCTTTTCCTCTAATTGGTGCTACATAAAATGTTTTACCATCTTTCTCACCAACAAATAAAGGTAACTTTCTTTGTTTCCCTTCTTTGGCTAATGTTTGTTGCTTTTTAACATCAATTAAATAAGGTTCTTGTTTATTGTTTTCAGCCATATATTCTGCCCTATTCTGCTGTTTAACAATTTTATCACCTTCAACAACTATAACTAATTGTTTTGTGATATATTTCTTAAACTCATCTCCTGCAACTTCTGTCGAAACAAAATTTGCACTAGAATCATCATTTTCATTTATACCCATAGCATACAAAATGTTTTGCTGCTTTTCTATTCTTTCGTTTTCTTTGATTGTAGGTTTTAAAGACGATGCTAAAAAAGCTAACAAAGAACCAACGATTAACACCATAATTACGGCGAAAACCATTGTATATCCATTACTATCTGTTCTCTTACTCATAATTAGGCAGTTTTAACTTTAGTACGTTTTAATCTTTTCTTTACGTTTCCTTGAACCACATAATGGTCTATTGTTGGAGCGAATACATTCATCAATAAAATTGCTAAAAATACGCCTTCTGGATATGCAGGATTAAATACACGTATCATTATTGATATAAAACCAATTAAGAAACCGTAAATCCATTTTCCTTTATTTGTTTGCGATGCTGTTACAGGATCAGTTGCCATAAAAACGGCTCCGAATGCTAAACCACCAATCATTAAGTGTTCCCACCAAACTGTGTTCATTAATCCGTAAAACTTACTAGATTCTGTAATAATATCTGCTGCTACAATTTGATTGAAAATTAAGCCCATTACTGCTGCTCCAATAAATGTTGAAACAATAATTCTCCAGCTTCCAATTTTTGTAAAAATTAAAAATGCTGCACCTAATAATATTAATAAAGTTGAAGTTTCTCCAATAGAACCAGGAATAAAACCTGCAAACTTGTCCCAAGTAGAATAAATTACTTCTTGGTTTTGTGCGTAGCTTCCTAAAATAGTTTCTCCTGATATTGCATCTGCAGTTCCTGTTCTTTCTACTGCGTCATATACCCAAACTTTATCTCCAGACATCCATGTTGGATATGCAAAGAATAAGAATGCTCTAATTGTTAAAGCTGGGTTTAAGATATTCATTCCTGTACCACCAAAAACTTCTTTACCAATTACAACTCCAAATACAACTGCAACTGCCAACATCCATAAAGGTGTGTCTACAGGTACAATTAATGGAACTAACATTCCTGTTACTAAATAACCTTCTTCTACTTCATGACCTTTTATTACTGCGAAAATAAATTCTACTAAAAGACCAACTCCGTAAGAAACAATTACTAGTGGTAATACTTTTATGATTCCAATCCAAAGATTATCAAAAGTGAAAAAATTAGCCAAAACATCTGTTCTTAAAGAACCGTCTATAGCTGCATAATGTTGATAACCTGCATTGAACATTCCAAAAATCAAACATGGAATTAAAGCCATAATTACAATATTCATTGTACGCTTTAAATCGTCTGCTGCTTTTATATGAGTTCCTCCTTTATGAGTAACTTCGTTCGGTAAATATAAAAAGGTATGGATTGCGTTAAACGCAGGTGCCATTTTGGTTCCTTTATATTTCTCTTTTAAATTATGTAAATTTTGTTTTAAGCCCATAATCTTATCCTAATTCTTCTCTCATTAAATCTAAACCTTCTCTAATTATCTTTTGATGAGGCTGTTTAGACACACAAATAAATTCTGTTAGTGCAAAATCTTCTGGAGCTATTTCATAACCTCCTAAAGCTTCCATTTCATCTAAATCTTTATACATAAATGCTTTTAATAATTGCATTGGATAAATATCTAAAGGAAAAACCTGTTCATAAGAACCAGTTACTACAAAAGCTCTATGTTCACCATTTGTGTTAGTGTTCAAATCGAATTTTTTGTTTGGTGTTAACCAAGAAAAAGTTAAAGCTCTTGAAGTTGAAATTTTATTGAAAATTGGTTTGTTCCATCCAAAAAACTCATAGTCATCTCCTTCTGGAATTGCCGTTATTTGATTGTCATAATAACCTAAAAACTCATCTTCTTTCACTTCCTTTCCAGAAAGTACGTTTCCGCTGATAATTCTTGTATTGTCATCATTCAAATTATTTGCAGTAACATCTGAAATAGTTGCTCCTGCAATTGCAGATACATATTGTGGATTCTTAAATTGAGATCCTGTTAAAGCAACTGTTCTTGTTAAATTTAACTTTCCTGTTAAGAATAATTCACCAATAACTACTATATCTTGTGGTGTAACAACCCAAACAACTTCACCTTTATTAATAGGATCTATTTTTGCTATTTGAGTACTTACATTTCCTGAGGGATGTGGTCCTGAAACCTTATGTAATTCAATTCCTTTTAAACCTGATAAAGGAGAATTTGAATTAGCGCCTACAGAAACATGTACTTTTCCATCAGTTAATTTAGAAATAGCATCTATTGCTGCTTGCAATTCTGCTTCTTTACCAGCTAAAGTATAATCTAAATCTGCTGCTAAAGGTGCACTTGCATAAGCCGAAATAAAAATTGCTTTTGGTGCTTGATTAGGATTTGCAACTACGTCATAAGGACGTTGTTTTACAAAAGGCCAACAACCAGAAGTAAATAAATGATTTTTAACTTCTTCTGCAGACATAGAAGTCGCATTTTTAGTTCCAAAATCTTTATGAACTTGATTTGTGTCTGCTGTAATTTTTACCGCTAATACTTTTCTTCTTGCTCCACGAATTACCTCTGTAACTTTACCAGAAACGGGGCTTGTAAATAAAATTCGTTCGTCACTTTTTGAATAAAAAAGTGTTTCTCCCGCTTTTACTTCAGCTCCTTCTTTGGCAACAAGTTTAGGTACAATTCCGTGAAAGTCTTCTGGTTTTACAGCATAAACACTACTTAAATTAATAGAAGTAGTTGTTTTTTCTGCTTGACCAACAAGCTTAATATCTAAGCCTTTTTTAATACGAATGTCTTTTGACATAGTAAATTGGAATATTTAGTTATCTAAAAAAATCATGCAAATTTAAAGATTTTGAGGGTTAACAATGATATATTTTGAAGGTAATCTTACTGAATTATTCTTATTTATAATAATTCTAAATAATATATTTTTAGAAATCGTTATCGTTATTCTTTTTTGGCTTAAAATTTGATTATTCTTGTAATTGAAAGATAATTTAGTATGATGATTAAAAAAATAATATTTCTTTTTTCCCTATTTACCTTGTGTTCTTTAGAAGCACAAAACATTAAAACCATTCAATTAAGACCTTTACAAGAGAACAATTTTACCTCAATTGTGCCTTTAGGAACGGTTTTAGAATTATCTTTTGATGATTTGGATGCAGATAGTAAAGAATATCAATATAAAATAGAACACATGACGCATGACTGGAAAAAAAGCAGATTGCTGTCCAGTCAATTTATAGATGGTTTTGACCAAAATTACATAAATGATGCAACAAATTCTTTTAATACATTACAAAGCTACACGCATTATTCAGTAAGAATTCCCAACATAAATACAGTAATTACTAAAAGCGGAAACTACCTTTTGTCAGTTTTAAATGGCTATAACGAAGTGGTTTTTACCAGAAAATTTGTTTTGTATGAAAACGAAACCACAGTAGGTGTTTCTGTTGCTAGAAGTAGAAATACCAAAACACTAAACTCTCAACAGACTGTTCAATTTATAATAAACCACCCCAACTTAAAAATTAACAATCCAGGGCAAGAAATAAACGTTGCTGTAATAAAAAATAATAATTGGAATGAAAAAATAACAGATTTACAACCTACTTTTTTTAAACCAAATCAGCTTGTATATACCTATACAAACAAAACCAATTTCTGGGGAGGAAATGAATATTTAAACTTCGACAGTAAGTTTGTTAGAAATAAAAGTTTAAACATTGTACAAATTGAAAAGAAAGATGTTTTTCATCACTACATCTATCCTTTTACCTATAACAAATACCGAGAATACAGATACAACCCAGACATTAATGGTCAGTTTGTTGTTAGAACGCTAGAAGCACAAGATTCTAAAACGGAATCTGATTATGCCATGATGCATTTTTCTCTTTTGGTAGATGAACCTTTTAAAAATAAAGACATTTATATCTATGGAGCTTTTAATAATTTTAGCATTTCCGAAGAAAATAAAATGGAATATTTTCCTTCAGAAAAAACATACAAAGGAAGCTTCTTAATGAAACAAGGTTTTTACAATTACACTTATGCAACAGTTGGTGATGATAATATTGTAAATACAAATGATGTTAATGGTACTTTTTATGAAACCGAAAACGAATATACTGTACTAGTTTACTACAAGCCTTTTGGAAGTTTTTATGAACGTGTAATTGGAGTTGGTACAGGTTTTTTCAATCAAAATAGATAAAACCGTTATTTAGATTTGTTTGTATTCGTCAAAAAAACTACATTTACTCATAATGGTACAACAAATTACAAAAGGAATTAAAATCTCTGTAAAAACAAAACACAATGGTATTAGCTATAGAAATAATAGATTGTGCCATGTATTTTCGTACTTTATAACTATTGAAAACACTTCTACAGAAACCGTAAAACTAACAGATAGATTTTGGAAAATTTACGACTCTCTTAATAAAACAGAAATTGTAAGCGGAGAAGGTGTTGTAGGACAAACACCAATATTAAAACCAAACGACGTTTACACCTATAGTTCTGGTTGCCTTTTAGAATCTAATGTTGGTTCTATGAAAGGTTTTTACACGATGATAAATCTTGACACTTTTGAGCAATTTAAAGTAATTATACCAACTTTTCAACTAACAACAACTACACTATCAAACTAACAAAGTCTAAAAAGAATTTAGTAAAAATAAAAGACCCAGAATGTTTAAATTGTGGTCATCCGTTTAACGGACAAGAAAAATTCTGTCCAGATTGCGGACAAGCCAACAAAGGAAATAAAATTACCTTTAAGAGTTTTATTCATGAAATATTTAATGGTTTATTCAATTTTGATGCTAAATTTTGGAAAACTATTATTCCGCTTTTAATAAATCCTGGTACCGTTTCTAAAAATTATGTAGAAGGCAGAAGACAACGCTACTCTAATCCTTTTCGTTTTTATTTAACAGTTTCTATTATCTTCTTTTTAATTGTTGGTGTTTCTAATACCAAAGAAAAATATAAAGATCTAACACAAGAAAGCAAAGCAGATATTGCGGATGTTCTAAAAAAAGAAACTTCAAAGGAAAAGGAAGTTATAAGCGATAAAAAGATAGATTCCATTAAAAATAAGATGGATGAAAAGTTGAAGAATTCTTTTATCCCTATTCCGGAAGAGACTAGAAAAAAAATTCTAGAAGAGATTGAAAAAGATGCTAGAGATTCTACAAAAACAGTAGATATAGATAAAAGTGGAGATATTAACTTGTCTTTTGGAGGTGACACTAGGTTAGATGATTTTATAAAGTATCAGAAAAAATATCCAGATTCTAAAATAGATGTAGCTTTAGATTCTTTGAATTATGATAAAAATTTCACAAACAGATTTCTATATACAAGAGCAAAAGTTGCAAACTCTCTAGTTAAGAAAGATAATAGAGAACAATTTTTAAGTCAAATTTTATCTTATGGTTCTGTTGCTTTATTTATTTTTCTTCCGCTTTTTACTTTATTTTTAAAGCTTTTTTACATCAGAAGAAAATATACGTATGTAGATCATTTAATTTTTGTTTTCCATATTCAAACAGTATTTTTTATGCTGTTTTCAATTTTCTTTTTATTGGAAATTTTTGGTGTAAATCCAGAACTTTGGATTTTTACAGTACTGTTTTTATTATACCTAATAATTGCTATGAAGAAATTCTATCAACAAGGATATTTTAAAACTTTTTTTAAATTTATACTCTTAAATGTAAGTTATTCTATTGTTGCTTTAGTCGGAATTATATTCTTACTATTGGTTTCTTTTGCCTTATTTTAGTGCTCTTAATTAAGGAAATCTAGATACTGCATATTAATTTCTAAAGCTGTTTTTTTAACTGAAGTAATACTTACAGTTTCTACTAAATGACGCTTCATTTTTGGTGAAGTTTCAACAGTTCCTAAATTTTCATTTTTATGAAATTCTATTATTTTTTGTTGATGAAACTCATGGTTTTCTTTTAAAAAATTTGCAAACCAATCTTTTCTTAATTCTTTCATTTCTTGGGTATATAATGTTGAAGAAGACCAAATTTTAGGTTCTTGTGGTAATTTTTTAAAATGTTTAATTTCTCCGTCCCAAACTAACTCGTAGGTTTCCAAACCTTTATTCCAATCTACAAAAACAAGCGTAAAAGGTTCTATATCATTAAAATCGAAGGTTTCTATATAATTAAGCGCATTTTCATTTGTAAGGATATTTTTTACAATAATTCCTCTACTCATTTTATAAGAATCTTTTCTTTTATGAATTGTAAATCCACCATTTAACAAACAAACCAATCGTTTTTTTTCACTTAAACCAATCCAAGTTCCTCCAGCTAATTCATCTTTTGGGTAGGTTAATTCCACACCATTTTCTATATATTTTTTTGGTGGAATTGTTTTTCTCAAAGGAGTTTCATCTCTATTTGAAGTTAAAATAAAATTATTATTAGCAAGAGGTAAATAAGTAACTGTGCACATGTATTTATCAAATAAAATTCATTTTTGAAAGTCTTCAAATCGATTGATAAAATTTGTAACTTTGCAACTTCAAAATTAATAGATTTAATATTAAAAACATACAGAATGGCAAGAGGATTTTTCAATGTTCCAACAGCAGTTAACGAACCAGTAAAAGGTTACGCTCCTGGTTCTCCAGAAAGAGAAGAAGTATTAGCAACTTATAAAGCAATGTTCAACAGCAATATTGATGTGCCTATGCACATTAATGGTAAAGAAGTTAGAACAGGAAACACAAGAAACATTACACCTCCTCATGACCATAAACATGTGGTTGGGCAATATCATGTTGCAGAGAAATCTCATATAGATGAAGCAATTTCTACAGCTTTAGCTGCAAGAGAAGCTTGGTCTAGCGTTTCTTGGATGGAAAGAGCTTCTATTTTCTTAAAGGCTGCAGAACTTTTAGCAGGACCTTACAGAGCAAGAATGAATGCTTCTACAATGATTGCACAATCTAAAAATGTACACCAAGCAGAAATTGATGCTGCTTGTGAAATGATAGATTTCTTTAGATTTAATGTACAATACATGACTGATATTTTTAAAGATCAGCCAGCTTCTGCACCAGGAATTTGGAACAGAGTTGAATATAGACCTTTAGAAGGTTTTGTCTATGCAATTTCTCCTTTTAACTTTACTTCTATTGCAGCAAACTTACCTGCAGCAGCAGCTTTAATGGGTAATGTAGTTGTTTGGAAACCATCTGATCACCAAGCATATTCTGCACAAGTAATTGTAGATTTATTTAAAGAAGCTGGTTTGCCAGATGGTGTTATTAATGTTGTTTATGGAGATCCTGTTATGATTTCTGATGCTTGTTTATCTTCTCCAGATTTTTCTGGATTGCATTTTACAGGTTCAACTCATGTTTTCAAAAACCTTTGGAAACAAATTGGTAATAATATCCATACATATAAAACATATCCAAGAATTGTTGGAGAAACTGGTGGTAAAGATTTTATCTGGGCACATAATTCATCTAATCCTTTACAAATTGCAACTGCAATTGTAAGAGGTTCTTTTGAATATCAAGGTCAGAAATGTTCTGCTGCTTCAAGAGCTTATATTCCTGCTTCTTTATGGGAAGAAGTTAAGAAACATGTTAAAGCTCAAACAAACGAAATTAAAATGGGTTCTCCAGAAGACACCAATAATTTTGTAAATGCAGTTATACATGAAGGTTCTTTTGACAAAATAGCAAGTTTTATTGATGCTGCAAAAGCAGATAAAGATGCAGAAATTATTATAGGTGGAAACCACGATAAATCTGTTGGATATTTTATTGAACCTACTGTTATTTTAGCAAAATCACCAACGTATGCAACCATGACAACTGAATTATTTGGCCCTGTTATGACAGTTTTTGTTTATGAAGATGCAGAATGGGAAGCTTCATTAAAATTAGTTGATGAATCTACAGAATACGCTTTAACTGGTGCAATTTTCTCTACTGATAGATATATTGTTGAAAAAGCTTCTAAAGCATTAGAAAATGCCGCTGGAAACTTTTATATAAATGACAAACCAACAGGAGCAGTTGTTGGACAGCAACCATTTGGTGGAGCAAGAGCTTCTGGAACAAATGATAAAGCTGGTTCTGCGCAAAACTTATTACGTTGGACTTCTGTTAGATTAATAAAAGAAACATTTGTAACTCCTACAGATTACAAGTACCCTTTTTTAGGATAATCAGAAAAAAATATTTTTAATTAACCGCATCAAAATTGATGCGGTTTTTTTATTTCCTTATTTTAGACAATTACTTTTTTAGATTATGGATTATAAATATTTATTATACACACACTTGTTTACAGTTGTACCTTGCTTTTTTATTGGTGCTTATTTACTATCTGTAAAAAAAGGAACTCCTTTTCATAAATCTTTAGGTAAAGTTTATATGATTTTAATGTTTACGACTGCAATCATCACTTTATTTATGCCAGCTTATGTTGGTCCACAATTTTTAAATCATTTTGGTTATATACACCTATTTAGCTTCTTAACTTTATACAGTGTTCCCACTGCAATTATCGCCATAAAAAAAGGACAAGTAAAAAAACATAAAATAAAAATGATACTACTTTATTTTGGTGCACTAATTATTGCAGGTGGTTTTACATTTACTCCAGGAAGATATTTACACACTTTATTTTTTGGTAATTAGTCATAAAAAAACCACATTATTCTCATAATGTGGCTCATATCGTGAATACTTTTAATTCTTAATTGATAATCAACTTTCTAGTAGTTTGCTTTTTGCCATTTGTAACTTTTAATAAATACAAGCCAGATGAAGCTTTTTCAAAAAAGATACTTTCAGAGAAATTAGTTTTAGTATTGGCATATTCTTTTTCACCAATTAACCTTCCCCTAACATCAAACAACTGAACAGAAACTTTATCTGTGTTTAAAACTTCTAGATTTAAAGTAAATGCTCCAGCAGTTGGATTTGGATACAAATTAAACCCATTAAATGTGACATCTTCTATAGAAGCCGTATTATCTACAACAACAGTATAATCTTCTGTTTCTCCCCATTCAGTTAAGTGATCTGTATCACAAGGCCCATCTCCAAAACCATCTGAAGGATCATCATATTCTATTACAACCCTCATAGTTGTTGCTCCAAAAACAGCATCATTTGGCACTGAAATATTAAAAGTTCTGGTACCAACATCTGCTAATTCCGTACCTAAATCATACCTTTCATCTGTTTTATTAAATACATAATCTTGGTTCCAATCTATAAATACATAAACGTGATCTTGAAAACCTGCAGTGTCTAAAGTAACACTAACTTGATGAGATTCCCCTCTTTTTACATTGGTATTTATTGTTGTAAAATCTTCATATCCATCAACTGTATTATTACCAGAGTTGTTATTAATGGTATTAAATGTAACGTTTGTAATATGTTCAGACCCTCCTATTTCATCTGTAAAATTAGATTCGCAATAAGATGGCGTTATTGTTGTAAAACTAAAGGCATTAGAAAACGTTCCTTCTCCACAACTATTTTTAGGTTTTACTCGCCAGTAATATGTTGTATTCCCGGAAAGTCCTGATAAAGTGTAAGAATTTGTTGTAACATTTCCGCTAGAAACTATAGTTGAAAACCCATTATCAGATGCAACTTGAACATCGTAATTAGAAGCATTTGTGTCTAAATTCCATGTTAAATCATCAAACATACCTACATTTGTTGCAGCATCAGCAGGAGATGTTAATGTTAATGAACCAAAAGTAGACGTTGTTATATTTAAAGTAACATTTGTGGTTTGATTTACCGTGTTCGCATTTCCATCAACTTTAATAGTGTAAGATTGTGGTGATACTCCATTAAGATTAGAAACTGTCATGGTTACATTACCATCATTATTAATAGTATTTGGACTAAATGAAACTGAAGATCCTGAAGGTTCTCCCGACGTTACAAATGAAACAGTTTCAGAAAACCCATTTATAAAATCTAAATTTAACACATAACTTACAGTTTGATTTCCTGTATTACAAGCAGATTGTATACCACTTGTATTGTTCATAATAAATGTTGGTAATGTAGAATTTATTGTAAAATTTGTACTGTTGACATTATAAAAAATATTGTCAGCAGCTTCCACCATAATTCTAGCAGTTGTAGATGAATTATTAGGAATTACCACATCTTCTGAACCATCATTAGGTGTGTTTGCTTTTATTGTTATTGGAAAAGTTAAACCTCCATCAACAGATAATTTAATATTTACATTCTGGCAATTTATTGGTGCAGCATCTGTAGTCCCTTTATTCCATGTAATGGTTTGTGTTGAGCCAACATCCCAAGAAACAGCCGAATTTGGAGCAGAAACCGTAAATGCATCTGCATTTGTTACCGTAATTTCCATATCATCTCTTGCAGTACTTCCACCACCAGCATTGTTATCTCTTACTAAAAAAGAAAAATTTAAATTTCTTGCTACTGATGGTAAAACTTCCCAAGTTGTAGATGTATTCCCAGCAACAACTGTAGCTAAATCTGGCATATATCTATTTGGAGAAGTATTTGAAGGCAAAGATCTAAACATTGGTCCGCCAGAATTTGTAGAAAGTGGTGGCATAGACGCTACTTCGTTATCTATTTGTTCCCAATTATAGGTTAAACTAGAAGCACCATCTACGTCTGCTCCTATTCCTTTTAAAACAAAAGGAGTAGATTTTGGAATGCTGTAATCTAAACCAGCATTTGCAGTTGGAGCATTATTATTGGTTACACTTAATGCACCACAACTTGCAGTAGACTGAATTGTGTTCCACATTTCTGCAATGCTTACTGCATGAAAATGATCATCACTATTACCTTGAACATTTGGCGAACAAATACCTGCATACCCCATAATTGTAGAAGCACTTCCCGGCTCTACAGCTGTAGATAAATTTCTATTACAAGAATTATTTTGAGTGTGATTTGCTCCAAATTGATGCCCCATTTCGTGTGCAACATAATCAATATCATAAGGATCATTTACTGGCTGACTTCTTCCTGTTACTCCTCTAGCTTTTTGACCTGACAGACAAACAACACCTCCACCAGCTAAACCATCTCCATTTATTGTAAAGATATGCCCAATATCGTAATTTGCGTTACCAATTTCATTATCGCAAATTGTTTGAACTTCATTTATAATTGTACTTGCAATACCTTGTTGATTCACATCAGAAACACCATCTGTATTGGTGTCTAAAAAAACAATATCTTCATTATTACCAACTAAAACCATTTTAACAGACAAGTCTTTTTCATATACACCATTAACTCTAGTCATTGTTGTATTCATGGCAGATAAAACTGCAGCTTTTTTTACTGCATCTGTTGCTGAAACCGAAACACCTTGTCTATTTAATTGAAAATCTGCATACTCTGCACTACAAGCCAAAGCCAAACGAAATGTTCTTAATTGCCCATCGTTAGCGTTTTCTACAACATTATTAGACGTTAAATTACCTTTAGAAAAACTTTCTTTAACTTGACATGTAAAATTATCATCGGCATTAGTTACATCGTTTCGTTTGTATAAAATATAATTCTGATTATTTTTAGAATATGGGTCTATGTACATTGTTTTTTCTTTTCCTGAAAAAACAATGGCATGAAAACCATCTACTCCAATACTAATTTTTGCAACCGCTGTTGGATCTTCAATTCCTTGTGCAGAATAGGATTTTATCATTGGAAATTTTGAAGCTAATTCCTCATCAAAGTTCGAAGTTTCTTTAATTTTGAATTTTGACAAACCTCCTTTTGAATTGGGTAATTCAATAATAGTTTCACTATTTCTAGACTGTAAAGCTAACTCACTTTTTAATGCAGTTATATCTAATGCAAATAACTTATAAGTTGAAGGAAAGTTTTTCTTTTGAAGAATTTCACTTTCTAAAATTGAATTGTCTTGCTTATTAAGTTCACTCCATAATTGTTGTGCATTGATTTCTCCAAAAGAAGAAAAGAACATCAAAAAAGTAAGAAAGAAAAGTATTTTTGTTTTCATAATAAAACGTTTTATAACATAAATGTAACACCCAAATATAAGTAAATATTTATCTTTGTAGTCGAGATTATGAACAGAAACATACTACTAAAAGACCTAAACATAAAAGATTACAAGGAAACTTGGGACTTTCAAACACAATTATTACAAGAAATTGTTGATGTAAAAATTAATAATAGGAGAAAAAACCTCAACAAAAAAACGGAAAACCACTTTCTTTTTGTAGAGCATCCTCATGTGTACACTTTAGGGAAAAGTGGCGATTTAAGTAATCTTCTTTTAAATGAAAAGCAACTTAAAGAAAAAGGAGCTACTTTTTACAAAATAAATCGTGGTGGAGATATTACCTACCATGGACCTGGACAAATTGTTGGGTATCCTATTTTAGATTTAGAAAATTTTTTTACAGACATTCATAAATACCTTCGTCTTTTAGAAGAAACTATTATTTTAACCATTGCAGAATATGGTTTAAAAGGAGAAAGAAGTGATGGCGAAACTGGTGTTTGGTTAGATGTTGGAACTCCTTTTGCTCGTAAAATTTGTGCTATGGGAATTCGTTCTTCACGCTGGGTAACTATGCATGGTTTTGCACTAAACGTTAATACAAATTTAGGTTATTTCGATAATATTATTCCTTGTGGAATTAGAGGAAAAGCGGTTGCTACAATGGAATCTGAACTTGGAAAAAAAATTGACCAAGAAGAAGTGAAACAAAAAATATTAAAGCATTTTAAAAACCTTTTTGAGGTTGAAGCTTTTATTTAAAAGTAATAAAAAAGATTCCTGTTTTCACAGGAATCTTTTTTATTACTTTTAATATTGATACTTATTTCTCTTCGTTGAAGTACACTTTGTAATACTTCATTTTTTTCTCTTCATCATAACCTCTTTCTAAATATTCTGAAGCTGCTTCAGGCGCATCTACGTCTAATTTAATAATGATGTTTGTGTCGAGTTTTATTTCGGTTTTTAGTTTACTTTTTTCTTTCTTTAAAACAACTCCAGAAACATCGAAATTATTTCTAATTAAGACATCGTTTAAGTTTTCGAAGTGTTTTTTATACTCGTCAAACTGTTCTTTATGCTTCTCATCATCAAAAACCTCGTCTTTAAAAGTAGCATAATCTACAGATTCGTTTTCTTTAAAATAATCTACAGTATTTGCCAAGAAATTACCTTGCTGTTGCATACCTAATTCTGGCTTTATTACTTCTTCAGAAAATTCTTTACACATTTCTAAATAACTCTGTGTATGAGAATTATAATCATCTGCCAATTTTACATTTAAGAAATTTTTAATCCAATATTGAGCATCGTAATTGTTATTATCTACAGAAAAAACCACAGTTCCTTCTGTGTCTGATGTATTTAGAATTAAACATCCTTTATCTAATCTTTTTGTTGAAATTCCTTTCTGAACCACAACATCGAAACTTTCATTATCGTCTAAATATGTTTGAAAGAAATCTACTTTATTCTCAATTTTAAAAACACCCACTGCTTCTGTTAAAACATCTTTATATTCTATTCCTTCAATAAAAACAACAAGTACATCTCCTGTTTTTATTTGTGCGGAATTTGATTGTTCAAATAAATGATTTACAATGTTTTTAGAATGTTCTACAAAAGAAGCTTCTTCTTTAAATACTTCAGATGCATAGTTATTTAATTCGTTTAAACGCACATCTGCATGATTTGTAAAACGGTAACTTTGCGTTAAACTGCCAAATGGTTTTAGTAAGAAGTTCTTCATTAAATCGTAACTTTCTTGATCGAAACGAATTAAATCTTCAGAAAAAGCATTCTGACCACTATTGAATTTATTTGCTACTTTATGAAGTATGCATTTGGTAATTTCTGCGCGTGTTTTTTTAATCATCTTGTAAAATTGAGAGCGTAAAAATAGTTGAAGTTTTTAAATAAATGAATTAGTTTTTAAAATTAAAATGCTAAAAGTTCATAAAAAAGTTTAGCCCTGATTGAACGGCTTGTTTGAGCTCTTTTTTGTTTTTTCAACAAAAAAAGCGAGTAGTGAAAGCAGGAAATAGCTACAAATAAAAAACGCTTTCTTAATTTTAAAGTTTCAACTTTAGTTGTTCTGGCAACAATTTAAACGTTTTTCTGTGGTAATCTGTGGCGCCAAATTCTCTAATTGCACTTCTATGTTCTTTAGTAGGGTAACCTTTATTTTTTGCCCAATTGTACATTGGAAATTCTTGATGAATTTTTGCCATATATTCATCTCTATACGTTTTTGCTAGAACAGATGCAGCTGCAATGCTCATAAATTTAGCATCTCCTTTTACAATGGTTTCATGCGGAATTTCTTTATAATTTTTAAACTTATTACCATCTACAATAATAAATTCTGGCGCAATTTTTAGAGCTTCTATAGAACGATGCATTCCTGTAATTGAAGCTTGTAAAACATTTATTTTATCTACTTCTTGTTGCCAAACAAAAGAAACTCCAAAAGCGATTGCATTTTCTTCGATAAAAGGTCTTAATTCATCTCTTCTTTTTTTCGATAATTGCTTGGAATCATTTAAAAATGGATGCGAAAAACCTTCTGGCAAAATAACTGCTGCAGCTACAACTGGACCAGACAAACAACCTCTGCCAGCTTCATCTGTACCAGCCTCTAAAGAAAAACCACTGTAGTTTAATTGTAACATATTACAAAGAAAAGAAATTTTTTAGCTATACATCTCTAAATTTAAAAGAAAGAAGGTTGTTTAATTAACAGTATTCCTTATAATTATTAACTATTATTTTCGTTAAATTATTTTACATTTGTCATTGCAGAAATAATCTATGAACAAACCATTTTTTATATTAATTACGCTTCTTTTCTTTGGAATACAATCTGTGTTTTCTCAAAGACCAAACAAAGGGCAAAATAATGGCTTTAGTAATATTAATAGAATTGGCAATGATTCTATTGCTAGTTCTGGAGAAATAACTGTAAAATTGAATGGAAAAACAAAGTATACAGATTATAAAATCTTCTCTCATAAAAGGGATACAACTTATATAGACACTACATTAACTATTGAAAAAGAATACAAATTTAATTATTTAAGAACTGATAATTTTGAATTGTTAGCTTTTCATAATCAGGGTCAAACTTTTAATAATTTAGGATATTCTTTTAATAATTTAAGCTTTTTACCAGATATTGGTTTTACTGCTAAACAGTTTAGTTATTTAGAGATTGATGAGATAAAATATTACGAAGTACCAACACCAACTACAGAAATTCTTTATAGAACTGGTTTGCAACAAGGGCAAGTTTTAGATGCTTTGTTTACTGTTAATTTTCATAAGAGATTAAATGTTTCTTTATCTTATAAAGGTTTGCGTTCTCTTGGAGCTTATAGAAGAGCTTTGGTTAGTAATGGTAATTTTAGAGGTGCTTTCCATTACAGAACTAAAGAAAACCAATATGAAATGCGAGGACATTTAACCACACAAGATTTTTTCAATCAAGAAAATGGTGGTTTGCCTGCAGATGACTTGCAAAATTTTATAGACGATGATCCTAACTTTACAACAAGAGCACGTTTAGATGTAAACCTAGATGATGCAGAAAATCAGTTTGATGGAAACAGGGTTTATTACGAACACAGTTATAAATTACTTTCTAGTAAAGACAGTCTTAAAGAAAAAGATTTTAGTAATTTAAAAATTGGGCATGTTTTTACCACAGAAACAAAAACATACAACTTTACACAAAAAACAACTACAACTGGTATTTTTGGTGACAGAAATGATTCTGGTGCAAACCAAAATGAAGCAAAAAGTGTAATTACAAATAACGAATTAAACCTAGATTTTAACTCTAAATATGTACTTGGCCAATTTAAAGCAAAATTAAATTTTACAAATTATAGTTATGGTTACGATACTATTTTAAACACAAATAGTAACATTTCTAAAACCAAATTAGAAGGAAAAGCAATTTCTGTTGGTGCAGATTGGAATGCTAAAATTAATAACTTTCAATTGAATGCAACAGGTAATTTAACTCCAGGAAGTAGCAGATTGTCTGGTAACTTTTTAAAGGGTGAAGCTGTTTATAAAAAAGACAGTGTTTTTGCTTTAAAAGGAAGTTTGCTAATCAGTTCTAAATCTGCAAATTTCAACACGCTTTTACACCAAAATAGTTATGATAAATACAATTGGCAAAACAATTTTAGTAACGTAAATACGAGGGATTTAGGTTTTACTTTAGAGTCTAAATGGCTAAATGGTTCACTTAATTTTACAAACATAGACAACTACACGTATTTTGATGAGGATAGTCAACCTCAACAATTTGCAGATCAAATTACCTATTTAAAAGCGAAAGTTAATAGAGAGTTTAGACTTGGTAAATTTGCTTTAGACAATACTATAATGTATCAAAACGTTAGTAGCGGAAGTTCTGTTTTTAGAGTTCCAGAATTTGTAACTAGAAACACATTCTATTACACAGATTATTGGTTTAAAGGAAAACCAATGTTGGTAAATATTGGTGTGACTTTTAAATATTTTACAGCATACAATGCAAATGCTTACGACCCAATTTTGTCAGAATTTAGAATACAGAATGATGAGCAAATTGGCTACCCTACTTTTGATGTTTTTTTTAATGCACAAGTAAGAAGAACTCGTTTGTATTTAAAGATTGATAATGCAACTTCAGATTTTTCTAAAAAGAATTATTTTTCTGCACCAAATTATCCTTATAGAGATTTTACAATCCGTTTTGGATTGGTTTGGAATTGGTTTATTTAATACAAAAAACTTTAAACTTCTTAATTATGAAAAATCAACTTAAAAATAATTGGAAACTTTTTCTATTAGCAAGTTTAACTTTAGGTTTGGCTCCTTTTAATCCGCCACATATTTGGGGTAAATTGCAATGGATTTTAGGTGGAAATGCTTTTTCTCCAGAACATGGAATGAAATCCGCAGATTGGTTTGATGTTCTTTTACATGGGACTCCTTGGGTCTTATTACTAATTTCTACAATTGTAAATATCCTTTCTTATAAAGTAAAAAAGTAAGATTTCTTATTATTGAACTGTGTCCAAACTAAAATTATGTTTTAGGATCTGTTTTAAAAACTTTTAAAAGATTCAATAATAGAACACAGAAAATTACCCAAACAAAACCGGCAATAAATCCGCCGAAAACATCTGAAGGGAAATGTACACCTAAATAAATTCTACTAATTCCTATACTTAAAATCAGTAAAGCCAAAACTGTTATAATTAAGAATTTAAAAATCTTACGAATATTAAAAGTGGCAATTAAATAAATTAGAAAACCATAAAAAGCCATAGCTGTCATTGCATGACCACTTGGGTAACTTAAAGTTTCTACAGTTACCAAATGCTCTAAAGTTGGTCTTGCTCTGTTAATTATTTGCTTTAAAATTACGTTAGAACTTAATGCTAAAAGTAATATTAAAGTCAACTGGCCTGCATATTTCCATCTTTTAAAAACTAAATAAAATAGTAAAGAACATAATGGAAAAACAATAAGATATCCTACAGCATCTCCTACTTCAGTTACAAAAGTAAAGTAGTGTGTTAAAGAAGAGTTTCTAAAAGAAATTATATACTCTGTAATTTTTGCATCAAAGGTTCCTAATAAATCTGTATGTAAATTTTCAGTAAGTTTTACAAAGAGTTTTATACCAGAAACAACAACTATTAAAGCAATTATAACTGTGATTATGTATGGTAACTTCTCATCATATTTATTGATTTTTTTAGATAAGAATTCTCTAAATCTATCAATAATAAGTTTAATCTCTCTTTGCATGGTTTAATAAATCTTTTTGAAGACAAAACTACATGTTTTCAGGAAACTCTAATTCCATTTCTGGCAACAATCTACCTTCAACAGAACTTTCTCTTCTTCCTATTACTTTAAAACCATGTTTTGCATAAAATGATTCCGCATTTGGATCTGATAACACATTTAAAATTGCAGATGAACCTCCAATACAATATTCAATTGCGTGGTCTAATAGTTGTTTGCCAATTCCTTTTTTTATAAAACTAGGAGAAACAAATAGAAACTCTAAAAAACTGGTTCTAATATTTGCTCTGTGTAAAATATAGAATCCTGCAATTTCATTATTCACAAGATATTTATAGATATTAAAATCTTCGAACATTTTTGGTATTACTGTTAAATCTTCTCGCCAACTTTCTATTAACTCATTAGAATAACCCCAAATAGCTTTGGATTTTAAGGCGATTTCTGTGAGTTGTTTTGCATCTGAAAGTGTTGCTTTAACAATCATTTTATTTCTTTACCAACTGTCTAATCTTAATATTTAAAGCTGCAAATAACAAAGTCGTAAACGGACTTAAATAATTAAAAATAGCATACACAAAATAATCTGCTACAGAAACCCCTAAAACGCTACTTTGGTAAGCACCACAAGTATTCCAAGGAATTAAAACCGAAGTTACAGTTCCAGAATCTTCTAAAGTTCTACTTAAATTTTCTGGAGCTAAACCTTTATCTTCATACGCTTTTTTAAACATTTTCCCAGGAATAACAATTGCTAAATATTGGTCTGATGCTATTGCATTTAATCCCAAACAACTTACAACTGTACTTGCAAACAATCCAAATACTGAACTTGCTACAGATAATAAACTCTTTGTAATTTTTGCTAAAGCTCCAATCGCATCCATAATACCACCAAAAACCATTGCACAGATTATTAATAGAATTGTCCAAATCATTCCATTCATTCCACCAGAAGAAAATAATTCTGATAATTTCTCATCATCAGTTTCAATATTTGTATCTGTTAAAATGGAATTAATTATTGAAGAAAATTTAGAGTCAGATAGACTTGCTAACACATCTCCTTGAAAAATAAATGCAAAAACTGCAGCTAAAACAACTCCAGTTCCTAATGCAATTAATGGTTTTGTTTTCATTAAAATCATTGCAATTACAATTCCTGGAACTAAAAATAACCAAGGCGAAATATGAAACGTATTATCAATTGAAGCTAACAGATTACTAATATCTGCACTTCCTGTAGTATCTATATTTCCACTAATAATTGCAAATACAATTAAAGTAATTATAATAGTTGGCACTGTTGTAATTGCCATATATTTTATGTGCGTAAACAAATCTGTACCAGCCATTGCTGGCGCTAAATTTGTAGTATCTGAAAGTGGAGACATTTTATCGCCAAAATATGCTCCTGAAATTACGGCTCCAGCAATCATTCCTGGTGCAATTCCTAAAGCGCTTCCAATACCTACCAAAGCAATACCTACTGTTGCAGAAGTTGTCCAAGAACTTCCTGTTGCAATCGAAATTATAGCTGCAATTATTACAGATGCTGGTAAAAATATTTCCGGACTTAAAACTTGCAAACCATAATAAACCATAGCTGGAATAATTCCACTAACGAGCCAAGTTCCTGCTAATGCTCCTACTAAAAAAAGAATCATAATTGGTACAAAAACGCTTTTCCAGTTTTCCCAAACTTCTGCAATCATTCTCGAAAAAGACACTTTATTAAAAAAGCCAACTGCTGCTGCAACTATACCTCCCATTAATAAAATGTACTGATTTGTATAACCTCCTAACCACTCTTGTCCTTCCACAAAAAAGATATTATATGCCAGTAAACACATTAATATTACCACAGGAATTAAAGATTCTAAAAGATTTAACTCTTTGTTTTCAATAATTTTTTGATCTTCAATATTTATTTCTGAAAGATTTTTTTCGTCTGGCATTTTATAAATTTTTGTACTGTAATGTTACGATTTTAGAAGAAGTTATGCAAATTGATTTGGTTACACTATTTTTACGTTTATGGATTCATTAACGCAAATTGTTTTAGGTGCTGCTTGTGGCGAAATTATTCTCGGTAAAAAAACTGGAAATAAAGCTTTATTGTTTGGGGCAATTGGTGGTACAATTCCAGATTTAGATGTTTTTATTGGTGGACTTTTGTATGACAATGAAATTAATGCGATGGTTTTTCATCGTGGTTTTATGCACTCTATTTTATTTTCAATCTTGGGGGCTTTTCTCTTTGGTTGGATCATTCATAAACTCTACAATACTGGAAAAAGGTTAAATTCTACCACTCAAAAAGATTGGATTTGGTTATTCTTTGTATCACTTTTTACGCATCCTATTTTAGATTGTTTTACACCTTATGGAACACAACTTTTTGCTCCTTTTTCTGATTATAGAATTGCTTTTAATAATATTTTTGTTGTTGATCCTTTATATACACTACCTTTTTTAATCTGTTTAATTGTGGTTTTATTTCTGAAAAGAACAAATTCGAAAAGATTAAAATGGACAAAAGCAGGAATTTATATTAGTTCTGCTTACATGATTTTTACAATTGGTAATAAACTATATATCGATTCCGTATTTGAGAAATCTTTTGAAAAAGCTGGAGTTTCTTACAATCGTTTTTCTGCACAACCAACCATTCTAAATAATATTTTATGGTACGCAGTTGCAGAAACTGAAGACAAATATCATCTTACTTTTTATTCTCTTTTTGATAAAAGTAAAACTGCAGAAAAAATAATTACAGTTGATAAACAACACCATTTAATAGACATGAATGACGAAAATCTACAAAAATTGGCTTGGTTTAGTAATGGTTATTACAATGTTTACAAAAAGGAAAAAATTGGGACTTATAAATACACAGATTTACGTTACCCAATGTTAAACCCTGATGATATAAATACATCTGTTTTTAATTTTACTGTTTTTTACGAAAATGAAGAATGGGATATTTTACCTTTTAATGGAAACCCGCCAAGCAAAGAAGATTTTTCGAAGTTTACAGAACGTTTTTGGGGGATTTAGGTTTTAGGTTTTAGGTTTTAGGTTTTAGGTTTTAGGTTTTAGGTTTTAGGTAAATTTAAAATTTCTTGGTTTATTTCTCTTCATTCTTTAGAAAATCTGAAGTAACTGTTCGTTTTCTATATGAAAATATAGACCTCACAGGTTTTTAAAACCTGTGAGGTCTGAAAAATCTATTTGTATTTTTAAATTACTTCCTTTTCGGGTTTGCAATTCGCGTTAAGGATTGAGCAATTGTTTGAGCTCTTTTTTGTTTTTCACAAAAAAAGCGAGTGCGAAAGCCTGACCTGAAAGGGAACGCCCAAATAATTTTACAAAACTCCTACTTCTTGCATGCAAGATTTCATCATGTGGTAAGTTCGCTTAATATCGTTGTCTAAACCGATTGAAAAACGAATTAAACCGTCTGAAAGGCCCATTTCTTTTTGCTCGTCTTCTGGTATTTCGGAAGAAGTAGAACTTCCTGGAGCAGAAAACAACGTTTTATAAAAACCTAAACTCACAGCCAAATAACCCAAATTTTTGTGTTGCATTAACTCCATTAATTCATTGGCTTTGTCCAAAGAACCAACATCAATGGTTAACATTCCTCCAAAACCATACTCTGGATTCATCATTTTTTTGAATAAATGATGGGAAGGATGAGATTCTAAACCTGGATACACTGTTTTTAATCCATCTTTTTCGAACTTTTCTGCCAAAAAAGAAGCATTAAAACTGTGTTGTTTCATTCGAATATGCAAGGTTCTCATGTTTTTAAGAATTGATGCCGCTCGCAAACTATCCATTGTAGAACCCAGCAACATACTTGCACCATCGTTTACATTTCGCAAATTGTTAATTAATTCTTGCGAACCACAAACCACACCACCGACTGTGTCTGAAGAGCCGTTTATAAATTTTGTTAAACTGTGGCAAACAATGTCTGCACCTAATTTTGCTGGAGAAATTGACAGTGGAGAAAACGTATTATCTACCACTAATTGTAAATTGTGTTTTTTAGCTAACGCTGATAAACCTGCAATATCTGCAACTTCTAAAAGTGGATTACTTACTGCTTCGCAATATAAAACTTTGGTGTTTTTTGTGATTGCTGCTTCTACAACATCCAACTTTGTGATGTCTACAAAAGTGGTTTCTACATTAAATCTTGGAGTGAAATTCTTTAAGAAAGCATAGGTTCCACCGTAAATTGTTCTACTTGAAACAATATGGTCTCCTGCTCCACACAATTGCATTAAAACTGGGGTAATTGCGCCCATTCCTGATGCTGAAACGTTGGCAGTTTCTGTGCCTTCCATTGCTGCTAATGCTTCGCCTAAATATAAATTTGATGGCGTGGAATGACGAGAATATAAATAACAACCATCTGCATTTCCCTCAAAAGTATCGAACATTGTTTTTGCGGATATGAAAGTGTAAGTTGATGAATCTGAAATGGATGGATTTACACCTCCGAATTCGCCAAAGTATTGTAAATCTTGAATTTTATCTGCTGGATTGAATTTCATACTATTCGTTTTTTATCTGAATCAAAATTAACCGCAAATAGATTATTTATCAATACAATTGAATAAATACAGTTTTTATTTCTATTTTTGAACTCATAATTAGTTTTATAAACTATAAATAGTTAAAATTTTTACTATTTTTAGATAATTTTCAATTTACATGTTAGACAAAATCGATAAAAAACTGATCAATTTATTACAAGAGGACAGTAAACAGACTACAAAACAACTGTCTTTACAGTTGAATTTATCTGTAACTGCTGTTTATGAACGGATTAAAAAACTCGAAAAAGAAAAGGTGATTGAAAAGTATGTGGCAATCATTAACAAGAATAAAATTGAAAAATCTTTTTTAGTTTTTTGTCATATTAAATTAGTGCAACATTCTAAAGAATATGTAACTACTTTTGAACGTGAAATTTTAAAATTAGAAGAAGTTTCGGAATGTTTTCATGTAAGTGGCGATTATGACTATATTCTAAAAATTTATGCAAAAGATATGGACGAATACAGAGATTTTATGGTTACAAAGTTAACTGCCATAAAATATATTGGGAGTACACACAGTATTTTTACCATTGAAAAAGTGAAGAACACAACTGCTATAAACTTGACTTAATATGCAATCTACCAATTATAAACTTATTGAACTTTTTGTTATTTTTATATTGATACCAATTAGTTTTTGCTTTGATTATTCGTCAATCTTAAAACTGATTATTGGGGTTTTGGGTTTTGCTTATGTTTTGTATGTTATTTTAAAGGTTGAAAAAATTCAGTTTAAAATTAAAAAAGATATCCATTGAAAAAACTTTTGGAAAACGACACTTTTTAAGTCCGTAATTATTGCTGTTTTTACTACTATTTTTGTTTGGTTTACAGATACAGAAAATCTTTTCGAAATAGTCTTAAACCAGCCTTTTAAATGGATGATATTTCTGTTTATTTATGCTTTTTTTTCTGTTTATCCCCAAGAATTACTTTTTAGAACCTTCTTCTTTAAGCGATATGAGAATCTTTTCAAAAATGAAAGATTGTTTATTTTTATAAATGCTGTCTTGTTTTCTTTAGCACATTTATTCTTTCAAAACACAATTGTGATTGTCATCACTTTTATTGGTGGAATTTTATTCGCAATTACCTACAAAAAAACGAAATCTACTTTTTTAGTTTCTGTTGAACATGCTATTTATGGATGCTGGTTATTTACTGTTGGTATGGGAGAAATGTTGGGATTTCCTTCTTAAAAAAATTAAAAAAGAAAACCCAAAACTTTCGTTTTGGGTTTATAATATTCTTGATGAAAAATGTTTTTATTAAATCTTAACTAAAACAATTTTTTCTGATTCTTTCTTAACCAACTGCCCATAAAAATCTTTTAACGCTGCATAATATTGTGGGGCAATGATTGCACTATTAAATTGTATAACACAAATGGTATTTATTTTATTACCTACTGTAGAAGCTTGAAACTTAAAAACCCCTAAATTTTCCGGCAAACCAATAGCTAATGGTTCTGGCAATGTTTCTACTTTATAACCTTCAGGGATTTTTATTGAAACAGTGTACTTATCTTTCCAAGGAGTTGCAAAATCTACTGGAAATTTTCTATCTTCTAGTTTAAAAGGATTCGTGTGTTGCGAGAAAAACAGTAATGGTTCTACATATATTTTACCATTAATTTGTTCGATTAAATCTTCACTCACAAACTTAACTGTTCTAATTACTGGTTTTGCTATTTTTTCTTTGTTAACAACCTTATAATCTTCTATTTCAATCTTATTTTTCTCCTCTAATTTGGTAATTAAATCTTCCTCTTTTATATGATTGTTATTTTTCCTGTAAGATAAGGCATTTAAATTGTCATATTTGGTTCTATACATACCTTCAGCCATTAAATCATCTGTAATGTTTACCAATAAATAATTCTCTTCTAGAGCTGGTTTAGAAGATGTAAGTTTTACCCATGAAGAGTTTCCATCTTTAGTTACTTTTCTACCATTCCAATTCAAATCTCTGGTTGGTAAAATATTTGGTAAACTATATTTTTCAGTTGCATCTAATAACACATAACTTCCTCCAGAAAATTCTACCATAGAAACCACATAATTAAAACCTTTTATTGTAGGAAATAATGGAACGCCATTTGTTCTTGTACTTACTAAAACAGGGTTTGCATCTAAACCTGCAGAACGTAACATAGATGTTAATATTAAATTAATGTCTGCAGAATTCCCTACTCTTTCCTTGTAAGCTTTTCTAACACCATTTTCTGTATATTTCCCATAAAACTCATTCCATTTTACCTGATTTTTAACATGTTGAAATATTGCCGAAACTTTATCTGAATCTGTTTTTGCAACTGTTAAAATCTTTTCTAAATCGTCTTTATAATAACTCGATTTTTTTAATTCAGACCCAAAATTTGAAGACTTAAAAATCTCTTTACTAACATTTTCCCAAGAAGTAGAATAGTTTTTAATACCACCTCCAATATTTGCAAAATTTGTTTGAGTTAGTTCAAACTGTACGCCACCTCTAAAATTGTTAATACTTGTAATATAGGGTTCATTATTTTTTAATGCAGGAACATTTAATCCATCAAATTGAAAAACATTAACAGTAAAATTTAAAGAACCAATTGAACTATTTTTGGAAGTTTTATTCATTCTAGGCGTATAATACCCTATAAACTTAGTATTAAAGGTGTAATATTCAGGAATTTCCACTTGATATTCGAACTTCTTTAATGGTATTCCATATTGAAAATGTAAATTATCTACAGAAGTTGCATAAGGAGAGATAAACCTATATTTAATTTCTACAATAACCCCTTCCTTAATGTTTGGCATTGTAATTTTTTTAAGACTATAATACTTGTCTTTTTTCTCTTTAAAAATATTTTTTTTAGACAATTTTTCTTTTTCAACTTTTCCGTTTACCAAAGAGAATGTATAAGCTTTTATAGAACTTACAGCTTCTCTTGCCCCACTATCTGGGTCATAATATGAAATGGATTTATTAGCCATATCAAACCCTTCTTTTGTGTATATCTTAATTCTTTCATGAATCTCTGTAACTAACTGAAAATCTCCTTGTTGCGCTATAAAATCGAAGTAAGTCCTTCTTTTTCTAAATAAATAAGCTGCATCTGCAGTAGAATCTAAAGGATAAAATTTTTCTTCTAATTCTTCTTTAGAAACTTTACCAAATTTATGGTCTTGGGCGAATAATGAGATTTGGCTTAACAGCAGTAATACAATAGTAATTTTCTTCATTTTAATTATTTTTTAGTAATGGCAATTCTTAAATTTTCATATTTAGCAATACTTCTTCTAAAGCTTCTATATAATTTATAATCTTCTTTTGGGTACACTCCTTCTTTAATAGCTATAGATCTGTTGTATTTAAAAGTATTGTCATCGATTTTTGTAAAGATTACTTTGTAACTCCCGAATTTTGTAGAAAGTTCTTTTATTGGAGGTAAAGCTGAAAGAGTGTAACCTTCAGGTATTTTAATTTCGAATTCGTCTACATCTTTGTATCCTCTAGCTATTTTAAGCGGTAAATTTCTTGTTCTATATCTTTTGGGTACAAAACTATTTTTATTAAAAACATTAACTCTAAATAAATATTCTTGTGCATTTATAGAAGCGTAATTTTTAATGGATATTTCTAAATCTTCAGTAAAAACAATGTCTTTTTTGTTGTTTTCTAATTTTGAAGATTGAATTTCTAAATTGTTGTTATAATTCCAAACACTAGATTTGTAGTGTTTTATTAATTCATCTTCAGTATAACCTTCATTACTATACTTATCATCATATTGTAAACCTTGGGAAACAATTTTTAATGTAGCATTTAAGCTTCCATCTTCTTTAAATTGAATAGCTCCTTTTGTAGTTTGAAGATTTACTTCGTCTTTATAAACTGTTGTTCTTTTTATAACTCCACCTTCTGGTGTTACAACTAAAACATTTCTATCGTCTGTAAAGTCTCCTAAAAAACCAAAAGGCATGGTTTGACTTGTACATTCTAGCCAAATATCTTTACCTTTATTTGGAAGATTTAAAATAACATGATTACCTTGTATTGAAGAAAAATCTTTATCTATATCTCTTTTTTCATCAGCATAAACAATTGTATAATATGAAGTAACACCTGCAGCATCTAACAATGCTTTTGTATAATTTGTTAAGCCTTTACAATCTCCATAACCAACTTTGTCTACAAGATTTGCTGCAATAGGCTCCCAACCTCCAATACCAACTTGTACACTTATATAACGCGTTTTATCTTGCATAAATTGATATACAATTTTAGCTTTCTCAATAGGGTCATTAACACCTTTTACTAATTCTTGAATTTTAGTTTTTGTAGCTTCATCTAAAACATCTCTTCCTGTTAGTAATTTTTCATACATCCACTTGCCAAATTCATTCCAATTTGTGTACTCGCCATACACACCTTTTAAGTTAAACTTGTCTAAAGTTATGGTTGCTTTGGGTAAAATTTCTCTATATGAAACAGCATTATTCTCATATTTAATTGCTTTTTGATTTGTTATGGAATAAGAAATTTCTGTTTCTGAACTTGCGCTTTCAATTTTAAAACCTTCAAAATTAGTTTCTTTTTTCCTTAAAGGAATTCCAGTAGGATTTTTAATTGAATATTGTCCTTTTTCAACAGCAATATAATATCCGTTTATTGGTAACCACCAAGGTATGAAACCAGTAGTAGATGTTTTGTATTCCGATTCAAAAACTACAGTGTAAGGATATGTAATAGGTGTATAATCTAAATATTTAACTCTAGAGTCTGAATATAAAGTTCCTCCATCTACAGCGCTTACGTCTGTAAAATCTCTTTCTTTATATTTTTTTATTTGATTTCCTAAAGCATCATAAATAAAGGCATGAAGTTCTGTAATTCTAGTATCATTGTCATAACTCTCGTACATAGCAACATTTCTATCGCCCAATTTATTTAAAACTGTTACAGTTCTTCTTTCTTTAACTACCATTTTATCTACATCTTCTATGGTAATATCTATTGACTGATTTCTTACAACTGCATTCGCGTTTTCCTTTAATTCTGCAGGAATTAGTAAAGATGAATAGTTTATTTTTTGTGAAAAGGTTATTGTAACAGAAAACAGTACCGTTGTAACAGCGTAAAGTATATTCTTCTTCATATTTTTTTATATAGCAATGCAATATAAAAAAAGAAAAACCCAAGACAAAGTCTTGGGTTTAATTTATTTTTTAAAAAAATTTTTGCTTATTTCTTTGTTTTAACAACAAAAGACATTTCAATTAAATCGTCAATAAACTTGTCTTTTAAGTTATCGAAAAATGACTTAGAACCATATTTTACATTAAAATCTGCTCTGTTAATATTAAATGTTTCACTTGTAAAAGTTGTAACACCACCTTCTGTAGAAATCATTGCAGGAATAGTAATGCTTTTAGCAATATCTTTAATTAATAAGTTACCAGTTACAGCTAGTTTTCCTTCTGTTTCTTCAATTTTAGTAATTACAAATTTTGCATTTGGATATTCAGCTACATCAAAGAAGTCTGCATTTTTTAAGTGTCCTTCTAATTTACCAGCTCCTTCAGAACCAGCCATATCTAAATTTTTAATTGAAGTCATGTCAATAATAAACTCTCCTTGTGTTAATTTGCCATCTTCAATTAATAAACCTCCACTTTTTAGAGCAACTGTTCCATTATGCGCTCCTCCAGGTTTTGTTCCTTTCCAATTTAATACAGATGTATCTGTATCTACATTATTTAATTCAGCAACATTTACAGTTACTTTTACAGCTTCTTTAGCTTCTACTTTTTCTTTTTTCTCGCTTTTACATGCAGTTAAAACTGATGCTACTAATGCCAATGTTAAAAATACTTTTTTCATTTTATTTTGATTTTAATTAGTTTTCAAATTCTGGAAATTTATTTCCCATGGCAAATATACAATGAATTTATTTTCCTTGGAAACTATTTTTTACTTTTTTATTAAAAAATTAACAACATGTGCTGCTGCTTGCAATCCAAATGCAGCTGGCATGTAGCTTATGGTACCATAATAAGATTTTTTAAAATTGGTTCCGTCTGTAATTTTTACGCTTGCAGGAATTTGAACTTCTTCTGAATAAACCGCTTTTACACCTTTATCTACCTTTCTTTCTTTTAAACGCTTTCTTAAAACTCTTGCCATTGTACAGTTCTTTGTTTTGGCAATATCTTTTACACGAATTTTGGTTGCATCTAATTTACCTCCAGCTCCCATTGAAGAAATAATTTTAACTTTCTTTCTTCTTGCAGCCACAATTAAATTAATTTTTGGTGTAATAGAATCTATACAATCTAAAACGTAGTCAAACTCTTTTGAAACAATTTCATAGGCTCTTTCTGGTGATAAAAATTCTTTTAAAACTGTTAATTCTAAATCTGGATTAATATCTTTTAATCTTTCTGATAAAATGCTTGTTTTCGCTTTACCAACTGTAGATTGTAATGCAGGCAATTGCCTATTGATATTCGTTTCATCAAAAACATCGCCATCTACTATTGTCATTTTTCCAACACCAGCTCTTGCTATAAATTCTGCTGCATAACTTCCAACTCCTCCTAAACCAACAACTAAAATATTGGCATTTTGTAATCTTTCAATTCCTTCTTTTTGCACTAAAAGTTCAGTACGTTCTAACCAACTCATACTCTAAATATATTTCTAAAATTTTGTTTTATTATTTGTTGAAGTTCTTCAACCTCTAACCTTTTTATGTTTGCTACTTTTTTATAAACTTCTTGAATTGTAACTTCTGAATCGTCTGTTTCTAAAAACAATTTATCTAAAGGAATTTCTGAAACTGCTTTTTGCAGTTTTTCATTCTTGATAATTGCTACTCCAATTGATAAAATAATTCCGTTTTTAATTAAACTTTCTGCAACTTGTAGGTTTTTATTGAAACCGTGTAAAATCCAAATTTGTTTTGGTTTTGTTTCTTTTTGGATTTCAATAATTTCTTGAAATGCTTTTACACAGTGGATAATTAAAGGTTTGTTGTGTTTTTCTGAAAGTTTCACTTGTTTTCTGAAAACTTCTTGTTGAAGTTTAAAATCTGCTTCTATAATTTTATCTAAACCACATTCGCCCAAAGCAAAACAATTTTTATTTTGAAGACTTTGTTCTATAAGTAAAAGTTCTTCTTCAATTTTATTTTTATTGATAAACCAAGGATGAATTCCGATTGAAAAAGGAGAAGAAAAATCTACTGAAGTTGGATATTTATTTTCAATAGAAAACACGTTTTCAACCGATGATTTTTTGTGAGTATGGATGTTGATAAAATCCAAATTAGTTATTCTTTATTTTTTGAATCGATGATGATTGTTACTGGACCATCATTTAACAATTCGACTTTCATGTCTGCACCAAATTCTCCAGTTTGTACTTTATTCCCCAATTCGTTTTCCAATGTTTTCACAAAATTCTCATATAAAGGAATTGCAATTTCTGGTTTTGCTGCTTTTATATAACTTGGTCTGTTTCCTTTTTTGGTGGAGGCTTGCAACGTAAACTGACTCACAACAATCACTTCTCCATTACTTTCTAATAAAGATTTGTTCATTACTCCATTTTCGTCATTAAAAATGCGGAGATTTGCCACTTTTCGAACCAACCAATTAATGTCTTCTTGAGCATCTTCATTAACAATTCCCAATAAAACTAAAAGTCCGTTTTTGATGTCTG